>CAWBPE010000010.1:0-300388 GCA_963790595.1 uncultured Alphaproteobacteria bacterium | reverse complement strand
TGAACGGCCAGAATATCCGCATACGTCTCAAGGCGTTCGACCATCGAATCCTCGATGCTTCGACCCGCGAGATCGTCAGCACGGCGAAACGTACCGGTGCACAGGTTCGCGGACCTATCCCGCTGCCCACCCGCATCGAGAAGTTCACCGTCAACCGTTCACCGCACGTCGACAAGAAGAGCCGCGAGCAATTCGAGATGCGCACCCACAAGCGTCTTCTCGACATTGTCGACCCGACACCGCAGACCGTCGATGCTTTGATGAAGCTCGATCTGGCTGCCGGCGTCGACGTCGAAATCAAGCTCTAAGTTTTCAGATCCCGTCCGAAGTTAGCGGACAGAAAGAACAGGAAGCACGCCGATGCGCTCCGGAGTGATCGCACAAAAGGTCGGGATGACGCGGGTCTTTACAGAGACCGGCGAACATATCCCTGTGACCGTGCTGAAGCTGGGCAACTGCCAGGTGTTGGGTCACCGCACGACCGAGACGAACGGTTATGTCGCGCTGCAGCTCGGTTCAGGCTCGCGCAAGACCGTCTATCTGCCGAAGGCTGAACGCGGCCAGTTCGCGGTCGCCAAGGTCGAGCCCAAGCGCAAAGTCACCGAATTCCGCGTGTCGCAGGACGCGCTGATCCCGGTCGGCGCTGAAATCCAGGCCGATCATTTCGTGGTCGGCCAGTTCGTCGACGTGACCGGTACTTCGGTCGGCAAGGGTTTTGCCGGCGGCATGAAGCGCTGGAACTTCGGCGGCCTTCGCGCCACCCACGGTGTGTCGGTATCGCATCGTTCGATCGGTTCGACCGGCGGACGTCAGGATCCCGGCAAGACCTTCAAGAACAAGAAGATGCCCGGTCACATGGGTGTCGATCGCATCACCACGCTCAATCTGCGCGTTGTGCAGACCGACGTCGAGCGCGGCCTGATCCTCGTCGAAGGCGCCGTTCCCGGCTCCAAGGGCGGTTGGATCGCGGTGCGCGATGCCGTGAAGAAGGCGTTGCCGAAAGACGCGCCGCAGCCGGGCAAGTTCCGCCTGGTTGAAGGTGGCGGCGAGCAGGCAGCAGCCGCGCCGGCCGAGCAGGAGGGCGTGTGAGATGGAATTGAATGTCACAACGCTTGAGGGCAAGGCCGCGGGTTCGGTTCAGCTTTCCGACGCGATTTTCGGTCTGGAGCCGCGCAAGGATATCATCCAGCGCTGCGTCAACTGGCAGCTCGCCAAACGTCAGGCCGGCACCCACAAGACCCAGGGCCGTGCGGATGTCTGGCGCACCGGCAAGAAGATGTACAAGCAGAAGGGCACCGGTGGCGCCCGTCACGGTTCGGCCCGCGTGCCGCAGTTCCGCGGCGGTGGCCGTGCATTCGGTCCCGTCGTGCGCTCGCACGCTTTCGCGCTGCCGAAGAAGGTTCGTGCGCTGGCGCTGCGCCATGCGCTGTCGGCCAAGGTCAAGGACGGCGGCCTGATCGTGATTGAATCGGCTACGCTCGAGGCAGCCAAGACCAAGGCGCTGATCGGACATTTCTCGGGTCTCGGCCTGACCAATGCGCTGATCATCGACGGCGCCGAAGTGAATGCCGGTTTCGCGATCGCGGCCCGCAACATCCCGAACATCGACGTGCTGCCGATCCAGGGCATCAACGTCTATGACATTCTGCGCCGCCAGAAGCTGGTTCTGACCAAGGCTGCGCTCGATGCGTTGGAGGCGCGCTTCAAATGAAGAATATCGATCCGCGCCATTACGACATCATCGTCGCTCCGGTCGTGACCGAAAAGGCGACCATGGCGTCCGAGCACAACAAGGTTGTGTTCAAGGTCGCCAGCAAGGCAACCAAGCCGCAAATCAAGGAAGCCGTCGAGAAGCTGTTCGACGTCAAGGTGAAGAGCGTGAACACGCTGGTGCGCAAGGGCAAGACCAAGGTCTTCCGCGGCCAGTTCGGTTCGCAGTCGGATGTGAAGCGCGCTGTCGTGACCCTCGAAGAGGGCCACCGCATCGACGTCACCACCGGGCTATAGGGCGATACGACGATGGCATTGAAAAAATTCAACCCCACGACACCGGGCCAGCGCCAGCTGGTGATGGTCGATCGTTCGGCGCTCTACAAGGGCAAGCCGGTCAAGGCTTTGACCGAAGGCAAGCACTCCAGCGGTGGCCGCAACAACACCGGCCGCATGGTCGTGCGCTTTCGCGGCGGCGGCCACAAGCAGTCCTATCGCATCGTCGACTTCAAGCGCACCAAGGTCGATGTGCCCGCGACCGTCGAGCGTCTGGAATACGATCCGAACCGCACCGCCTTTATCGCGCTTCTGAAATACACCGACGGCACCCAGTCCTACATCCTGGCGCCGCAGCGTCTGGCGGTCGGCGACACCGTGATCGCCGGCAACTATGTCGACGTGAAGCCGGGCAATGTCATGCCGCTCGGTAACATGCCGATCGGCACCATCATCCACAATGTGGAATTGAAGATCGGCAAGGGTGGCCAGCTCGCGCGTTCCGCCGGAACCTATGCGCAGCTCGTCGGCCGCGACCATGACTACGTGATCGTTCGCCTGAACTCGGGCGAACAGCGCCTGGTTCACGGCCGCTGCACCGGCACCATCGGTGCGGTGTCGAACCCGGATCACATGAACATTTCGATCGGCAAGGCCGGTCGTAACCGTTGGCTCGGACGCAAGCCGCATAACCGCGGCGTCTCCATGAACCCGGTTGACCACCCGCACGGCGGCGGCGAAGGCCGTACCTCGGGCGGCCGTCACCCGGTCACGCCGTGGGGCAAGCCGACCAAAGGCAAGAAGACACGTTCGAACAAATCGACCAACAGATTCATTCTCATCAGCCGCCACAAGCGGAAGAAGTAAGGAACGCCGGACATGGTTCGTTCAGTCTGGAAAGGCCCGTTCGTTGAAGGCTCGCTGCTCAAGAAGGCAGATGTGGCCCGTGCGTCCGGCCGTCATGACGTGATCAAGATCTGGAGCCGCCGCTCGACCATCCTGCCGCAGTTCGTCGGTTTGGTGTTCGGTGTCTACAACGGCCAGAAGCATGTGCCGGTATCGGTCAACGAGGAAATGGTCGGTCACAAGTTCGGCGAGTTCTCGCCGACCCGTACCTTCCATGGCCATTCTGGCGACAAGAAAGCCAAGAAGGCTTGAGGACTAAGTTATGAGCAAACCAAAGCGCGAACGGAGCCTCCCGGATAACGAGGCCAAGGCGATCGCCCGGATGCTTCGGGTGAGCCCGCAGAAGCTTAACCTGGTCGCGCAATTGATCCGCGGCCGGAAGGCTTCGGCTGCGCTCGCCGACCTGCAGTTTTCGCGCAAGCGGATCGCTGTGGACGTCAAGAAGTGTCTGGAATTGGCAATCGCCAATGCCGAAAACAACCACGACCTCGATGTCGACGACCTGATCGTCTCCGAGGCTCATGTCGGAAACGGCATCGTGATGAAGCGTTTCGCACCGCGCGGCCGTGGCCGTTCGGGCCGTGTTTTTAAACCATTCGCGCAGCTGACGATCGTTGTTCGTCAGGTCGAGGCCGAGGCGAGCGCTTAAAGAGCGCAGGAGAATACGATGGGTCAGAAGATCAATCCAATCGGGCTGCGTCTTGGCATCAACCGGACGTGGGATTCCCGTTGGTTCGCCGGCAAGAACGAATACGGCAAGCTGCTGCACGAGGATGTCGAAATCCGCAAGATCCTGCACAAGGAGCTGAAGCAGGCGGCTGTCGCCAGGATCGTGATCGAACGTCCGCACAAGAAGTGCCGCGTGACGATCCATTCCGCGCGTCCCGGCGTCGTGATCGGCAAAAAGGGCGCCGACATCGACAAGCTGCGCAAGCGGGTTGCCGATATCACGGCTTCCGACGTCGTCATCAACATCGTCGAAATCCGCAAGCCGGAACTCGATGCCACGCTGGTCGCCGAATTGATCGCGCAGCAGCTCGAGCGCCGCGTCGCTTTCCGCCGCGCCATGAAGCGCGCGGTGCAGTCGGCGATGCGTCTGGGCGCCGAGGGCATTCGTATCAACTGCTCGGGCCGTCTCGGCGGCGCCGAAATCGCGCGCATGGAATGGTACCGCGAGGGGCGGGTGCCGTTGCACACGCTGCGCGCGGATATCGATTACGGCGTGGCGACTGCGTTCACCACGTTCGGCACTTGCGGCGTCAAGGTCTGGATCTTCAAGGGCGAAATCCTTGAGCATGACCCGATGGCCCAGGACAAGAAGATGGCTGAAGGCGACAATTCGCGGCCGCGTCGCGACGCTGCTTGAGCGCAATAGAGAAGGTTTGAGGGCGTAAGCCATGATGCAACCAAAGAAGACGAAGTTCCGGAAGGCGCATAAGGGCCGTATCCACGGCGTTGCGACTTCGGGCGCGACGTTGTCATTCGGTCAGTTCGGCCTGAAGGCGATGGCGCCCGAGCGTCTCACCGCGCGTCAGATCGAGGCGGCCCGCCGCGCGCTGACCCGTCACATGAAGCGTGCCGGCCGGGTCTGGATCCGCATCTTCCCGGACGTGCCGGTGTCGAAGAAGCCCGCTGAAGTCCGGATGGGCTCCGGCAAGGGTACGCCGGAATTGTGGGTGGCGCGGGTCAAGCCCGGTCGCGTGATTTTTGAAATCGACGGCGTAACCATTCAGACCGCCAAGGAAGCGCTGACCCTGGCCGCCGCCAAACTGCCGATCAAGACGCGCTTCGTCGCGCGCATTGCGGAATAGGATGTGATCATGGCCGAGATGAAAACCGCCGACGTCCGTGCGATGAGTTCCGATCAGATGGATGACGCCGTCCTCAATCTGAAAAAGGAGCGTTTCAATCTGCGTTTCCAGCGCGCCACCGGGCAGCTGGAGAACACTTCGCGGCTGCGTGAAGCCCGCCGCGATATCGCCCGTATCAAGACCATCGCCGCGCAGAAGCGCGACGCGAAGAAGTAAGGGGCCGACATGCCGAAACGTACGCTTCAGGGTGTGGTCGTCAGCGACAAGCAAGCCAAGACGGTTGTGGTGCGCGTCGATCGCCGCTTTACCCATCCGATCTACAAGAAGACGATTCGCCGCTCGAAAAATTACCACGCGCACGACGAGAACAACGAGTTCAAGCCGGGCGACCAGGTGTGGATCGAGGAAAGCAAGCCGATCTCGAAGTTGAAGCGCTGGACCGTGGTCCGGGGCGAGCAGAAGAAAACGGCCTGAGGTCAGGTTCGGTATCGCCGGACTACTTCAGGAAAATTTTAAGCGCGAACAAGCGCATCAGAAAGAGGACGAGGTGCATCAATGATTCAGATGCAGACCAACCTCGACGTGGCCGATAATTCCGGCGCACGCCGTGTCATGTGCATCAAGGTGCTTGGGGGTTCCAAGCGCCGTTATGCCACCGTAGGCGACGTCATCGTCGTGTCGATCAAGGAAGCGATTCCGCGCGGCAAGGTGAAGAAGGGCGACGTGATGAAGGCTGTCGTGGTGCGGGTCCGCAAGGACATTCGCCGCGCCGACGGTTCTGTCATCCGCTTCGACCGCAACGCCGCCGTGCTGATCAACAACCAGTCGGAGCCGGTCGGCACCCGTATCTTCGGGCCGGTGCCGCGCGAGCTGCGCGCCAAGAACCACATGAAGATCATTTCGCTCGCGCCGGAGGTGCTGTGATGGCTGCCAAGATCCGGAAAGGTGACAAGGTTATCGTGCTGAACGGCCGCGACAAGGGTCGCACCGGCGAAGTGTTCGAGGTCCGACCGACCGACAGCAAGGCGCTGGTCCGTGGCATCAACCTCGTCAAGCGTCACCAGAAGCAGACCCAGGCCCAGGAAGGCGGCATCATCTCGAAAGAGGCGCCGATCCACCTGTCCAACATCGCGATCGTCGGCAAGGACGGCAAGCCGACACGCGTTGGTTTCAAGATTCAGGCGGATGGCACCAAGGTACGTATCGCCAAACGCTCGGGAGCAGAGATCGATGGCTGAGACCGCATACACGCCGCGCCTGCGCGCGGAATACGACAAGAGCATCCGCAGCAAGCTGACGGAACAGTTCGGCTATGCCAACGTCATGCAGGTGCCGCGCCTGGAGAAGGTCGTGCTCAATATGGGTGTCGGCGAGGCTGTCAACGACCGCAAAAAGGCGGAACTGGCGGCGGCCGATCTCGCGCTGATCGCGGGCCAGAAGCCGATCGTGACCTATTCGCGGGTCGCGATCGCGACCTTCAAGCTGCGTGAAAACCAGCCGATCGGCTGCAAGGTCACGCTGCGCAAGGCCAAGATGTATGAATTCATCGACCGCCTGATCAACGTGGCGTTGCCGCGCGTGCGAGATTTCCGCGGCCTCAACCCGAAGAGCTTCGACGGCCGCGGCAACTATTCGCTCGGCATCAAGGAACACATCATTTTCCCCGAAATCGACTTCGACAAGATGGGCGAGACGTGGGGCATGGACGTCACGGTGTGCACCACGGCGCAGAGCGACGACGAAGCACGAGCATTGTTGACCGCATTCAATTTCCCGTTCCGGCAGTGAGAAGCTGAACACAAGCCTCTCAAACGCGGAAACCCAGGAGCCAAGCATGGCAAAGAAGAGTTCGATCGAGAAGAACAACCGGCGCAAGCGGATGACCAAGAACGCCGCGCCCAAGCGCGCGAAGCTGAAGGCCATCATCGCCGACAAGAACAAGCCGATGGAAGAGCGGTTTGCGGCGACCTTGAAACTCGCCGAGATGCCGCGCAATTCGTCGGCAACCCGGATTCGCAACCGCTGCGAAATCACCGGCCGTCCGCGTTCGGTCTATCGCAAGAACAAGCTCAGCCGTATCGCGCTGCGTGAACTCGGGTCCAAGGGCCTGGTTCCCGGGCTCGTGAAGTCGAGCTGGTAAGGGGGATCGGACATGTCAACGCACGATCCGATCAGCGATCTCATCACCCGCATCCGCAACGCGCAGATGCGCGCCAAGCCCAAGGTTTCGACCCCGGGCTCCAAGATGCGCGCCAATGTGCTCGAGGTGCTCAAGTCCGAGGGCTACATCCGCGGCTATGCCAGCGTCGAGCATTCCTCGGGCCGCAGCGAGCTTGAGATCGAGCTGAAGTATTTCGACGGCGAGCCGGTCATTCGCGAGATCGAGCGGGTTTCGAAGCCGGGACGGCGGGTTTACGCCTCGGTCAAGAACCTGCCGCGCGTGAACAACGGTCTCGGCATTTCGGTATTGTCGACGCCGAAGGGAATTATGGCTGACCACGAAGCGCGTGAAGCGAATGTGGGCGGCGAAATTCTCTTCACGGTGTTCTGAGGAAGGGATCGACTATGTCACGTATCGGCAAACGGCCTGTGACGGTGCCTTCGGGCGTCACCGCGACCGTCGAGGGACAGACCGTCAAGATGAAGGGGCCGAAGGGCCAGCTTCAGTTCGTCGTTCATGACGACGTTGAGGTGAAGTTCGAAGACGGTTCGGTCAAGGTACATCCGCGGTTCGAAACCAACCGCGCGCAGGCCCTCTACGGGACCGCGCGTGCGCAGGTCGCGAACCTAGTCGCCGGTGTCACCAAGGGTTTCGAGAAGAAGCTCGAGATCACCGGCGTCGGTTATCGTGCCGCGTTGCAGGGCAAGAACCTGCAGCTGGCGCTCGGCTACAGCCACGACGTCGTCTACGCGATCCCGGAAGGCATCGCGATCACGGTGCCGAAGCCGACCGAGATCGTCATCACCGGCAACGATATCCAGCGCGTCGGCCAGGTCGCCGCCGAGATCCGCAGCTACCGTCCGCCGGAGCCCTACAAGGGCAAGGGCGTGAAGTATTCAGATGAATTTATCTTCCGCAAGGAAGGCAAGAAGAAGTAACGGAGCCGGTCATGTCGAGACTCAAGATTACGAATGCCCGGCGCAAGCAACGCGTAAGGTTGTCCTTGCGCCGCACGGCCAACGGCCGTCCGCGTCTGTCGGTGTTTCGTTCGTCGAAGCACATCTACGCCCAGGTCATCGACGACCTGAGGGGCGAGACGCTGGCTTCGGCCTCGTCGCTGGAGAAGGCGATGCGCGATACCGGCAACACCGGCGCCAACATCGATGCGGCGAAGGCGGTCGGCAAGTTGCTGGCGGAGCGTGCGGTAAAGAACGGCGTCACGGAAGTGGTGTTCGATCGCGGCGGCTATCTCTATCACGGGCGCGTCAAGGCGCTCGCGGATGCTGCGCGCGAGAGCGGGCTGAGCTTCTAAGTTGGATTTGGAATTGAACAGGACTGGGGCGAAAGCTCTTTCAAGGATTGGAAAACACCATGGCAGGTGAACGCGAACGCGGCGGTGGCGGCCACAGGGGCGGCCGGGAAGAGCGCGACAGCGAGTTCGTCGACAAGCTCGTCCACATCAATCGGGTGGCGAAGGTCGTCAAGGGCGGCAAGCGCTTCGGCTTTGCGGCGCTGGTCGTGATCGGCGATCAAAAGGGCCGGGTCGGTTTCGGCCATGGCAAGGCGCGCGAAGTTCCCGAAGCGATCCGCAAGGCAACTGAATCGGCCAAGCGCAATCTGACGCGCGTGGCTCTTCGTGAAGGCCGCACCCTGCATCACGACATCGCCGGCCGTCACGGCGCGGGCCGGGTCTATCTGCGCGCGGCGCCGGCGGGTACCGGTATCATCGCGGGTGGCCCGATGCGTGCGGTGTTCGAGACGCTCGGCATTCAGGACGTGGTGGCGAAGTCGATCGGCTCGTCGAACCCCTACAACATGGTTCGCGCCACTTTCGATGCGCTCAAGCACCAGGATTCGCCGCGTTCGGTTGCGGCACGCCGCAACATCAAGGTGTCCACGCTGCAGTCGCGCCGTGTCGGTGGCGACGCCGAAGTGGTCGCTGAATAATAAAACGCGCTGACGCGCTTTTCGGAGTTACGACGATGGCCAAGGCCGCAAAGATGATCAAGGTCGAGCAGACCGGCAGCGCGATCCGCCGCCATCACTCGCAGCGTGCGACGCTGATCGGCCTCAAGCTCAACAAGATCGGCCGCGTCACCGAGCTGCAGGACACGCCTGCGGTTCGCGGCATGATCGCGAAGGTTCAACATCTCGTTCGCGTCGTCGACGAGAAATAAGTCGGAGCATGATCCCGAAAAGTGTTTAGCGGTTTTCGGTCAAGATCATGCTCCAAGGATAAAGGAAGCTAACTATGAAGCTCAGCGATATCGCCGACAACGCCGGCTCGCGCAAAAAGCGCATGCGCGTCGGCCGTGGCATCGGCTCAGGCAAGGGCAAAACCGCCGGCCGTGGCGGCAAGGGCCAGACCGCGCGTTCGGGCGTGCGCATCAAGGGCTTCGAGGGCGGTCAGATGCCGCTGCATCGGCGCCTGCCGAAGCGTGGCTTCAACAACATCTTCCGGGTCGAATATGCCGAGATCAATCTCGACCGTATTCAGGACGCGATCAATTCCAAGCTGATCGACGCCAAGGACACCCTCAACGCCGAATTGCTGGTGAAAGCCGGTGTGATCCGCCGCGCCAAGGCCGGCGTGCGCTTGCTCGGCCGCGGTGAAATCAAGGCCAAGCTGACGATCGAGGTTCACGGCGCGTCGAAAACCGCCATCGCGGCGGTCGAGAAGGCCGGCGGCACAGTGAAGATCCTGGCTCCGGCCAAGAAGGACGAAGGCGAGGCGGCGTAACATCTGCGTCATCGCCCGCTTGATGCGGGCGATCGGCACGACGGGACGATGGACTTATCGAAGCCGAGCACCAAATAATGTCCGGCGTCCGCTGAGGGGTCCGCTTTCCCGGATCTGACAGCGCAAGGGGCGCCCGGGAGAAAGCCAAACATGGTCTCAGCAGCGGAACAACTTGCAGCCAACCTCAATTTCGGCGCGCTGGCCAAGGCCGACGAACTGAAGAAGCGCATCTGGTTCACACTGGGTGCGCTGCTTGTTTATCGGCTCGGCACCTACATCCCGCTGCCCGGCATCGATCCCAACATCTGGGAGCAGGTGTTCAAGTCCCAGGCCGGCGGCATTCTCGGCATGTTCAACATGTTCGCCGGCGGCGGCATCCACCGCATGGCGATCTTTGCGCTCAACATCATGCCGTACATCTCGGCCTCGATCATCATTCAGCTTCTGACCACAGTATCGCCGCAGCTCGAAGCGCTGAAGAAGGAAGGCGAGGCGGGCCGCAAGACGCTGAACCAGTACACCCGCTATCTCACCGTGATTCTCGCCGCGTTCCAGTCCTACGGCATCGCGGTCGGCCTTGAAGGCGCCGGCAATGTCGTCAGCGACCCCGGCATGTTCTTCCGGATGTCGACCGCGATCACGCTGACCGGCGGCACCATGTTCCTGATGTGGCTCGGCGAGCAGATCACCTCGCGCGGCATCGGCAACGGCATCTCGCTGATCATTCTCTCCGGCATCGTCGCCGAGCTGCCCTCGGCGCTCGCCAATATGCTGGAGCTCGGCCGCCAGGGCGCGCTGTCCACCGGCCTCATTCTGGTGGTCATCGTGATGGCGGTCGCCGTGATCGCCTTCATCGTGTTCATGGAGCGCGCGCAACGGCGGCTGTTGATCCAGTATCCAAAGCGCCAGGTCGGCAACAAGATGTTCGAGGGCCAGTCCTCGCATCTGCCGCTCAAGCTCAATACGTCGGGCGTGATTCCGCCGATCTTCGCGTCGTCGCTGTTGCTGCTGCCGACCACGGTCGCCAATTTCAACGCAGGCAAGGGACCGGAATGGTTCCAGTGGATCACGACCCAGCTCGGCCATGGCCGTCCGCTGTTCCTGATTCTCTATCTGGCGCTGATCGTGTTCTTCGCGTTCTTCTATACCGCGATCGTGTTCAACCCGACCGAAACCGCCGACAATCTCAAGAAGCATGGCGGCTTCATTCCGGGCATCCGGCCGGGCGAGCGTACCGCCGAATATATCGATTACGTGCTGTCGCGCATCACGGTGCTGGGCGCGGTCTATCTGGCGATTGTCTGCCTGATTCCCGAAATTCTGATTTCCTACGCTTCGGTGCCGTTTTACTTTGGCGGCACGTCGCTGTTGATCGTGGTCAGCGTGACCATGGATACGGTGGCGCAGGTTCAGGGCTATCTGCTCGCCCATCAATATGAGGGGCTGATCAGGAAGTCGAAGTTGAGAGGGCGTCGCCGCTGACGCCGGACTATGTGCATTTCGCTTTCGCCATCCGCGCTCGGCGCTGATTGTAGTTAGCGCTGTTGCTGATTTTGAACCTTAAGGTGCGCGGCCAATCGCGCACTGAGCCGGGGGGCGAAACATTCATGAGATTGATCCTTCTCGGACCGCCGGGAGCAGGCAAGGGCACGCAGGCCCAGCGCCTGATTCACCGCCACGGTATCGTCCAGCTCTCGACCGGCGAAATGCTGCGCGCGGCCGTTGCGGCGCAGACCCCGGTCGGTCTGAAAGCCAAGGACATCATGGCCGCGGGCGGCCTCGTGCCGGACGAACTCGTGATCGGAATCATCTCCGACCGGCTCGACCAGCCGGATGCCGCCAGGGGTTTTATCCTCGACGGTTTTCCGCGAACGGTGCCACAGGCCGCGGCACTTGATGAACTGCTCAAGAAAAAGCACATCAAGCTCGATGCGGTGATCGAACTTCGCGTCAACGAAAGCGCGCTGCTGCAGCGGGTCGAGACCCGGGTCGCGGAGATGCGGGCGCGCGGCGAGGAAGTGCGAATCGACGACACCCCGGAAGTGCTGACCAAGCGGCTGGCGAGCTATCGTTCGCTGACCGAGCCTCTGATTCACTATTATTCGGAGCGGCGCAAACTGCTGACGGTCGATGGCATGATGACCATTGAGCACGTTACCCGTGAGATTAACCGCATTCTGTCCGCCATCGGTGCTGTGGAGGCCAAAGCGGCGCCGAAGGCGGCCAAAACCAGGTCGGTGGCCAAAAAGGCCGCCAAATCGGCCCGCCGCAGCACCAGCGCCCCTAAAAAGGCTGCCAAAGCCTCCGGCAAGGCTGGAAAGCCGACATCCAGGAAGGCCAAAAAGGCAGTCAAAAAGCCCTCCCGGAAGGCGGCCGCGGGTTCCAAGACCCGCGCGGCCAAGAAGGCTGGAAAAACCGCAAAAAAGGTCACGAAAAAGCGAGCTAAAGCATAGGGACGGTTGACGAAACCAAGTTGAATCCTTTAATAAGCCCGGTATCCAGTCGGTTAGTTTCAGACGATGCCGGGCCCCAAGATATCAAAGGGGAAGGGCGTCGTGTTCGCGTTTGTGAACACCTGCCCGAGATAGCTAGAAAAAATGGCCGGTCCGCGAGGGATCGGCGACAGGAGAGAAGTCCGTGGCCCGTATTGCCGGCGTGAATATCCCGACTAACAAGCGCGTCCTGATCGCGCTCCAGTACATCCATGGCATCGGCCAGAAGAACGCCGCCGAGATCATGGAGAAGGTCAAGATTCCAGAAGATCGCCGCGTCAATCAGCTCAGCGATCAGGAAGTCCTGCAAATTCGTGAAGTGATCGACCGCGACTATCTGGTCGAAGGCGACCTGCGTCGCGAGACCGGGATGAACATCAAGCGTTTGATGGATCTCGGCTGCTACCGCGGCCTGCGTCATCGCCGCGGTTTGCCGGTGCGCGGTCAGCGCACCCACACCAACGCGCGTACGCGCAAGGGCCCGGCCAAGTCGATCGCCGGCAAGAAGAAGTAATTTGGCGAATAGCGAATAGGGAGTGGCGAATAGTTTTAATTCGCCATTCGCTACTGGCATTTTTTCAGGTGTAGCCGCTGGCATTACGGCGGCGTTGAGATCTTAGGAAAGGTTTTGGAATGGGCAAGGAAGCCACCCGCGTACGTCGTCGCGAGCGCAAGAACATCGCCTCCGGCATCGCGCACGTGAATTCGTCATTCAACAACACGACCATCACCATCACCGACGCGCAGGGCAACACCATTGCCTGGTCGTCGGCCGGCACGATGGGTTTCAAGGGTTCGCGCAAATCGACTCCCTATGCTGCGCAGGTCGCGGCGGAAGACGTTTCCAAGAAGGCGCAGGAACACGGCATGCGCACCCTGGAAGTGGAAGTGGCCGGCCCCGGTTCGGGCCGTGAATCGGCGCTTCGTGCGCTGCAGGCTGCGGGCTTCACCGTTACCTCGATCCGCGACGTGACGACGATCCCGCACAATGGCTGCCGCCCGCGCAAACGCCGGCGGGTTTGATTTTTTGGTGCGCGGGCGGCTCTGCCGCCCGCGATGGTTTTGAGAAATTGCAAGCCGCGGACTGATCCGCGGGTCTCCAACGCCAGTGATCTCTTCGCGGATCGATTGGCCAATGGGTGAAAACAGTGACGATCCAGAAAAATTGGCAAGAACTTATCCGCCCGAACAAGCTGCAGGTAACTCCCGGTCACGACGCCACGCGCTTTGCGACCCTGGTTGCCGAGCCGCTTGAGCGCGGCTTCGGCCAGACGCTCGGCAACGCGCTGCGCCGCATCCTGTTGTCGTCGCTGCAGGGTGCAGCGGTGCAGTCGGTGCACATCGACGGCGTGCTGCACGAGTTCTCCTCGATCGCGGGCGTTCGTGAGGACGTCACCGACATCGTGCTGAACATCAAGGACATCGCGATCAAGATGCAGGGCGAAGGCCCCAAGCGCATGGTCGTGAAGAAGCAGGGCCCGGGCACCGTCACCGCCGGCGACATCCAGACCGTTGGCGACGTCACCGTGCTCAATCCGGACCTGCAGATCTGCACCCTCGATGAGGGCGCGGAAATCCGCATGGAATTCACCGTCGCGTCCGGCAAGGGCTACGTCGCCGCCGAGCGCAATCGTCCCGAGGACGCGCCGATCGGCCTGATCCCGGTCGACAGCCTGTTCTCCCCGGTGCGCAAGGTCTCCTACAAGGTCGAGAACACCCGCGAGGGCCAGATCCTCGACTACGACAAGCTGACCATGACCATCGAGACCAACGGCGCGATCTCGCCGGATGACGCGGTGGCCTATGCGGCGCGCATCCTGCAGGACCAGCTCAACGTGTTCGTCAACTTCGAAGAGCCGCGCAAGGAAGTCGCGCAGGAGATCATCCCCGATCTCGCCTTCAACCCGGCGTTCCTCAAGAAGGTCGACGAGCTCGAACTGTCGGTTCGCTCAGCCAACTGCCTGAAGAACGACAACATCGTCTACATCGGCGACCTCGTGCAGAAGTCGGAAGCCGAAATGCTTCGTACCCCGAACTTCGGCCGCAAGTCGCTGAACGAGATCAAGGAAGTGCTGGCCCAGATGGGTCTGCATCTCGGCATGGAAGTGCCGGGTTGGCCGCCCGAGAATATCGACGAGCTGGCCAAGCGTTTCGAAGATCACTACTGAACATTAATCACCGCGGCCGGTTCTTCGTGAAAGAAGTCCCGGCCGTTTTATTTGGGCGAACGCAGGCGGCCCACCTGAGCATTGTCCGACGAACTGTCGCGACGGAAGAAGTACAGAGGAATATCATATGCGTCACGGCAAGGTTCATCGGAAGCTCAACCGCACGGCGGAACATCGCCGCGCGATGTTCGCCAATATGTGCGCGTCGCTGATCAAGCACGAGCAGATCGTCACCACGCTGCCGAAGGCCAAGGAGCTTCGCCCGATCGTGGAGAAGCTGGTCACGCTCGGCAAGAAGGGCGGTCTCGCCATGCGCCGCCAGGCGATCTCCGAGATGCGCGATCTCGACCAGACCAAAAAACTGTTCGACGTTCTCGCCACCCGTTACAAGGACCGCCAGGGCGGCTACACCCGCATCATCAAGGCCGGCTTCCGTTACGGCGACAACGCGCCGATGGCCGTGATCGAATTCGTCGACCGCGACGTCGATGCCAAGGGCCTCGATTCCGGCCCGGTGCAGGAAAAGGCCGCCGACGCGGCGTAAGCCTGATCCAGCGAATTGCTTTACGAAAACGGCGCCTTTGGGCGCCGTTTTTTGTTTTTGACGCGTTAAATCGTAGGTTGGGCAAAGCGAAGCGTGCCCACCATGCCCGCGGCGCGATAGGTAGATGGTGGGCACGGCGCAAGAGCGCCTTTGCCCACCCTACGTTCGGCGGCGCTTGCGGCCGTGCGCGCGGCTCCCGATATGCCCTGCAGCAACCATGGAGATGCCGCATGAATATCGATCTGAAGGGCAAGACAGCGCTGGTGACGGGTTCGACCACGGGCATAGGTCACGCCATTGCTAAAGGCCTTGCCGGGGCAGGTGCTTCTGTCGTGGTCAATGGCCGCACACAGGCCAAGGTCGATGCGGCGGTTGCCGCCCTTGCCAAGGCGCTGCCTGATGCAAAAGTCCGGGGCGTTGCCGCCGACGTCTCAACGGCAGCGGGCTGTAAAACGCTGGTCGGAGCGTTGCCGGACGTGGACATCCTGATCAACAATGCCGGGATTTTCGAGCCCAAGGGTTTTCTCGATATTCCCGATGAAGACTGGAGCCGCTTCTTCGAGGTCAATGTGATGTCGGGCGTGCGGCTGTCGCGGGCCTATTTACCCGGCATGCTCGAGCGCAATTGGGGCCGCATCGTCTTCATCTCCTCGGAATCCGCGCTGAATATTCCAAAGGAGATGATCCATTATGGCATGACCAAAACCGCGCAGCTCGCAGTGTCGCGCGGCCTGGCCGAAATGACCCGCGGCACTGCCGTGACGGTCAATTCGGTATTGCCGGGACCCACGATGTCGGAGGGCGTCGCAGCTTTTGTGAAGGATTTAGCGAAACAAAACGGCCAGTCGGTGGAAGAGGCCGCGTCGCAGTTTGTAAAACAGTTCCGTCCGACCTCGCTCTTGCAACGCTTTGCCAGCGTCGAGGAGATCGCCAACATGGTGGTCTATGTCACATCGAAAGAAGCATCGGCGACCAACGGCGCGGCGCTGCGGGCCGAAGGCGGGATCGTCCAGACGATTGCGTGAAGTGTGATCGTAGGGTGGGCAAAGCCAACGGGTCGCGCAAATGCGCGCCCGATGACAGGCTCCGCGTGCCCACCATCTTGCTCAACGGATAAATGGTGGGCACGGCGCAAGAGCGCCTTTGCCCACCCTACAAATCCTACCACCCCTCCAGCACGATCTTGCCGCGCGACTTGCCGGATTCCAGCAGCGCATGTGCGCGCTTTAGGTTCGCGGCGTTGATGGTGCCGAACGCCTGATCGAGCGTGGTGCGCAGCACGCCTTTGTCGATCAAATCAGCCACGTCGTTAAGCAAAGCATGCTGGCCGGTCATATCGGGCGTCTGGAACGAGCTGCGGGTGAACATCGATTCCCAGTGCACGGAAACCGACTTGCCTTTGAAGACCGCGACATTGAATTCGGCGGGGTCGTCGATCAATCCGTATTTGCCCTGCGGCGCGATGAGTTCCGCCAGCGCCTTATAGTGATCGCCGGTATTGGTAAGGCTCGCGATCAGCGCCACCGGCGGCAATTTCAATTTGTCGATCTGCTCTTTCATCGGCTTGGCGTGATCGATCACGGCATGGGCGCCGAGATCTAGGCACCATTTTTGTGTTTCCGGACGTGATGCGGTTGCTACCACCGTGAGACCCGTAAGGCGCCGGGCGAGCTGGGTCAGGATCGAGCCGACGCCGCCGGCGCCGCCGATGATCAAGAGCGTGCGCGGATCGACGCCCCGGCCGGGCACGGCACCGAGCCGATCGAACAGTAGTTCCCAGGCGGTGATCGAGGTCAGGGGCAGGGCGGCCGCTTCGGCGAATGACAGCGTTGTCGGCTTGCGGCCGACGATGCGCTCATCGACCAGATGAAATTCCGAATTGGTGCCCTGACGCTGGATCGAGCCGGCGTAAAAGACCTCGTCGCCCGCCTTGAACAGCGTCACCTCGGGGCCGACGGCATCAACCACGCCGGCGGCGTCATAGCCCAAAATCTTGGTCTCGCCTTCGGGCGGGGCCGCCCGTTTGCGGACCTTGTAATCGACCGGATTGACCGAGATCGCCTTGACCGCGACCCGGATGTCGCGCCCGGCCGGTTGCGGTTTTGTGGTCTCGAAATCGATCAGCGCATCTGCCGCATCGGTGGGCAGCGATTTCTTATATCCGACGGCCTTCATGGGCGGTTCTCCTTGTTGCGGGCTGTGAATACCGGCCCCCGACTAGGTGCGATTTTGCCGGGGGAATTGCAAGATGGCCATGAGGGCCGGCCCAGTGGGCTCCCATGGTCCGCCGTTCCCGCAAGCCCCCAATCACTTCTATTCGCGCGCCCGGAAGCCTATATTCGCCCCATCCAATCGCGGGAATCCCCTCATGATCGTTGTTCGCATTTTCACGGCATTGCTGGTTGTTTTGGCCGCAACGGCCCCGGCAATGTCCCAGGACCGGCGCGTGCCGGCCTCGGGCGCGGAACTCAAGCTCTCCTACGCGCCGATCGTGCAGCGCGTGCAGCCGGCGGTGGTCACTGTCTACGCCGCCAAGGTGGTGCAGGACCGTAATCCCTTGCTCGACGATCCGATCTTCCGCCGCTTCTTCGGCGTCCCCGGCGGCCAGCAGCAGGAGCGGGTGCAGCGCTCGCTCGGATCGGGCGTGATGGTGGATGCGTCCGGCCTGGTCGTGACCAACAACCACGTCGTCGAGGGTGCCGACCAGTTCAAGGTCTCGCTGTCCGACAAGCGCGAATTCGAGGCCGAGATCGTGCTCAAGGACAGCCGTACTGATTTGGCCATATTGCGGCTGAAAGACACCAGCGAAAAATTCCCGACGCTGGATTTTGCCAATTCCGATGAACTGATGGTCGGCGATGTCGTGCTGGCGATCGGCAATCCCTTTGGCGTTGGGCAGACCGTCACCCACGGCATCATCTCGGCGCTGGCGCGCACCCAAGTGGGCATCACCGACTACCAGTTCTTCATCCAGACCGATGCCGCGATCAATCCGGGCAATTCGGGCGGCGCGCTGGTCGACATGACCGGCAAGCTCGCCGGCATCAACACCGCGATCTTCTCGCGCTCTGGCGGCTCTCAGGGTATCGGCTTTGCGATCCCCGCCAATATGGTGCGGGTGGTCGTGACCTCGGCCAAGAGCGGCGGCAAAGCCGTCAAGCGGCCGTGGCTCGGCGCCCGCCTGCAGGCGGTGACGCCGGAGATCGCCGAGACCATGGGACTTCGCCTGCCGTCCGGCGCACTGGTCGCCAATGTCGTTGCTGGCAGTCCGGCGGCGCGAGGCGGGCTGAAATTGTCCGATCTGATTGTCACGATCGACGGCCAGAGCGTCGAGGATCCCAACGCCTTCGATTATCGCTTCGCAACGCGTCCGCTCGGCGGCAAATCCGAGATCGAAGTGCAGCGCGGCGGCAAACCAGTCAAGCTGGCGATCCCGCTGGAGACCGCGCCCGATACCGGCCGCAACGAAATCGTGCTGACGACGCGCTCGCCGTTCCAGGGCGCCAAGGTCGCCAACATTTCGCCGGCGGTCGCCGACGAACTGCATCTGGATTCGGACACTGAGGGCGTCGTGGTGACGGATCTCGCCGACGGCGGCACCGCCGCCAGCGTCGGCTTCCAGAAAGGCGACATTATTCTGGCGGTCAACAACCAGAAAATCGCCAAGACCAGCGATCTCGAAAAGGCGACGCGCGACACGTCGCGGCTGTGGCGCATTACGCTCGTGCGCGGCGGCCAGCAGATCAACGTTACGCTCGGCGGATGAGCCCGAAGCGCCCACGCGAAGGTGCCAACCTGTTCGCCGCCGCGGGGATGGAGCACGATGCGCCGCATCCGTTGCCGGACAGACTGCGCCCGCGCACGCTGTCGGATGTCGTCGGTCAGGATCACATTCTGGGACCTGATGGCGCGCTGACGCGGATGCTGGCGACGCGCACGCTGGGTTCGCTGGTGTTCTGGGGACCGCCGGGCACCGGCAAGACCACGGTGGCGCGGCTTTTGGCGGACGCCACCGAATTGCATTTCGAGCAGCTCTCGGCGGTATTTTCCGGCGTCGCCGATCTGAAGAAGGCGTTCGACGCCGCCCGTGCGCGACGCGAGATGGGCAAGGGAACGCTGCTGTTCGTTGACGAGGTGCATCGCTTCAACCGCGCCCAGCAGGATTTGTTTCTGCCTGTGATGGAAGACGGCACCGTGGTGCTGGTCGGCGCCACCACCGAAAATCCCTCGTTCGAGCTCAACGCCGCTTTGCTGTCGCGGGCGAGGGTATTGGTATTTCATTCGCTCGATCCCGCTGCGATCGAGAAACTATTCGCGCATGCCGAGCGCATCGAGGGCAAGAAGCTGCCGCTCGACAGCGAGGCCCGATCCGTGCTGGTGCGGATGGCCGATGGTGACGGCCGCGCCGCGCTGACGCTCGCCGAAGAGGTCTGGCGTTCGGCGCGCGAAGGCGAAATATTCAATGGCGAAAAACTGCAGGACATCCTGCAGCGCCGCGCGCCGATCTACGACAAATCGGCCGACGGCCATTACAACCTGATCTCGGCATTGCATAAATCGGTGCGCGGCTCCGATCCCGATGCGGCGCTGTATTATCTCGCGCGCATGATGGACGCCGGCGAAGACCCGCTGTTTCTGGCGCGGCGCGTGGTTCGGATGGCGGTCGAGGATATCGGTCTGGCCGATCCGCAGGCGCTGGTGATCTGCAACGCCGCCAAGGATGCCTATGATTTCCTCGGCCATCCCGAGGGTGAGTTGGCGATCGCGCAAGCCGTGATCTATCTGGCGACGGCGCCGAAATCCAACGCGGCCTATAAAGCGTTCGGCGCGGCGATGCGGACCGCGAAAGAGAATGGTTCGCTACTGCCCCCAAAACACATCCTGAATTCGCCGACCAAGCTGATGAAGTCGGAAGGCTATGGCGGCGGCTACGAATATGACCACGACACGCCTGAGGCCTTTTCCGGGCAGGATTATTTCCCCGAGGCGCTAGGTCGCCAGACCTTCTACGATCCGCCCGACCGCGGCTTCGAGCGCGAAATCCGCAAGCGGCTGGATTACTGGGCCAAGCTGCGCCGCGAGCGCGGCTGAAGTCGCTAAACAAGCACGCGCTGGTCGCGGTAGGACTTCCCGCCGCGCGAGCGCGTGACGGTGCCACCGCGCGCCTCCACGACAGGCAATGCGGCCAGCGCGTTCACCACATGTTGCATGGTCGGCAGATCAGACCAATCCGCCTTGTTGAAGCGCACCGTGCCCGCGCCGGTCTGGCGTTGCTCGACATGATTGTCCGGATCGGCGGCCGGCGTGAGTGTCACCTGGCATAGATCCGTTTCGCCCCACCCACCCGTGCGCGGCGTATATTTCAGCATCAGGGTTCCGTCTGAAGCAGCACTTGGCCGTACCGGCTCGGCGTCCTGCAATCGCGAGACATCAAGCTCGAGAAAGCGAAAACCCATCCAGCCGGCCGTACAGATCTGGGCGCCGTTCCACCGCCGTGGCTCGGCGATCTCGGCATAGAGTTTGGGATGCCCGATCTCGTCCCGCCCGGTGATGATCGGATCGGCGAGGTTTTCCCAAACCACGGCCAGGAACTTGCCGGTTGCGCGGTCGCGGCCGCCCGTGAACGTCGCCGGCCAGCTGACCCAGATCATCGTGTAGCCACGCCCCGCGAGCCAGTCGATATCCGTCATGTGATGAAATTCGACGGTAACGACCGGCTCTCCGGCGAGGGTGAAGCCGTCAGGCAGATGCCGTTCCAGCGCTATGGGATCGGTCAGGAAACTCGCCGCGACAGAGAGGCGTCGTGGACTGCGCTTGCTGTCGAACACGATGCCATCGGGTGCTTGGCGCGGTCCGGGCGCCGGTCCGAAATGCGTCGGCATCCGATAGATGCGCCCGGCCTCAAATCGATAGCTCATGGATTGTCTCCCTTCCTGACAGGCGGATGTTTGACATGGTCGTCAAGATTGACATGTCTGTCAAGGATGGAGTATCTGACTCCATGGTCGGCACGCGCCAATTCGACGAGGACGCATTGCTCGAGGTCGCGCTCAAGACCTTCTGGCAGCATGGATTTGCCGCGACATCGATGATCGACATGGCGGAAGCCACGGGGATTCAGCGCGGCAGCCTCTACAACGCCTATGGCGACAAGGAGCGGCTGTTTCTGCTGGCCTATGAGCGCTACGCCAGCCGCTTTCTCAATTCGGTCAGGCAGACGATTTCCGACCCTGATCCCGCAAGCGCGCTGACGGCGTTGTTCAAGGAGACCATCGTCAATATGACCGAAGGCGCGCCGTCGCGCGGCTGCCTGACGACCAAAACGGCGCTCGATCTGCCGCTGGCCGGCAAGGCGATCGAGGCCCGGGTCAAGCAGTTGATCGAGGATTTCACCGCCGTGATCAGGGACGCGCTGTCCACGCCGGCCGCGCGGCGAAAGCTCAGTTGCGATCCCGCTGCGGCCGCGGATCTTGTCGTTACCTTCACGCGGGGATTGGCGGTAATGGAGCGCGCTTTTCACGATCCCCGGCACTTGGAAAAAATGGCAGAGCAGTTCCTGCACATTTTGGTGCCGGACACCAAGCGCCGCCGCAGCGTTTAATAGCGCAGCAGGGCTGATGGTGCGGTATTTACAGCTATTTCGCCGTGACGATTCGGCGCTTTTGCGCTACCCCAACGGCTCAATCAGGAGCCGCAACCATCATGAGCCGTCGCGTCAAGAGACCATTGGCGAAACGCCCGTCGGGCGATCGCCCGAAGGGCGCGCGGCCCTATCGGGATTCCCAGGCGGAACGGCCGCAGGGGCATCGTGCGGGCGGCAAGCCGCCGGCGCGGTTCTCGGCTCCGGCGCCGCGCCCGGCCAAGCCCTTTGTCCCCGAGCCCGAGAAGGTGGTCGTCGAGCCGCCGCCGCTTCCGACGAAAGTCCAGACCGTCGTCGTGACCGCGGACGAGAACAACATGCGCGTCGATCGTTTTCTGGAAGCGCGTTTTCCCGGCCTGTCGTTCTCGCACATTCAGCGCATCGTCCGTAAAGGCGAACTGCGCGTCAACGGCAAGCGTGCCGACAGCAAGGATCGCATCGAAGAAGGCCAAAGCATTCGGATTCCGCCGCTCAAGCTCGATACGCCCAAGGCCGCGGGCGAGCTTTCGGAAGGTGCGAACAAGACGCTGCAGACGCTCAAGGACATGATCCTGTTCGAGGATGCCGATGTCATGGTGTTGAACAAGCCCGCGGGGCTGGCGGTGCAGGGCGGTTCCGGCGTAACTCGTAACGTCGATGATATGTTAGAGGTGATGCGCGACGCCAAGGGACAGAAGCCGCGTCTGGTGCACCGGCTCGACAAGGAAACCGCGGGCTGTCTTCTGATCGCGAAAACGCGCTTTGCGGCGACCGCGCTGACGGGATCGTTTCGTCATCGCTCCGCGCGCAAGATCTACTGGGCGCTGGTGGCTGGCGTGCCGAAGCCGAAGCAGGGCCGCATCTCGACGTATCTGGCCAAGGAAGAGAGCGAGGACGACACCATCATGCGCATCGCCGCGCATGGCGACGAGGGCGCGAGCCACGCTGTGACCTATTATGCCGTGGTCGAAACATCGGCGCAGAAACTCGCCTGGGTTTCGCTCAAGCCGGTGACCGGACGGACCCACCAGTTGCGCGCGCATATGGCGCATATCGATCACGCCATCATCGGCGATCCCAAATATTTCAACAAGGAAAACTGGCAATTGCCGGGGGGCTTGCAGAAGCGGCTGCATTTGCTGGCGCGCCGGATCGTGATCCCGCATCCGCGCGGCGGCGTGATCGATGCGACCGCGCCGTTGCCGCCGCATATGCTGCAATCCTGGAACCTGCTCGGCCTCGAGGCCGATCGGTTCGATCCGATCGAGAACGCCCCCGAAGAATGACGCCGATGTGACGGCGTCCGATGCGCCGCCATCGATATTTGTCCGGGGAGAGCAAGAACGATCAAATCACGCGCGCGCCCTTGAGGTAGCGCTTCGGTCTGTTCGGCACCCTGACAACCATCGTACACATTTTAGGGACTCCACATGATCCGGAATCTGTTGCGCGTCGCGCTGTTCTTTTTCCTTCTCTGCGGGGTCACCGCCAACGCGCAGACGCTCGCTCTGGTGGGAGGCAGCGTCTATGCGTCGCCTGACGCAACTCCGCTCCCCGATGCGGTCGTTGTAACCTCCGGCGGAGCCATCACCGCGATCGGCCGCCGCAGCGAAATCCAGATCCCTGCGGATGCGCGCATCATCGATTGCACCGGCAAGACCATCGTTGCCGGTTTCTGGAACAGCCACGTTCACTTCACGCAAGAGCCCTGGCGAAATGCCGCCAATGCGCCGGTGGCATCGCTCGAAGAACACATGCGGGCGATGTTGACCAAATGGGGTTTTACCACCGTGTGGGATCTCGGGTCGGACCCGAACGATACGTTGGCGTTGCGCCGCCGCATCACTGCGAATGAAGTTGCGGGCCCCAATATCTTTCTGGCGGGCAGCATTTTCCCCAAAGGCGGTCACCCCGTTTATCTCCCCGCTGAAATGAAACTTCCCGAAGCCGCGACGCCGGACGAAGCCACGCAGATGGCGCGCGGATATTTGGCAATGGGTCTCGACGGCATGAAATTGTTCACCGGCGCGTATATGGGCAGCAAGCCAGTTGTGAATATGGACGTGGCTGTCGCCAAGGCCGCGGTCGATGTGGCGCACGCACAGGGCAGACCGGTGTTTGCCCATCCGCAAAACCAGATTGGCGTGAACACGGTCATTGCGGCCGGAGTCGATATCCTCGCTCATACCTCGCCGGGACAACCAACCACGGCCGAGCAACTCGCCCAATTTAAATTGCACGGCACCGCATTGATTCCGACGCTGGCGCTTTTCACGACCGTTGTCCTCGATCCCGGCATGGGGGCCCGGCTGGTTGAATCCGGCGTTGGCCAACTCAAGGCGTTTTCGGACAATGGTGGCGTGGTGCTTTTCGGCACCGATGTCGGCTTCACCAAACTCTACGACACGACGCTCGAAGTCGAGCTGATGCACCGCGTGCTTTCGGAACGGCAGGTGCTGGCGTCGCTGACAACGAATCCGGCCCAGTATTTCAAGGCGGCGAAGAAGGGCAGGGTCGAGAAGGGGTTCGATGCCGATCTGGCGGTTCTCGACGGCGATCCGATCGCCGATGTGCATAACCTCGCCAAGGTCGCCTATACCATCCGCGCGGGCCAGATCATCTATCAGAAGCCGTGAGAGGTCGCCCGTGGCTCATGGTTCGAGACGCGCCAACGGGTCCGCGCGAAGCGCGGCCCGATGATAAACTCCGACGCGCTCCTCACCATGAGGAAGCGAGTCCTCATCCTGAGGAGCGGCCACTCGGCCGCGTCTCGAAGGATGGAAGCACCCATTGAAGTGGACCAAGCCCTAATTCCGGTATTGCGCCAGAAACAGGCGCAGCGAATCGTGCGGGCTCTCGACATCCGATATCACCCAGCCTTCGGGACCGTTCACCAGAATGAAGTTCAGCGTGACAGGGCGGCCCTGATTGTTGAACGCGGCGACGACATAGGTCTTGTCGAATTGTTTGCGCAGGATCGATATTGAGATCGCGCCGAGCTTCCAGGTCGGGCTCTGGACCAGAAAATCATACGGCGGCTTACGCGAGGCGACCCAGGCTTCGCGCAGGCTGGGATCGAAGAACTGGCGCACCGTGTCGGGATCGTGCGGCAATCCGCTCGATAGGTCCGATGATCTGTCGCCATAATAAGCGTAGACATTCCGTACCAGCGATTCCGGTGAACGGAACCCGGCTGTGGCGGGCGATATACCGACCGCGAGAACCAGGCTTGCCAGCCAAAGCCGCATCTGCATCACCAACCAGCTCGCTTTATTTGCAGCCATCCATGTCGTACCCTGCCAACAGATATCATCGCCGCATGGAAGCCAAAGACCAAAAATGCGTGAATTATTCGAACAAGTCGCCGGCCATTCTTCGCTCGATCCGGAGGAGGCGGTACGCCGCACCACGCGCGCGCCGCGCCGCAAGCGGTTTTATGCCAAGGTGGATGTCGCGGACACAGCGGATGGATTTGCCATCACGCTCGATGACAAGACCGTCCGTACCCCCTCGGGGCGCGCGCTGGCGGCGCCGAGCCGCGCGATTGCCGACGCGATGTCAGGGGAGTGGGAGGCGCAGATCGAATTCATCGATCCCCTGACAATGCCCTATACGCGCTTCGCCAACAGCGTGCTCGATGGCGTGGTCGATCGGGTCGATGCCGTCACTGAGGATGTCGCGAAATATCTGGGGTCGGATCTGCTGTTCTATCGCGCCGGTCATCCCGAGGCGTTGGTGGCGCGCGAGGCGGCGCAGTGGGACCCGATCCTGTTCTGGGCCGCGGATACGCTGGGCGCGCATTTCATCCTCGCCGAGGGCGTCATGCATGTCCGCCAGCCCGACACCGCGATCGCGGCGGCGCGTGCGGCGCTGCCGTCCGATCCCTGGTCGATCGCGGCGCTGCATGTGATCATGACATTGACCGGCTCGGCGCTGCTCGCGCTGGCGCTGCTGCATGGTGTGATCGATTCCGATCAGGTCTGGGCCGCTGCCCATGTCGATGAGGACTGGAACATCGAGAAATGGGGCGTCGACGAGGAAGTGGCGGCGCGCCGGGCGGCCCGATTGGTCGATTTCAGGGCCGCGGCGGGCATCCTGAAGGCGCTCAATCCGGGCGCATGATCCGCCAAAGTGTAAGCGGTTTGGCGATAAGATCATGCGCTAACTAATGTTTTAGAGCGCGATCGGAAACAAAACCGTTTCCCGGTTTTGCTTCCGATCGCACTCGCTGGGTTAACGGCAGGTTTACGGCGCCGGGGTAGCGTCATCCGGGCCTGAGCCCGGTGAAGCGACCTCCAAGTAAAATACATGACGATTGTTATTACACCCAACATTCCGCTGGTTGCCGCGCAGGGCGCGACGGCGGATGTCGTGCTGCAGCCGGGCAGCGTGATCAGCGCCAAGGTGCTGCAGATCCTGGGCTCCGACCAGGTGAAAATCTCGATTGCTGGCCAGGCGCTCGACGTGCAGTCGCAGGTGCCGCTGCAGGCCGGCCAGACGCTGCAGCTTCAGGTGTCGCAGACCCAGGATGGCGGTATCGGGCTCGCGGTGGTCAGCCAGCAGGGCGGCACCGCGGCCAGCCAGAGCGCAGGCAGTGCGACCACGATCGGCGATAGCGTGACGTTGGCGCCCGGCGCCGTGACCAGCATCGCAGCCCCGGCCACGTCGGGGACCACGTTGGTCAACCAGCTCACCGCACTCGAGACTTCTGCGGTCTCGGCCGCGGCCCAGACCGCGGCGACCCAGCAGACCTCACTCGGGACGCTGTTCGCCAATCTCGGCGTCGCCGCCGGGCTGAGCGGCCTGCCGCCGCAGGTTCAGCAGGCGGTGGCGCAGGTGCTGGCGCAGCAAACCGGCCTCAATGCGGGCTTGACCGGCGGCGACATCAAGCAGGCGTTCCAGAGCTCTGGATTATTTCTGGAAGCATCGCTGGCGTCCGGATCGGTGGCGTCATCAGGCTCCGTGCCGGATCTGAAGGCCGCGCTGATTGTGTTGCGTCAGGTGCTGACGACGTCGCTTGGCACCGCGCCGGTGACGGCGGGTACTTCGGTGGCAACAACCACTGCGCTGCCGAGCGCGACATCGTCAGCGGCATTGCAAGGCGTAACGCCAACCGAGGTTGTCGTGCCGGAGGGCATCATATCCACGGCCGCAGAGGCGACATCGACCGTGCAGCCGGGCACGATAGCGGGTGCTGTTGTGATCGAGCAGGGCGCGGACTCATCCGTCCAACTGTCGCAGCCAGTCACGATCATCGCCGGGCCGGAAACGCCGACGACTGTATCGCCCTCGATTGCGCCATCGCTGGCGTCAGGGAGCACCGCGACCACACCCTCGTCGCAAGCCGCAGCAGCGGAGGTCGCTACCGATATTCTCGACCTCGGCGCGGCCAACGGGATCATCTCACCCGCTGCGACACCAGCCGACGCCGCGGCGCGGGCTGCCGTCAGCGGTGCGGCGCTCAACCTGCTGCAGGAAGCGGTGCAGGCCAGTCCGCTGGCGATCGGAAACCTCTCACGGTTTGCGTTCGACAACAGCCAGACGCTCGCGCTGCTCCCGGCGGTGACGGGCGCGCGCACGCTGGGCGTCGATGATTCCGAATTCGCGCGCACCAATTTGCCGCCGCCGCCGCTCAACGGCGCGTTACCGGCGGCGCAGCCGGTGCTGCCCGCGACGCTGGTCTCGAAAGCGCCGATTGAGGCGACGCTGCAACATCTGCTCACCGATACCGATGGCGCGATTGCGCGGCAGACGCTGCTGCAGGTGGCGTCCTTGCCCGGCCAGCCCGATGCGGCGACCGGCCGGGTCGATCCCACCACGCCCCGCTGGAATTTTGAAATCCCGTTCGCGACGCCGCAGGGGACTGCCATGGCGCAGTTCGATATTTCGCGCGATGGCGGCGGCCGCGAGCCCGGCGCGGCCAAACCGGTATGGCGGGCGCGGTTCTCGCTCGATGTCGAGCCCGCCGGTCCGGTTCATGCGATGATATCGTTGAGCGGCGATAAAACGTCCGTACGGATGTGGGCGGAGCGGCCAGCGACCGCAACGCAATTGCGCGCGGGCGTTTCGCAACTCAGCCAGGCCCTGAGCCGCGCTGAATTGCAACCCGGCGATATTGTGGTGCGCGAGGGCGCGCCGATGCAAGCGGTCTCGGCGCCAACAGGGCACTTTCTGGACCGCGCGCTATGAGCGTCGATGTCAGAAACCAGCTCGCGGTCGCGCTGCATTACGACAAGACCGGCGCGCCCCGGGTCATCGCCAAGGGCAAGGGCAGTATCGGCGCCAAGATCATCGAGGTCGCCAAGGCCCATGATATCCCGATCGAAGAAAACGAAGTGCTGGCCGGCGCGCTCTCCAACGTCGAACTCGGCGATGAAATTCCCGCGGAACTCTACAAGGCCGTGGCGGAAGTGCTGATCTTCGTGCTGCGGCTGTCGGGGCGGATCAGGTAAGCAGACCGTTGCGGGAGGAGAGCCGCTTCATCCTTCGAGACGCATCGCTTCGCGATGCTCCTCAGGATGAGGTCTGATATCCCTCATGGTGAGGAGCGCGTCTTCGCGCGTCTCGAACCATAAGGCCACGATGCGGGCCATCATTTCACCACGATGCCATCCGCATCGTCGCGGCTTATTGAGACCGGATCGGACCTTGCCATGATCATCACTCGCCGTCATCTGCTCGGCGCTCTCGCGGGTGCGAGCCTGCTGCCGTCGCGTGCTTTTGCCGATGTCGTGTACCAGCGCAGCGAAATCCGCGAGGATTTGGCAAAGCATTTCGCCGATGCCGGCACCGCCGGCACCTTCGTCGGCTACAAGACCGACGAATATCTCGTCATCGCCAGCGACAAGGATCGCTCGGGCGAGGCGAAGCTGCCGGCCTCGACCTACAAAATTCCGAACTCACTGATCGCGCTCGAGACCGGCGTGGTCGGCGATCCCGACAAGGACATCTTCAAATGGGATGGCGTCGTCAGAAGCATCGAGGCTTGGAACAAGGACCATACCTTGCGCTCGGCGATCGCTGCATCCGCCGTGCCGGTCTATCAGGAAATCGCGCGCCGCATCGGCCAGGAGCGGGTGCAGAAATATGTCGATCTGTTTGAATACGGCAACCGCGATATCGGCGGCGGCATCGATCAGTTCTGGCTGACCGGCAACTTACGTATCGATCCGGTGCAGCAGGTCGATTTCGTCGACCGGCTGCGGCGCGGCACCTTGCCGGTCTCCAAACGCAGCCATGATATGGTGCGCGATATTCTTCCCGTCACCAAAGTCGGCGACAGCATCATCCGCGCCAAATCCGGGCTGCTCGGCGCCGAGATCGGCAAGCCGTCGCTGGGCTGGATGGTGGGCTGGGCCGAGAAGGGCAGTGTGAATACCGTGTTCGCGCTCAATCTCGATGTGCGCGAGCCGCACCATATCGCCGATCGCATGAAGATTTCCCAGCAGTGCTTGACCGATATCGGCGCAATCTGATCGGCGCAATCCCGCTGGCGCGGCAAACTCGGCTGGAATAGCATGTCCGTACAACCAAGAAACGTACGGAGGAAATCATGAAATCTGCCATCTGGATGTCATCGATGATGCTAGCCGCGGCCGGTGGCTGGATCGCCGCTACCATGTTCCCGCAGGCCGCGACCAGCAAGGAACCGCGCTTTCCGCAGCTCACCATGGACCAGCTCAGCGACGCGCAAAAGCCGCTCGGCGCGCAGGTGATGAAGATCTCGAGCGTCGGCCTTGGCGGACCCTATAATCCGATCATGCGCAGCCCCGTGCTGGGTCAGCGGCTGTTCGACCTGTTTCATTATCTGCGCTGGGAAACCACAGTCCCGACCAGGCTGAATGAATTCGCGATCCTGATCATCGGGCGGCAATGGCGTTCGCAGGTCGAATGGTTCGCGCATGCGCCGCTTGCGGCGAAGGCTGGTTTGTCCGCCGATATCATCGCCGAGTTGAAAACCGGCAAGCGGCCCTCGGGCATGGCTGACGATGAGGCCGTGGTCTACGATTTCGTCACGGAACTCACCACCACGCAGAAGGTGTCGGACGAAACCTACGCGCGGGCCAAGAAGATTTTCAATGATCAGCAGATCGTAGATCTCACAGGTGTTGCGGGCAACTACGTGATGGTCGCAATGATGTTGGCGATGGCGGAGGAAACCACGCCCCCCGGCAAGGACCCGCCGTTCAAGGTGGGGGAAAAGTAGGGGGCGCACAGTCCCACAGTCGTCATGGCCGGACTTGTTCCGGCCATCCACGTCTTTACGGTGGTCAAAGAGAAGACGTGGATGCCAGGGACAAGCCCGGGCATGACGGAGCCCACGGCTAAATCGCTACCCCAACTTAAACACCACCCTCAAAAACTCGCTCACCGCCTTCTGCGCCTGCTCCGCGGTCGCCGGATTACCCCCGACATGCGGATTGAGCTCAATGCAAGTGTCGCTGTAGCCGAACGGCTTTTGCGTGTCGGCATTCATCAAGACGCCGCCTTCGCCTTCTTTGATGTGGCAGTTGCGCGCGGTCTGGGCGTTGGCAGAAACTGTGGTGGTGGAAATACCAAGCAGGCCGGCATCGAAGGCGTGCTGTGAGTCCGGATATTCCGTCAGCACCACGTCGCGTTTGGCTTCCTGCAGCCGTGCGACATAGGCCTTGCAGCTTGCGACCGGGTTGTAATCATCAGGCGTGCCGTGGAAAATCCGGATCGGACGCGCCGCCACTTCGGTGTCGGTGGCGTAGGTGGTCGAGCAATCCGGATAGAACGGAATGTACCCGGCGAATTGCGCGCCGGATTTATTCCAGAGCTTGTTGAAACGATCGAGGCTTGCATAGAGCGTGGCCTGTCCGCCGCGCGAAAATCCCATCAGCACGATGCGTTCGGGATCGACGCGCGGATGGTGGCTGAGAATATCGAGCGCGCGATAAGTATCGACGATCAGATTGAGCCGGCCGAGCAGCGCCTGGTTAGGGCCGACCACGGTCAGGCCGCGGCCGGTAAAGCCGTCGATCACGAAGGTCGAAATCCCCATCGCGTTGAAATGATGCACCCACGGTTCCATCGCGGCGCCGACGCCGCTCGACCCGTGCATCAGCACCACGACCGGAAGCTTTCCACTACCTTGCGCGATGCGAAACTCGCCCGCGACAGTCGCAGGCTTGCCATTGGCATCGCCGGTCAGGAATTGCTGGTCTGACAATGTCAGCGTCGGGATGGCATAGATCTCGACCCGGGCCGCGGCTTCCTTCGGCATCGATTGTGCGTTGGTTTCGATGCCGATCAAAAGGAGCCCGGCGCCCACGATCCAGGCCGCTATCACGGCGCGCATTCCCGTCGACATGCATCATCCCCCTTGTTTTATCGCGGTGTTGCGCGCGACTAGAACAAGCGGGCGATGGGCTGTCAAATCAGGCTGGTGTAACGGTTTGCTAAACCGTTTTGGCCACGTCCTTGCCGATGCGGCCGAGATGGGTGAAGCCGAAGCCCGCGCTGTATTTAAGGCCGTAGCCGAGTGCGCGGTCGAAGCCGATATGCGCCAGCCAGATCATCGCGATCGACAGGGTCAGCGGCGAGTTGGTCCCGAATCCCGTGGTCATCAGGGCCATCGGCGCCATGTAGCTGTGCGCGGTGTTGTAGACGATGGCGCCAAATCGAGGTCCGGCAAGATAGGCCGCGAAGCTCACGTCGGGCACGAAAAACAGCAGGGCATAGACCCACCACGATCCGCCCCAGACCGCATACAGCAGCGTCATGCCCGCAAACAGCGTCAGCCCTTCAAGGCGCAGCAGCGTGCGCAATCCGCCGGTTACGACGCCCCCGGTTTCCCCGCCCGCGATATCAGCCATGATTCCGTCCCCCCGTTTGCGGCCGGGATATATCCCGCGCCGGGCAAGGATACCACAGGGGATACCAGAGGCCGGGAAGGGCGTTTCCCGCCGGCAAAATGCCGTGTTAGAACCGCTTCAAATCGGGTGGGAATATACGCATGAAAGATATCCTGGATACCCTTGAGGACCGGCGCGCGGGCGCCAAGCTCGGCGGCGGCGAGAAGCGCATCGAGGCGCAGCATAACAGGGGCAAGCTGACCGCGCGCGAGCGGATCGAGCTTCTGCTCGACAAGGGCAGTTTTGAAGAATTCGACATGTTCGTCGAGCATCGCTCGGTCGAATTCGGCATGGAAAAGAGCAAAGTGCCGGGCGACGGCGTCGTTACCGGCTGGGGCACCGTCAACGGCCGCAAGACCTTTGTGTTCGCCAAGGACTTTACGGTGTTCGGCGGCTCACTCTCGGAAACCCACGCGCAGAAAATCGTCAAGATCCAGGATATGGCGATGAAGGCGCGGGCGCCGATCATCGGGCTCTACGATGCCGGCGGTGCGCGCATCCAGGAAGGCGTCGCGGCACTCGCGGGCTATTCCTATGTGTTCCGCCGCAACGTCATTGCGTCGGGCGTGATCCCGCAGATCTCCGTGATCATGGGCCCCTGTGCGGGCGGCGATGTCTATTCGCCCGCGATGACCGACTTCATCTTCATGGTGAAGAACACCAGTTACATGTTCGTCACCGGTCCCGACGTGGTGAAGACCGTCACCAATGAAGTCGTCACCGCCGAAGAACTCGGCGGCGCTTCGGTGCACGCCACGCGCTCCTCGATCGCGGATGGCGCGTTCGAGAACGATGTCGAGACGCTGCTGCAGATGCGCCGGCTGATCGATTTCCTGCCGTCCAACAATACCGATGGCGTGCCGGAATGGCCGAGTTTTGACGACATCGAACGCGTGGACATGTCGCTGGATACGCTGATCCCCGACAATCCGAACAAGCCCTACGACATGAAGGAACTGATCCTTAAAGTGGTGGACGAGGGCGACTTCTTCGAAATCTCCGAAACCTTTGCCAGGAACATCGTCACGGGCTTCGGCCGTATCGCCGGCCGCACGGTGGGTTTCGTCGCCAACCAGCCGATGGTGCTGGCGGGCGTGCTCGACAGCGACGCCTCGCGCAAGGCCGCGCGCTTCGTGCGTTTTTGCGACGCCTTCAATATTCCGATCGTCACTTTCGTGGACGTGCCGGGTTTCCTGCCGGGCACCGCACAGGAATATGGCGGCCTCATCAAGCATGGCGCGAAGCTGCTGTTTTCCTATTCGCAATGCACGGTGCCGCTGGTGACCGTGATCACGCGCAAGGCCTATGGCGGCGCGTTCGACGTGATGGCGTCCAAGGAAATCGGCGCCGACATCAATTACGCCTGGCCGACCGCGCAAATCGCGGTGATGGGCGCCAAGGGGGCGGTCGAAATCATCTTCCGCAGCGACATCGGCGACGCCGAAAAAATCGCCGCGCGTACCAAGGAATATGAGGACCGGTTCTTGTCACCCTTCATCGCCGCCGAGCGCGGCTATATCGACGACGTCATCATGCCGCATTCGACACGGCGGCGGATCGCGCGGGCGCTCGCGATGCTCAGGGACAAGCATGTCGAGATGCCGATGAAGAAGCACGACAATTTGCCGTTGTGAGGAAAAGCTGGCTGCGTAGGGTGGGTTAGCGCAGCGTAACCCGCCATTATTTTCGGAGACCATCACTTCCGCGGTGGGTTACGGCTTCGCCTAACCCACCCTACGAATTTCTGGCCATACGGAGCCCGTCCCATGTCCACGCTGTTCGCCTTTCTCCATCATCTCTGCGCCTTCACGCTGGTGTCGGCGGTTGCGATCGAGTTCATGCTGATCAAGCAGGAATTGACGCTGGCGTCGGCGCGCAGGTTGCAGGTGACCGACCTCGTGCTCGGTATCGCGGCGGGGGCGCTCCTGGTGGTCGGGTTGTTGCGGGTGTTCTTTTTTGAGAAGGGCGCGGATTATTATCTGCACAGTCACGCGTTTCATCTGAAGATCACGCTCTTCATCGTCATTGGACTCTTGTCGATCATTCCGACGATGGAATTTCTGTCATGGCGCGGGGCGCTGAAGGCGGGGCAGGTGCCGGCGATCAGCGCGCAAAAGCTGAGGCGGGTTACGATGGTGATTTACAGCGAGCTGCTGGCGATCGTCATCATTTTGTTATGTGCCGCGATCATGGCGCGGGGTGGGTGGGTTTAGGCGACGCGCGTTAACACCGCGTCGTCCCGGCGAAGGCCGGGACCCATACTCCGCGGCCGTCGGATTGTGAACGGCGTGCTACGCTTCTTTTCTTTTCCAATTAATTCTGCATGGCGTCGCGATGAGCGCGAAGAGCGCTCACGCGGGGGTCCCGGCCTGCGCCGGGACGACGAATTAAATTCAGCGACCGTTCATCTCGCGGCGGCGAAACTCTCTCCGTTACTCACCGCAAACGAGGGAGATGTTATGGAACGCCGCGACTTTCTGAAACTCACCTTTGGAATTGTTGCAGGTGCGGGGGCGCTTGCCGCGACCGCGCAGGCTGCGCCGCTGCCGCCGATTTCGGCGGAAGCTGGCCTGATACCGCCGCACCGCGAGAGCGCGGAACCAGCTGTGGTTTCGCAGGACGATGTCGATCATCTGAAGCCGGAGCAGGTGCGCTGGCACCGGCATTGGCACCATCGCTGGCATCATTGGCACAGGCGTCACTGGGGCTGGCATCGCCACTGGCACCGGCGTTGGCATCGTCGCCATTACTGGTGAGATCGTCGGTGATTTGACTGTCGAGGCGGAAGCCGCTTGGCCGGTTTCCGCCTCGATCTTGTTTGAATTTACTTCGCCAGGAAGCCCAGCATCAGCTCATCGAACTTTTGCCGCGCTTCGAGAAACACCAGATGCCCGGTATTCGGGATCACCTCGGCATGGGCATCCGGCATTTTGGCCGCCAGCGCGACGGCGAGGTCGGCGTTGTGGCCCATCTTCGGCCGCAACGCTTCCGGCGCGTTCGGCCGGCCCGGGGCGTTGTGATCGTCGGCGCCCATGATGAACAATGTCGGCTGCGTGATCAGCGGAATCTCGTGCACGACGGGCTCGCGGTAGATCATCTGTCCCGAACTGACGAAAGCGCGCAGCCAGCGCGGATAATCGGCGGCGCCCTTGATGTTGAAGCGGGACTCGATGAACGGCGTCACCTGATCCGGCGGCAGCTTTAGCGAATAGTTGACTTCCAGCTGCTTGCGGTAGCCGTCGGCGGTGAGCTTGTCTTCATTCTCGATGATTTTCTCGGTCGGGGTCGGCGGCACGTAGAACCGGTAATCCTCGAGACCGATCGGCGCGACCAGCAGCAGGCGCGCGACCCGATCCGGATAAGCCCGCGTGATACGCACGCCGAGCATGCCGCCCATCGAATGCGCGACAATATCGAATTTGGTGATCTGCAGATGATCGAGCAGCGCGATGGTATTGCGCGCCAGCGTGTCGAAATGCAGCTCGCCCGCCGGCTTGGAGGATTTACCAAAACCGATCTGGTCCGGCACCACCACGCGGTAGCCCGAATCGTTCAAGGTCTTGATGACGGGCGCCCAGTAGCTGGCCGGGAAATTACGGCCGTGCAGCAGCACCACCGTGCGGCCATTCGGCTGCGCCGGCGCCACATCCATATAGGCCATCCGGACCTGCTCGCCGTCATTGACCAGCGGCAGCAGGCTGACGGGGTAGGGATAGGCGAAACCCTCAAGGCCGATTCCGTAGGGCTCGCGTTGCCCGGCGGCGTGAGCGGACAGGAATGGCGTGGCGAGAAGGGCGGCGGCCGAGATTACGGAGAGTATGAGTTGCATTTGATAGGATCCAATATTTCTCGACGTCATGCCCGGGCTTGTCCCGGGCATCCACGTCTTCTTACGGCAGGAAATAAAGACGTGGATGGCCGGGTCAAGCCCGGCCATGACGACAAGTTGGTGATGTCGCGCCAAAGTTAGTGATGAAGACGAAGCCGTGTAGTGAGTTCGAGCACGCGCCGCTATTCGCCGTCGCCAAACAGCGCTGCAAATCGTTTCTCGCCATTGCGGCTGAAATTGACCACGCGGCTGCCGGGGGCGGAATCGCGGGCGGCCCATTTCAGCTCGGTGAAGCGCGTCATCAGGGCTGCGCCGAGCGTGCCGGCGAGATGATGGCGCCGCTCGCTCCAGTCGAGGCAGGCCTTGCACACCGGGCGGCGCGGATGGCTGAGCGTCTCGGCCGAGATTTGCAGCGAACTCGCCATGAAACGCTGGCCCTCGGCGGTCAGCTCGATGTCTTGCTTGGTCTGGCGGATCAGTTTTTGCCGCTTCATGCTGTCGAGCATATGCACGCCGAGATCGCCGGCCAGATGATCGTAGCAAACCCGCGCCCGGCGCAACGCCGGATCTTTCGGGCCGGTGCGCACGCGCATATGGCCGGCGCGGGCGGCAAGGCCCGCGAGGCCTTCGAGCACGCCGGCGACGTCGGGATCGGTCAGGCGGTAGTAACGATGGCGGCCTTGTTTTTCCTGCTCGATCAGGCCGCCGGTCTCGAGTTTCGACAGATGCGAACTCGCGGTCTGCGGCGTGATGCCGGCCTGGTGCGCAAGCTCGCTCGCGGTCAGCGCGCGGCCGGTCATCAGCGCCGTCAGCATGTTGGCGCGGGCGGGATCGCCGACCAATGAGGCGACCATGGCAATGTCGGGGCCTGCTTTCATAGTTCGATCATAGCCGAAGCATTCACGTCGATCAAGAGGCTACACATGATCAACCCAAACAGGAGGCTTCCGTGACCATCACCGTTTTCATCCGCTACCAGCTCGATCCGTTCAAGCGCGCGATGTTCGAGGAATATGCCCGGCGCTGGATGTCGATCATTCCCCGCTGCGGCGGCGGTCTCATCGGTTACTGGATGCCGCATGAGGGCACCAATAACATCGCGTCCGCGCTGATTTCCTTCGACAGTCTCGCGGCCTATGAAAGCTATCGCGCGCGGCTTCGCACCGACAGCGAGAGCGTGGCCAATTTTAACTTCGCGGAAGAAAACAAGTTTATCCTGGCGGAGGAGCGGACGTTTCTGCGCCAAGTAACTGCATAGTGCGACCGCGTAGTGTGACTGCATAGTATAGTTGCAGGCTCTGGCGTGCGCTGATGCGCATCGCTATTCTCGCCGGTCAGGAAACCTTCAAAAGAATCTGCCAACAAGAAGCCGTCACAAGGAGAATAGATCATGCCGACCACAACCGCCGACAAGCGCGCCACCTTCCGCGGGATGCACGAGGCCGGATGCTTCGTGCTGCCCAATCCCTGGGATATCGGCAGCGCCAAGGCGTTGCAGCAGATCGGTTTCAAGGCGCTCGCGTCGACCAGTGCGGGCTTTGCGTGGGCAATCGGAAAATCCGACAACCGCGTTACGCTCGACGATGTCTGCGACCACCTGACCGCGCTGTGCGGCGCGGTCGATCTGCCCGTCAACGCCGATTTCGAGGGCGGCTTTGCGCACAAGCCGGAGAAGGTCGCCGCCCATGTCGCGCGCGCGGTGGGGACCGGCGTGGCCGGTCTGTCGATCGAGGATTCCACCGGCGATGCGGCCAAGCCGCTGTACGAACGCGACTTCGCCATCGAGCGCATCAAGGCCGCGCGCGCCGCCATCGATGCCGACCACAGCGGCGTGTTGCTGACCGGGCGCTGCGAGGGTTTTCTGGTCGGACAACCCGATCTGGATATGGTGATCGATCGGTTGCGCGCCTATTCGGAAGCGGGCGCGGATTGTCTCTATGCGCCGGGCATCAAGACCAAAGATCAAATCTCGGCGGTCGTGAAGGCGGTGCATCCGAAGCCCGTCAATCTGCTGATCGGAGCGTCCGGGCTTTCGGTCGCGCAAGCCGCTGAGTTGGGCGTGCGGCGGATCAGCGTCGGCGGTTCGCTGGCGCGCACCGCTTGGTCGGGCTTCATGCGTGCCGCGCGCGAGATCGCGGAGCAGGGGACGTTCACGGAGCTTGCCAGCGGCTATCCCGGCGGCGATTTGAACAAGATGTTCAGCTGACGCGCGAACGCGCTGCGGATACCAAGATGCCCGCAGCGCCGTCAGATCAATATCGTCTCACGCGTTATTCGGTTCCACCCGAGGGAGCCGGGGCCGGCGGCGCTTTGGGATCCGCCGCCTTCGGCATCAGGGGTTTTGGATTCGACGCCGAACCCGTCGTCATGCCCGGCGCGCTATTGGCGCGGGGCGTGACGTCCCGCATGCGCGGAGGTGCCGCTGGCGGCGAGGACACCGGCGCGTTCTGGGCTGTCGTCGCCGGGGGAGCCGTACTGGCCTGGTTGATCGACGATTTGTTCAGCCCATAGAACACCGCGCCCAGCACCACGGCGATACCGACCGCGAACAGGGCGATCCTGCTGCTGCTGGCGGGACCCTCGGCGAGTTCGGGATCCATCTGCAATTCATTGTCGAGGCGCGCCGGATCGCTCATGTCATCGCTGCGGCGATTGATACGATAGGGGTCGTCGGCAGGGTTGGAAGCGCGATAGGGATCGTTCGGAATGCGTTCGTTGGCCATGACGGGTTCCTCCGTTGCGTCAATCACAACCGCCGATGACAGCGACAGTTCCGGGGACCGGCGTTCTTTCTGAATGGGACAACCGATCGTTGCGGGTTTTTCAACCTGTTCAGAATGGAACCCGCGACGTAAGTTCCATCTCCATTTGCGAATCCCCGAGGGTGCGATGTGGAGCCTGCCTCCGAGCGATACCGTGCTGCATCTGCTCTCAATGGTGGCGCTCGCAGCGCAAGCGATGACGGCGGCGCTGGCCGCCGGACGGCGCAGCATGGATTGGGCCGGGGTCTGCATGCTCGGCTGCATCACCGCGCTTGGTGGCGGCACCATCCGCGACGTATTGCTGGGGCATTATCCGTTGCTGTGGGTGGCGAACCCGTCCTATCTGGCGCTGACCGCGATCGCGGCGTTTGTGACCATCCTGATCGCACGCGTTGTGCACCGGCTGAATCTGGCCTTCCTGGTGCTCGATGCGATTGGCCTCGTGGTGTTTACGATGGCCGGTTGCGATATCGCCTGGCAGATGAACGAATCGCTGACGATCGTGATCGTGGCGGGGATGATCACGGGCTGCGCGGGCGGCGTGTTGCGCGATATCCTCTGCAACGACGTGCCGCTGTTGTTTCGCTCCGAACTCTACGCCAGCGTTTCCGTAGTCACGGGGCTGTTTTACGCAACCGCGTTCGGCTTGAAGCTGAATGATGAGATCTGGACCGCGCTGACGTTTGTCTTTGGCTTGTCGCTTCGCCTGCTGGCGATCCGCTACAAATGGGAAATGCCGAAATTCGTGTTCAATGATGAGCGCGGGTAGCGATGTGTGCCCCGGATGCTGCGCAGCGTGAAACGATGCGCTGCTGATCCGGGGTCCATGGGGCAGCGATATTGATGGGTTCCGGCTCTGCGGCGCGTCACTTCGTGCCGCACCGCGTCCGGGACACGAGGTATTGTTTACTTCCTTGCCGCCTTCACCTGCGCCGCCGTCACCGCCGGCGCGGCGTTGCCCCAGGCGTTGCGGATATAAGTCGCGACATCGGCGATCTCCTGATCCGACCATTTCGCGGCATAAGGCGGCATCGATCCGGTGTTGGGCGCCCGCACGGTCGTCACGGTCTCCGCGCCGTCGAGAATGATGCGAAGCGTGCTGGTCGGATTGATCGACTGCAAATTCGCATTGCCCGGCAGCGGCGGATAGATGCGCGGCGCGCCTGACCCATCAACCTCGTGGCAGGCGATGCAGGCGCCTTTGTACAGCTTTTCGCCATCCGCCATTTGCGCCGCCGGTGGCGCTGATACCGCGGGCTCGGGCGCGCCGGGCGGAAGGTCCTTCAGATAAGTCGCGATCGCCCTGACATCGCTGTCGCTCATTTTTGAGGTCGAGTTGACGACGACTTCGGCCATCAAACCATCGGCGTGGCTGCGGCCATTGCGCCCGCTTTGCAGATATTCGACGATGTCGTCAGCGCTCCACGATTTCAGTCCACTGCGCTCGGCGCTGTCGAGCCGCGGCGCGAACCAGCCGCCGACCAGGCCGCCGCCAAACTTCTGTCCGCGCTTGTCGGCCCCAAACAGGTTTTTCGGCGTATGGCAGGCGCCGCAATGCGCGACGCCTTCGACGAGATAGCCGCCGCGATTCCATTCCGTGCTCTTGTCTTGATCTGGCTCGAAAATGCCCGGCCGAAAGAACAAATAATTCCAGCCGCGCATCACGACGCGAAAATTCAGCGGAAAGCGCAGCGCCGGCGGCGGCGCTTTATTGGCGAACGGTGTCAGCGTGCTGAGATAGGCGCGGATCGCAAAAATATCGTCGCGCGTCAGCTTGGTGAAATTCGGGTAAGGGAACGCCGGATAATAATTCGAACCGTCGGGTGCTGTGCCCAAACGCAAAGCGCGCAGAAAATCCTGATCGCTCCAATAGCCGATCCCGGTGTTCTTGTCCGGCGTCAGGTTCGGCGAATAGATCGCGCCGAACGGCGTGTCGATTTGCTTGCCCCCGGCGAATGGCTTTTGCGGATCTGGTGTGTGGCAGCTCGCGCAATCCCCGGCTTCGACCAGCGCCTTGCCGTGGGCGATGGTCTCCGTCGATGGGTCGGCCCATGCCGCGCCAGAGGCGAACGCACTGCACAAAATCAGGAATTTGAGAATTGCAGGCATCGGTCATCTCTTCCGGAGCCAATTCAGCTTCCGCCGCATTATAGGGTTGTTATCTCGTTGCGCGATACCGCGCCGCTGCGACACAAACCGGATTGTGAGCGGGTTATTCCCGGCACGAAGTTGCGATTTTTGAAAGCTGGGCCTGGTCGCCCAGAATTGTGATGCGCGGGGTGCGAAAACCGACATAGACTGGTTCTAACGAGCTTGGATAACTAGCTAAAAAGGCCGGGGCAGCCCCAAGGGTATCAAAGGCTGGCACCAAAGGCTTAAGAGGGTGGAATGGGAATCAATCAGGGTCCGATCAGTCTCGACCAGAAATACACCCAGGGCTCCGGCCACGTCTTTCTAACGGGTATTCAGGCGCTGGTTCGCCTGCCGATGGCGCAAATCCGGCGCGACCGTGCCGCCGGCCTCAATACCGCGGGCTTTGTGACGGGATACCGGGGATCGCCGCTTGGCGGCTATGACCAGCAACTGGTCGCGGCGCGAAAGCACCTTGAGCAATACAACATCAAATTCCAGCCCGGCGTGAACGAAGACCTCGCGGCGACCGCGATCTGGGGCTCGCAGCAGCTCAATCTGTCGCCCGGCGCCAGGCATGACGGCGTGGTCGGCATCTGGTATGGCAAGGGGCCTGGTGTGGATCGCTGCGGCGATGTGTTTCGCCACGGCAATGCCGCGGGCTCGGCCAAGAACGGCGGCGTATTGTGTCTCGCCGGTGACGATCACGGCGCGAAATCCTCGACCGTGCCGCATCAGTCGGACCACGCCTTCATCTCCGCGCTGATGCCTTATCTCTACCCCTCCAGCATCCATGAAATGATCGAGATGGGTCTGTTGGGAATCGCGATGTCGCGCTATTCCGGCTGCTGGGTCGGCATGAAGGTGATCACCGAAACCGTGGAGACCACGGCGGAGATCGACCTCACCGACGAAATGAAACCCTTCATCATTCCCGCCGATTTCGAGATGCCGCCGGGCGGACTCAATCTGCGCTGGCCCGATGACCGCTACGATCAAGACCGCCGGCTGCAGGACTACAAGGGTTTTGCCGCGGTCGCCTTTGCCCGCGCCAACAAGGTCAACCGCATCACCATGGATTTGCCGAATGCGCGGTTCGGCATCATGGCCTCGGGCAAGAGCTACGAGGATATCCGCCAGGCGTTGCGCGAACTCGGCGTGACGCCCGAGGTTGCCGCCAAAATCGGGCTTCGACTTTACAAGATCGGGATGCCCTGGCCGCTGGAGCCGCAAGGCGTGCGCGACTTCGCCGTTGGCCTCGAAGAGATTTTCATCATCGAAGAACGTCGCGAGATTGTCGAGAATCAAGTCAAGCAGGAACTGTTCAACTGGCGCGACGATGTCCGCCCGCGCATCGTCGGCAAGATGGACGAGCACGACAAGCGCTTCCTGCCCTTTGCCGAAGAACTCAGCGTCGCCTCGCTCGCGAGCTCGCTGACCGAGCGGCTGCTGCGGCTCAATCTCAATCCCGAAATCGCCGCGATGCTGCGCGCCAAGGCCGACTGGTTCAACGGCCGCCAGGCTTCGCAGATGCAGGCGGTGGCACCGATCACCCGCACGCCGTATTTCTGCTCGGGCTGCCCGCACAACACTTCGACCAAAGTGCCCGAAGGCAGCCGCGCCTTCGCCGGCATCGGCTGCCATTTCATGGCGCTGTGGATGGATCGCAGCACCGAAACCTTCACCCATATGGGCGGCGAGGGCGTGCCCTGGGTCGGCGTCGCGCCGTTCACCAACGAGCAGCATGTGTTCGCCAATCTCGGCGACGGCACGTACTTCCACTCCGGCAGTCTCGCGATCCGCCAGGCGGTCGCCTCCAAGGCCAACATTACCTACAAGATCCTCTACAACGACGCGACCGCGATGACCGGCGGCCAGCACGTCGATGGCGATCTCTCGCCGCAGCAGATCACCTTCCAGCTTCATAGCGAGGGCATCCGCGATATCTACCTGGTCTCGGAAAATCCGGACGCCTATCCGGCCGCCGAAATCGCGCCGGGCACCAAGACCGCGCACCGCGACGAACTCGACGCGGTCATGAAAACGCTGCGCCAGGTCAAGGGCGCCTCCGCCATCGTGTTCGTGCAGACCTGCGCCGCCGAAAAGCGCCGCCGCCGCAAGCGGGGCACGCTTGAAGATCCGGCGCGCCGCGTGCTGATCAACCCGGCGGTCTGTGAAGGCTGCGGCGACTGTTCGGTGCAGTCCAACTGCATCTCGGTCGAGCCGCTGGAGACGGAGCTGGGGCGCAAGCGCACCATCAATCAGTCCTCCTGCAACAAGGACTATTCCTGCCTGAAGGGCTTTTGCCCGTCCTTTGTCACGGTGGACGGCGGCAAGCTGCGCCGCCGCGCGCCGCCTGATCTCGGCAATATCGGCGATCTGCCCGAACCGGCCTCAAAGCCCACGCTCGATCGGCCCTACAACGTCGCGGTTGGCGGCGTCGGCGGTACCGGCGTGCTGACGATCGGCGCGCTGCTCGGCATGGCCGCGCATATCGAAGGCAAGGCCAGCATGATTCTGGATATGTCCGGGCTTGCGCAAAAGGGTGGCGCGGTGCTGAGCCATGTCCGGCTTTCCGAGCACACCGCCGACGTCACCTGTTCGCGGATCGTGACGGGTACAGCCGATCTCGTGATCGCGGCCGACGAAGTGGTCGCGGTCGCGAAGGAAACCATCACGCTGTGCGAGTCCAGCCGCACCCATGGCGTCATCAACACGCATCTTATTCCGATCGCGGATTTCATCATGAACCGCGATTTCAATTTCCAGAGCGGCAAGGTCAATGCCGTGCTGGAAACCGCGCTGAACAAGGATTCGTCGTTCTTCGATTTCACCAAGCCCGCCGAAACGCTGCTGGGTGACTCCATCGCCACCAACATGATGATGATGGGCTATGCCTATCAGAAGGGGTTGCTGCCGCTGACGGCCGCCGCGATCGAACAGGCGATCGAGATCAACGGCGTCGGCATCAAGATGAACACCCAGGCGTTCCAGCTGGGCCGTCTCGCCGCCGCCGATCCGGCACGGATCGCCGCGATGATGAAGGGCCAGGATGCGAGCGTCGCGCCGAAGACTTTAGACGCGATGTCGCTGGATGAGATCATCGAGCATCGCAGCGCGCTGTTGACCGATTACCAGAACGCTGCATTGGCTGCGCGTTATCGTAACGCGGTGACGCAAGTGCGGAATGCCGCGCTCAATGGCGGCTTTGGCGATGAATTGCCCCGCGCGGTCGCGATCAACTACGCCAAGCTCCTGGCCTACAAGGACGAGTACGAAGTGGCGCGGCTCTATACCGACGGCCGCTTCGAAAAACAGTTGCGCGATCAGTTCGATGGCGACTTCAAGATCAGTTTTAATCTAGCGCCGCCGATGCTGGGCGGAGGCACCGACGCGCTGGGACGTCCGCGCAAGCGCGCATTCGGCGCGTGGATGATGCCCCTGTTCAAGCTGCTGGCGAAGATGCGCGGCCTGCGCGGCACAGGATTCGATATCTTTGGCTATAGCCCCGACCGCCGGCTGGAGCGCGATTTGATCGCCGGCTACGAAAAGGACGTCGCCGCCGTGCTCGGCGTGCTCTCGCCGGTCACGCTCGATACGGCGATCGAACTGCTGTCACTGCCGGATCGCATCCGCGGCTACGGTCCGGTCAAGGAAAAGTCAGTCCACGACGCCAAGGAGCGCTACGCGCAGCTTGCCGCCGATCTCGCCAACCCGCCGCCCGCACCGAGGCAGATCGCGGCGGAGTAGGTTGAGTTTTGGAGGGTGGGCAGGCGCCCCTACGCCGTGCCCACCGTCTGGCACGCGAGGCCTGTCATCGGGTGCGCGTTTGCGCGACCCGTTGGCTTTGCCGACCCTACAAAGCTCCACTCGTTTCCTGAATTGTTCGGAAGCGTAACGATCGCATTGTCGTCCCCTCGTTCGCAGGGACGACATCTTTGTAGTGGTCTCGCCCCATGGAATATTTCCGCGCTTGCCAAGGCCCCGCCGACAGGCCACAAAAACCTTCGGAAATAAGAAACGTCAGCGGAGAGCGACTTGAGCATCAAGGGCAAGGCCTACATTGCCGGGATTTACGAACACCCGACCCGGCATGCGCCGGATAAATCCACCTCGCAGTTGCACGCCGAAATCGCCAAGGGCGCGCTGGAAGATGCAGGGCTGACCAAGGCCGATATCGACGGCTATTTCTGCGCCGGCGATGCCCCGGGCGGGGTGATGGCGATGGTCGATTATCTCGGCCTCAAAGTGCGCCATTTCGACTCCACCGACACCGGCGGCTGCTCCTATCTGGTTCATCTCGGCCATGCCGCCGAGGCGATCGCGGCCGGCAAATGTTCGATCGCGCTGATCACGCTGGCGGGCAAGCCGCGTACCGGCCCGATGCCGCCGCGCGCCAGTGGCGCCGAGGCGGATTTCGAGGCCGCTTATGGCGCCACCACGCATAACGTTTACGGCATGTGCGCCATGCGTCACATGCATGAGTTCGGAACCACCAGCGAGCAACTGGCCTGGATCAAGGTCGCGGCCTCGCATCACGCGCAATATAACGAGCACGCGATGCTGCGCGATGTCGTCACCGTCGAGGATGTGTTGAACTCGCCGATGATCTCCGATCCGCTGCACCGGATGGATTGCTGCGTCGTCACCGATGGCGGCGGCGGGCTGATCGTGACCACCGAAGAAATCGCCAAGAGCCTGAAGAAGTCGCTGGTGCGGATGATCGGTCACGGCGAAGCGCTGAAAGGGCCGCGCGGCGGCAAGGATCTCAATCTGACCTATTCGGCCGGCGTGTGGTCGGGACCGCGTGCGTTCGAGGAAGCCGGCATCACGCCAAAGGATATCAAATACGCCTCGATCTATGACAGCTTCACCATCACGGTCTTGATGCAGCTCGAAGACCTCGGCTTCTGCAAGAAAGGCGAGGGCGGCAAGTTCGTCGCCGACGGCAACCTGATTTCCGGCGTCGGCAAATTGCCGTTCAACACCGATGGCGGCGGGCTCTGCAGCAACCATCCGGTCAACCGCGGCGGCATGACCAAAATCATCGAAGCGGTGCGGCAATTGCGTGGGCAGGCGCATCCTAAAGTGCAGGTGCCGAATTGCGATCTCGCGATCGCGCATGGTACCGGTGGTTTGCTTGGCGTTCGCCACGCCGCCTCGACCTGCATTCTGGAGCGCGTGTGATGGCTGAAGCAAAAAAATATCCGGTGCCGCAGGGCAATCCCGAAACCGCACAGTTCTGGGAAGCCGCCAAGCAGGGCAAGCTCCTGATCAAGCGCTGCACCGCTTGCGGCGAGGCGCATTATTTTCCACGCTCGATTTGTCCGTTTTGCTTTTCCGACAAGACGGTGTGGGAAGAAAGCTCGGGCGAGGGCGAGATCTACACCTTCAGCCTGATGCGCAAATCCGCGACCGGGCCGTATGCGATCGGTTACGTCACGCTGAAAGAAGGCCCATCGCTGCAGACCAATTTCGTCGACTGCGATATGGCCAGCCTGAAGATCGGCCAGAAGGTGAAGGTCGTGTTCAAGCCGACCGAGGGCGCGCCGTTGCCGTTTTTTACGGTGGCTTAGGAAAGATCCTCATCCTGAGGAGCGGCCACTTGGCCGCGTCTTGAAGGATGAGCGACCTGAGCTCTCATGGTTCGAGACGGCGCAAGAGCGCCTCCTCACCATGAGGATGAGATAGCCGCGAATGTAAGAGGACACCTCGCATGCCGATCAACTACGATGACCTGATGGCCCTAAAAAACTTCGGCCAGAAATATGCCTATACCGATCACGAGGTGATGCTCTACGCCTATGGCATCGGGATGGGCGCGGACCCGATGGACGAAAAGGAACTCGCCTTCGTCAATGAAGCGGTTGCGACACCGCGCGCATTAAAAGTGGTTCCGACATTTGCGTCGGTCGCGGCGTGGGGCGCGGGGCCCGGCGAGATGAATCTCAACCGGGTGATGGTGGTGGACGGCGAGCGCGACATCACCTTTCACCGGCCGTTGTCCACATCAGCGCACATCACGGCGGATTCCAGCGTTCTCGACGTCTTCGACAAGGGCAAGGACAAGGGCGCCGTGATCCGGCACAAGACGGTGCTGCGCAACGACAAGGGCGAGGAACTGGCCACGCTGGTGGCGTCGCGCTTTGCGCGCGGCGACGGTGGCTTCGGCGGACCTTCCGAGGGCCAGCCCGAACCGCATAGCGTGCCGACCCGCGCGCCGGATAAATCGATCGATATCTCGACGCGGCCGGATCAGGCGCTGGTCTATCGGCTGTGCGGCGACCGCAATCCGCTGCATAGCGATCCCGAATTTGCCAAACGCGCCGGGTTTCCAAAACCGATCCTGCACGGCATGTGCACCTACGGCATTACGTGCCGCGGTATCCTGCAGACCTACGCGGATTACGATCCGAGCGCTTTCAAGCAGCACGTCGCGCGGTTCTCCGCGCCGGTCTATCCCGGCGAAACCGTCACGATGGATCTGTGGAAAGACGGCCATGTGATTTCGTTCGAGGCCAAAATAAAGGCGCGCAACGTCGCAGTGATCAAGAGCGGGAAAACGGTGTTGGGTTAAAATTGCGCGTAAGCGATGCTTTAGATGATGTCGTCATGCCCGGACTTGTTCCGGGCATCCACGTCTTCCTTCAATAAGAAAGACGTGGATGGCCGTGACAAGCACGGCCATGACGGCGAATAAAATAACGACGAGGCGGGAGCAAAACATCATGGGACTTCTCGACGGCAAGGTGGCGATGATCACCGGGGCGGGCGGCGGGCTGGGTGAGGCCTATGCCAGGCTGTTCGCGCGCGAGGGCGCGGCTGTCGTGGTCAACGACCTCGGCGGCCCGCGCGATGGCAGTGGCAACGACATGTCGATGGCGCAGACAGTGGTCAATGCGATCAAGGCCGAGGGCGGCAGCGCCGTTGCCAATGGCGCTGACATCTCGACCATGGCCGGGGGCCAATCGGTGTTCGACGATGCCATCAAGCATTTCGGCCGCGCCGATATCCTGGTCAACAATGCCGGCATCCTGCTCGACCAGACCTTTGCCAAGGCCACTGAGGCGGCCTGGGACAAGGTGCTGAAGGTCCATCTGAAGGGGACGTTTTGCTGCACCCAGCCGGTATTTCGCTGGATGCGCGAGAATGGCGGCGGCGTCATTGTCAATACAGCCTCGACCTCGGGCCTGATCGGCAATTTCGGCCAATCCAATTACGGCGCGGCCAAGGGCGGTATCTGGGGCCTGTCGAATGTGCTGGCGATCGAGGGCCGGAAATACAACATCCGGATCTGGACGATCGTGCCGGGCGCGCTGACCCGCATGACCGCCGATTTGCCGCGATATATCGAAAATCCCGGTGCTGCGCTGGGGCCTGATGGTATCGCGCCGGCCGTGCTATACATGGTCAGCGACCTCTCGGGCGACCAGACCGGGAAGGCACTTGGCGTTTCCGGCCCGCGCGGCGTGCGCGAAATGAAAATGATGGAAAAGCCCGGCTGGAAGCCGCCGCATACGGGATGGAAGGCGCAGGATGTAGTTGAACATGCCCATGAAATTTTCTTCTCCGAGGAAGAGATCAAGATGGGCGCACGAAGGTTTTAACGGTATCTGTCATTCCGGGGCGCGCGATAGCGCGAACCCGGAATCTCGAGATTCCGGGTTCGATGCTGCGCATCGCCCCGGAATGACCCAGGCAAGAGGCACCAATGACAAAACTCACCCACAAAGCCGCCGGCACTTTCGCGATTGCACCGACGCCGTTCCATGATGACGGCCGCATCGACGAGAAATCGATCGATCGGCTGACCGACTTCTATACGGAAGTCGGCTGCGATGGCGTCACGGTGCTGGGCATTCTCGGCGAGGCGCCGAAGCTCGATGCCGCCGAGGCCGAGCAGGTCGCGGTCCGCTTTGTGAAACGCGCCAAGACCATGCAGATCATCGTCGGCGTCTCGGCATCGGGATTTGCCACCATGCGCTCGCTGGCGCGCGCCTCGATGGACGCCGGCGCCGCAGGCGTCATGATCGCGCCACCGCCGCATCTGCGCACCGACGACCAGATCATCGGCTATTTCAAGCAGGCGTCTGAAGCGATCGGCGACGACATTCCCTGGGTGCTGCAGGATTATCCGCTGACGCTGTCGGTGGTGTTCACCCCGGCGGTGATCCGGAAGATCGTGATGGACAACCCGTCCTGCGTGATGCTCAAGCATGAGGACTGGCCGGGCCTGGAAAAGATTTCAGCGCTGCGGGCATTCCAGAAGGACGGATCGCTACGGCCGCTGTCGATTCTGACCGGCAATGGCGGGCTGTTCCTCGACTTCGAGATGGAGCGCGGCGCCGACGGCGCGATGACCGGCTATGCTTTCCCGGAATTGCTGATCGACGTGGTGCGGTTGTCCAAGGAAGGCCGTCGCGACGCCGCGCATGACTTGTTCGATGCCCATCTGCCGCTGATCCGCTATGAGCAGCAGCCCGGCGCCGGTCTCGCGGTACGCAAATATGTCCTGCAGAAGCGCGGCGTGATCGCCTCCAGCGCCCAGCGCAAGCCGGGAGCGACCATTACGCCCACCGCAAAGGCCGAAGTGGAATACCTGTTGTCGCGCGTCGCGCGGGTCGACAAGCGCGCCAATCTGCAGCCACAAGCCAGCGCCGCGGAATAGCGGGAATCCTCATGGTGAGGAGGCGCCCTTGCGCCGTCTCGAACCATGAGGCCGTTACGTTTCTCATCCTTCGAGACGCGGCCAAGCGGCCACTCCTCAGGATGAGGGAGCATTCCCCGGATGCAGCGCAGCGCCATAAGCGCTTTCACGCGCGTCTTCGACACGCTATGCGGTGCGCTGCTGATCCGGGGTCCATCGCTCCGCACCTCAAATGCTTGGGTCCCGGCTCTGCGGAGCAGCGCGAAGGACGCTGCACCGCGTCCGGGACACGAGAGGTATTGCTACACATCCTCTCGGGATGAGAGGGGGAGGGATTTAACGTTCATGTCCACAGAAGCCGTCGCGCCGCGTCCGGCGTCCACGATCCTGTTGCTGCGCGACAGCGCCGCGGGCGAAATCGAGGTCTTCATGATGGTGCGCCATTATGAGATCGATTTCAGTTCGGGCGCGCTGGTGTTTCCCGGCGGCAGTGTCGACAAGGGCGATCAGGAAATCATCGCCAATCCGGCGCTGTATGCCGGCGGCGAGGGGCTCGACGCGGCCGATTTGAGTTTCCGGATCGGCGCGATTCGCGAGACTTTCGAGGAAAGCGGCATCCTGCTGGCGCGCGCCGGCGGATCGGACGACCTTGTCGACGCCAAGCGCGCCGGCGAAATCGAGGCCGCGAACCGTACGGCTTTGTGCGACGGCAAGACGACATTTCTAAAAGTACTGGCCGATAACGGCCTGCGCCTCGCACTCGATGAACTCGTGCCCTACGCGCACTGGATCACGCCGGTTGGCATGCCAAAACGGTTCGATACCTGGTTCTTTCTCGCCGCCGCACCGCCGGAGCAGATCGGCGCCCATGACGGAAGGGAATCCACCGACTCGATCTGGCTGTCGCCGCGCGAGGCCTTGGCCGGCGGCGAGAGCGGGCGGTTCAAATTGCCGTTTCCGACCACGCGCAACCTGATCAAGCTCGGCAAGCAGTCGAACGTGCGCGCCGCGCTCGACGACGTCAGGGGCAAACCGGTCGTGACCGTGATGCCCGTGATGACCAAACTCAATGGCGGCCGCCAGCTTCGTATTCCGCTCGAGGCCGGCTATGACGGCGAGGTGTTTGAAGTCGGCGCGGTTTAAAACCGGTCCACTTCTAGATACGGTCACACTTCGTCACGCAGCGAAGTATTCACGAAAACCATCGCCTATGTTCCGCCGGGACAATTCGGAGGAACTTGACGGTGGCGGAATTGGCACAAACACAGAAACGGCCTGATGGCGTGACGCGGGAATTCGCGTTGCTGCTGTTGCTCGCAACCCTGTGGGGCGGCTCCTACACGTTCATCAAACTCGGCGTGGCGACCATCCCGCCGATCACGCTGATCGCGGCGCGCACCCTGATCGCCGGGTTGCTGCTGCTGGTTATCATGCAAGCGCGCGGCGTGAGACTGCCGCGCGATGTCGCGACATGGCGGCGGTTCCTGTTGCAGGCCTTCCTCAACAGCGTGATCCCCTGGACCTTGATCGCCTGGGGCGAGCGCTCGCTCGATGCTGGACTGGCGACCATTCTCAATTCCACCTCGCCGATGTTCACGTTTTTCCTGACGCTCGCGATCACGCGCCACGAAACGCTGAGCCTGCGAAAACTGTTCGGCGTGCTGATTGGAATGGCCGGCATCTGCCTGATCGTCGGGATGCAGGCGCTAAGCGGATTGGGCGAGCAGTTGGCCGCGGAGATCGCCGTCGTGGTTGCGACGATCTGTTATGCGGGGGCCGCGATCTTCAGCCGCGGCTTCAAGGGCCTCGATCCGATGGCGCCGGCGGCGGGCTCGCTGTTGTCAGGCGCGGCGGTGCTGATCCCGGTTAGCCTCGTGGTAGACCGGCCGTGGACGCTGGCGCCGTCGATGAGTTCGCTGCTGGCGCTGATTGGTCTGGCGGTATTTTCGACCGCCTTTGCCTTTGTGATCTATTTCCGGTTGATCCAGACATTGGGCTCGGTGAGCACGACCGCGCAATCTTACTTGCGGGTTCCGATTGGCGTTGCGCTCGGGGTGCTGTTTCTGGGCGAGAGCCTGACGCAGACCGCATGGATCGGCCTCGGATGCGTCTTCATCGGCGTGGCCGCGATGACGATCCCGCAACGCAAGTCCGTGGCGATCAGCGCGTCCTGAGGGCCTGCGCCGCGCCCTTGCCGCCCGCGGCGATTGTCGGCATCCTGACCGAAAATGGCGTTTCAAAAGCGCCGTAAAATGGTCAGGGCAGGGCGCGTACCATGAACACACGCACCATGAGGATATGGCGCGTCGGCGCGGCCATGGCGGTGTGGCTGATTTCGCTTGCGCTGTCCGGTGCGGGATCGGCGCAGGAGAACTTTCCCAACCGGCCGGTGCGCGTTCTCATTCCCTATTCGGCCGGAAGCGTGGTCGACGTATTCGGGCGCATTGTCACCCAGAACATGGCGGCGCAATGGAACGGCTCGATCATTCTGGAATCCAAATCCGGCGCCAATGGCTCGATCGCCGCTGAGGAAGCGGCGCGGGCGGCGCCGGATGGATACACCTGGCTGATGGTGACGACGTACTTTACGACCAGTCCCTCGCTCAATATCTCGCTGCGCTGGGATCCGCTGCGTGATTTCATTCCGGTCGGGCAGATCTGCCGGGCTCCGAATTTCTTCATCGTCCCGAGCTCGCTGCCGGTGAAGAACGTGGCCGAATATGTCGCCTTGGCCCGGGAGAAGCCGGGCAAGCTGAATTACAGTCATCCCGGCAAGGGATCGACGGGGCATCTCGGGTTCGAACTGTTCAAGCGGCTGGCCGGCATTGACGTGACGGCTGTGGGCTATCGCGGCTATCCGCAGATGGTGGCGGATATCTCGAGCGGGTTGATCAATTCGACCTTCCTGTCGGCCAATCAGGCGCTGGCGCAGGTGCAGACCGGCTCGATCCGGATCATCGCCGGGATCAGCGAGGGCCGTTCGAAATATTTCCCTGAGGTGCCGACCATGGCGGAACAGGGCTTTGCCGAGGCGCAGGTGACGCCGTGGTTCGGCATCGTGGTGCCGGCGGGCACGCCCGAGCCAATTGTGGCGCGCATCAGCACGGCACTGGAAACCGCGCTGGCATCGCCGGAGGTGCAGCAGAAGCTCGATCTCGCCGGCTGCGAGGCCAGGAGCGCGCCCCGGGCGCAGTTCGCCGATATCATCAAGGCCGATGTCGCGCTCTGGGCCAAGGTGGTCAGGGATGCCGGCATCCCGCCGGATTGACGGTAAATGGCGTGTTCGGATTGAAGGCCCGAAAACCCTTATTAGCTGTGCTGGGTTAGTCCTGCTTGGCGGCATTAGGCCGCCGGCATCATGGGAGGGTATGTTCCCCTTAAGGGGCTTTCCGGCCTATATTCCGGCCCGTAAAAGCGCATTTCCCGAGCCGGTTCCAATACCCCATGGCCTTTGCCGCAATCGTCCGACGTATCAGGTCGCTCTCGTTGTCGATCGGGCAGCTCACCTTTGCCAGTTTTGCGCTGTTGCTGGCGATGATCGTGATCACCAGCGTCGCCAGCGTGATCTCGATCCGTCATATCAACGCGACCTTTGCCGAGTTGCAGCACCTCCAGAGCATTGGCGACGTGGCCGAAGAAATCGACCGCCGCACCAACGAGCTGCGGCTGGCGGCGCGCGATTTCGTCACCGATCCGGCGGGCCCGTCCAGCCAGGTCTGGGAGGCGGCCTCGTCGTTGAGTGCGCTGCTGAAGAAAACGCGCCTGCAACTGGCCCCCGAACAGCAGGAAATGATCGACGGCGTGACGCAGCGGCTGGCCAATTATCGCAGCGGAATGGAGCGCGTCACCGCCTTGATCGAGCGCCGTGCAGAGTTGATCGCGGCTTTGCCCGCCGTTCGCGAGCGGTTCGAGAAGGCCATCGCAGAGGTTTCCGAGCAGACCACCGCGAGAAACCTGTTCCAGGCGCAAAACCAGATTGCCACGGCCTTGCTGGCGCATGATCCCGCGGCGGCCGAGCAGTCCGCGCAAAGCATGCGGGCGCTGGCGATCGACGATGCCGCGCTGCGCTCCGCGACCAACGCCTATGCCGACGCCATCATTTCGATCTCGGGCACCGAGGGCCAGATCGCCGTGCTCGACAAGGAGGTGCTGGGTACGGAAGGCCAGATGATCAGCCGCGTCACCGATTTGTTGCGCGACCTCAGCGCCAACCGCGGACGTCTGCTGTCGATGGATTTCGCCCGAACGCTGGCCCACGATAAATGGCAAAGCATCATTCTCGGCATTGCCGGCGTGTTGATCGGGCTTGTCGCGGCGCTGTTCGTGGTGCGCTGGACCGTCCGCCCGCTCAAAGCGATCGCGAAGGCGATCCGCGCACTCGCCGGCGGCGAGAAGCATGCGTCGATCCCGGCGACCGACGTGAAAAACGAAATCGGCGACATCGCGCGCGCCGCGGAAGTTTTCCGTCGCTCGCTGGTCGATGCCGACACGGCGCGTGAAGCGGCGATCCACGCCTTGGCCGAACAACGGCTGGCCGAGGAAAGCTATCGCAAGTTGTTCGAAGGCTCGGTCGACGGAATTTATGTGACAACGCCGGCCGGCCAATTGCTCAACGCCAATCCGGCGCTGGCGCGGATGATGGGCTATGACACGCCGCAGGATCTGATCCGCAGCATCACGGATATTTCGCATACGATCTACGTGCATCCGGCGGCGCGCGAGCAATATCAATTTCTGATGCAGCGCGACGGCATGGTGCGCGAATTCGAATATCAGGTGCGCCAGCAGGGTGGCGCGATCCTCTGGCTGTCCGACAGCGCTACGGTGGTGCGCGACGACGCCGGTGTGGTCGTTCGCTATGAGGGGACCTTGCGAGATATCACCGACCAGAAGCGCGCCGAAGACGCGATCGCCGAGGGCCGTCGGTTGCTGCAGCAGGTGATCGACACCGTGCCGGCGGTGATCAACGTCAAGGACAAGCAACTGCACTACATCCTGATGAACCGGTATATGGCCGGCATTTTCGGCATCGAGCCGGCGGATGCGATCGGCCACACCACGTCCGATCTGATGTCGCGCTACGGCTCGAAAAAAACCGATGATGCCGACAGGCGGGTGCTGGCGGGAGGCAAGGAACTCGGATTTTACGAGGAAGAGTACCTCGATTTATCAGGCCATCTACGCCAATGGCTGGTGAACAAGCTTCCACTGCTGGACGCCGATGGCGGGGTCGAGAGCATCGTCACGGTCGCGCTCGACATCGGCGAGCGCAAGCGTGGCGAGCAGGAAATGCGCCAGGCCAAGGATGCCGCCGAGGCTGCGTTGCGCAATTTGCGGGAAACCCAGAACTCGCTGATCGAGGCCGAAAAACTCGCGGCCCTCGGACGGCTGGTCGCGGGCGTCGCCCACGAGGTCAACAACCCCGTCGGCATCAGCCTGACGGTGGCCTCATCGCTGGAGCGCAAGACCGCGCTGTTCACCAGCGAAGTCGCGCGCGGCGATCTCAGGCGCTCAAGCCTCAATGATTTTCTGGAAACCAGCCGCGATGCCGCGTCGCAACTGGTGGCCAATCTCAATCGCGCCGCCGAACTGATCACCTCGTTCAAGCAGGTCGCGGCCGACCGCAATTATTCGGACCAGCGGTCGTTCGATCTAGGCGATTTGACCGAGCAGGTGGTAATGAGCCTGCGGCCGGGCCTGCGAAAGCATCATTTGACGCTCAATGTCGACTGCCAGCCCAATTTGACCATGAATTCGTATCCCGGCCCCTACGGACAGGTGCTCACCAATCTGTTCCTCAATGCGGTGGCGCATGCGTTCCCGGACGGCAAGCCGGGCTCGGTCGATATCAAGGTGCGGGAATCCGGCAAAGACAATGTCGAGATTCTTTTTTCCGACGATGGCTGCGGCATGAGCCTCGACGTCCGGCGCCGCGCGTTCGATCCGTTCTTCACGACGCGTAGGGATCAGGGCGGCACAGGCCTGGGCCTGCATATCGTCTACAGCATCGTGACCAACCGTCTGGGCGGCAGGCTCGACCTCGATTCGGAGCCGGGCAACGGCACGCGAATCCAGATCATCCTGCCCCGCGTCGCGCCGCTGGAGCAGGCCGCGGAATGATGTACTTGTCGTGACGTTGATTAATCGGACTCGGCCAGCCGGCGCAGCGTGGCCTTGAAAATCTGGCTGGCTTTGCCGACCAGCGCCGTTCCGTCCATCACACCCGCAGTGTCGGTGAAGGTGCCGGAGACGCCGACGCCGACGGGGGCAGGGCCGCCGAACAGCGGATTGGCGTCGGGGCTGCTGGTATGGCGCTGGATCAAGACCTCGCCTTTGAAGGTATCGCCCTTGGTCGTGTAACTGCCGATATAATACAGATAGGCGTCGCCGCCGAGGATCTTGCCATCCCGAAACATGACAACACCGCTGCCCTTGCCGGTACGACCATCCTGCAGGCTGACGTGGATCGAATATAGACCGTTCTTCATGACGCCCCGGTGGCGCTCCGTTTTGGACGAAGCTGCCCTTCTGTTATGCCAAAGCAGGCCACGCAGCGTCAACGTGGCAGGTTGACCGCCGATATCGCACCCGGCGCTATGTCCGGAATCCGGCTAAGTGACAGGACGCGAAAATGACAGAAGGCCAGTTCGGCTGGTTTTCTGTCACATGGAACCGGTCGGACAGCCGAACGGGCCGTTCGGCCGCCGATTCGCGGCCCTTCTTCAGGAATATTTCTTGTCCTCAGGTATATTTCTTGTCGCGCTCCAGGAGTTCGACCGAGATACCCTGCGGTCCGCGAATGAAGCAGATGCGGATGCCCGGCCTGATATTGTTGGGCTCCATGGTGAATTCGACGCCCTTGGCCTTGATCTCGGCAGCCACCGCGTCGATGTCCTTTACCGACAGGCCGAAATGATCGAGCCCCTGATAGGGCGTGACCGGCGGATTATTAACGCCGTCGCCTGCCTTGACCGGCGCGATGAAGATGTTGGCGCCGCCGAGCTTGACGTCGATGCGCCCGGGCCCGCGGACGATCTCGCCGCCGAGAACGTTTTCAAGCCAGGCGGCCATCGCCTCCGGATCGGGACTACGCAGATGAATATGGTCCCAGGTCACTGTCGGCATCGTTGGTCTCCGCTTGGCTGCGAGGAATTGAATGTTGAGGCGCCGCCTGTCGCGGCTTGTTGATGGACTGCGATATTTGGATCGCGCCGGCCAATTTAGCGGCGGCATTCCGGCAATGCCATCCCTTTGGCCATCCCTTCGGCTGTGCCCCTCGAATGGCTCCCGCTCGAGCCCTGACGATGCGTCAATTGCATTGTGTCCAATATTGTTACAGCGAGGTGCAACCATTTTGGACCTGACGGGTTGATCAAGCGACGGCGGAACCGCGCAAACGGCAGTCGTGTCAGAAGCCGTGCGGTGTAAAGCCCGCGCGGCCTTTTGCGTTGCGGTGACAGGCAGGTCGATTTCGCGACAAACGGTGGCGGCCATGAACACTAAGGCCATGAACACTAAGGCCCTGAATGGCGAACTTGATCGTTTCGAACCGATTGGAAAGGCTGGCCTCGCTTGGCTGCCCGTTATTCTGATCGCCGGACTCGGCGCCTGGGCGCTGACGTCGGGTTACGTCAGCGAACCGGCCGAGGGTGAACCGGCGGCTTTGACCACCGCCGCGGTGTCGGATCCCGCGCCGTCGGCTACGGCCACCGACGCCGGGATAAAAGACCCCGCCGTAAAACCCGTCACCTTCAATCCCGCGACCTCGGAGGCGATCACGCCGGAGCAGCCAACGCCGCTCGACCGCTTGAAGATTTCATCGCAGTCATGGCGCAGGGGCGGGTTGGGATCGAACGCCCTGATCACCTTCACGCTGCGCAACAGCAATGATTACGCGGTCACGGATATCGAGATTTCCTGCGCCTTTGCCCGCCGCGACGGCAGCCATCTGACCGACCGCTCGCGCCTGATTCATGACACCGTCAATATGAAGAGCCGGAAAACCTTTGCCCGCCTGCATGTTGGCTTCGTCAACGTCAATGCCAGCGGCGCGAAATGCGCGCTGGTCGCGGCGAACCGAATTTAGCTCCCGACCATTTGCCGCGTCTTTGAAGTCACGCGGTAGTGAAGCGGTAACTTCGTCGTTACGTTCGGTCTCTTGGGGCTTGGAACGAATGGCGCCATCCCCAGTTAAGCGGATGGACCGCGTGCTGGCGCGGATGGAGCGACGCCGAAATGCCCGTGTTGCGATATTTCATCGTTGTCGGCTCAGCGTTGCTGGTGTTGCTGTTCGCCGTCGATGCGTATCTGCCGAAATTGCCAGCCGATAACGTCGACACCGCGGCAAATGTGGCATCGGATCTTTCGGTGATCCGGATTCACTCCGTCCAAAAGTGGCCGGAGCGGGTGGAGTTCGACACCAGCCTGCCGACGATCACGCCTGCAGCGGCCGTGCTGGCGGCGAACAATGTCCCGGCGGATGGCAACGCGCCGGCACGCATCCGGGACGCCTTCGCCAAATTGCAGACAACCCAGGTGCAGACGCCCGAGTTGCAAACAGCCGAGCCCAAAAAACCGGAGCTGAAGCTGCCGCTCAAGCGCAGGGTTGTTGCGAGCAAGACGGTCACGGGCAGGACGATGGCGAAGAACCAGATCGGGCCGCCGATGATGCTGGTCGCGCAGCAGCCTCGCTTTGGCCTATTCCCGAACACGATCTGGTAGACCGGTTTTGCCGGGTAGACTACGGCGCCCAGTGTTGCGACGGTTTCAGCAGCCGCGGCAAATGCTCTTGAGCTTGGTATTGAGGAGTTTTTCCCGCTCTTGCGACGCAGCCTTGATATAATTGTCGTTGCCGCGGCGGCGCCCGCCGGCAAATCCGGCTTCGTGTGCGCCGCGTTCGCCCAAACCGTGACCGCCGCGTGCGTCGGCTGGTAGCGCCGTGAGCACGACCGCACCCAATGCCATCACGATTACAACAGATCGCGCCAACTGCGTTCTCAACAAGTGCGTTCTCAAAGAATGCGCTTTCAATGAAGTTTGTCGTCAGCCCCCTTGGTAATGCTGCGCAGCGGCGAAATCGCGGCAGTCTGGGGTAAGGGGATGTTGATCGGATTGTAAAATTTCGTTTAGGCTGTCCGGGGACGATCTTGGGGGTAATGGAATGCGTATGCGCAAGCTGATCCTGGCGGGGATAATTCTGACATTGGCAGGGAGCACCTGTGCGTCCGCCCGGGGTGGCCACGGACATGGCGGACACGGTCACATGCGGCACGGCGGCTTGCGACCGGCCAATCCATCCGTCCCGCCGTCTTTGACGTCAGATGCGCGCCTGACCGGCGACGCGCCGCTGCCGGCGCACCGTCAGCCCAAGCGCGGCAATGCGTCCACCGTGTCGGAGTCGCGTCATCCCGACGATATCGAACTCGATCGAAAGATCGGGAGCATCTGCCGCGGCTGCTAGCGTAGCAGGCGTGACGCGTCCGGTACGGACTAACCGCACATCATCGGTTTTCCGGGAGCGGCGTGGTTCGAGCACAAACTCCATTCGTCATGCCCCGGCAAAAGCGCGAAGCGCGTCTTCGCGCTGGGTAATCCGGGCATCCATCAATCTTCGCAAGAATTTTTTTTAAGAAGATGGATTGCCAGGTCAAGCCCGGCAATGACGATGTCATATGTCTCGCGTCCCAAGTAATCGCGCCTTCGTTTACCTCCGTGTGGGACCGGATCGTGTTATCGTTGCGTTGGCGCGTTCGTTCCCGTGAGATCACTGTCGGTGATTTGCGACAGTGGCATGACAGGGAATTATTCGAAGAAAATTGAAACCTGATTTCGAGTTATCTCGTATTGACCTGCTGGTTGTATGATCAAAAAGAAGGCTCCGGTTTATGGGCCCGAACGAACGAATTTTTGTAATGCGTGACGAGGGACAGGGCCAATCCGGATCGATGGGGCGTTTGACGCATTTTCCGGTATTGTCGCTCGAAAATTTCTTATTCTCACCGCGCTTCTCGTGTCATTCCCTGCATCGGCCCAGTTCTTCAACGACCGACCGACGCGGCAGCCGCGGCAGCCTGCCTTCGGAGGCTTCTACTTTCCCAACCAGGCGCAACAGGCGCCATTCGGCGGTTTGGGGGAGCCACAAATGCAGCGTCCGGAATGGCCGGGTCTCTCTCGATATCCGGGGCCGCACAGAAGGGTGCGCAAACTGCCTCCCGCCGATTACTCCCATGCACCGCCATCGGAGCGGCAGGACGCATCGCCTAACCAGCGAATTCTGGTCCTCGGGGACGCGATGGCCGATTGGTTCGGGTATGGCCTGGAGCAATTGCTCAGCGACCAGTCGGAGCTCGGCGTCGTCAGGAAGATCAATACGGAATCCGGCCTTTTGAAATATGTGCCCGGGAAGGGCGATCCGGCGAATGGTTCGAGACGGCCAGGCAGAGCGCCTCCTCACCATGAGGAGCTTGGCTCCGATCCTCATTATGCTTGGATTGAACGACCGGATCGCGATACGCGAGAATGCCTCGGACACGGCAGCGCCGAAGCCGATCTGGTGAAGACAGCAAATCAAGAGCGACGGGCGAAGAAGATAGCGATGCTGCCGGATCTTAATGGTCGCTCGAAGAAAAAGAGCTGGTAAAGATGGCGCCGGTGAATTTCGGTACGCGCGTTGGGTGGCTCACTACACCAGGGTCATCAGGCAGATGACGGCCGCGCTCAGGGATCGCGGCGTGCCGGTGATCTGGGTTGGCCTTCCGGCGCTGCAGGGACAGCAGCCCACCTCCGACATGCTGTTCCTCAACACGCTGTTTCCCGAGGAGGCGCGAAAGCGCCGTCTCGAAGGATGTAGTTGTTGGGGGCTTCGTCGATCAGGCCGGGCGGTTCATGCAATATGGCCCGGATTTCGAAGGTCAAATCCGTCGGCTGCGCACTCCTGACGGCGTCTTTTTTACAAAACCGAGGCGCGAAAACTTGCCCACTATGTTGAGCGCGAGATCAGAAGGCTTTTGGCCGCCAAGCCGGTGGCGATCGTCCTGCCGGCCGAAAAGTCGCCGATCGGCGTCAGGGATAAGCCGCAATCGCGGCCGATCGCGGGTCCGGTCATTCCACTGATCGCACCGGTTGTCGATACGACGGTTTTGATGGGCAGTGGCTCTTCCCGGACCGTTCCGGCAGACCCGCTTGCTGCACGGACGCTGGTGATGGGAGCGCCACTGTCCTCACCTGCGGGCAGAGCGGATGACTATTCCTGGCCGCGGCGCGAGATCGTCAACGATCTGGCGAAGGATGGGCCCATGGCGTCGAGTGCGCCAGCAGAGCCAACCGTCAAGGGGCAGACCGTTCCGACGGTATTGGTACATCTGGCCCGGCATATCCTGCGAATGGTTCGGACACGGAATAATAATCCCACGGTTGGCCCGCCCGAAGACGCCTGGGGTGCCACAACACGTCCCGTTAACCCGATCCAGACCACCAATGCGTTTCATTGGTAACGAAGTCTGCCCGAGGGCTTCGCCAAGAACGTGCAGATCACGCGGCGCGTCAAAACCGAGCCGATATGCCGGTATAAACTTGTACCTTCGGCGCGGCGTTGTTGAGCCCCAAATTGAGGCCGAAATCGAGGAAGGTGTGCTTGTCCAGCCGGAAGTTCATGCCAAGGTCGAAGGTGTAGATCGGCGAGGTCGCGCGGTCGGCGCCGACAGACGAAAACAATTCCACCATCGCATTGGCGCCTTCGATGCCCGGAATCGGATGGCTGACGCCGACCAGATTGACGAAGTTCGCCTCGCGGTGGTTCAGGTCATCCTTGAGCGCATCCACTTCGGTCATCAGGGTGACGAGGTAATCCTGCGGCAGGCGCAACGCGAGCGGCACGATCAGGCCGCCCTCGACGGCGCCGTTGCTGATCACGGGCGCCGTTGAGGGCACCTTGAGATAGGGAATGATCGCGAGGCCGACCGGGCCGTCATCATTGCCCAACAGATTTATTTTCGTTCGCAGCACGACGTCGCCAAACCCCGCGCCCTGCGCGACGAGGGCGCCGGCTTGGCTTTCCGAGCGCGACGATTGCAATCCGTTGAACTGGATTTCAAACTCGGTGGAATTGTTAAGGCCTATGCGTATATTGGGGTCGAGGGTCTGAATGCTGTGGGTGATCACCCCGAGATATCTCGTATAGGTCTCGTTGAAGCTATCCATTTCCACTTCGATATGACCGGCGTCGATCGTGCGCACCGAAAACCCTTTAGTGGGCCGATCCGGCGCAAATTTCCGCATCTGGTCGTCCGGCGTCGGATTGAGCAAAGTGTAGCCGCTCTTGTCCGGCGCGCCAGGAAGCGTTGAATTTTCGGTCGGTGCGGCGTCACCGGCGTGCGCCAAACAGGGCAGGGCGACGAGGCCAATTGCCAGAGCAATTGAAAAGCCGGTCGCCAAGCCGGCCCATTTGGCTGCTGATCCACACGACGCGATAGGTCTCGAGATTATCACGGGCGCCACTGAGACGGGTCCAACTCACTTTTCCGGGTTTGCCGGAAAACCTTATCGTTGAATTTAATGTCAAAACAGCGCGCCGGAGACGATCACTCGATCGTTTGATCTGTTATCATCATCCGTCATCGCGGCCGCCAAATAAAGTGGCAGCAGCTTGAATATTCGGCTCGATACGCCTGCGTGACTTGGCCTGCGCCTCTGCACGCACTCCTCCCTCTCCCCTTGTGAGAGGTTGGGAGAGGGGTGCAGTCTATCCATAGTCCGTAACCCCTCACCCGAATTGCTTCGCATTCACCTCTCCCACAAGGGAGAGGTGAAGTGAAACTGCTGAACCACCCCGCTTAGCCTACGAGAACAGCCGGCGCGTTGCGATATCGGCGCCTTCACGCAGAGCCGCCAGCTTCGCCCACACCACATCCTCCGCGACGCGACCGGCGCCGGCGGAGGTGTCAAACCCGCAATCCGTCCCGGCGATCACGCGGCTCTTGTCACCCAGCGTTGTGACGACGCGTTCGATCCGCTCGGCGATCACCTCGGGATGCTCGACGAAGTTCGTCAGGGAATCGATGACGCCGGCGACGACGATCTGGTCGCCGGAGATCGCGTTGCCCTCGAGACAGCGCACTTCATGGGCATGGCGGGGATTGGCGAACGGCAGCACCAGCGCGCCGACGTTCATTTTGGCGATCAGCGGCAGGATCGTCGCCAGCGGCACGTCGCGGTCGTGCGGTCCCTCGTAATTGCCCCAGCACACATGCATGCGGACTTTTTCGCGCGGGATGTTGCGCAGGGCTACGTTGATGGTCGCGACCACGCGCTCGACGAAATCGAGAAAGTCGGACTGCGGGCGATCCTGAAACGAGATGTGATGCTCGAGCGCGAGATCCGGGCAATCCAGTTGCAGCAGAAAACCTTGCGCGACGATCGCTTCATATTCGATCTGCAAGGCGCGGCCGACGGCGGCGAGATAGGCGTCCTCGGTGTCGTAATGCTCGTTGCGAATGGCGGCCACGACGATGCCGGGCGAGGGCGCGGTGAGAAAAGCCTCTGTGAAACCGCTTTGGCCTGATGTCGCACGCGCGTTCAGGACCTCGCGGAAGTCGGTGCATTCACGCATCGCCTCCGCGACGCCGATATATTTGATATCGCCGATGACTTTTGGCGGCGCGAAATTACTGACCATTTCCTTGCCGCTGTTTTGTTGTTCGAGCGCCTGCTTGAAAATCGGGTATTGCTCGACATCCGCGCGCGGCCAGCGTTTCCATGACCCGCCAAAGCCGGTCATCCGGTGCCGGACGTGGAGAAAGAAACCCTCGCGCTGCTGCTCGCCATTGTTGCCGATATCGATGCCGGCGGCGATTTGCCGGAGAATGATCCCCTGCATGGCGGCATGGCCGGCCCGCGCGATTTCGCCGGCGTCGACGGCTTCGCCACGCGCGCGCCTGGCGTAGAGCTTGGTCAATTCCGGCGGCCGGGGAAGGCTGCCGGTATGAGTCGTGAGAATACGCTCGTCGCTGCGTTGCATGTCGGTTCAAGCTCTCATTGAAGGTTTGGCTTAATTGCGACGGTGCTATTGCGCATTGAAAGGCGGCGGTTTGACAGGCTCTAGTTGCCCAGTATTTTCTCGGCGGCGTTGACGACGCTGATGGTTGGGTTGGCTGCGCAGTAACTGCCGAATTTCTTGGCGTTGGCCACAAACACATCGGTATCGATGATGGCCTCGTCCTCGTCCCCCTTGTACCAGCCATCGAGCCAGGTCAGCACCATCGCTATCTGATCCTTGTCGCCTTCGATGAACTGCTTGCAGGTGACGGTGGACAGGTCGAGCACGACGGCGTGGGCCGGTGCGGCGGCCAGGGTGAGGCCGGCTGCTGCCAGCAAGACATAAAACGATTTCATCGTGCCTCCCCCAGATTGCGGAATTTTCGGCGACCGTATCGTAACTGGCCCGATGCGTACCAGCGGGCTTGCTGGAATCGGCGAGGGGCTAATCGTCGCGTGAGCGATCAGACAGCAGCATCGTGCCATCGGATTTGTGATTGCGGATTTTTTTGCACCCCTTGGGGCCGACAGATGGTCTTTTTCACGCGACACCCAAAGTTTTTTAAAACGCGATTTCCTGAAGCAAATCAACGTGATTCCATGTGTCCAGTCCGCCGCGTAAAAATATTCTTCTTCGCAAATCAACTCAAAACAAAGCAAAATCCGGCTTCCCGTCCCACTCGAGGGGCGTATCGCGATCGTCACGGACGCGGGGCGGGATGCGGTGGACGCGGATGCGCCTTTGACGAATGGCGCTGAGGCGGACGGCGAAGTCGTGTGGTCCTGACGCCTCGACGCTGGCGTCAAGTTGGCGGAAGCAATTCCATCAGCGACGGTGACAAAAGAGCCCGATCACCGGGGAGAGCACGAAGGAAACCGTTAACACCATCGCGTGCGGGAATGCCGGGTGAACCGGTGTATCCGTGGTGACTAACGCGCGTGCTACCTACACTACACGCGCGGCTGCGGGTGCACTGGGCACCCGGCATTCCCCACGCCCTCAAGGGGGCGGAAGTTTCTTGCAAAACTCGGGCGTAATGCGTCGCGAGATCGCGATGTCATATCACGGCGTCATTGCGAGCGCAGCGAAGCAATCCATTCTTACTTTGTCGCAGCATGGATTGCTTTGCGGAGCCTGTCATCGGGCGCGCATTCGCGCGACCCGTTGGCTCGCAATGACGGTTTGGAAACGCGCGCGGTCCTGGCTGTTTGAAAATTGAATCTGAAAACAATCGGCGAAGCGCGGGCCGAGCCCGGCCATTGGCGCACTCGGAGAGATTTCGAACTCCCGACCCTCGGAATCGAAATCCGATGCTCTATCCAGCTGAGCTACGAGTGCGTGCGGGCTCGATTACCAGACTTGGCCTGACAGGGCCAGCGGCCCGTCAGGTCCAATGTGCAAGCAGTCGAGCCGGATATCGGAGCGTAAAACCGCTCAGAAACAGGGGTAACGGCGGCCATCCTGGCCGCGATAGCTGGCGGCGTTCTGGTAGCAGGCGTTGTTCGAGGGACCGTCATAAAAGGCGAAAGTGCCGGGCTCGGGACCGGGGCCGTAATTGTGGATGTAGCTGATCGAATAGGGGAGGCCGTATGCGTAATGATGGTGATGGTAACGACGCGCCTGCGCCTGGTTCGGCAATGTGGCCAATGTGGCCAGAACGGCTGCGGCAGCGAAAAACTTCAATCGGGTCATTCGGTCCTCCTGTGAGAGCGGGAACATTTTAGGCCAACACCATGTCTTTCCAAAGCGGAAGACCGGGAAAACTGAGGAAAAAGTGCCACAGAACGCCGTTTTTTGGCCCCAGGGGCATGCTTAACGAATTTCCAACACAGTAAGGCCAGAGTCGTGCCGTCTGGTCGGTCCAAGGGGCCGGTTTTTCACCAGCCCCGACAGGCTCAATTGGTTCCCGATCGATCCATGCGCATCACTTCGATTCCCCTGCTGTTGCTGTTCGTGCTGGCCGCGGTGCCGGCGCGCGCCGACCTGCATATCACCCGGGATCACGGCGGTTATGTCGAGGAATACAAGGCCAAATATGCGCGCATCCGCGATCGGCATGAGCGCGTCATCATCGACGGCATCTGCAACTCCGCCTGCACGCTGGTGTTCGGCATCGTGCCGATGAACAAAATCTGCGTGACACCGCGCGCCAGCCTCGGTTTCCACCAGGCCTATTACGACAAGGCTTTCACCTTCGGGATCAAGGTCACGAGTTCGGAGGGGACGTCGGATCTGATATCTTATTATCCGGACACCGTGAAGGACTGGATCCGCCGTCAAGGCGGCCTGACCACCGAGATGAAGAAGATCACCAATGGCGCAGAGCTGTGGAAGATCGTCGATCCCTGTCCGGAAGAGTTTTGATCCGGGGTCGTCATCGCCCGGCTTGACCGGGCGATCCAGTATTCCAGAGACGGTTGTAATTGATCGAGAGGCCGCGGCAATTACACCAGTTCGATCGTTCCCGACATCACCGGCACGCAGCGGCCGCCGATGAAGGTCGCGGTGACGACGCCGTTCCGTTTTTCGGCCTTCGCCTCAAGGATGCTGGTGCGTCCCATCTCGACGCCCTGAGCGATCGTCTTCGACAGCGACAGATTTGCTTCGGGACGCAATTTTGCCAATAGCCCGATCAGCGCGACATTGGCGCTGCCAGTTGCCGGGTCTTCCGGAATGTTGAGGTGCGGTGCGAACATCCGCGCGCGAATGTGGATGTCGGGCTCACTAACCTGCGTGTAGATCATGATGCTGACGGCCGGATATTTGGTGACTTCAAGCCGAAACACATCGCCGTTCGGGTTTGCGGAGGCGAGGGCGGTGCGACTTTTCAATTCGGCGAGAATGAACGGGGCGCCGCACGACGCGATGCAGGGGCGATGATTGGCGGTCGCGATATCGTCAAGCGCAATGCCGCATGCTGAAGCTACCAGTTGGCCTGATATCTCGGCGCCAACCGAAAGCGGCTGCGGGGAAGCGAGGTTCGCACCCACGACCATCCCGTTATCGTGCAGAATTTCGATCGGGACCAGCCCGGCCTTTTCCTCAAAGATGACGCTGTCACGGCCGACGGGCCGGCCATAGCAAACACCGGCGCCTGCGAGCACGAAGGCGGTGCCGACATTGGGATGGCCGGCAAACGGCATCTCGCTGCGCGGCGTGAAGATCCGGACCTCGGCCGTATGCGCGGGATCCTTTGGCGGGCGGACGAAGGTCGTCTCCGCCAGATTGAATTCGGACGCGATGGCCTGCATCTGCTGCGTCGACAGGCCCTCGGCGTTCAGGACAACGGCGAGCGGGTTGCCTGCGAATTGCGTGCCGGTGAAGACATCGACGGTCTGGAAATGCAATTGCATGGCGGTCTTTCTCAAACGTGCCCGAGCAGCGCTGGTCTCCAAAAACAAAAGCCTCCGGTGTTGATCCGGAGGCTTTCGCAAAATACCAAATCGGATCGCGTCAGCGCTTCGACTTCTTGGCCTTCTTTTTCTTCTTTGAAGTTTTCTTGGGAGCCTTCTTTGAAGTCTTCTTGGCTGATTTCTTGACGGCCTTCTTTGCAGTCTTCTTGGCCGACTTCTTTGCCGAAGATTTCTTGGAAGCCTTCTTGGCCTTCTTTGCTGCCTTCTTCGGCGCTACTTTCTTGGCGGCTTTCTTTGCAGCCTTTTTGGCCTTCTTCTTTTTGACCACCGGTGCGGGAACCGAAATCGGCGGCTCGGCGGCGGGCATCGTATCTGTCATCGGCTCGGAAGCGGGTTTCTCGTCGTCCATATCATCCCCCAGGGTTCATCGAAGCGATAACGATAGCGGGATTCGTGCGCATGTTAAAGAGATGCCTCTGTCGTCACGCCGCGCGGACCTTTGCGTAGGCCTTGAGCGCGCGTTCGCGACCGGTCTTGTGATCGACGATCGGCTCCGGATAGGTTGTGCCGAGATCGATCCCGGCGCTTTTCAACTCGAGCGGGGCGGCGCTCCAAGGCTGGTGGATCAGATTGCCCGGCAGGCCTGCCAGTTCCGGCACCCAGCGCCTGACATAGACGCCGTCCGGATCGAACTTCTCACCCTGCAGGATCGGATTGAACACGCGAAAATACGGCGCGGCATCGGCGCCGCAGCCAGCCACCCATTGCCAGTTGGCGGGATTGCTGCCGGCATCGGCATCGACCAGGGTGTCCCAAAACCATTGTTCGCCCGCGCGCCAGTCGATCAGGAGATGCTTGACCAGGAACGAGGCCGCCACCATCCGCACCCGGTTATGCATCACGCCGGTGTGCCACAATTCGCGCATCCCGGCATCGACGACGGGGTAGCCGGTCAGGCCGCGCTGCCACGCCTCGAGCGCCTTGTCGTCATGCCGCCATGGAAACGCATCGAAAGAGGGTTGCAGGTTGCGGGTCGCGAGGTCCGGCACATCGAACAGCAAATGGCGGCAGAAGTCGCGCCAGCCGAGTTCACTCAGGAACTTGTCGATATCGGTCGACAGAGCAGGGCGCTCTGCCGCGGCAAAATGCGCTGAATACCAGACCTGGCGCGGGCTGATCTCGCCAAAGCGCAGATGCGGCGACAGCCTTGAGGTGCCGGTATCGTCAAGCCGGTCGCGCCGGCTGGCATAGCCAGCTACATCGCCGGCAAGGAATTCCTTGAGCCGCCGCTGGGCGTTCAGTTCACCGGGAAGCCAGCTTTCGCGCAGCCCGCTGGCCCAATCCGGTTTGGTGGGCTCGAGACGCCAGCTTTCGAGCGCGTCGCCTGCAACGTCTGGTCCGGGGCACAGGCGCTTGGGTGCAGGCAATGGCTTGGGGGGATCGCCCAGCGCCTGTACCCGCCGCCAGAACGGCGTGAACACGCGAAGCCCGCGGTTCTCCTTGTTGCGGATGCTGGCGGGGGCAGCCAGCAGATCGCCGGGAAAGCTGTGCGAGGCGACGCCAATCTCTTTCAGCGCCGCCTCAACCTGACCGGCGATCTTTAGTTCCGGTGCTTGCGCGATCTCGTTCCAGAACACGGCATCCGCGCCGGTGCTGCGCGCCAGCTCAGTGATGATCTTCGCCGCAGGGCCTCGGCGCAGCAATAGCGAGGCGCCCGCGGCCGCGAGGCGCTGTTGCAAGGCGCGCAGCGATTGCGCCAGCCACCAGTGCGCGGCGCCGCCAAGCGGACGCCTATTCGGCACGCCCCGCGGCTCGTCGAGCACATAAAGACAGATCACCGGCCGGCCGGTCTTCGACGCAGCGTGCAAAGCGGGATGATCGGAGAGCCGCAGATCGTCGCGAAACCAGACGATACAGGGCAGGGCGGATTGGGAGGGCGGGGCGGGTGGGCTGGACATCAGGCGCTCAACTCGCAAGGGGCGCTTTAGGTCCAGTGCGGACGGGATATTGCAACTCTGCCCGCCCTGATACGTACTTGGATCATGGGCATGCGCCAACAGCGCTGGAGGCTTTTGTGAACCGCTATGTTGTTCTCTATCTGGCGACGCTGATCGTGCTGATCCCGATCGATTTCCTGTTTCTGGGGCTGGTCGCCAAGGGCTTCTTCACCTCGCAGGTCGGCGACATGCTGGGCGAGATCAGGCTCGCGCCGGCGATCCTGTTCTATCTGCTGTACGTGATCGGCATCCTTATTTTCGTCAGCGGCCAGGCCGGCGCGACCTGGCAATCGACATTGCTGTACGGCGGGCTGTTCGGATTTTTCTGCTACGCGACCTTCGAACTTACATCGCTGTCGCTGCTCAAGCACTGGACCTGGCCGGTGGTCATGGTCGATGTGAGCTGGGGTACGTTCGTGACGGCGGTGTCTTCCACGTTCGGGCTGTTGATCGCCAACGCGATCAAGCCGATCCCGTAGAGAGCGCGGCGGCGAAGCCATCGATCGCTCTTCGCCGCCCGCGATGACCGTTGGTTACTTCGGCTGCGGCACGATCCGCAGATACGGCTTCGGCGCTTTCCAACCGTCGGGATAGATGGTCTTGGCTTCGTCGTCGCTGACCGAACCCGCGATGATGACGTCGTCGCCCTGCTTCCAGTCGGCGGGGGTGGCGACGCGGTGCTTGGCGGTCATCTGCAGGGAATCGATTACGCGCAGGATTTCCTGGAAATTGCGTCCGGTGGTCATCGGATAGACCAGCACCAGCTTGATCTTCTTGTCCGGCCCGATGATGAAGACGTTGCGGACGGTCAGGTTATCAGCGGCGGTGCGGGTGGCGGCGTCGCCGGAGGTCGAGGCCGGCAGCATGTCGTACAGCTTCGAGACGTTGAAATCGGTGTCGCCGATCATCGGGTAGTTGGGCGCAGCGCCCTGGGTCTCCCGGATGTCCTCGGACCATTTGGCGTGCTTGTCGACGGGATCGACGCTGAGCCCCATCAATTTGACGCCACGTTTGTCGAATTCCGGCTTCAGCCTGGCGAGCGCGCCGAGTTCGGTGGTGCAGACCGGGGTAAAGTCCTTGGGATGCGAGAACAAGAGCGCCCAGCTATCGCCGATCCAGTCATGGAACTTGATTTTGCCTTCGGTGGTTTGGGCCTCGAAGTCCGGGGCCACAGCGCCAATCTGGAGAGCCATGTGTCGTCCTCATGTCATTCTAGTTACAGGTAAATTCGCCGTCGCGACTATAGGGGCTGAAGCTGCTTAAGTGAACAGGTCGCTCAAAAGAAACCCCCATAAGGATGATCCTTCCCCGATGCAGCGATTTCTTGGCAACTTCTTTCGACCTAGGCCGGTGCGGCGAAAAAGTCACAGCAGGCTTTCGTGATCGGGATTGCCCCGATGTTGCCACTTGTCCCGCCCATAAACTCCGGTCCGGGTTGACGCCGCCTTGAACCGTGACATAGGTCACAGCGACAAATCAGCAACCATCTAAAAATCTCGCGATCCAAGTTTCGAATCGTTAACCACTCGTTTACGCCTGCAGGCAAATGCTGGCCCAGAACAAAAAACTGAAAAGAGTACCGACTAATGTCCGCCCCGCTTGCTACCGTTGCCGAACCGATCCTCGCGTTGGAACCCTCGAAGATCTCCTGCCGTGATACCGCAGCGCTTGCGCTGACCGTCGTCCGCGACGGCGTGATCACCGGCGAAGGCCCCACCACCAAGGGCCGCGTTCATTTCTCCCGCGAACTGGATGCCGATGACGCCGCCTGGTGCGCGCGCATCCTGACCGCGACCGCCGTCGAGCATCAGCCGATCAGCCGGGCGGAAGCCGAGGCGTTGTTTGAGATCAACGACGCGGCCACCGAGCGCAGCGACAATGGACGGTTCGATGACCTGCTGGCCAAGGCCGTGGTGCATCACGCCGCTTCCGTGTCCGGCCTGCCGGTGCCGTCCCGCACCGTCGCTCTGTCGCCGGAAACCGCGATCGAAAGCTGGGCGCCTGCCAAGTCGGCCGGCGTCGACACCGAAGTATTGAACTGGATCGCAAGCCAGATGCGCGGCAAGCGCCGCAGCAATCGCGCTTTGATGGCGCTGGTCGCCACCATCGTCGGCGTCGCGGCGTTGCCGCTGTCTACGCTGCCCAACGTCTTCGACATCGGAATGTAAATTCAGCCCAAGCGGGCGTGTATCAAGACGGCGGGGTTATTGCCCCGCCGTTTTTTGTTTGCCGGTTTCGGCATCGAGCCCGACGGTTCGGCCGGGAAAACCCGCGGCGTCGAAATAGCGTTGCGACAGCACGCGCTGGTACTTCACGACCGTGCGCAGCCCGTTGGCCGCGGGCTTGGAGACGATGGTGGCATCAGCGGATTTCGGGATGATGCCGTTGGGCAGGGCTTCCGACATGACGCGTCCCACCAGTCCGCCGGCATTGGACGGACGCAGGCCCATCAATTCGGCGATGGTCATGCCGACATCGGCATTGTTGACGGGCAGGGGGTCGGCGTAGCCGGCCTTGAAGTCCGGGCCGATCGCCGCCGTAAAGTTCAGGGTGTCGGCGCGGCTGAAGCTGCCATGCATGCCCTGGCCCTGACGCAGCACGGTATCGGCGACCTCGACGGTGCAGTTGGTCGGCTCATCACAGCCCGCCACATAGGAGCGGAAATTGACCACTATGGTCGGGTTCGGCGTCACCGCCTTGCCCCTGAGGCCGATCTGCGACATAGGCAGTGTGCCGGGGAAGCGCCCGAACCTGTCATCGACAAACAGACCGCTGACGTAATCCTGCTCCAGTAGCGCCTTGATGGTGCGATCCGCGAGTTTCTTGTCGCGGTTCGGCAGATAGATCAGGTCCGATCCGCCGTTGTTGGCGACCACGAGATCAGGCTTTGCGGGGTCTTTGCCCAACAGGCCATTGCCGGCCTTGGGGTGGGCGTTCGCCGGCACGGGCGCGTTCTTGTCATTGGGATCGAACAGCGGCAGGTCGAGCGCCTTCGCCAGATCGAGCGCGAGGAAACCCATCGGGAGGAAATCCTTCGGGGTGTCGTCATAGGCGATCTTCGCCGAAGGGCTGGTCTTGCTCTCTTTTGAGATGGTCGAGAAGCCGTGATCCGAGGAGACGATGATATTGGTCGAGGCGGTGAGGCCGAGATCGTCGAGCGCCTTGCGCAGTTGCGCCAGATTGTTGTCGGCGTTTTTGATGCCGGCAAGCGAAGTCGGGCCGTTAATGCCCGGCGTGATGGTGTTGAGGCTGTCGCCGGTGTTGTGCTGGCTGCCGTCGGGATCGCGCGACCAGAACACCAGCACGAACGGCTTGTTGCGTGCCTTGAACATCGGCAGCACCACCTTGGTGGTCACATCGGCGAACCAGGCCTGCTGGGCGGTATTGGGCGTCAGCGTACCCGGCGTCTTGGCATCGCCGGCCTTGCTGTTGTCGCCGCGCAGAGGTGTGGCGAGCGGCAGACCGGCCTTGGTCAAAGCGGCTTTCATTTCCTCCGACAGGGGCATGCCATTCTTGGTGCCGGTCGCGTCGTCGATCACGATCGAATGCAGGCCTTCGGCGCCGATCTTGTCGGTGTGGTCGAAAATCAAAGTAGGCCCGAGCTTGCCGAGTGCCGCGGTGCTGAAACCCTTGGCGCGGGCCATCTTCAGCACGGTTTCCTCGTTCAGATAGTCGCCGCCGAAATGCTCATCGACATCCAGGATGACCGGATCGACCTCCAGGAATGGCGTGACGGTGCCGTCTGCGGCACCGACCGGATAACCCGTATAGATGGTGTTGGAGAAATCGCCGGTGTCGCCGAGGTAGTGACCGGTCGCCATCGCCGACGCGTTGGCAGTGGTGAAGGTCGGAAACAGTGAGTGGGAATTGCGGAAATTGACGCCCTTGTCGCGGATCTCAGCCATGGCCGGGGCGGTCTCATTGGTCACGATCTTCCCGCGCAGCCCGTCCGGTACGAACAGGATCAGATTATGCGGCGTATTTTGCGCAGATGCCGTGCCGGCGGACAGCAAGACGAAGCCAGCGGACAGCATCACGACCGAACGGCGCATTGAATTCTCCCCAAGGAATCGGAATATCGGCATCAGAGCCGTGGCGTCTGTTTAGTTTTGCCGTGTGACAGAATTGTTACATTCGTGGATGAACGGCACGGCAGTTATATGCTTTGCGAAAGCCGGCAGCATGGGCATCGTCTTCCGAGCAAAACCAGCGATCCGGCTTCGTAATGGCCGGATAAGAGCGGCACGCCTGCAGGTGATAAATCCCGACATTGCCGGTGAAGCGGGCGCGCACGGCAAATTTGCCCTTGATGTTGCAGCCCGAGGGCATCGCGGTCTCCTCGGGGAATAGCACCCCGCGGATTTCACGGTCCTTGTCGGCCCGGCACGATCCGCCGAGCAGCGCGCCATCCTTTTTTCCACCGCGGAATTCCTGCGGCGCGACAAAGCAGCCCTTCCAGAGCCCCCGGCGATCGCTTTTGGCGCCGGCTTCGTCGTCCTTGAAGCGGCCTTTTGCGGAGGGCTCGAGATCCAGTGCAAAACCCTGGCGAACCATAGACTGGTTCAGGCTGACGGTTTCACCCTCTACGGTGCAAAGGCCGACATGGCGCTTTTTATACGTGGCGTCCGCACCGAGATCTTCACAATGGACCTCGCGGCCGCCGATCAGCTTGGCCATTTGATCGCGCGCTTCGACACCGCAGGTCCAGCTGTCGGCGTGGTCATCGATGCACAGCTGGTCGAACGCCGGCGCATCGACGCCATCGAGCCGGTAGGTTACGCCCGCGACATCAAGGGAGCCGCCGTCCCGCACGATCGGGCTCGCAGCCGCGCTGGGGCCAGCCGAGAACATCGCCAGCAAAACGGCAGAGAAAATTGCCGGGATCAGGGTGGACCGACGCATTATCAATGGTGTTGTTCTTGTGAGAAAAGAGAAGCGTTACCGCCTTTATTGCGTATCAGATATAAGGTGAACGCTTCCAGCATTATTGTCCATTCGTTGCGGTGGGCCGCAGAAAAATCAGGTTGAATTGACGCCGTTATCCTTGGGCCGCTTCATGATCGTGACCTCGCGGACGCCGTCGAGCTCCTTCAATTTCGCCGGATAGCTTGCGATATCCTGCGAGGAGACCTTGCTCAACAGGATCACCAGATCGTCGGTACCTTCAGGGTTTCGGCTTTCCACCAGGAAACGCTTGACCTGGCCGATCCGAAGATCGAGCGCGCTTCGCAGCAATTCCGGCGTCAGGCTGCCATTGTCGACTTCGATCTTGAGCATGCAGCTTTGATTGCGCGCGCGGTAGGCTTCCTCCAGCGGCTTGATGCCGGCGAGAATGATCAGGATGATCACGGTGGACGCGCTGGCGGCCAGATAAAGTCCGCCGCCGACGGCCAGGCCCACTGCGGCCACCGTCCAGATGCTGGCGGCCGTGGTGAGACCCTTGACGATCTCGCCCCGGGCGAGGATCGCCCCGGCGCCGAGGAAGCCAATGCCTGAGACCACCTGGGCGGCAATTCGCGAGGGATCGAGAACGACATTCTGCTGGGTCAGGATGTTGGAGAATCCATATTGCGAGACGATCATGATCAGGCACGATCCGACGCATACCAGCATGTGCGTCCTGATCCCGGCGGCCCACAACAGGCGCTCGCGCTCGAACCCGATCAGGCTGCCAAGTGCGGCCGCGATGACCAGTCGAACGAGCATCTCCGTATTGGACATTATGGCCTCCGGCGCCCCAAACATGACCCCATACTCAATCGTGGCGTCAAGATATGTTCCCGGGCCGCACGGCCTGCCGCAAGATCGCATGGGATAATCCCGCTCCGCACCGTCCTTTTGCAGCGCAAAATCCTGTAAGAGGGGCCACGCAACGGGCAGGACCAGCATGAACACAATCTTTTTCGACCTCGATGGAACGCTGACGGACCCTAAGCCCGGAATTACCCGTTCGATCCAGTACGCGCTTGGCAAGCTCGATCGCGCCGTTCCAACCGAGGATGAATTGACCTGGTGCATCGGCCCGCCGCTGCGTGCCAGCCTGAAGCAGTTGGTCGGAACCGACGAATTGGCGGACGCGGCGCTGTTGCTTTACCGCGAACGGTTCGGCGACCTCGGTCTGTATGAAAACGAAGTCTATCCCGACATCGAAGACATATTGTCGGTGCTCGCCAAATCGGGCCGGCGCATGTTCGTGGCGACCAGCAAGGCCGTTATCTACGCCGAGCGCATTATCGATCATTTCAGGCTGAGGGATTATTTCGAGCGCGTCTTTGGTTCTGAACTCGACGGCACGCGCGCCGACAAGACCGATTTGCTGGGCTATGCGCTCAAGACCACGGGCGTCGATCCCTCGCAGGCCATGATGATCGGAGACAGAAAATTCGACATGATCGGAGCCCGAAACAACGGCATGACCGCGGTTGGCGTGCTCTACGGTTACGGCACAAAAGAGGAATTGCTGGCCGGAGGCGCACAGCATGTTTGCGCTGCACCGCGGGGATTGCTCGACCACGTGGCCTGAGTTTGCGCGCTGGCACACCCGATGCCAAAGCCGGTCAGGGATGCAATGACCAGGAAACACAGATTTCGCTCAAACAGGCCGTTGCCATCAGCGGTTTTTGCTGTACGACGCAATTGTTACCTCCGGCCCCGCATGCCAGATTGCGGGGGCGGACCCCGCCCCTTTAGGTCGCTGTAAAAGTCGGTAAGCAAGCCAGCCCATGTTCAAACGAATTCTGATCGCAAATCGCGGCGAGATCGCCTGCCGGATCATCAAGACTGCCCGCCGCATGGGGATCGAGACGGTCGCGGTCTATTCCGAAGCCGATCGCGACGCGCTTCATGTCGAAATGGCCGATCATGCGGTCCTGATCGGACCGCCGGCCGCGGCCGAGAGCTATCTGTTGATCGACAAGATCATCGAGGCTTGCCGCAAGACCGGCGCCGAGGCGGTGCATCCCGGCTACGGATTTCTCAGCGAGCGTGAAGCCTTTCCGCGCGCGCTGGCCGAAGCCGGCATCGTCTTCATCGGACCCAATCCCGGCGCGATCGCCGCGATGGGCGACAAGATCGAATCCAAGAAGGCCGCCGCCAACGCCAAGGTCTCGACCGTGCCGGGGCATCTCGGCGTGATCGAGGACGACAAGCACGCGGTCAAGATAGCCGATCAGATTGGCTACCCCGTGATGATCAAGGCTTCCGCCGGTGGCGGCGGCAAAGGCATGCGGATCGCGCATTCGACGTCTGAGGTCGCCGAGGGATTTTCGCTGGCCAAGGCCGAAGCCAAATCGTCATTCGGCGACGACCGGGTGTTCATCGAGAAATTCATCGTCAACCCCCGTCACATCGAAATTCAGGTGCTCGGCGACAAGCACGGCAATGTAATCTATCTCGGCGAACGCGAATGTTCGATCCAGCGCCGCAATCAGAAGGTGATCGAGGAAGCGCCGTCGCCGCTGCTCGACGAGACCACACGGCGCAAGATGGGCGAGCAGGCGGTCGCGCTCGCCAAAGCCGTGAATTACGATTCCGCCGGCACCGTCGAGTTCGTCGCCGGCCAGGACAAGAGCTTCTACTTCCTCGAGATGAACACGCGGCTGCAGGTCGAGCATCCCGTGACTGAATTGATCACCGGTGTCGATCTGGTCGAGCAGATGATCCGGGTCGCGGCCGGCGAGAAACTCGTACTGGCCCAGAAGGACGTCACGCTGACCGGATGGGCGGTGGAGTCGCGGGTCTATGCCGAAGATCCGTTCCGCAATTTCCTGCCCTCGATCGGGCGGCTGGTAAAATACCGCCCGCCGGTCGAGAGCCGCGTCGACGGCATCACCGTGCGCAACGACACCGGCGTGCAGGAGGGCGGCGAGATTTCGATCTATTACGATCCGATGATCGCCAAGCTGGTGACCCACGCGCCGTCGCGCGCCGCGGCGATCGAGGCGCAATCGACCGCGCTCGATTCTTTTTATATCGACGGCATCCGCCACAACATTCCGTTCCTCTCCGCGCTGATGAATCATCCGCGCTGGCGCGAGGGCAATCTGTCCACCGGCTTTATTGCCGAGGAATTTCCCAAGGGGTTCGCGGTTCGCGTGCCGGAAGGCGAGGTCGCGCGCCGGCTGGCGGCGGTGGCGGCCGCGATCGACCATGTGCTGGGGGAGCGCAAGCGGCAGATTTCCGGCCAGATGATCGGCCGTCCGGTAAAACGCGAGCAGCGCCGCGCGGTGTGGCTGGAGCGCAACGAGATTGCGCTCGATATTGCGCGCGAGGCCGACGCGATCGTGGTGCATTTCATCGGCGCTGATGGCAAGCAGGGTCATCCGCATACGCTGGTCTCGCCATGGGCGCCCGGCGATGGGGTTTGGCACGGCACCGTCGACGGTCATCCCGTAGCCATGCAGGTGCGTCCGATCGCCAATGGCTTCCGGCTCGCGCATCAGGGATTTGAAGTTGCCGTTCACGTCTTTACCGATGCCGAGGCCGCGGCCGCGCGCTTGATGCCGGTCACGACGGCGGCCGACACTGGCAAGAAATTGCTGTGCCCGATGCCGGGGCTGGTGGTGTCGATCGCGGTGAGTGAAGGCCAGGAGGTCAAGGCCGGCGAAACGCTCGCGGTGATCGAGGCCATGAAGATGCAGAACGTGCTGCGCGCCGAACGCGACGGTACGGTCAAGAAGATTCACGCGGTCGCCGGCGCGACGCTGGCGGTGGACGCGCTGATACTCGAGTTTGCTTAAGCTCCCTCCCGTCATTCCGGGGCAGCCCGCAGGGATGAACCCGGAATCTCGAGATTCCCCGGTGTGCAATTGCACATCTGCGGTCTGGTCCTTCGGACCATCCCGGAATGACGGAGGTCTCTTCAAGAGGTTCCCCAATGACATTTCAAAAACGCCGCGATGCCCTGCGTTCGATCCTGTCGGGATCGGCGTGCGTGAAGCCAGGCTCGGTCTATGACGCGATCTCGATCCGCATTGCCGAGGATATCGGCTTTGAAGTCGGCATGTTCGGCGGATCGGTGGCGTCGCTCGCGGTGCTCGGCGATCCCGATATCGCGTTGATCACGCTGACCGAGTTGGCCGAGCAAATGCGCCGGATGTCGCGTGCGGCGGCGTTGCCGGTGCTGGTCGATGCCGACCATGGCTACGGCAATGCGATGAACGTCCGGCGTACCGTGCAGGAGCTGGAGGCGGCGGGCGCCGCCGGCCTCACCATCGAGGACACGCTGCTGCCGCAGGCTTACGGGCAGGCGAAGCCGCAGCTGATCTCGCTGGAGGAAGGCATCGGCAAGATGAAAGGCGCGCTCGACGGACGCGGCGATCCTTCGCTGGTGGTCGTGGCGCGCACCGGGGCTGCGTCGATCACCTCGCTCGAGGACACGATCGTGCGGGCGAAAGCGTATGAGGCAACCGGCGTTGATGCGTTGTTCTTCACCGGCATTAAAGAAAAAAATGAGTTGGAGGCGATTGTTGCCGCGACGGCCTTGCCGATCGTGCTCGGTGGCGCGCCCGAGGCGATGAACGATCTGGATTATCTCAGAGGCCAGCGTGTGCGGATCGCGTTGCAGGGCCACGCGCCGATCTCTGCTGCGACGCAGGCGGTCTATGCGACGCTTAAAGCATTGCGCGAGGGATTGCCGCCAAAAGATCTCAAGGGTCTGGCGTCGTCCGAACTGACGAACAAGGTCACGCGTGAGGCCGATGTGAAAGCGCGGTTGACGCAATTGCTCGGGCTTTGACGTGAGCGGCGCGATCCGCCGGGTTGAGATCAGGGGCAGGGTGCAGGGCGTCGGCTACCGCGCCTGGGTCGAGCACCAGGCGAGAAAACATGCAGTCGAGGGCTGGGTGCGCAACAGACGGGACGGCAGCGTCGAGGCGCTGTTTTGTGGACCCGAGGATATTGTCGCGGCCTTGGTCACGTCGTGCCGGCGGGGGCCGTCATCGGCGCGGGTCGACGATGTGATCGAAGAGGCCGCGGGCGCCGATACGTTGGGCTTGCGGTATCCGGGCGAACGGTTTTCGATACTGTCGACGATATAAATTCAAAAATTCAACGGGAGGCGACGATGATGGCGACATTCAGAGGGATATTGACTGGCGCGGCGGTCGCGCTGGCTCTGTTGTCGGGCGCTTCGCCGACATCGGCGCAAATGCCGTCTGCTTCGCTTCCCGGGGTCGATCCCGCGTTGCTGGAGGATATCGTGATCGGCAGCCGCGTTCTCGCAGACTTTGGCGTGCTCGACGGTTTCGGCCATGTCAGCGCGCGTCATCCGACCAATCCCAATCATTTCCTGATGGCGCGGTCGCTGGCGCCGGCGCTGGTCACCGCCGACGACATCATGGAGTTCGATCTCGACGGTAACGCCGTGGACGCGCGCGGCCGCAGCGTCTTCCTGGAGCGTTTTATTCACAGCGAGATCTACAAGGCGCGGCCGGACGTGATGTCGGTGGTTCACACCCATTCTGCCGGTGTCATTCCTTTTTCGGTGACCAAGGTTCCGTTGAAGGCAATGTTTCATAATCCGTCCTTCCTCGCCGTCGGCGTGCCGGTGTGGGATATCCGAAAGGATTTTGGCGAAACCAGCATGCTGGTCAGCGACGCCGCGCTCGGCAAATCGCTCGCGCAGACACTTGGTGACAAGCCGGTGGTTTTGATGCGCGGCCATGGCGACGTGACTGTCGGGCCGTCGGTCAAGATGGCGGTGTTTCGCGCCTATTATACCGACGTCAATGCCAAGCTGCAGGCACAGGCAATGGCGCTCGGCGGCGAGGTCAATTATCTGACGCCGGGCGAGGGCGAGAAGGCCGACAAGACCAACTTCATCGTGATCGACCGCATCTGGGGCGTGTGGAAGATGCGCGTTCTGCCGACGCTTGCGAAGTAAGGCGGCGTGCCTAGAGCGTTTTCGAGCCAACGGGTCGCACGAACGCGCGCCCGATGACAGGCTCCGTGGATACCGGTTCGCGTGAAGAAAACGCGTCAAAACAAAAAATAGAGCCCGGTTCTGATTCAATTCAGAACCGATAAGGCTCTAGAGCGGTTCATCGATTGATTGAATCGGGAGGGATTCCGTCGGGCGGCGGTTTGTGATTCAAGATGCTGGCTGGATCGGAGGCCAGCATCGAATGGTCCGACCTCTTTCGAATGATCTTCGTGAACGAGCCGTGAAGGCGGTTGAGTCCGGCGAGAGTTGCCATGCTGTGGCGGCGCGGTTCGATGTTGCGGTGTCGTCCGTCGTGAAGTGGCGGCAGCGCTATCGCGCGACGGGTTCGGTCGTGCCGGGCAAGATGGGCGGTCATCGTAAGCCGGTTCTGGAGCCGCATCGAGCGTTCATCGTGGAGAGGATCAGGCAGACGCCGCATTTAACGCTGCACGGGCTGAAGGACGAACTTGCCGCCCGAGGCGTGAAAGTCTCGCACCACGCGGTATGGACCTTCCTGCGACGCGAAGGTCTCAGCTTCAAAAAAAACACTATTCGCCCTTGAGCAGGGCCGCGCCGACGTCGCGTGGCGGCGGCAGCGCTGGCGTAGCTTGCAGGATCGCCTCGATCCAAACCGCCTGGTATTCATCGACGAGACCTGGATCAAGACCAACATGGCCCCGCTGCGCGGCTGGGGATCCAGGGGCGAGCGGCTGCGCGCTTTTGCGCCGCACGGTCACTGGCGAACCCTGACCTTCCTCGGTGCCCTACGTTGTGACCAACTCACTGCGCCTTGCGTGTTCGACGGACCGATCAACGGCGAAAGCTTCCGCGCCTATGTCGAACAGCAACTCGTAACCGTGCTCAAACCGGGCGACATCGTCGTTATGGATAATCTCGGTAGCCACAAGTCGCCGACCGTCCGTCAGATGATCCGGAAAGCCGGCGCCAGGCTGTGGTACCTGCCGCCGTACTCTCCCGACCTCAACCCGATCGAGCAGGTCTTTGCCAAGATCAAGCACTGGATGCGCATCGCACAGAAACGCACGATCGACGACGCCTGCGACCACATCGGCCTCCTCGTCAGAAGCGTTCTGCCCGGCGAATGCAGCAACTACTTCGTTAACGCCGGATACGCTTCCATCAAAACATGAAACGCTCTAGGCGCCGACGGCCTTCGACAGCACGCAGCTGATGATCTTCCAGCTGCCGTCGGATTGCTGGCCCAGCGTGTACAGTGCTTCCCAGGCCACGCCTTCGGCGTCGATGATGTGAACCTCTTGGGTGATCTGGTCTTCCAGGATGCGCCCCGCGCCGAATTCAAAGGATTGATGCCGGTAGACCGGCGCATAGCCCCGGCGCACCATCCACATGAAAATATCGGGCTCGCGGTACATGCTCGTGATCGGAGGACCCGCGTAGGAATAAGCGGTTGCGGCATCGTCGCTGATCATCGCGCGCTCCTGCGACCGGATGACGGTCTGCGCGGCGGCGATGTCGTCGCCGGCGGTGACGGGCGTGGCTAAAACCGTCAAGCAGGCCAACAGCAGGAACAAGATGCGCATCGAGGGTTCCGGTTCGATCGTTCAACGATAGACCATATACGCACAGAAACATCGGCGGGTTCGCCGCCGTTACGAAAAGTGCTGATTCGTATTCAGCCCTGCCAATGGCGCAATGCTGAGGTCTTCCTGTTCCCAGGGAACATCGATGGAGGGTGTGGGTTTCCTTCTCGTCACCAACAAAGGAAACGATCATGAAACTTTCAACGATTGCATTGGCGGGAGCGCTGGCGCTCTCCAGTACTTTCGCGCTGGCTCAGAGCGGTGGCGGCGCCGCGGGTGGCGGCATGTCCGGCGGGACCTCGGCTGGTTCTTCGGCAACCGGCGGAACTTCCGGTTCCGGCTCATCGGTAAACGGGTCTTCGATGGCGAACCCGCCGGGCTCGACGGTTGGCCGAACCAGCGGCTCCAGCACCACCACGAACCCGTCAGGGAACACCCTTGCGCCGGGCGGCTCGCCCAGCGGATCGACGTTAACGCCAACCGGCCCGGGTTCCGGCCTCAGCAAATAAGCGACGCATCAGCAATGAACGAAAAGCCCCGCCTTCGCGCGGGGCTTTTTGCATGGCGGATTTCCTGTTGACATCGGGCCGGTTTCGTCAGATATTTCTGTCATGACAGAAACAACAGGCAAAAAGAAATTACCTGCCGCGGTCGAACGGTTCATCCTTCATTGGGGCGACATGGGCGACGAGTGGGGGGTAAATCGGTCGGTGAGCCAGATTCACGGTCTGCTCTATTTGTCCGAGGCTCCCATGACGGCCGACGATATCGCCGACACGCTGGGCATGGCGCGATCCAACGTTTCAAATTCCATCAGAGAACTGATGTCCTGGAATTTGATCCGGCGCGTTCCGATCCTGGGCGACCGCCGCGACCACTACGAGGCGGAGACGGACATTTGGGAAGTCGCCGCGCGGATAGCCGCCGGCCGCAAGCAGCGTGAGATCGACCCGGCCGTGGAGGCATTGCGTGCGTGCGTCATCGACGCCGCCGACGATCCAACGATCAGTCCGGTCGCAAGCAAGCGGTTAAGGGAAATGCTGACGTTCACCGAACTGGTCGATCGCTGGTACACGCAAATGTTGACCGTGCCGCGGCCTCGATTGATCGCCTTGATCAAGCTCGGTGAAAAGATTGTCAGTTTCTTGCCGGCGGGGAAATCGAAATAGAGGACTTCGCGGCTGGAGTGGGCGATGGCGTTACAAAGCAAAACATCAAAGCTTCCGAAACGGCCGGAGTTAAACCAAAATCTCGATGCTGCGCTTGGCGATGTTCGTTTTCGTGCTTTGCTGGCTGACGGCGACTGGAAGCAATTGCCGCGGGCAACCCGGCGAAGATTTTCAAAGCGTCTTGGCGATGGCAATACTGCCATTTATGTCGGCGAAGTCGTCGACATCCGGTTTAGCCGGATCGGCTGGTGGCTGGCACAGATTGCGCGGTTGATTGGAGGCCCGCTGCCGACCGGTTGGGATGTTGGTGTTCCCAGCATTGTAACGGTGACCGAAGATGCTGCGACGGGCGGGCAGATATGGACCCGGACCTATGCAAGCAGGAAAGGATTTCCCCAGGTTATTCACTCGTCGAAGCGTTTCGCGGGACCTACCGGCCTTGAGGAATATGTCGGGTACGGCGTTGGCATGGCGTTGCGGATACTCGTCGAGGGTCAGACCCTGCTGTTTACCAGCGCCGGCTACTTTCTGCAGGTTGGACGGCTGAGGTTGTCGTTGCCGGCATTCCTCACTCCCGGTGTTCTGACCGTAACGCATTCCGATCTTGGCACCGGTGAATTTCAATTCACGCTGGAAATCGTTCATCCCCGTTTTGGCGAGCTTATTCGTCAGTCCGCCGTGTTCCGGGAGGCAAACCCATGACCTCGTCGCTGCTTTGGACATTGATCACCATTCAGATCGCGATGGGAGCGTTCGACACGTTCTATCACCACGAGATGACGGAGCGGCTGGCGTGGCGGCCTACGCAGCGTCACGAGCTTGAACTCCATGGCGTGCGTAACATGCTTTACGCCCTGTTGTTCCTGACGCTCGGCTGGCTCGAGGTTCACGGGATTTGGGCGATGATCGTCATCGCGGTCCTGGTCGCAGAAGTCGTCATCACGCTGATGGACTTCGTTGAAGAGGATATGAGCCGAAAACTTCCGGCGAGCGAGCGTATCAACCACACTTTGCTGGCATTGAATTATGGCGCCATTCTCGTTTTGCTGTTGCCGGTTTTGATCGAATGGGCCGGCCAATCAACCGCCGTCACAACTGCATTTTACGGCTTCTGGAGTGTACTTGCCGCCGTATCCGCAGCCGGCGTCAGCATGTTCGGATTACGGGATCTGGCCGCGTCCAAACGCCTGGCGCGGCTCAATGGCGTCGCTGTGACCAACCTTGTCCAGGCGTTGCCGGAGCGGCAGACGATTTTGGTCACCGGCGCGACCGGCTTTATCGGCAGCCGGCTGGTTTTGAGCCTCACCAATGCCGGACACCAGGTCATCGCGCTGGTCCGAAATCCAGCCAAGGCGGATGTTCTGCATCCGCCGGTCACATTGATCACCAGCCTCGATCAGTTACCCAGCGAAGCGAAAATCGATGCGATCGTAAATTTGGCCGGTGAACCGATCGGCAACGGATTGTGGACCGAGGCCAAGCGCCGCAAGATTCTCGATTCCCGCATCGGCATGACGGACGATGTGATCAGATTGATTGAGCGGCTCGAACGCCGGCCAACGGTCATGGTCAGCGGTTCTGCGATCGGGTGGTACGGGCTCTGGCAGGATCAGCCTTTGACCGAATCCGCGAAGGCCCACGCCTGCGTCAGCCATGAACTCTGCGACGCCTGGGAAAAAGCGGCCGCGCGAGCTACCGAATACGGCGTCAGGGTGGTTTGCCTCCGGACCGGGCTGGTGGTCGGGACCGAGGGGGGATTTCTGACGCGAATGCTGACGCCGTTCGAATTTGGCCTTGGTGGTCCGATGGGATCGGGAAAACAATGGATGTCGTGGATCGAGCGCGACGATCTCGTCCGTCTGATTGCTCACGCGTTGGCAAAACCCGATCTCTCGGGCCCGATCAACGCGACCGCGCCGATACCTGTGACGAACATGAAATTCACCGAGGAATTGGGCCGCCGGCTGAAGCGACCCGCGGTATTTCGCATTCCGGCTGTGCTGCTCCATCATGTTGTCGGCGACTTGGCCGACGAACTCCTGCTGGGTGGGCAGCGTGTCATCCCGAACAAGGCCTTGAGCAGTGGCTTCGTGTTTCGGCACCAAACCCTGCGCAGTGCCTTTGAGGCTGTTCTGTAGGACGTTCCCGCTCACCCCGTTGCCACCACGCTGCGGAATGTGGCCGCCAGGGTGCGTAGCGCCGCAAGCTTGGCGGGATCGCTGACTTTCGAGTGCAGCAACACTTTTGAGAATCCGATCCGCGGCAGTCCGTGCGCGGGTCCGATGTCAATCATCCCGGGGGCTGCGATCCGCTGCGCCAGTGGGGCGACCGCCAGTCCCGCCAGCGCCGCCGCCACCACGGCGGTGACGCCGCCGCCGATAAACGCTTCGTTCCATTCGATCCCGGCCTTGTCGAGCGCACGCACTGCCAGCGCGCGCACCCCGCAGGGCGGCGCCAGCGTCGCCAGCCGCAATTTCTCGCCGCGGCGCCATTTCAGCCGCGGCGTCGCGAACCAGCCGAATTCATCCTCGGTCAGTTTCTCGCCGCCGCGCCGGCCGCCTTCCTGCCGCACGATCACCGCATCGAGTTCGCCGGCATCGTAGCGATCGAGCAGATCGCGTGAAAAGCCGACGGCGACGGCCACCGCAAGCTGTGATGAGACCGCATGCAGCCGCTCCAGCAGAGGAACCAGTTCCGGACCGGCGACATGATCGCTGATCCCGAGCGACAATTGCTGCTGTGTGGGTTTCATGCCCGACAGCGCGCGGTCATGCGCCTGCACCAGCGCCCGCGCGTTATCGAGAAACGCGCCGCCGTCATCGGTCAACCGGACCGCGCGCGGCGAGCGTTCGACCAGCCGCTTGCCGACCACCGCTTCCAGCCGCTGCAGCTTCATGCTGACCGCCGCCTGCGTGGTGCCGAGCGCTTCGGCGGCCCGGGTAAAGCTTTGCAGTTCGGCCACCAGCAGGAAGGCCTGCACCGTGGCAATGTCGAGCGGGGTCATCATCAATATCCGTTATCATTGTTATATCTGTCGATAAGATACCAAAATGATGGCGGCGGGTCTAGGTATGGGTGGCGCGACCGATCGCGCGACAGGCCAGGAAAGCAAGCCGGGCCAACAAGACAGACAAGGAGAAAGATCATGCCGCTTATCACCGTCACCTATTCGAGCTCGCGCCAGACCCCCTCGCTGAAGGCCGACATCGCAGCAGGGGTGACCGAACTCACCGCCAAAATCCTGCACAAGGATCCGAAGGTCACCGCGATCATCGTCAAGTCCGTCGACGCGGCGGACTGGTTTGCCGGCGGAACGTCGCTGGCGGAACAGGAGCTCGCGAGCTTCTGGCTCGATATCCACGTCACCGAGGGTACCAATACCAAGGACGAAAAGGCGGCCTATATCGCAGCCATGTTCAAGCGCATGGGCGAGCTGTTGGGGCCGCTGCACAATGAGAGCTATCTCCACGTCGACGAAGTCCGCGGCGATGCCTACGGTTTTGGTGGCCTCACGCAGGAGCGCCGCTATATCGCCGGCAAGCTCGAGGTCGCCCCGCACGGCGCGGCGGCAGCCTGAACGCTCCGGGCGTAAGCCTGCTTCACACGGACCGGGGAGGGCCCCGGTTCGCGTGACGCTGATGTTTCAGATCGCTTCCGGCACAGGTTGCTTCACCGCGCCAAATACGTCCTCGAAGGCCTGACGGAGCGCTACGTCCACATCTGCTGTCGTGACGGGGTGGCCGAGGTCGACCAGGCTGGTGACGCCGTAGCGGGGGTCCGCGACGCCGCAGGGCACGATCGCGTCGAAATGGCTGAGATCCGGTTCCACATTGATCGCGATGCCATGGAAGGAGACCCAGCGCCGCAGCCGCACCCCGATCGCGGCGATCTTGTCCTCGAAACCTTGCCCCTTGTCCGGCCTTGCCACCCAGACCCCGACGCGATCCTCGCGGCGCTCGCCGCGCACATTGAACGCCGCCAGGGTCTGGATGATCCATTGCTCGAGGCCGGCGACATAGGCCCGCACATCCGGCCGTCTCCGTTTGAGGTCGAGCATGACATAGGCCACGCGCTGGCCGGGGCCGTGATAGGTGAGCTGGCCGCCGCGCCCGGTGTCGAAGATCGGGAAGCGGGGGTCGAGCAGGTCCCGGGCCTTGCCGCTGGTGCCGGAGGTGTAGAGCGGGGGGTGCTCCAGCAGCCAGACCAGTTCAGACGCCCGGCCGGCCGCGATATCCGCGACGCGCGCCTCCATGGCCGCGACGGCCTCCAGATAGGGCACCGGCGAGTCTGATATCAGCCACTCGACAGCGCCGCCGCCGGGAGGGGCCGCAAAGGTCGTCAAATCAAGGCTTTCTCGATCATTAACCATTGGCTAACCATAACGTGGTGATGTCTGACCACGCAATTTTGCAGTTGTTCGGTCAGTCCCGGGTCCCCAGTGCCAACCCTCGATAAAGTCAGCGTCAACCTCATGGTGGTCCTCGGGACCACGACGATGCCGATTCATCAGGTAATGCGTCTCAGCCGGGGCGCCATCATTGAACTGGATGCCACCGAGGCGGACGAGGTCAAGATCCTCGCCAACAACCTGCCGATCGCCAGCGGCGTGGTGCTCGTCGATCGCAACCGGATCGCGGTCGAAGTCAAGCAAATGCTGCCGAAATCACCGGGCAGCCGTTAAAATCCACGCCCTTGCTCGGCCTTGTTCTTTCCCCGAAACACTGTGCTCGCGGGCCTTGTCCCCCCATCCCTGATTTGTTACATCGGCGCCGTTGATCCGGTCCGGCGGCAATCCCTTGGCCGATCTCTTTAGCGCTCGTGGCGGAATTGGTAGACGCGCTGCCTTGAGGTGGCAGTGAGTAAAATCGTGGGGGTTCGAGTCCCTCCGAGCGCACCAGAAGTTCTGCAGGTCCGTGCCGGCCCAAAGCCGGGTGGGATGTGCGTGCATAGCAGCGCCGTGGCCGGCGTTGTGCAATTCCCGCTGGGCGCAATCGGAACTCGATGCGACACGGGCAATGGTTGCCTCGCTGTAACAGCGCGGGTGTATCGACAGATCTGGGAATGAGGCCGGCTGGTCCGGTCTGACGGCAGCGACCCTTAACGACCCTTGGGGGGTCTTCAGGGTTCTTGGGGTTGTGTTCGACCAGGATTTCCGAACTTGCAGCCGACGTGGGGACATACGCATGAAGTTTCTGAGCTACGCCTATCGTTTCCTTTCCAACTTCGTGTTTCTGGCGCTGGTCTATTACGCCCTGAATGTCATGGAGAAATATCAGCAACGCGCGGTCGTCGCGATTCTCGTGCTGGTCTATGCCGGGATGCGTGCCGCGACGGCACTGCGGTCGTTTTATTTCTTCCAGCGCATCGAGCGGCTCGAAGTGGAGGCGCGCCGTCTGGCGAGCCTGGCCGGAGAGGGGCCCGCTGCGGCGTCCCAGCGCCGGCAAATCGTCACCGAGGTCTCGGGACTACGTTCGGCCGGCGAAATGAAATCCTATATCGACCTGTTGTTTCTCGCCATGATCGTGCTGTTGTGCATCACCAAGATCGTGACGAACTAAAGCGTTTTCGAGCCAACGGGTCGCGCGAAAGCGCGCCCGATGACAGGCTGCGTGGATACCGGTTCGCACAGCAATCAAGTTTGCGCAGATTGCGTATGCGGTAGAAAAAGCTTCAAAATAAAAGATTAGAGCCCGGTTCTGATTCAATCAGAACCGACCTGAACGCTCACACGTGTCTTTTCTTGACCTGAACCAGATGCTTTAGCGGGCCGCGATGGCCCGGAGCCACGGTGTGGGTTCCGCGCCCCGCCACCCGTGACGCGCCGTTACGCTGGTTGTGCGCGACGCCATGTCCAAAGCGTGACTTTCCGCGACCGAGGCGCCGGGAACCCGTATCGGCTGAAACCAGCCTGGAGTGCGATTCAAGCGCGCTTGATCCGGCTGGTTCGACATGACGCGAGGACACCGTCACGCTTTGCAGGGCGGCGCGCAGTCCGTTCGGCATTTCGAACAGGCTTTGCTCCGGCGCCGGCAGCGTAATGGCGGCATTCTCCAGCGGCAATGACGCCAGTTGAGGCCAGACCGCTTCCCGCGGCACGCCGTGCCCAGGCCGCTTGGCGCGATCGAACGGTTCGGCAAAGGCGAGCGGCTCACCGCCAAGCCAGTTGAAATCCGCGAGCGCCGGTGCTGGCAGCATGTCGGCGCCGGCAAATGCGAAATTCGGGATTTTTGGCCAGTGTGAAATCGCGACGTCTTCGGTCGGCGGATGCAACAGCCATTGCTGCGGCTCGGTCGGCGTCGCCGGCCGATCCGGCGTTGCGGGCACCACGTGGACGATGTGATAGCCACGTGCCTTCAGCTCATTGAGGATCCTCGGCAAGGCAGCGACGGTACGCGCCTGGATGTCGTGCAGCAGCAGGATGCCTTTTCCCTTGGCCTCGATCCGGTTGATCGCCAGATCGTATTCGCGCGCCGGGGAAATATGCCGCCAGTCGTCGGCCGGAAAATCCGCGCTCCAGATCTGCAGGCCCTGCGAACGCGCATAGTCCTCGACGGCGTCGGCGCGCATCAAGCCGGGGATGCGCAGGAACGGCGCAAGGGCCGTGTCATCGCCAAGGGCAGCTTTCACCGATGCGATGCCGTCGTCGATTTCCTTCTGGGCGCGCTCGATTGGCATCCGGTTCATGGTCAGCGGATGATTCTGGGTGTGGGTGCCGATGGTGTGGCCGGCATCGCGCAGCTTGCGCACGCCTTCCGGCGAGGCCTGCGCCATCCGGCCGATCTCGAAGAAGGTCGCCTTCACGCATTGCGAGGCGAGGATTTCCAGAATCTGGTTGCTGTTGCGCGGCAGCGGCCCGTCATCGAATGTCAGCACCACCTCGTGATCGGCCAGCGGCAATGTCTCCCGATATTGCATGGTGCCGAGCAGGCGATGCTCGCGGGGATCGACCACCAAAGTACGCGAGGTGCCGATCGCATCGGGATGGCCCGGGCAGCCCTCCGCCAGCGCTGCCGTTGGCGCGCCGATGCAGGCCAGAAGTCCCCAAAAAAACAGAGAGGATAACAGGAAGGAAAATAGGGGGGATAACCCGGATAATGCCGCCTGTTGCCGCGTCCGAAGACCAACAAAATCCCTGCCGATCATGAAACCCATACCGTCACGCATTTCCATAGGCCGATAATTACATAATGCGGCATGAACACCGCCTTAATTGTCGGATTTTCATATCATTTCGTCGTCAATGGACCCTGCCTGGTTCGACGGCCGGCGAGGCCGGCGGCGGTGCTGGTACCAGATGCACCACCTGATAGCCATTGTCCCTGAGATAGCGCAAAAACGCCGGCAACATGGCCGCGGTTTGGGCCTTGGTGTCATGGAACAGGATGATACCTTTGCGGGCGATTTCCAGCCTGCCAGTGATCAGCTCCAATTCCTGTTTCGGCGTCATGCGATTCCAGTCGCTGGCCCAGAAATCGGCGCCGAACACCACGATGCCGCGCGATTGCAGGAGATCGAGGGTCGCGGGCGTCGATTCAAAGCCGGGAAAGCGAAAAAACGGCATGCTCGGCGTGGTCGTCGCTACCCCGTGCAGCGCCTTTTCGTCCGCCGCGATGCCGCGATCGATTTCCTCGACGGCCGCGTTCGGCCTGATGTGCTTGAGGTTGCGATGCGACCAGGTGTGATGCCCGACGCTGTGGCCCTCGGCGGCAATCCTTCGCACCAACTCAGGGTGCTCCGAGGCTGACTTTCCGATCAGGAAGAAGGTCGCCTGGACACATTCATGGGCCAATGCCGTCAGCACCCGCGTGGTCGTGGATGGCCACGGGCCGTCATCGAAGGTCAGGACGACTTCGTGATCGGTCAGCGGCAGGGTCTGCGGAAAGCTTTTCAGTCCGACCCGCGGCGTGGTGATGGCATCCACTTTAAGGATGCGTGATGTGCCGAGCGCGTCCTCGCGCGGACAATCTGCGGCCTTTGCTGCGGCCTGCGCCGCCACGATACCCGCCATCATGACGGCAAGGCCCGTCGCCAGCGCCTTAATCCCTCTGAAACAATCGTTGCCTTGCGTATTTCTCATTGCGCCAGGTTTTGTCGTCGCGCCAAGTTTTGTCATTGCATCAAGTGCTGCCTATTGGGTAATGCGTGACGCGACAACTCTGACGATCTCAGCAATCCTGTCAAATCGGCAATCCTGTCAATCGGTGAGGCGCGGCATGGCGGAAGATATCGACGTTGCCCAGCCCGTGGTGCTCGATCCCGTGCCGATGCGCGATGACGAGGGCGTCATCCGTGATGAATTCGTCGCCGAGATCACGCGCGCCATCCATGCCGACAACGCCCCGTTACTGGGCGCGATTGTTGGCGAACTCCATGAAGCCGATCTCGGCGATTTGATCGCCGCACTTGAGCCAGACGACCGCGTCAGGCTGGTGGAGCTGACCGGCGCGGATTTCGACTTCGCCGCGCTCAACGAAGTCGATGACAGCGTCCGCGAGGAAATCCTCGAAGAGCTTGAACCCGAGACGGTCGCCGAGGGCGTTCGCGAACTGGAATCCGACGACGCCGTCGAATTGCTCGAGGGACTGGACGAAGAGGATCAGGAGGAGATTCTCGACAAGCTGCCGCCATCCGAGCGCGATGCGCTGGAGCGCGGCCTGGATTATCCCGAAAATTCCGCCGGCCGGCGGATGCAAACCGAATTCATCGCGGTGCCGCCGGAATGGAACGCCGGTCAGGTGATCGATTACATGAACGACACCCCGGACTTGCCGGAGCGGTTCTATGAAATCTACGCGGTCGATAAGGCGCAGCATTTGCAAGGTGCGGTGCCGCTGGACGCGCTGCTGCGTTCCCGCCGGCAAGTGCCGCTGGCCGATCTGATCGACGAGGACCGCCGCCGCGTTTCCGTGACGGACGATCAGGAGGAAGTGGCCCGGCTGTTCGGCAAGTACAATCTGGTCGCGGCTCCCGTGGTGGATGACGCCAACCGATTGGTCGGTGTTATCACCATCGACGACGTCGTCGACGTGATCGAGGAAGAGGCGGACGAAGACCTCAAGGCGCTCGGCGGTGTCACCAGCGACGAAGAATTGTCCGACAATGTCTGGACCATCGCCAGAGCCCGCTTCAACTGGCTCTTGGTCAATCTGGCGACCGCCTTTCTGGCGTCCTCGGTGCTCGGCCTGTTCGAGGGGCAGCTCGAAAAGATGGTGGCGCTGGCGGTGCTGGCGCCGATCGTTGCGAGCCAGGGCGGCAATGCCGCAACTCAAACCATGACGGTCGCGGTGCGGGCGCTGGCCACCCGCGAACTCGGCTCGAACAACGCGTTTCGCGTGGTATTGCGCGAGGCCCTGGTCGGCCTCGTCAACGGGCTCGCTTTCGCCGTGATCACCGGCATCGCCGCGGTGGCCTGGTTCAAGATTCCCGGGCTCGGCGTCGTGATCGGGCTTGCGATCGTGGTCAATCTGTTCGCCGGCGCGCTCGGCGGCATTCTGATTCCGATGGTGCTGGAGCGGGCGCATGCCGATCCAGCCGTCGCATCGGGCACCTTTGTCACGACCGTGACCGACGTGGTCGGCTTCTTCTCGTTTCTCGGCATCGCAACGCTGTGGTTCGGGTTGGGATAGCCGATCCATTCCAGTCAGAATAGCTTCAACCGATCGGGTTACCGGCGGCAATATCGCGAATGGCGGCGCGCAACCACATCTGCAGGGGATCAGCGTCGGTGCGGCGATGCCAGAACATCTGCGGACTTACTTCGACGCCTGGAAATGGCGGATTTAATATCCGAATGTTCGGCACCGGGCATAGACCCTTTGCGATTCGACTGGGCAAGGTGGCGATCAGGTCGGTTTCGGCGACTACAAACGGAATGCCCGCGGAACTAGGCAGGACCAGTACGATCCGCCGCCGCAATCCCCGTGCGGTCAGAATGGCATCGACCACGCTGGTACCCACTCCGTCGGGAGATACCTGCACGTGTCCGGCGTCCACCAGATGCTCGGCTGCGGCGTAGGCCTCGAGGCTCATGCAATCCGGCAACGGGTTGTTCGGTCCCACCAGCGTGACCAGATGGTCGCTCCACAGCGGTTCGGCGGTCAGGTCGCCGGTTCTGTTTCCGAGCGGCGCAAAGGCGAGATCGATCTCGCCATCGGCCAGTTGTTCACGCAGCGACGAGCAGTCATTGGCTCTCACCTGCATGTCAACGCCCGGGGCGTACCGGCGCAGGTGCCGCACCAGGGCCGGCAACAGGTTCATGTGATAGAGATCGATGGTGGCGATCTTGACGATGGCGCTGACCGTGGCTGGATCGAACGCCGTTGGCAGTGTCAGGGTTCGCGATATCGCGGCCAGCGCGCCATGAATCGGTCCGGCCAGTTCGAGCGCGCGGGCGGTGGGTTCCATGGCGCGGTCGCGGCGGACAAATAACGGGTCGCCGAACAGGTAGCGCAAGCGATTGAGCGCCTTGCTGACGGCCGGCTGGGTCAGGCCGTTGCGTTCGGCCGCCCGCGTGACGTTTCGCTCGGCCATCAGCGAGTTGAAGGCCACCAGCAAATTCAGGTCAAGCTCAAATTCCGTTCTGATATGGCGTGCATATCGCTTTGTCATTTCCCCAAGGTCTTTTGTTACGGCACCATTGCCGAAAGTCGCAGATGGCGCGTTCCCGCACCATTCCCTTCGAGCATAACGACAGTCGCCGGTATCACTCAGCAAGATATATGCCAGCCAGCCACCCCAAAGAAGCGAATTTGTCCGGCGCCGGCGCGGCCCCTCATGACGGGCCGCTGCTCCTGGAGGCTTACGGGATCGTCAAGCAGTTCGGCAGTCTGCTGGCCAACGATATTGCCTCTTTCGACGTCCGTCCGGGAGAAGTGATCGCTTTGCTGGGCGAAAATGGCGCCGGCAAGAGCACGCTAGCGAAAATACTCTACGGCTACTATGCCGCCGACGCTGGCGAAATCCGCGTCCGTGGCGCACGGACGACGATTTCCTCGCCGCGCGATGCCCGCGCGCTCGGGATCGGCATGGTATTCCAGAACTTCACGCTCATTCCGGCTTTGAGCGTGTTCGAAAACATCGCTTTGTTCCAGAGCGACCTGCCCGTTGTCATGCGACGTGGCAATCTGCAGGCCCGCATCCGCTCTTACTCCGAACGCTTTCAAATTGCCGCCGACCCATCGCAGCCGGTACGTCAGCTCGCGGTCGGCGAGCAGCAAAAGGTCGAGATACTCAAGCAGATTCTTGCCGGAGCGCGCGTCCTGATCCTGGATGAGCCGACCAAGGTGCTGGCGCCGCAGGAATGCGATGGTCTGTTCCGAACCATCAGGGAATTGCGTGCGGAAGGCTTTGGCATTGTTTTGATCACGCACAAACTGCGCGAGGTGCTCGACTGCGCGGATCGCATCGCGGTGATGCGGCAGGGTCGCATCGTCGGCACTCTCGATCGCGCCCAGGCGTCGAAGGAAAGCCTGCTTGAGCTGATGTTCGAAGCAATGCCTGCGCCATTGCCGCGGCCGGCCGTCGTCACGTCTCAACACGGCGGCACCGACGCACTGACGCTCGTGAAGGTTTCGACCTCGGCCGGGGCCGGCGACGTGGCGCTGCGCAATCTGTCGATCAACCTGCGTCCCGGTGAAGTCGTCGGCATCGCCGGCGTCTCGGGCAATGGCCAGCGCGAACTTGGCGAACTCATTCTGGGCCTTCGGCAGCCTCGAACCGGAACCAAGCGGCTATGGGGCGAAGAGGCCTCTCGTTGGCCCACGGCGATGGTGCGCCTGAAAGGCGTGGCGTCCATTCCGGACGATCCGCTGGCGCTGGCCTGCGTGCCGGCATTGACGGTGAGGGAAAATCTTGCGCTTGGCACCGGCGAGCACTATCGCGCCGGGTTAGCCGTCGACTGGATTAAACTCGACGCCGATATGGCCCGCAGTTTTGCCAGGCTCGGCTTTCCTCGACCCAATTTCGAGGCGCGCGCGGCGACGCTGTCCGGCGGAAACCTGCAGCGCGTGGTGCTGGCACGCGAATTGGCGCACGATCCAAAGCTGATCGTCGCGCTCTATCCGACGCGCGGACTGGACGCGCGCAGCACCGCGGCGGTGCGCGCGCTCGTGGCCGGCGCCCGCGACGATGGCGCTGCGGTGTTGTTGATGTCGGAAGATCTCGATGAACTCTTCGCCATCAGCGACCGGTTGCTGGTGCTCTATCGCGGCGCCATTGCCGCAGAGTTCGGTCCGGCCGATTTCCGTCCCGAGACGGTGGGCCCGTTCATGGTAGGAGCGGGGAGGAAAGCCGATGCAGCGTAGCGCGGCGTTCTGCCTGGAATTGGCGCTCGCAGCCGCTTTGCGTTTTGCGCTGATTGCGCTGATCGCATTCGGCGCCTTTGCTGCGCTATTGACGGCGGCCGGCATCGATCCGCTCAGGGCCTACCTTGACACGATCGTCTACGTGTTCGGCAACGGCCGCGGATTTTCCGAGCTGCTGGTGCGCATGATCCCGTTGCTGCTGACCGCAGTCGCGGCAGCATTGCCGAGCCGCATGGGTCTGATCAACGTCGGCGGCGAGGGCCAGCTCTATATGGGAGCCTGGCTCGCCACGGCCGGTGCGCTCGCGCTGTCCGATCAGCCCGCCTTCATCCTGCTGCCGGTCCTGACCCTGCTCGGTTTTGTCGGCGGCGGGCTGTGGGCGCTGATCCCGGGCGTGTTGCGGGCGCTGCGTCTGGTCAACGAGACCATCTCGACCTTGCTGCTCAATTACATCGCCCCGATGATTGTCAGCTTCTTCATCTTCGGGCCGTGGCGCGACCCGCAGAGTTCTTCCTATCCGCAGTCGCCAGCTTTCGCCGATGCGGCAAGACTGCCGAGTTTTCTGCATACGCGCATCAACGCCGGACTGATCTACGGGCTGGTCTGCCTCGTTCTTTACTGGTTGCTGATGACGCGTACGCGCTGGGGCCTGGAAATGCGGGCGATTGGCGGCAATCCGGAAGCCGCGCGCCAATTGGGCCTGCCGGTGTTCAGCTACATCCTTGTGGTGATGTTCGCGGCCGGGGGCGTGGCCGGTCTCGCCGGGGTCGTCGAAGTCAGCGCGATCCAGGGCCGGCTGGTGTCGGAACTATCGCCCGGCTACGGCTTTGTCGGCTTCCTCATTGCATGGCTCGCCGGTACCAGCGCCAGCGGGATCGTGGTGATGGCGTTTCTGTTCGCCTTCATCAGTTCGGTCGGTGACATTCTGCAGATCACGCAAGGACTGCCGTTTGCGGTCATCAATGTGCTGATGGCGGCGATCTTGTTCATCGTTCTCGGCCGGCGGCCGGTGGTGAGTTCGCCACGATGAACACGGCACTTGTCATCGGCGTCATTGCCAGTTCGATCCTGTCCGGCACATCCTTGCTCTATGCCACGCTTGGTGAACTGGTCGGCGAGCGCACCGGCATCGTCAATCTCGGGCTCGAAGGCGTCATGTTGATCGGTGCCGCCACCGGCTTTGCGGTGACCGCGCTGACGGGCAATCCGTATTTGGGGTTGATAGCCGCGGCGTTCGCCGGCGCGGCGGTCAATCTGATCTTTGCCTATCTGGTTGTCGAACGCCGCGCCAACCAACTGGCTACCGGCCTCTGCCTGATGTTTTTCGGATTGGGTCTGAGCGCGCTGATCGGCCGTCCCTTTGTCGGTGCACTGATCGGTGGATTGCCGCGGCTGCCTTTGCCCGGTCTCGCCGCGAATGGCGCCGGGGCGCGGCTCCTGAGTTACGACATCCTGGTCTATCTCGCGGCGCCGACCGCGGGTCTGATCTGGTGGCTGTTATTCCGCACCCGCTGGGGCCTGGTGTTGCGCGCTGTCGGTGAAAATCCGGCGTCGGTCTATGCCGCCGGCTACCGGCCGGCCTCCCTGCAGTATCAGGCGCTGGCGCTGGCGGGTTTTATGGGCGGCATTGCCGGCGCGCATATTTCGATCGCCGTGACACGCACCTGGGCCGAAGGCATGACCGGCGGCCGCGGCTTCATCGCCATCGCGCTGGTTATTTTCGCCAGATGGAATCCGCTTTTGGCGATCGTGGGCGCGTTGCTGTTCGGAGGCGCCGAGGCCTTGCAGTTGCAGCTCCAGGCGGCTGGCGCCGATGTGTCGCCGTTCCTGATGAACATGGTGCCGTATCTGCTGACGCTTCTGGTCCTCATGGTGTGGGGATGGAATCGCCAGTCGGTCGCGCCGGCGGCACTGGGACGAACTTTCTTCGGTGTGGAGTAGCTCGCGGTTCAACGCATCTACGACGGCGAAACGGCGCCGCAGACAGAATGGAGACGACGATGAAGCGATTGATGGCTTTGCTGACCGCCTGCGCGGCTTTCGCAGGCTTGTTCGCCACCGCGCAGGTCCGGGCAGAGGACAAGCCTCTTGTGGTTGGCGCGATCTATGTCGGCAGCGTCAACGACTACGGTTACAACAGGGCCATGAAAGATGGTCTTGAGGAGATGAAGAAAAACATTCCCGGGCTCAAGCTGATCGAGGCGGAGAACGTTCCGGAGACCGCGGAATCGGAGCGGATCATGGAAGGCATGATCCAGCAGGGCGCCAGGCTGATCTTTGCGACCAGCTTTGGTCATCAGCAATTCGCCGCCAATCTCGCCAAGGCCCATCCGGATGTCGTGTTCGAACATGCGGGCGGATGGATGCAGGCGCCGAATTTCGGCAATTTTTTCGGCGCCACGCAATCGGCCTGGTATCCGATGGGCGTTGCGGCCGGAAAGATGACCAAGTCGAATACCCTCGGCTTCGTGGTCGGTGTTCCCATCGGCTACGCGATCGGCAACGTTAACGCCTTCGAAATGGGAGCGCGGTCGGTCAATCCCAACGCTGTGACGCGCGTCGTCGTTACCGGAGGCTGGTCCGACAAGGCCAAGGAGGCCGTCGCCGCCAATGCGCTGATCGATCAAGGCGCCGACGTCGTGACCATGCACGTGGATTCGCCGGCGACCATTATCCAGACCGCCGAAAGCCGCGGCGTCTATTCGATCGGATTTCAATCGATCGAGGCCCGGACTTTGGCGCCGAAGGGCTGGCTCACGGGGCTGGGATTCACCTGGGGGCAGTTCATGACGGCGACCGCAAAGAGCGTGATCGCCGGCACGTTCAAGCCGGCAATGGTGCGGCTCGGCCTCGGGCAGGGGATGATGGCGGTGGCGCCGTTCGGGCCCGCTGTTCCGGACGACGTACGCGCGCTCGTCACGGCTTCGGCGGACAAGATCGGCGGCGGATTTAATCCCTTTACTGGTCCGATCACCGACAACAGCGGCGTGGTGCGCATCAAGGAAGGCGAGTCCTGGGGCGGCGACAAAATGGGGAATTTCGACTGGTACGTCGAGGGCGTGGTCGGCAAAGCGAAATGATGGAGCGCAACATGACCGATCCCGCGACACCTCCCATCGATCTGCAACGCTATGTCGCCGAAGCATCGGCTGCGATCGGGCTTTCGATCGCACCCCAGGACATGCCCGCCGTGGTCGCGATGTTTGCCAATCTGGCGCGCGTCGCCCAACCGCTGATGGAATTTCCGTTGCCGGCGGAGGCCGAACCGTCGCCGGTATTTTCGGCCGGCAGAACGCAGCGGTAACGAAACTCATGGCTGACGTTCTCGAAACCGCCGCATCTGTTCGTGCCGGCCGCCAAACGGCGGTAGATATCACGCGTGCCAGTCTTGATCGAATTCGTGCGCGCGACAGCTCGATCAACGCCTTTACCGCGATCGTCGCGGATCGCGCCGTTGCGGCGGCGGCCCGGATCGACGATCTGGTCCGATCCGGCCGCGATCCCGGCCCGCTGGCCGGGGTGCCATTCGCTGTCAAAAACCTGTTCGACATCGAAGGCGTCACGACACTTGCCGGCTCGCGCATTGATGCGGTTCTCCCGCCGGCTGTACGCGACGCGACGCTGGTGACGCGTCTGGAAAGCGCCGGCGCGGTTTTGGTCGGCGCGCTCAACATGGATGAATATGCCTTCGGCTTCTCGACCCAGAACGACCATTATGGGCCGACGCGCAATCCGCACGATCTGTCACGCATTGCCGGCGGCTCTTCCGGCGGTTCGGCGGCCGCCGTCGCCGCCGATCTGGTGCCGATGAGTCTGGGCTCCGATACCAACGGCTCCATTCGCGTCCCGGCCGCGTTGTGCGGTGTATTCGGTCTCAAGCCGACCTACGGACGGTTAAGCCGGGCCGGCACGCGGCTGTTCGCGGCGAGCTTTGATCATGTCGGTCCGTTCGCGCGCTCGGTCGGCGATATCGCCGCCGTTTACGACGCGCTGCAGGGGCCCGATCCCACCGATCCCGTGTGTGCCATCAGGCCGATCGAGCCGGTTGTCTCGATACTCGGTCAGGGCATGGACGGTTTGAGGATCGGCCTCGCAGCCGGATATTTCACCAGTGGCGGTCACGCGGAAGTCTTCGCCGCGACGGAAAAGGTCGCTTCTGCTCTCGGTGTGCAGCGGCATGTCCATTTCCCCGAGCCCGGGCTGGCGCGGGCGGCGGCCATGATCATCACCGCGAGCGAAGGCGGTGAATTGCATCTGGCGGATCTCAAGGCGCAGGCCGCCAGCTTCGATCCGATGACCCGGCCGTTGTTCCTGTCGGGAACGGTGGTGCCGGCGGCCTGGTATATGCGGGCGCAGCGCTTTCGCCGCTGGTATTGCCGGCAGCTTGAAGCGCTGTTTCGCGACGTCGATGTGATCCTTGCACCCGTCACACCCTATCCGGCGTTTCCGATCGGACAGCGGATGATGGAAGTGGACGGGCGGCAACTTCCGGCCGCCGGCCATCTCGGTGTTTTCACCCAGCCATTGTCCTTCGCCGGGCTGCCGGTTCTGGCGGCGCCGATCGCCGGAGTTGGTCCATTGCCGCTCGGTATCCAGATCATCGCAGCGCCTTGGCGCGAGGATCTGGTGTTGCGGGTGGCGGCAGCGGCGGAGGCCGCCGGAATACTGGCGCCGCCGCCGGTACGATTCTAATCTTGGAGACGCGGTATATGCTTGAGATCAATCTTCCCGAGATCGTCGCCGAAGTCACATCGGCTTTTACCAGCTACGAGCGGGCCCTTGTCGCCAATGACGTGGCGGTGTTGGATCAGCTGTTTTGGCAGGACGCCTGCACGCTTCGCTATGGTGTGGCGGAAAACCTCTACGGCTACGACGCCATCGCCAATTTTCGCGCGACCAGGCCGCCGATCAACATGACGCGCCGTCTGATCAACACGACCATCACGACCTACGGCCGTGATTTCGCGACCGCCAATACCGAATTTCAACGCGAAGGCTCGACCTTAACCGGCCGGCAAAGTCACGTATGGCTGCGCACACCGGAAGGTTGGCGGATCGCCGCGGCCCATGTGAGCCTGATGCCGAAGCCCGCCGGAGCTTGAGGTTCAAACACAACCCGACCGTCGGAGTGCTCTTCCCGTCGGGTATCGTTAATTGGAACTTAACGCGCATCGCCGACAATTTGCGTGCGCGATTCCGGATCGCGCTCTGGAATTGGATCGAGCATGCAACGCTTGCGGCTGAAAGCGGACGGACGGATCGTCGAATTGCGGGATGGAGCGGAATTTCCGCTCGCGCCCGAGATGCCGGTGACGACTTTCGTCGCACCGGTCGCGCCGATCGAAGCAGCCGCTCCTCCGGCGGTACGCGATCTTCGCCGCCGTGCCCGCCTGACACAGCTGGAATTCGCCGCCCGGCTCGGCGTGCCGGTCGAAACCATCCGAAACTGGGAGCAGGGCAAGCGGATGCCGCGCGGACCCGCGCGGGCGCTGCTGGCCGTGATCGCCCATGCCCCGGAGACCGTGTTCTCCGCTCTGGCGAAAGCCTGATTGCCAAGTCACAAACACACCTTCGCATTCTCGCGACGCAGTGCGTCCGAGTTTTATCCTGTTCGTTCCGCCCTCCCATCGGAGGGCGCAGGGAATGCCGGGCGCCCGATGCGCCCGCCGCTGCGTGTGCGAAGGTCGTGGTAAAAAAGCACACGCGTTAGTCAGGTCACACCGGAATCACCCGGCATTCCCTACGCAATGGTTTACGGCTTACTTCGCGCTCTCCTTGGTGACCGGGCTTTCTTGCCACCATCGTCCACGAAAATTGCATTTCGCGAACTTGACGCCAGCATCGGGGCGCCGGGACCACACGACTTCGCCGTCCGCTTCCGCACCGTTCGTCAAAGGCGCTTCCACGTCCACCGCATCCCGCCCCGCGTCCGTGACGATCGCGAACCGCCCCTCATGTGGGACGGGATGCAGCGAACATACCAATGATTTGGCGTTTCTGAAAATCAGAATATTTTTTCGGAAGGGGCTGGACAGGCAACCCAGCAGAGCTTAGCGCGCATCGTTGATTTGCCCGTCGGGTCATCGGTCTTGCAACTTGATCGGGACCATGCCGTGTTCGTCGAACACAACCGGTTTTTGGCAAATCAGCGTCGGCTCACTGATGATCGCGAAACGCGCCTGGGCGATCACCTTGATCGTTGGCTCTGCTGAATGCTGTGCGGTTGCCCATGGCCGCTATGTGCCATAACCTGACGTATCGTTTGATCATCTTTAAATGCTCATTTACCTCAGACGCAACAGACGAGAATTTTCGCAAATCAATCATAAGTGGTATGATATCATGCCACCGTGCCTCGCAAGACAATCCTTAATCTTCTGATCTGCGTGCTGCCTTTGGCGTCGTGTGGAAGCTCGGCAGAAGTGAAACTTCCTGTTCCGCCTGACGAGGATGCATTCCAGTTCGATTGGAACAAGACTGGCGGAAATTGTTGTTTGGATAAAATTCCTCGCGACCTAAACGGTTGGACCGGAAGAGTGTTGGTCAAAAAGACTGCGCGAACGGAGGGTGGTCATAGAGTTCGAGCTCTTCGTGGTGGAGATAGCTAAAAATCTCGCCTTTGTTTCTTACGGTAATGATGACCCGAAAGTTAGGTCTGACATCCCTGAGGCTGGCTGGTACGTCAAATTTGACGCTGTAAAGGCCGACCTTCCGTGGTCATCTGTGGGTGAACTTCAGATGATCGGAAAACATAGGCTTGTGCTCGTCGAAATCAAATTGAAGTCCGTAATAGCACCGGGAAACCATCGCCAGGGTTATGGCTTGTGAAGACGGGCTGGTTGTTCCCTATTTGCCTCAAGTTCTTATTCAGCGCCGCTCATCCTGCAGGCGCGAGCACCCTTGATAATTGCAATCAGCGATGTGTTGAATACCATCGCAACGAGGCTTTGACGTGCTCTGAATTGCTTCAATCAAATCGGTCGTGCCCAGCATTCAACGAAGAAAAACATCAGCAATGTCTCAAATACTGCGTTGAACGGGAGCCCGCCAGAGAAACAAAGCCTGACGAGATTGCCCCGGGCGGCTGCAGTCGCGACCACACCCGCTGCTACTGATCTCTGATTGGCGCGATCCCAGAAGTCCGCTTCGGGTCAAAATGCGACCTAAACCTGCCGGTGCGACATGTCCGTTCTAGCCTCGGATCCCGTCCTTGAATACCGCCAAGAACAGCTTGCGGGTTTTGATGCCGGTGGTGCCCGTCGAGCCGGTCTTTGTCTGAAGCCTCGAGGAAAATTTAACTCGTATCAAGCGGCAGCCCCGCCGGCGGTGCGCGATCTTCGCCGCCGTGCCCGCCTGACGCAGCTGGAATTCGCGGCCCGGTTGGGCGTGCCGGTCGAGACCATCCGAAACTGGGAGCAGGGCAAGCGCATGCCGCGCGGACCCGCGCGGGCGCTTCTCGCCGTGATCGCCCACGCCCCGGCGACCGTTTTCTCCGCGCTCGCCAAAGTTTGATCTGCAGGCCTGATCCCGCACGTCAGTTGTTGGCAGCGCCACACCGGCGGGACATAATAAGCCTCATCCGCTTGAGTTCCCGCGATGCAATTCGTCGAGGCCAATGGCGCAAATATCCCCGCGATCGGGTTAGGCACCTGGGAGCTGCGCGGACGCACTTGTGCGCGTCTGGTCGAGCAGGCGCTGCGGCTCGGCTATCGCCATATCGACACCGCGCAGATTTATGAAAACGAGCGCGAGGTCGGCGAGGGCCTGCGTGCCTCCAAGGTCAAGCGCGACGAGATATTCGTAACCACCAAAGTCTGGACCACGCATTTCGCGCCGAACGATCTTGAGCGATCCACCAAGGAGAGCCTGACCAAGCTGCGGCTCACCGAGGTCGATCTGTTGCTGCTGCACTGGCCCAATCCGCAGGTGCCGCTGGCGGAGACGCTGGGCGCGCTGGCGCATGTCAGGAAACTCGGCATGGCCAGGCATATCGGTGTCTCGAATTTCACCGTGGCGCTGATCGAGGAGGCCGTCGCGGCCTGCCCGGAGCCACTGGTATGCGACCAGGTCGAATATCATCCCTATCTCGACCAGGCCAAGGTGCGGGAAGCCTGTGCGCGCCACGGCATGGCCGTTGTCGCCTATAGTCCGGTCGCCAAGGGCCGCATCAAGAACGATCAGACGCTGGCGCGGATCGGACACGATCACGGCAAGAGCGCCGCGCAGGTGTGCCTGCGCTGGCTGATCCAGCAGAACGTTGCGGCGATCCCGCGGACCTCGCGGATCGAACGGCTGTCGGAAAATATCGACATCTTCGACTTTGTGCTGTCGGATGCAGAGATGATCGAGATTTCAGCAATGGCGAACGCCAAAGGCCGGCTCACCGATTTCGGCTTTGCGCCGAAATGGGATTGAGGAAGCTTCGGTTCGCGTCAAACCTCGCCCATCGCCCGCCAGGCACTCGAGACAAATTGCCGGCGCCAGGTGACGATCACCACAGCGGCGGTGGTCGCGAACAGAACCCAGGGACTGACGAACCAGCCGAGATAGCCGAGCGCAAAGAAGAACGCGCGCTGGCCGCGGTTGAAATGCCGGCCCGCGGCTTCAAACAGTCTCGTCGTGCGGATCACATGCTGTTCGGCCTCGGGCGTATCGCGCTTGGTGGCCGGCGGCATCGAGCCCAGCAGGATCGCGACATAGTTGAACAGCCGGTAGGCCCAGGCGAATTTAAAGAACGCATAGATGAAGATCAGGATCAGCCCGACGCATTTGAGCTCCCAAAGGGCGGGCGAGGGGCTGAGATCGATCGGCAGCGCGGCCAGCACGCCCAGCGCCTCGCTGGTCGATCGCAGCAGCGCCAGCCCGCCGCCGACCGCGAGCAGGCTGGTGGAAGCGAAAAACGCAGTACCGTTTTGCAGCGATGCCAACATTTGCATATCGACCATGCGGGCCTCGCGGTCGAGCATGCGCCTGATCCATACTTCGCGGTAGATGTGCATGCGCGCCGAGAGGCTATCGCGCCCATAGGCGGTATGTTCCAGCGTAACGGCATACACCGTCCATTCCAGGGCGAAGAATCCGACCGCCAGAATATCGACCCAGTAGCCGCTCATGCTTTATCCCCGCTGCGGTCAGATGCTGCCATGCATGGACCATGGCGGCAACCGGCGCGATGCGATAGTGCCGCCTGTCCAAGGTTCGTGATATCTTGCGGCAAGCTCGGGCCTATTGGCGAGACCGGCTCGCCAAGGGCATGTCCAAGGGACATGTTGAGGCGGGATCACCAACCAATAATGGATTTTCGTGCATGACTTTGACGCTCGTGATCGGCAACAAGAACTATTCGTCCTGGTCGATGCGGCCATGGCTGGCGTTGCGCGCCAACGACATCGCCTTCGATGAGGTTTTCATTTCGCTCTATACCGGCGATGCCGACAAGCAGCGCATTTTGGACTTCACCCGTTCGGGCAAGGTGCCGGCGCTGATCGACGGTGACATCACGGTCTGGGATTCGCTGGCCATTATCGAATACCTCGCCGAACGCTTTCCGGAGAAGGGGCTGTGGCCGGAGGGCCGCGCCGAGCGGGCGCATGCGCGGTCGATTTCGGCGGAGATGCATTCGGGTTTTATGGCGCTTCGCAACGAATGCGGCATGAACCTGCATCGGCCGGTGGGGGCGATCCAACTGTCGGCGGATGCGCGCGCCAATATCGCGCGCGTTCAGCAGATCTGGATCGAGTGCCGCCGGCGTTACGGCGTGTCCGGGCCGTTCCTGTTTGGCGCCTTTAGCGGTGCGGATGCGATGTTCGCGCCGGTGGTGCATCGCTTCCGGACCTATGCGATCGAGGTCGAGCCGGGCGTGAGGGACTACATGGCGACGATGATGGCGCTGCCGGCTTTTGCGGAATGGACCAAAGCGGGCCTGGCCGAGACCATCGTGATTGACAGATTTGAGACGGTGTAAGCGCGCTTGTTCAAGGTAATCTCCTGAATTGCTCTTTCATCGCGTGGAGTCGGCATGTCCATGTTTTCGCCCTGGCAAGTTCGCGTATTTCGTCTCATTTCAGCCTTGGCGTTGACAACAGCCCTGTTTCTGACGTCAGCCCCGGCAGCGGAGATGTCGGCGGCGCCCGTCAAAGTCAAAGTCTTTGTCGCGGCCATGTTCGAGATCGGCGAGATCGGCAAGAAGAGCCCGGGCAGCCGCGCCGGAGAATTCCAGCACTGGTATGACCGCTATTGGGCCGACAGCGCACCAATCGCGATCAGGGGCGCCCTCCATCCGGTGTATTGCAATCAGGACGGGGTTTGCGGCTCCATTTTGGGCATGGGCAAGGTCGCGTCGTCGTCCTCGATGCAGGCCATCCTGCTCAATCCGCAACTCGACTTCTCGCAGGCTTATTACATCCTCTCCGGCGTCGGCGGCACGCCGCCGTCGCGCGGCACGATCGGCGAAGTGGTGTGGGCGACCTGGCTTGTCGACTACGATCTCGGACACCGCTGGGCAGCCGATGAGGTCAAGCCGGGCGAGCCGCTGTTCATGCCGCGCAAGGGCTATGAGTCGATCCGCGTCTACCGCTTGAACCCAGGCCTCGTGAGTTGGGCCATGCGGCTCAGCGCGGATACGCCGCTCAAGGACTTGCCGGCGGCCGCCACCTATCGCATGCGCTATCCCGACGACGCGGCGCGGCGCGCGCCGCTGGTGGCGACCGGAACCCATATGACCGGTGACACCTTCTTTCACGGGCCGGGCATGTCGGCGCAGGCGCAGTACATCGCCAAGCTTTATGGCGCCGACGACTACATCATCACCGAAATGGAAGGCGCCGCCATCACTCAAGTGATCGCGCGCCAATACGGGACCGGTCGCGTAATGGCCTTGCGCGGCGCGGTGAATTTCGACCAGGGCAATCCGCACGAAACCACCTTGCAACACCTCGATCCAGCGCCTGGGCAGACTGCCGGCGGCTTTGGCGAAACCGTCGAGAACATCGAGCTTGTCGGTTCGCGGGTGGTGGATCATATCGTCGCCGACTGGCCGCAATGGGCAGAAGGCGCACCGCTACTGCCCGCAAAATAGCGACGGGGCGCAAGCGATGCGGCGTGCCTTCGGCCGCCTGCCGGACGACGTGGTCGGACGATGATGGCGCTGCCGGCTTTTGCGGAATGGACCAAAGCGGGGGCTGGCCGAGACCATCGTGATTGACAGATTTGAGACGGTTTAGGCGCCGGATGGCCGGGCCTTGCTTGCAATCGCGGCTTGACGGAGGCCGGCGAAAGCGGTCTGAATCCGCAACCGGCATTGCGAATTAGCAAAAAGGGTTTGGCTATGGGCATTCTTGATTTACTGGAAAATTCACCCGAGCTCAAGAGCGCGCTTGGCCAGCTCGGCAGCGCCGTCCTGCCGGCTGTACTGAGCGAAGTGTTCGGCAGCGGAGGCCAGGGCGGGCTTACGGCGATCGTCGCCAAGCTGCAGCAGGCCGGCCTCGGCGATCAGGTCAAATCATGGATCGGAAGCGGCGCGAACCTGCCGATTACGGCCGACCAATTGCATCAGGTTCTGGGTAACGACACCGTCAGGCAGCTGGCTGCGAAGTACAACATCCCGGTCGATCAGATTTCCGAAATTCTGGCCAAGCAAATTCCCACCGCGGTGGATCATGCCAGCCCGGACGGCAAGCTGCCGCATACCGCCTGAAACTGCTTCGTTAGGTTCCGCATGACCGGCGACCTCTCCCACGGGAGAGGCGGGACGGCCGGCCAATCTTGATTGCAGCTGTCCGCCGCAGGCGAGGGCGTCTTCCATCATTTTCGGTATTTGGGCCCATATTCGGGTCCAAAGTGACCCGGTTTCGAAGCTCGTTCGGTGCGGTTCCGCGGAGCGGCCGATCGGTCGGCTCCAAAACTCTCAAAACAACCATTTATCGTACTGAAAAACCTGCAAATTCATCGCATTTGCCATGTGCTTATGGCGTGGCTCGGAAACCTCGCTTTGTGCTAAGGAAATAGCCTGTTTTCCAGTCGGTCGTTGCAGCGGGACACGTGGGCGCGGCCGGCGTTTATGCGTGATGGAGAAGGGCGTTGAAGCACAAATACACCGTTGGAGAGACCGTCTACTTTACGGCGAGCAACGTTGCACGTCCCGGTGCAAGCGGCACCTATGAAGTGATCCGGCTGCTGCCAACCGATGGCGATGACTGTCAGTATCGGATCAAGCATTCGGCCGAGGCTTTCGAGCGCGTGGCCAAGGAAAGTCAGCTCGCAATTTCCTAAAATTTGTTCGGACGGTCGAATGAAAGCGGCTTGCATCGCGCTTGCCGTGAAAAGGCCCCGTTCGCGGAAGCATTCTGCGTCAAGTTACGAAAGAGTCGGCATCCACTTTCGCCGAATGCGCTTTATGATGCGCTAGGGGACAACGCGCATGAACTGGGCCTGGGCATCGTTGCTGGATCAAATCTGGCGCTCACCGACGTTTCCGATGTGGTTGACACTGGCCGCGGCGGGATTCTTCGGGATTATCGTTCTCGTCACACTGTTGCGCGCGGAGAAGTCCGTCGCCAACGGCGCGTTGACGGTGATCACGCTGCTGGCGATTGCCGTCGCTGTCGCTGCGACCATTCGTGGATTTGGACCGGGCGGGCAGAGTGGCTCCCCTGACCCTTCTTCGCCGCAAGCGATGAACGTGGCGCTGCCGGCGCTGGCCTGTGTCGATGACCTCGCCGGCGACGCTGTCCTCAATGCATGCGAGAAGTCGCTGTTCGGTTCGGCCGAATCCTCGGCCGCGGCGGTGTCCTACGCAGCTTCCCAGATTACTCGGCTGACCACCTTTGGCGATGTCGCCGCGGCCAACAAAAACATGACGCCGGAATTGCAGGCGCTGCGCCGCGCGGTCGAGCACGACCGTTATGGCCTGATGGCGTATGCGCTGATGGCGCGGGATCATTGCACGCCGTCGGATTGCGCCGCCTTCCGCGCTCTGACTGACAGCCATCAGATCGCGGCCAACATGGACGAGCGGGTCTATGAAGGCATCATCGTGCGTTATGCGTCGACGTGGAACGCGCCGCCGCCGTCCGCGCCAGCACCGGTCGCCGCACTTATTCCGGGGGTGCCCACGGGTAGACCGACCAACGCCGAGTTTCCCACCGCAGCCTCGACCCCGCCGGTCAGTATCATGACGCCAGAGCCGGTGGCGAAACCGCCTGCACCGAAACCGCCGGTGGCGACGGCCGCCGCGCCGGTGCCGTTATCGCCGCCGCCGGGCGCGCCGGCGGCCACGCTCGCCGCGGCGAAGAAGCAGCCGGCGCCGAGACCGCCACGCGCCGCGGCGCCCGCGTCTGCGCCGGTTTCAATTGCCCCTCCACAGGCTCCCGCCGCGTCGAATGATTGATCCTTCCAAAACCCGGCGCTGATCGCTAAACGTCCGACCATGTCGCTTCATCTCATCAAGCTTGCCGTCGGCTGCGAGTCCGTCAAGGAACTCAAAGGTTGGGTCGCCGAGCGCATGCAGACCGCCAAGAAAAAGGGTCTGCCGCGCCACCACATTCACATCACCCGGATGACACCCAAACGCGTCGAGGAACTGCTCGCCGGCGGCTCGCTGTACTGGGTTATCAAGGGTGAAATCGCGGCGCGGGAAAAACTCATCGCGATCGAGCCGTTTCGCGATAGCGACGGTATCGGGCGCTGCCGGCTGGTGATGCAGCCCAAGGTGATCGCGGTCTCGCCGCGGCCGATGCGGGCCTTCCAGGGCTGGCGCTATTTCACGGAAGACTCAGCGCCACCAGATCTCGGCAAGGCGGCGGCTGCGAGTGTCGCTGCGATGCCCGAACCGATGCGCCGCGAGTTACGCGACCTCGGGCTGCTCTAAAGTCGCAGAGCCGCCAGGCTTTGGCTGTTTGCCGCGCTCAACTTCCCGTAAATTTTTGGGGGACGAACACCGGCACAAAATATTTCCACTCGTCGTAATATTCAGCAGGCAAGTGGTAGGGCTGACATTCGACAATCGCGCGGGCAGCATTTTCTTGATACGTGCGCCGATCGGGGGTGACAGCTGTTTCTTCGGGATCTGGCGCCCCCTCCAGCGTACCGTCGCGCTTTAGCCTGATCCTGAAAGCAACGTTGGCTGTTTGGGTGTCGGCACTGCTACCGAGTTTTTTCCAACACCGCCCAACTTGAGACTGGAACATCGCCGCCCAATCCGCGGGGTGATTTTGGGGCGCTTGTTGGGAAGCTGCCGGGAAAATGCTCCGAACGGCAACGAGCAAAAAAACGAAGGTGGGTAGAAGACCAAAGCGCATCCACTCCTCCTTTCTGTTCGGGCGCGATCAGAATTACATCGGCGAATTAAGCGATATTTCTCGGGGATATTATATCCGGAGCGGTGCGACAGGAAAGCTACCGGCAGATCGGTGAGGCGAGACCGCTAGACCCCGATATTGTCGATCAGACGGGTCTTTCCGATTTTGGCTGCGACCAGAATCCGCATCGGGCCATCTTTGAGCGAGGCGACCGGCGCCAGCGTCTCGGCATGCCGGACCTCGAAATAATCCAGTGCAAAACCGGCCCCCGCAATCATCTGCGCGCCGCCGGCCATCGCGGCCTCAGTGTCGTCGCCGGCCCGCAGGCGTGCGGCGCTTTGCTTCATCGCGCGGTAGAGGATGGTCGCGGCGCTACGCTCGTCCGGCGTCAAATAGACGTTGCGCGAGGACATCGCGAGGCCATCGCGCTCGCGCACGGTCCGCGATCCCACGACCTTGACGCCGAGGTCGAGATCCCCCGCCATCCGCGTCACCACGCGCAATTGCTGAAAATCCTTTTCGCCGAAGATCGCGAAATCCGGCCGGCACTGCGTAAACAACTTGCCGACCACGGTAGCGACGCCGCCGAAGAAGTGCGGACGGAAGCGATCCTCCAGATTAGCGGTGGCGGGCCCTTCGGTCAGAATCCGGGTCGCAAAGCCCACGGGGTACATCGTCTTGACGTCGGGATTCCAGATCAGATCGACATCCTCGGCCGCCAGTTTGGCGACGTCGGCCTTCCAGGTCCGCGGGTAGGAACCGAAATCCTCGGTCGGTGCGAACTGGGTCGGATTAACGAAGATCGACACGATGACCTTTTTGGCGCGGCGTTTCGCCAGCCGGACCAGCGACACATGGCCGTCATGGAGTGCACCCATGGTTGGCACCAAGGCGGTCGTGGCTTTTCGAGCGCGAAGGCCATCGAGAGCGCGGCGTAACGCGGGGATCGTGCGGACGATCATGGGGCTTGGCGACATCGGGGCTCGATCTGTGAGGTCAGGAAATCGGCGGCGGCTTGCTTGGCGGTTTAGCTGGCGGCGGGCGAGCCGACCTTATCAAAGCCGACCTTATCAAAGCCGGTGGCCTGCCGCCAAGTTAGGCAATAGCCGGATACGACAGGGCAGCGTTGCCGTTCGGCTGCGAGACTGTACGGCCGATCACAGATGCCCGCGCCGACCCGCGGTATCATGCCCGCGATTCATGATTAAGGCAGGCGGTCCGCGATTTGAAAGCGCTGCGCTGCGCATTTCACTTGACCGCGGTCGTGCGTAATTTGAAGATATCAACAGGGGTTGAAAATGTTGGTGCAGGCTAGTCAAGGCCAATCAGGCTCGGCTCATGTCGTTGTGCTGGGCAATGAGAAGGGCGGTTCGGGTAAATCCACCACCGCTCTGCACATCGCCGTCGCCCTGATGAAAGCCGGCCAGCGCGTCGCCACCATCGATCTCGATTGCCGCCAGCAAAGCTTCACCCATTACATCAACAACCGCCGCGCCTGGGCGCGCCGCACCGGGCTCGATCTCGAGCTTCCCGTGCATTCCTGCATCAAGCTCGGCGAAACCATGCAGATCGCCGACAACGAAACTTCCGAATTCCAGCAATTCATGTCCGCGGTGACCGCGGTCGAGCGTACCTTCGATTTCATCGTGATCGATACCCCCGGTTCCGACAGTTATCTGATGCGGCTGGCGCATTCGATGGCCGATACGCTGGTGACGCCGATCAACGACAGCTTCCTCGATTTCGATGTGCTCGGAACCGTCGATCCCGCGACCTATTCGGTCACCGGCGAGAGCCATTATGCCGAGATGGTGCGCGACACCAGGCGCAAGCGCCGCCAGGTCGACGGCGTCTCTACCGACTGGATCGTGGTGCGCAACCGGCTGTCGATGCTGGGATCGCGCAACAAGCAATTGGTCGCCGACGGCCTCAATGAACTGTCGTTCCGGCTCGGCTTCCGCTCGATCGACGGCTTTGCCGAACGCGTGGTGTACCGCGAATTCTTCCCCCGCGGTCTCACCGCACTCGACGATCTCGACGAAGCCACGCTCGGCACCCGCCCGAGCATGGGCCATGTGACGGCCCGCGAGGAGGTCACGAGCCTGCTGCGCCAGCTCAAGCTGCCGCTCGACGAACGCGGCCGCCGCCGCGCGGCCAACCGCGCCGAATGGTTCAGCCAGGTCGACAAGCCGCTTGAAGTCCACGACATCCTCGGCGCCTGATACCCAGGGGCAGGGCGTGCGACTGACGTGCTGATCGGGCCTTCCGGCTCGATCCGGATGGCGGCGCGAGCAAGGTTTTCCTTCATATTCGCAGTGCAGCAGTGGAACGATGGCGCCGGTAGGCTGTTTTTTACCAGCCTGTTCTTTTACCGGGCCTTTACCGAAGTTTTGAACCGCTCCTTGAGGCGCGGCGTTCCAGTTTGAACGCCGTCCGAGGCATTCGTGATTGTGCATCTGCACAATATTCGGGTGCATCGCACAACGATCAGGCGGCGAAGTCACAATATTTGCTCTTCCCGTCACGGCGCTGTGTATTAAGATTATGTGACTGGCAAGAGTCTAATTCGGACGGCTGACGCCGTTACGCCGAGGACAAAAATGAAACGTGGAATTACCATTCTGCTTTCGCTTTGCGCACTTGTCGCCGTCGCCTATTTCACGGCGAGCAAGTGGGCGATCCGGCATGAGATGCTGACGTTCACTGATCCGGCGCGCGGCAACCGGATGGTCGCCGTCGATCTGGCCGTGCGGCGCGACAAGGAATTCCAGGCCAATGCCGGCATGCTCAAACTGCCGGTGGCGATCCTCAATCATGGCAACACCGTCAAATTTACCGAGTACTCTTTCCTCGCCAACGTCTTTGCCGCACGCGGCTATATAGTCGTCAGCATCCAGCATGATCTGCCGACCGACGCACCGATGGTGACGAAAGTCGGCGAGCTCTATGTCGGCCGCCAGCCGCAGTACGAGCGTGACATCGCCAATATCCGCTTTGCGGTCGATGAAATGCGGCAGGTCCAGCCGAATGCGGACTACGATCATCTGACCATGGTGGGACATTCCATGGGCGCCGACGTCTCGATGTACTTTGCCAAAATGTATCCCGATCAAGTCAAGAAGATCGTGACGCTCGACAATCTGCGCGTGCCGTTCATGACCGATGGCAAGTTCAAGATCCTCTCGTTCCGCTCGAAGGATCCGGTGTTCAAGGCCGATCCTGGTGTCGTTCCCGATGAGGCGACCTGCGAGAAGGCCGGCATCACTGTCGTGCACACCGCTTTCCAGCACAACGACATGCGCGATACCGGTCCCGACGAGGCCAAGGCATCGATCCAGCAGATGGTCGATAAATTCCTTGATGACGACAGTCCGCTGCGGCCAGTCGATACAAAGGTGCTGCCGCCGATCATGACGGACGCCGGGCCGGTCGCGCCCTATGCGCCGGTCGCCCAGAACTGACCCTGCCAGAACTGACCTGGGCTAACAGTCCGAAGGGCTCTCATCTCCATCGCAGAACCGCGCCGTTCTCCGGTCGGACGAGATGGCGTGCATTGACCCCTCGGGGATCGCAGCCCACATAAGGCTTGCAGCCATTTGCGAGCTTTTATGTCCGGCGAGCCGACCAAACCGAAATCACCTGCCGAAACATCCGCTCGCCATAACACGGCGGCCGGCAAAGCCGGCTCGTTGCCGCAGGAGATGCCGTCGGCCGCGGAAGACATTGCCGCCTTTGTCGCCAAGGCCCGCGCGATGTCGCCGCATGCCGCGGGCGCCAAGGGCAGGCTGGTGTTCGCGCTCGACGCCACCATGAGCCGGCAGCCGACATGGGACATGGCCTGCACGCTGCAGGCCGACATGTTTCGCGAGGCGGCGGCGCTGGGCAGCCTCGATATCCGCCTCGTCTATTATCGCGGTCTCAGTGAGTGCCGCGCCACCGGCTGGATTTCCGACAGCGCGGAACTGGCAAGGCTGATGGGCAAGATCGACTGCCAGGGCGGCAATACCCAGATCGGCAAGGTGCTGTCGGAAGCGCGGCGCGAGGCGGTGGCCTCCGCGGTGCGCGCGGTGGTGTTCGTCGGCGACGCCATGGAAGAAAATGTCGACGCACTCTGCGCCAAGGCGGGCGAACTCGGTCTGCTCAAGGTGCCGGTGTTCATGTTTCAGGAAGGCCATGACGTCGCGGCCGAGCAGGCGTTCCGGGAAATCGCGCGCCTGACCGGTGGCGCATGGTGCAGGTTCGATCCCGGCGCCGCGGCGCAATTGCGCGAGCTGTTGCGTGCCGCGGCAGCCTATGCCGCCGGCGGCCGCGAGGCGTTGCAGCTGCTGTCGAAAACCGGAAGCGGTGCGGCCAAATTGCTCGGCCAGATGAAGTGATCCCTCCGCGAGCCTTTGACGTCACGTTGATTGGTGGGGCAGGGAGGATCGGCATGCTTTTTACGGCCGACCTCGCTATATTGAGCCCATGGCTACTCTGATCGCCGGCGCCGTCGCCGTTTTCGTACTTTATTCGCTGCTGCAGATGTTTCGTGCGGCCAATCCGGCCGTGCTGGCGCGCGCGGTCAAGATCGGCGGCGGCGTGGTGGCGCTTGCGGTCGCGGCCTTCACCGGCATCAAGGGTGAATTGGCGGTTGCGGTTCCGCTCGGCATTTTCGGTGCGGGTCTATTGGGCTGGTCGCCGTTCGGGGCGACGGGCTTCAGCAATATCAGCGGGATGTTCGGGGGCCTCGGCGGAGCGCGCTCGTCGGGACAGAAGTCGCGGGTCCGCTCGCAGTTTTTCGACATGAGGCTCGATCACGACAGCGGCGAGCTCACGGGCCAGATCGTGGCCGGACCGAATGCCGGGCACTCGCTCGGCGAATTCGACCTGCCGCAGCTGCTGGCGATGATTCCGGAACTCGATGCCGAAAGCGTGCCGCTACTTGAAAGCTATCTGGACCGCAGGTTTCCCGCCTGGCGTCAGAACGCGCAGGGCGATGCGGCAGGGGGGCAGAGCCGCGCGGCGTCGAGCGGCAAAATGACGGACGAGGAGGCCTATCAGATCCTTGGCCTGCAGCCGGGCGCGGGGCGCGACGAGATCGGCCGGGCGCATCGCGCCCTGATGAAGAAATTGCATCCCGACCAGGGGGGGTCGACGTACCTCGCCGCCCGTGTAAACGAGGCCAAGGATACTTTGCTTCGCACGCATCACAGCTAACTCCGGCAACGCTACCAAACGCTACAAATCCGAGAGTTGCTTCTGCTTCATTCTCCGGTTGACGCCCGTTGCCGCCCGCCGTTGTCCGGCGTGGTCGATCTTTCACTTCATAGTTTGTAGCGGGTAAATCTTGACGAGAAGTTTGCAGGCGCAGGGTTTGTGCGGGGCGGCAACATGACCAGCCAAAGCAGAGTCATGGCCGCACCCCAGGCATAAAGAGGCGCGGGGGACGTCATCCGCGCGAAGAGACGCGTTAAGGCAAAAGATTCGGGCCCGGTTCCGAGTAAATCCGAACCGGGCCCATGAAGCTCTGATAATGCTGTCGATCAGTTGCGAACGGTGATGCAGGAGATGTCGCTGTGCTTCAACGTCCGGCACACCGCTTCGGCCTGATCGCGATCGAGACCGGCGAAGCGGGCCCGGAACAGCTTTCTCTCGCCCTTGGCGACGACCGGCTCGGTGAACGGATCGGCCTTGTTGAGCAGGCCGTGGGCCTGACTGCGCGCGGCTTCGATGCGCAGGCGGGCTTCGCTTTCGCTTTCCAGCGCGCCGACCTGAATGATCCATCCGGTGTGGGCGGCTTCGGGCTTGATGGCGCCGTTCTGCTGAATGGCCTGGGGCTGGGTGCGCGGAGCGGGATCGGCGTAGGCCATCGCCTGGGTGGGGGAGGCTGACGGGACGCTGGAGGCCGGCAACACGCCGAGCACGCCGTTTCCGGTGCCGTGGTTCGCCGGCTGCGGCGGCATGCTGGATTCAGGCTTCGTGGTCTCGGCTTTGGCCATGACCGCGCTCGATGTCTCCGGCACGTCCGGGCGTGCCGAGATCGTATTGGTGACGGGCGTCGCGGGCTGGGCTCCGCCGGCCGATGCCAGCTTGACCTGTCCGGCCTTGATCTGGACGGTCTTCACCTTGACCGGCTTCATCGGTTCGGACGAGCCGGGGATCGCCGCGATCGGCTGGGTCTGGATGACGCCGTTGGTCAGCGGCGCGGGCTCGGACCTGGTCTCGGACTTCGCCTCCGGCTTGGCATCGAAGCGGGCGTCAGACTTGGACGGCACCGCGGCGGTGGCGGCCGCCACGACGTTCCGCAGGGTGGGGCTGGTTGAACGGACCGGCGGCGGTGCGGCCGGCTCGACTGGTGCGGCCTGAACAGCGCCCTGAACCTGAACCGTCGGCGGCCGGGTCGCGGCTTCGGCTTCCGCCACGTCGGCATTGGCCTCGGAAGGATTGCGTTCGGTGATCGCGGCAACGGTGCGCTTGGTCGAGGCCTTTTCGAGGTTTTCCGCCAGCAGGCTGCGCATGATGGCGTCGCGCGAACCGCCGCTGCGGCCGCCCATCACCACGCCGACCAGATGGCGGTTGCCGCGGCGCATCGAGGTCACGAGATTGAAGCCGGACGCGCGGGTGTAGCCGGTCTTGATGCCGTCGACGCCCTCGACACTGCCGAGCAGGTGATTGTGGTTGCCGATCGAATGGCCGTGATAGTTGAACGCGGTGGTCGAGAAATAGCGGTAATAGCGCGGGAAGCGGTCCTGGATGGCGCGGCCGAGGGTCGATTGATCGCGCGCCGTGGTCACCTGGTCGTCGTCGGGCAGGCCGGAGGCGTTGCGATAGGTCGTCCGGGTCATGCCGAGCGCGCGCGCCTTGCGGGTCATCAGCTTGGCGAAATCGTCTTCATCGCCGGCGATCGCTTCGGCGATCACGACGGCGGCGTCGTTGGCGGAACGCGTTACCAGTCCCTTGATGGCGTCTTCGACGCGGATGGTCTGGCCGGGGCGCAGGCCGAGCTTGGTCGGCGCCTGCTCGGAGGCGTGCTCGGACACGTCCATTTCGGTGTCGAGCTTCATCTTGCCGGAGTCGAGGCGCTCGAACAGCAGATAAAGCGTCATGATCTTGGTCAGCGAGGCCGGATGGCGGCTGCCGTCGGGATTGTTGGAGGTCAGCGTCGCGCCGGAATTGCCGTCGACGATGATGGAGGAGAATTGCGGGCTATAGCTTTCATGCGCTTCGCTGTGATGGCGCACATAGTGGCGGTAATGCCGGTAGTGGCGCGCGTCGGCGGCATCGGTGGTGAAAACGAGCGCGGTGGTGACCGTAACGAGCCCGAAAACGCAAACCCGCAGACGCGAGGAAGCCAAGGTTGTGCGAAGCATGAACTTCCCCGTCCCAATTTCTGTCTTGATCACCGGTTCGTGAGGCCAAATTATGCCCGACGGCCGCTGATGTTTGCCTGCTCAGACGCCTGGTCGGGACTTAAGCTGTCGTCCGACCGGCCGATCAGTCCGCTATTCTAGCTAAGACGCTGTACACAAACAGTTTTCGGATAGCCGCCCGGAACCGAGCAGGCCAGGAATCAGGTTAGGTGGCCGGAGTTTCCAAAAGATTAAGAAACCCTTGCGTAACACCCCGGGATTTGATGCAAAAAGTAGCACAAATTTGTGCGTTGCAAAAATTATTGACTTTATTGTGCATTGCACTATATTGAGTGGGGTCAGGGGGCCGGGACCTCCCGGCAGATCAACGAGACATCAGTCTGGGAAAGGACTCCTTTACATGGTCAAAATTGAAGACATTCAGCAGTACGGCAAAGAGCATTTCGACACCGTCGTTGCTTCCGCGACCACCCTGCAGACCGGCTTTCAGGCGATCGCCAGCGCCTATGGCGACTACACCAAGAAATCCTTTGAAGACACCAAGTCATTCGTCGAGAAGCTGTCCGGCGTGAAGTCGCTGGACAAGGCGATCGAAGTGCAGACCGAATACGCGAAGTCCGCCTATGAGACCTTCGTGGCCGAGTTGCAGAAGATCGCCGGCCTCTACAGCGATCTCGCCAAGCAGACCTTCAAGCCGCTGGAAGGCATTGTCGCGAAGTTCACCCCGGCCCACTAAGCGGGAACCTGCCATCTCGAAATTCAAAAGCCCGGCGGTCATCCGCCGGGCTTTTTCTTGTTCTAAACTCCCGCGGATCAGCGCTTTGTCAAACCCACCGGGATTGACTAACCTCCTGGGGATCGCCGGGCCGGGAATCGGCTCGTCGCCAGTGCTTTTGACCCGTATCTGCGCGCTTGCGGCGAACCGAAGCCAGACCCATATTCCTGCTATCGATCCAGTCGATGGGTCAGGCCGTTCGGGCGCGGCGATCTGGAAGGTCTGCGGGATGCTTCGATGGCGACGTCGGAGAAAGACACCCGGCGGCAGCTCCAGTTTCAAGTCCAGTTTCAAGTCCAGTTTTCCTGGGGATTTCGAACGCCTGTGCCATGTTGCCATTAACTTTCAAACCTGATCCGTCCGTGCCATCAGCCGCCGCATCTGCCCCGCGAATGGGCAACGAAGAGAATCCTGCCGGCGGGACCGGCGGTCCGGCCACATCCGTCATCGCCAAGGTCAAACCGAAGACCAAGCGGCCGAATCTCTATCGTGTGCTGATCTTGAATGACGACTACACGCCGATGGAATTCGTCGTTCACGTTTTAGAGAAATTCTTCCAGAAGGACGTCGAAGCCGCGACCAAGATCATGCTTCATGTCCATCATCATGGAATCGGGGAGTGCGGCGTATTCACCTATGAAATCGCCGAGACCAAGGTGACGCAGGTGATGGATTTTGCGCGCAAGCACCAGCATCCCCTGCAATGCGTGATGGAAAAGAAGTGACGTCGCGCGCAATCCGCCAGAATCGGAACGGGTTTTGCATCGACATCGTGCGGATGACGGATGCCCGCCGGCAGAACTTAACGAGTTGCGGGAACCGGTCTTTCGCCACGATCGGACGTAACTATATGACAGACGATATGACAAAGGTTGTTGTTGCCTGACCGGGCAACGGCGATCATGATGGCCGGGGGCCACAGAGGACGCGAATGCCGACTTTTTCCCAAAGCCTTGAACAATCCCTGCACCGCGCGCTGGCGATTGCAAACGAGCGTCACCACCAATATGCGACGCTTGAACATCTGCTGTTGTCGCTGATCGACGACTCCGATGCCGCCGCCGTGATGCGCGCCTGCAGCGTCGATCTCGACAAGCTGCGCACCAGTCTCGTCAACTATCTCGAGACCGAGTTCGAAAACCTGGTGACGGACGGCGCCGATGACGCCAAGCCGACCGCGGGCTTTCAGCGCGTGATCCAGCGCGCGGTGATTCACGTCCAGTCATCCGGCCGTGAGGAAGTCACCGGCGCCAATGTGCTGATCGCGATCTTTGCCGAGCGCGAAAGCCACGCCGCCTATTTCCTGCAGGAGCAGGACATGACGCGTTACGACGCGGTCAACTACATCAGCCATGGCATTGCCAAGCGGCCCGGGGTGTCGGAAGCGCGCCCGGTTCGCGGTGTCGACGAAGAGACCGAGACCAAGGGCAACGAGGATTCCAAGAAGAAGGGCGAGGCGCTCGATACCTATTGCGTCAACCTCAACAAGAAGGCGCGCGACGGCAAGATCGATCCGGTGATCGGACGCAATGCCGAGATCAACCGCGCCATCCAGGTGCTGTGCCGCCGGCAGAAGAACAATCCGCTGTTCGTCGGTGAAGCCGGCGTCGGCAAGACCGCGATCGCGGAAGGGCTCGCCAAGCGCATCGTCGACAGCGAAGTGCCGGAAGTGCTGGCGGCGGCCACCGTGTTCTCGCTCGACATGGGCACGCTGCTCGCCGGCACGCGCTATCGCGGCGATTTCGAGGAGCGGCTGAAGCAGGTGCTCAAGGAACTGGAGGCGCATCCGAACGCCATCCTGTTCATCGACGAAATCCACACCGTGATCGGCGCCGGTGCGACCTCCGGCGGCGCGATGGACGCGTCCAATCTGCTCAAGCCGGCGCTGGCTTCGGGCACCATCCGCTGCATGGGCTCGACCACCTACAAGGAATATCGCCAGCACTTCGAGAAGGATCGCGCGCTGGTGCGCCGGTTCCAGAAGATCGATGTCAACGAGCCGACGGTCGAGGACGCGATTGCGATCCTCAAGGGCCTCAAGCCGTATTTCGAGGACTATCACCGGCTGAAATACACCAACGAGGCCATCGAGGCCGCGGTGCAATTGTCGTCGCGCTACATCCACGACCGCAAGCTGCCGGACAAGGCGATCGACGTGATCGACGAGTCCGGCGCGGCGCAGATGCTGGTGGCCGAGAACAAGCGCAAGAAGACCATCGGCATCAAGGAAATCGAAACCACGATCGCGACCATGGCGCGGATTCCGCCCAAGAGCGTCTCGAAGGACGATGCCGAGGTGCTCAAGCATCTCGAGCAGACCCTGAAGCGCGTGGTGTTCGGCCAGGACAAGGCGATCGATGCGCTTTCGGCCTCGATCAAGCTGGCGCGCGCCGGCTTGCGCGAGCCGGAGAAGCCGATCGGCTCCTATCTGTTCTCGGGTCCGACCGGCGTCGGCAAGACCGAAGTCGCAAAGCAGCTCGCGGCGTCGCTGGGCGTCGAACTGATCCGTTTCGACATGTCCGAATATATGGAGCGGCACACCGTGTCGCGCCTGATCGGCGCGCCTCCGGGCTATGTCGGCTTCGACCAGGGCGGCCTGCTGACCGACGGCGTCGATCAGCATCCGCATTGCGTGGTGTTGCTCGACGAAATCGAGAAGGCGCATCCGGACCTGTACAACGTGCTGCTGCAGATCATGGATCACGGCCGGCTGACCGACCATAACGGCAAGCAGGTCAACTTCCGCAACGTGATCCTGATCATGACCACCAATGCGGGCGCGGCCGATCTGGCGCGGCAGGCGTTCGGCTTCACGCGCAACAAGCGGGAAGGCGACGATCACGAGGCGATCAACCGCCAGTTTGCGCCGGAATTCCGCAACCGGCTCGACGCGATCGTCTCGTTCGCGCATCTCAATGCCGATGTGATCGGCATGGTGGTCGAGAAGTTCGTGCTTCAGCTCGAGGCGCAGCTCGCCGACCGCGACGTCACCATCGAACTGTCGGAGCCGGCCAAGGCGTGGCTGGTCAAGCATGGCTATGACGAGCAGATGGGCGCGCGGCCGATGGCCCGCGTGATCCAGGAGCACATCAAGAAGCCGCTGGCGGACGAAGTGCTGTTCGGCAAGCTCAAGGGCGGCGGCCATGTCCGCGTCGTGCTGGTCAAGGACGAGGCCGGTGCCGACGCCGAAGCCGAGAAGATCGGCTTCGAATATGTCGAAGGGCCGGTGACGCCGAAGCCGGAAAAACTGCCCGGCGCGCGCAAGCGCACGGTGCCGCGCAAGCCGAAACCGAATGGGCCGAGCGGCGGCGGTTCGAAGGGCCCGGCCTCGAAAGGGCCGCTGGTCAAGGCCTGAGCCGCTGATCGCATAAACCAATAAGAAAGCCGGCGTGTCGCAAGACCGCCGGCTTTTTTGTTGGCATAAGCGCGTCCTGCGGTATCAATGCAGGAATATCAGCGCGGAGAGGGCGACGAACATGATCATCGAAAATCAGGCCATGGTGACCGACGCGGTGCTTGAAGCCGTCACCCGCACCGAGGATCCGCGCCTGCGCGAGATATTGCAGGCGCTGGTGCGGCATCTGCATGGGTTTGTGCGCGAGGTTCGCCTCACCGAACGCGAGTTCCAGCAGGCGGCCGGGCTCATCGTGGCGATGGGCCAGAAGACGACGGCCTCACATAACGAGGTGGTGCTGATGGCGGGATCGCTCGGCGTCTCCCCGCTGGTCTGCCTGCTCAACAACGGCAATAACGGCCAGACCGAAACCCAGGCCAACATGCTCGGCCCGTTCTGGCGCGACGATCAGCCATTGAGCGCCAATGGCGATACGCTGGTGCGCTCGCCGACGCCGGGGCCGGAGCTTGTCGTTCACGGTTTTCTCAGGGATCGCGAAGGGCGTCCTGTCGCCGGGGCTGAAATCGACGTCTGGCATTCGTCGCCGGAGGGGCTCTATGAGAACCAGGATCCCACCCAGGCCGAGATGAATTTGCGCGGGCGTTTTATTTCGGACGAAGCCGGGCGTTTTCATTTTCGCAGCGTGAAGCCGGCGGGGTATCCCATTCCGGTTGACGGTCCCGTCGGCGAGTTGGTACGGGCCACCCGCCGCCATAACTTCCGGCCGGCGCATCTGCACTTCATGGTCTTTAAGCCGGGCTTCAAGACGCTGGTCTCGCAAATCTACTCGCCGGATGATCCGCATATCGATTCAGACGTGCAATTCGGCGTCACGCGCGCGCTGATCGGCAATTATGTGCGGCATGACGAACCATCGTCTGAACTTGGCTTTGCGGCGCCATGGTATTCGCTCGATCAGCACCTCACGCTGGAGCCCGGCGAGGCGCGGCGTCCGATGGCGCCGATCCGCGGCAAGGCGACGGCGGCTTGAACCGGATATCGCGCCGGATCGACAAACGGCGAAGCTCTCCGAACCAAGAATGAAAGCCGATATGCCCTTGAAGTTTACCGTCGCCGCCATCACAGCCGCCTGTTTCGCCGCGATGCTTTCCGCCTCTAGCGCTGCGCCGCTCAAGCCCACGCCGGAGGATCGCTACATCGCGACCCGCGATGCCGCGATCAAGAAGCTTCAGCCGATGTACGATGCGAACAACTCCGATGCCGCCAACAAGGCGGAGGCCGCCGTCGTCGCCGATCTCCTGACTCAGATCACGGCGATCGTGGGGGAACGCAGCTTACAAGGGATTTGGCCCGGCCAAACTCAACCTCGATACGCTGTCCAAGGGCGATGAGGGTTCGGCATGCTCGACGGCCTGCGCTTCGAGGCCGAGACCGGCAAGAACGGCGCGAAGCCTGGCACCAAGGATGCCGCCGGCGAATACGTCCAGCCCAAGGCGTATATCATCGTTACGACGCCAACGATGTTTGAACGCTGGCTGCACGGCCACAAGGATTGGTGGGACAAGGGCCTCAAGAACGTGCCGCAGCAGATCGGCGCAGCCCTCCGGGATGGCAGCTTCTATACCCAGGCGATCTCGACCGGCGCCGCCGTGGTGAATCTCGGCAATCTGCCGATCGCCAAACCGCCGGGTGCCGTGCCTGCCTATGCGATGCTGGCCGGACGAACCCAGGACGACACCCCCGATGCGGCGGATGAGGTGTTCGTTTCCGCTGTTACCGCGGACAGGGTTTATGTCGTCTATGGATCGCTCGAGCCTCCGGTGAAGATCGAAGCCTGTCTCGCCATCCGGGCCGATTACAACAAACGGGCCGAGCAGGGCGACGATGATTTCCAATTCAAGAAAATCGATAAAAAAGCCTACGACAAGCTCGGCAATCTTCGTCAGCGCGGCGAGGATGAATATATGCGCTGCTTCACGCAGCGCGCGCCACAACAGCCGTCCTTCTTGGAAGCCACAAAACAGGCGCAGGCTTTGCTGGCCGTAGCGATGGAAAAGTAACGCGCGGGATGTTGTGACGGGCGCGGTTGCGCCTTAATCGAACGGCGAAACTGCGGGACGGCCGGCCTTGGTCTGCCTGACGCGTCGCACCTCGATCGGTGAACCATCGGACTCGTATTGCAAATCGTATTTCTGGCCGTTTTTATCGGTTGCGCTGCAGGAGATGCTGGACACCAGTCGCGTCGCGAAATTTCCGACCTGCTTGCACATCCCGGCGGAGAGTTCGATCTCCGCCACCGGCAGTCCATCGACCTTCGGCCGGTCCTTGGATTTCAGCAGCATGCGATCGATCGGCAGTTCGTAGAGATTATCCTGCGGCCGGCGGCCGTTGTCACCCGAGAAGGTGATGATGTGGCTATTGTCGGCGGGATCGTCGAGCGCGATGACAAAATTGGCGCGGCCCTCGTCGGTTTGAAAGAAGGCGATCGCCCGGCATCTGAAATCGCGGCCCGCGACTTTCAGGGTCGTGCATTTCCCCGACATCACAGCGAGAACAATAGTGACCGGTTCCTGATGTTTTGGCTCCTCGGCGTGTGCAAGCGGCAAACCAAGGAGGCCCAAACCAAGTAGACCAATGGCGCAGGCTAACCAGGACAGGCGCATCTTCATGCTCGATCGATAAGACAAAAACGCACCTGCAATATCAACGGTTGGATTGCATGAAGCTACTGGCTTCTTTGAGCAGTATCTGACTCCCGGGACTCAGTGAAGCGCAATAGAGGAGTAAAAATGGCGGGTTTCCCGGGGCGTCAAAAACATACCGTTGCCAAGATTGCGCGGGCTTTGGCGGGACGCTACGGTTTAACCTGACGGCGGCGCGCGGCGAGCCCGGAGAGCAAAGCATCATGACTGAAACCATCACTCTTGGTCTCCTCGAATTGCGATTTTTCTACAGCAAGGAGGACACGGCCGGGAGTCTCGACATGTTCGAGATGACGGTTCAGCCGAACGGGCGCATGCCCATCCCGCATTATCATGAGAGCTGGGATGAGACCATTTACGGACTGACCGGCAAGACGACCTGGCGCGTTGACGGCCGGGATATCGACCTTGGTCCCGGCGAGACCGTCTTCATCAAGCGTGGTATCGTGCATGGCTTCACGAACCGGACGCAAACGGCGGCGTCATGCCTTTGCGTGTTGAGCCCCGGCGTATTGGGCCCGCAATATTTCAAGGATATGGCGGTGCTGCTGTCGGCTGCGACGCCTGACCCGGCAAAAATGAAAGAGACCATGCTGCGCTACGGGCTGATACCGGTACCGCCTTCGCAGGCCTGATCGGCGTCTGCTTTACTTATGTGCATTCTATCGCATCAACCCCGCCAGCCGCGGCAATGTCAGGCTGATCGCGGGGATGCAGATGATCAGCAGTAGTCCGGCAAACAGCGCCAGCATGTACGGCACATAGGTGCGAAAGTGCTCTCCGACGCCGAGCTTGGCGAAGCGCAGCGCCATCAATAGTCCGACGCCCATCGGCGGCAGGAACAGGCCGATGCCGACGGCGGCGGTCTGCACGATGTTGAAATGGATCGGGTCGATCCCCATCGCCTCCGCGATCGGAAACACCACCGGGATCAGCACGACCGCGGCAGGCAAGCCTTCCAGCACCATGCCGAACAGGCAGCTCATCACAGCCGTTCCGATTAGAAACAGCCACGGATGGCCCTTCAGCGGTTCGAGCACCTGGCCCAGCAATTGCGGCACGCCGCTGACGCCCATCAGATATTGATAGACCGAGGCGACGGCGAGCAGGAACACCACCGCCGCGGTGAGGATCGCGCTGTCGTAGGCGATCTGGCCCATCTCGCGCCACGAGACGTTGCGGTAATAGAGTTTGGCGGCGAGAAACGCATAGCCCGCGACCACCGCACCGGCCTCGGTCGCGGTGATGATGCCGAGGATGAAGCCGGCGAGGATCACGAACGGCACCACCATCGGGACCGCTGCGTGCAGCAGCGCATGGCCGAGGCGTTTTAAGCTTGGCCGGGAATCGACCGGCCAGTCGTTCTGACGGGCGCGGATATAAACCACCGCCATCAGGCACAGCATGATCACCATGGCCGGAACGAAGCCGGCGACGAACAGCGTCACCGCCGAGGTATTGGTGACCTGTGCGATCACGATCATGAAGATCGCCGGCGGCACCAGCATGCCCATCGCGGTGCCGGCCGCGATCAGCGAGGCGGAATCGCGCGGGTCGTAGCCGGCTTTGGTCAGCGGCGGCATCAGCGCGGAGCCGAGTGCGGATACCTCAGCCATTTTCGATCCGCAGATATCGGAGAAGAAATACGCCACCACGATCACGGACATGCCGAGCCCGCCCTTGACCCAGCCGATCAGAGCGCGCGCCAGCTCCACCAGCGCGTGGCTCATGCCGCAGCGTTCCATCAGGTTGCCCGCGAACACGAAAGCGGGGATCGCGAGCAGCACCCAGCTTTGCGATCCCGACACCAGCGCGGAGGATAGCTGCTGCATCGGGTAACCGCCGATCCATAGGCCTGCGATCCCGGCCACCCCGAGCGCGAACACGATCGGCATCGAGAGCAAAATCAAGACGGCAAAAACGATGGCGACAGTCGCAAGCAGCATGAATAATCCGTCTCAGTGCTGGGGATCGCCATGCGGCAGCGGGGAGATCATGGTTGCGAAGCCGTAGATGACGATCAGGATGCCGCCGACCACCGATGATGCGTAGAGCCAGGCGAGATTGATCTCGAGCCCGGGCGTGGTGATGGTACGGTTGAGCAGGCAGAGCTTGAAGCCGTACCACGCGGTCAGCGCGCCGAGGCCCATGATCAGCGCGTGATTGAAGCGGTGAATCCAGAGCTGCATCGTCTGCGGCAGGCGATGCACGAACACCGCGAGCGCGAAATGCGAGCGCGACTGGATGCCGATCGCCGCACCAATCAAGGTCAGCCACGCCAGCGAAAACTCGCCGACTTCCTCGACCCAGGTAAAGGGCACGGGATCGACATCAAGCCAGTCGGTGATGGCGCCGACGAAATAGCGCAGGATCACGCCGATCAGCAAATTGACGATGGCAATAATGATCAGCGCCGTGACCGCAAATTTCGGAACGGCTGAGAGGTTACGCAGCATGCGTCAGGGAATTCCATACAGGGATGGGGCGGGTGAGGGAGGCGAGGCTGGAGAAACGGAACCGAAGCTCCAAGCTTCGGTCCCGCGGTTTATGTTCAGGCCTTGAAACCTTCGATCTCGTCCCACAACGCGCCGTACTGGCCCTTATAGGCCGGCCATATCTTCTGCTGCGCCACCTTGCGGAAGGCGTCGACATCGGACTCGACCACGGTCATGCCAAGTGGTTCCAGCAACAGCTTGGCCTCCTTGAAATTATCGACTGACTCTGTCGCCTGCCGGCACTTTTCCTGCGCGGTGCGGGAGAGCTCGAGCACCAGCTTCTGCTGATCTTGTGTCAATCCGTTCCAGATTTCGAGATTCATCACCGCGTTGGTCGGGCCGTAATTGTGATAGGTGAGGGAGGCGTATTTCGACACTTCGTAGATCTTCAGCGCCTTCATGTTGACGACCGGCAGATCGCCGCCGTCGATCACGCCCTGCTTGGCGGCGGTAACAACCTCGCCATAGGCCATCGGCACCGCGCTGCCGCCGAGCCCGTTGATAGTGTCGCCGAAGATCTTGGATTGCTGCACGCGGATTTTCAGGCCGCGCAAATCTTTCGGCTCGACGATCGGTTTCTTCGCGGTCCAGAAATGGCGGAAGCCGTAATCGAAATAGCAGAGCACCTTGAGCTTGTACTTGTCCTCGATCTCGCGGCTGATCTTGTCGCCGATCCGCCCGTTGAGCATCGCGTAGGCGGAGGTGTAATCCTTCACCAGATAGGGTACCAGCAGCGCGCCCATTTCCGGAAACACGGTGGCGGCGGCGCCCGCCGGACTGCCCATCGCGATGCTGCCGGACTTCACGGCGTTCATGATCTCCAGCTCTTGCGGGATCAGGGTCTTGCCGAAGAACTGCATTTCAAGCGCGCCGCCCGATCGCGCGGTCAATTCCTTCGCCATCCAGTCGAACGCGACGGCGGCCGATTCCGGGACCGCGTTGATATGCGCGAACACCAGTTTCTTGGGTTGGGTTTGCGCGAATACAGGCGCGCGGCCGGTGGCGAGAATGCCGGCCATGCCGGCGCCCGCGCGCAGAAGCGTGCGGCGATTGAGCGGGACGCGGCTCGTCAGAGCGGCTGACATCGGGGAATCCTCCAAACTTGCTTTTTTTGTTTGCATTGCAGCAGCCGGACGAAAAAGACCGGCCAATCCGACGCAAAGCTTACAGCATAGCGGTCGCGTTGCCAGCGGCATGTTGACGCCGGACCATGAAGCCGGTGATTGCGGTCGCGATGGAATTTTCAGCGGCAGAGGATCCACGGTCGCGCGGCGCCCATACCCCGTACAACTACGGGGTGCGTTCGCATTGTTAGCTGCGGATTAGGAAATCCCGCCTAAGGTGAACGGTTATTGCCGGATTTGCAGCTTTAGATCGAGGGATCGACCTCAATTTTTCTCAGTGCTTTGAACCGAGTGGTTTTGAAATGCTTGTTCATTTCGTCACCGATGAACCCTCGAAAATAGCGGCCATCCGCGGGATGCTGGAGCCGCGGTTTAGCGTCCTGCCACAGGTGCTGGGAGGGTGACGCATCCGGCAGTTCAAGCGGCGTGCTGATGGTCGACGCCGATCTGCGCCAGATGGTGCGCGTCGAGCAGATCAGGCTCGTGTTGCGCAAGCTGAACGCGATCACTGAAAAACTGTTTGTGGTGCGCAACCAGGTTCGCTGCATGGTCGAGCAGGCCTATGCGCTCGGCGCGACCGAGGTGATTTCGCGCCCGAAAGAAGTTCTGGGCAAGCTGGCGCAGATCATCGAGAGGACGGCACAAACCGATGTGGCCGTCGCCGAACCCGAAATCATCGAAGGCGCAGCCGCCTTTGCGGCGATGTTTTCGGCGGCACGGAACGGCAAGCCGCTCAACATTTCAGATGCCGAGCGCGCCACCTCAGGCATCATCAGCAGCATCGTGCAAAAACAGCTCAGCCCATGGCTGGACGATGTCCGCCGCTATCATCAGGGCACGTTCCAGCATTGCCTGCTGGTTACGGGGGTCGCGGTCGGCTTCGCGATGGGCATCGGGTTCGATACGGCTGACGTCAAGCGACTGGGCGTCGCCGCGACCCTTCATGACATTGGCAAAGCCCGTATTCCCTTGGCCATCCTCGATAAGCCCGGACGTCTTGACCCCGCCGAAGAAGAAATCATGCGACGCCATCCGGTGATCGGATATGATTTGTTGAAAGACATTCCCGATATCAACGCGGAGATTCTCGATGGTGTGCGGCACCATCACGAATATCTCGACGGCTCAGGTTATCCCGATGGATTGAAGGCGCCGCAGATTTCCGATCTGGTGCGATTGCTGACGATCTCCGACATCTTCGCCGCGCTGATCGAATCCCGGCCATACCGGCCGGCGATGCCGCGCGCCGAGGCCTACAAGATACTCTGCGGGATGGACGGGCGGCTGGAACGCTCGCTGGTGAAGGCGTTCGGAAACGTCGCGCTGAAAGCGTAAAGACCGCGCCGGACTTACGGCGCCGTCTTCAGGCCGAGGTGCCGCACTTCCCAAGGCAGGATGATCTTGCGAAAAATCACCGGATCCGGCCATGTCGGCGTGCTGCGGCCCATATGCCCGCCCACTGGATTGATCCAGGCTTCGCGCGGTTCGCTGCCGCTGTTGATCAGTAATTCGAGATCGTCGATCGGCACCTGGGTATCCTTGGTGCCGCCCACGATCAGCATCGGCGCCGCCGGCTTGCCGAGCAAATCCTGCGCCTGCAGCGACATTTTGGGAAGGAACGCAATCAACTCGTCGGCGGATTTCAGGCCGTACACGAACAGGCTCGCGGGCAAGAGGTCGAACAGATATTCGCGGGTGTACATCCGGTTGCGGAAGAAGTCCGACTGGAAAGTGCGATGGGTCGGCGGCGACTGAGTCACCGCGCCCAACAGGCGCTTGGCCTCGGTGTGCGCGAGCTTCGCCGCCCAATAGGCCCCAAAGCTCTGACCGTGGACCAGGATGCGGTTCTTATCGATCTCGGGTCTGGTCGCGAGATAGTCGAGCACGCGCGAATACATCTGGTCGGCGGTCTCATCGGCTTTGCGTGGCGCCTGTCCGGTGCCGGGACTGTCGACTGCGAAGAAGCCGATGCCTTCCGGCAGCGCCGCTGCATAGGTCTCGGCGACGGTTTCCTTGCGGCTGTCCAGACCTGAAATCGCCAGCACCAGCGGCACCGGGCGAGGGGCGTTGGCGGGCAGCCGCAAATAGCCGACGATTTCCTTACCCTCATAGGGGATGCGCACGACTTCGAGCGGGGGATCGAAATATTTGGCGTGCAATAAATAGGCGTCGACGGCCCGCTGATAGGATGCTTGTTTTCCGGCCGAAGTCGGCGAGGGCCATTGCCCGAAATAATATAGCCGCCAGGCGCGCAGGTAATTGGCGTCGGCTTCCTTGGGGTCGCTCGCGGCGCGGGCCTTGGCCATGTAGCCGTCGGCGACGGCGCTCCAGGCGGCGGCCCATTCGTCGGGATCGCGGGTTTTGAGGCGGCCGAGCGCATCGCTGGCGTCGCCGGGCTGGATGCCCAGCGCGGGATAGGCCCCGGTCTGTGCCCGGGCGAGGGTTTCGGTCTTGATTTCTTCGATGGTGCGGTCGGCGGTCTGGGCCGATGCGGTTTGGCTGAGGCAGCCAATAGCGGCCGTGACCAAAATCAATGAGAGTGTGCGCATGACTTCCCGAGCTTCTTCCCTGAGGCTTCTTGTTTGAAGCTCTAAGCAAGACAGCCCGCGGTTCGCCGCGTCAACCCTCTAAAGGCCTCAGCCCTCTAAAAGTTGCTTGATGCGGCGCTGCAACTGGCGCTTTTTGATTTCGCTCTTGCGCAGCCGTTCCTCGATATCGGAGACGGGCGCGGAGGGGGTTTCCCCTTTGAAGGCAACGCCGACGAAATTATCGCGCCACCAGACGATCTTGGCGAGGAAAGAGCGACCCTTGCGCGCGATGGTCAGCATCATCTGCTCTTTGGGCAGGCGAAAGTCGTTGCTGAATTCGAGGTTGGCGCCGGTTTCGGAAATGTTACGGACCACGCAATCCCGGGACGCGCTGCTATCGTCGGTCTTGGCGACGCCGCCATAGATAACCTTGTCGCGCGCGCTCTGGCGTCGATCCAACATCGAATAAAACTCCCGGCAATCCCGATAAAGAGACTGCACTTTTACGCGGCTTTACCGCCGGTGAAACCCCGCCACCGGTAAAATGCCGCGTTAACGTAAACCGATATCGGCCGGAAAAGCCGGGATTTCAGAGGATTTTGGGCCTTTTTGGCGGGATTTACGCCGCGGTGTCGCGCAATCCACGCGCGACTTCCTTCTGGGCGTCGAATTCGCGCCGCCGCCGGGCCAATTCCTCGGCGCTCAGCAGGGCGACGTTGTTGTAATCGCGCTTCCAGGCGGCGTCCTTGCTCCAGCGCAGCGGGGACTGCACGGTGGTTTGCGGACCGGGCGCGGTCTCGAGCACCCGCAGCGCCAGCTCCAGCGTCTGGGCTTGCGAAGCGGGATCCTGCGGCTTGCCCGTGGAATTGCCGAGCGGGAAATCGCTGAACAGAAACCGCGGCACAGCGGCGTGTTCGACGATATCCTTGGCGCAGCCCATCACGACCGTGGAAATGCCGTTGGCCTCGAGATGCCGGGCCACCAGGCTGATGGTCTGATGGCAGACCGGGCAGTTAGGCACCAGCACCGCGGCATCGACACCGTCGGCGCGGCAACGGGCGAGAATTTCGGGCGCATCGGTTTCGATCGTGACGCGCTGACTGCGATTGGTCGGGGCGCCGAAGAAACGCGGGGCGACTTCGCCGATTTTTCCCTCGCGCGCCAGCCGCAGCATTTGCGGCAGCGGAAACCATGTGCCGCTGTCGTCGGCGGTGGTGTGCACGCGGTCATAGGCGATGTGCGAAATCCGCACATCATGCGGCTTCGAAGTATCGCCGTCATAGACCGTATAGAATTTGGCGCCGCCATTGTATTTGGCGCCCGGGCCCTGATCGCCCTTAGCCGGATCGAACGGGGCCGCCGTAGTGACGAGGGCGACGCGGGACTGGCGGAGCGGCTTTCGCAGCGGCTGGAACGGCGCGTCAATGTAATGCGCCCAGCGGTAGGGTGTGGTGTATCCGATCGCCGCATAATATTCGCGGGTCCGCGCCATATAGGGGATTGGCGCGTCGTCGTCGGGGGCAAAGCCCAAGAGGTCGTCTGAAGCTGCGGTCATAACCTTGCGTTCCCGAACTCCTGCGCCCCCATAGACGCGCCATGTTTCCTAGATAGCTAGACTGTCGCGTTTCCCTGTCAAGCTTGGTCTGCCCGAAAACAGGACTGCACTGCGAATGGGTATCGGTTGGCGCGCGGCGATTGGCATGGTGGTCATGATGCTGATCTGGCCGACCGCGCAGACGATGGCTGAGGAGGCGGCGCCGGCCACGACCGGCGGCGAAATCGCGCGGCCGAGCGTGGAGGAGCCTACGGCTCCCACTGAACCACAGAAACCCACCGAACCGCAGAAGCCCGCGGATGGCGCGCGCGAGAGCGACACACGGGAGGCGATGTGCCTGATGATCGAATTGGCGGCGAGAGCCAATGATTTGCCGCTGGAGTTTTTCGCGCGCGTGATCTGGCAGGAAAGCCGCTTCCAGTCCGATGCGATCGGACCGATGACACGCCGTGGCGAGCGTGCCCAGGGGATTGCGCAATTCATGCCGGGCACCGCGAGCGAGCGCCGGCTGCTCGATCCCTTCGATCCCGTACAGGCGCTGCCGAAATCGGCCGAATTCCTCAACGAATTGCGCGGGCAATTCGGCAATCTCGGGCTGGCCGCCGCGGCCTATAATGCCGGCCCGCGCCGGGTGGAGGAATGGCTCGCGGGCAAAGGCTCGATGCCGCAGGAGACGCGCAATTACGTCGCCGCGATCACCGGCAACACGGTCGATGCCTGGGCTGCGGCCGGCAAGAATGGCAAGATGCCCGACAGCGCGCCGAACACCAGTTGCCGCGAGTTGATGGCGCTGCTCAAGCGCGCGCCCAATCCGTTTGTCACCGAACTCGAGCAGCATGTGATGCTGGGCGCCGCGCGGCTGTGGGGCGTGCAACTCTCGGCCGGCTTTGATCGTAACAAGGCGCTGGCAATGTATTCACGCGCGATGACGAAATTGCACGCCGTGATCGGCGATCAGGATCCGAGTTTGCTGGGTTCGGTGTTCCGCAGCCGCGGTACCCGCACATTCTATCAGGTGCGGATTGGCGCCGATACGCGCCCCGCCGCCGACGATCTTTGCAACCGCATCCGCCGTGCCGGCGGCGCCTGTCTCGTGCTGCGTAATATGAACGTCAGGGGCTGACGGGGCGTCCAGAGCCTTATCGGTTCTGATTAAATCAGAACCGGGCTCTAGTTTTTGTTTTGACGTGTTTTCTTCACGCGAACCGGTATCCACTTCGCTCGAAAACGCTCCGGGCACTCGCGCGTGCATGCCAGCCCTGAATCCCGGTTCCTTGACCCCAGCCTGTTTCATCAGCGTTATGCGGGCCACGACTCACTTGTCTGGTAATCCGTGTCGCTTCCCGCTCTCGACTCACCCCAATGGCATAGTTCCCTGCGCGCGTTCGCATGGGGGGCGCGGTCGGTTGGCTCGACGGTGCTGACGCTGGTGCTGTTCGCGACCTATATCGGCATCGGTGCGCTCGCGCATGACACGCATTTCAGCCTGGCATGGGCGATGGCCAGTACCGCGTTTGTCTGGGCGGGACCTGCGCAGATCATCCTGATCACGACGCTTGGTTCCGGCGCGACCGTGATCCAATCCGCGCTCGCCGTCACCGTCAGCGCTATCCGCCTGTTTCCAATGGTGGTGTCGGTATTGCCGATGATGCGCACGCCGCAAACCAAACGGCGGCATCTCATTCTGGTGGCTCACCTGACCGCGGTGACTTTGTGGGTCGAATGTTTTCGCTTCCTGCCGCAGGTGCCACGCGACCGGCGGATCGCGTTTATCCATGGGCTTGGCATTGGCCTGATTTCCGTCAGCCTGATTTCGACGACGATCGGTTACAGCCTCGCGGCCAATCTGTCGCAAACCTTTGGCGCGGCGATCCTGATGCTGACGCCGCTGGCGTTTCTGTTCTCCACCGCGCGTAACTGCCGCGACATATCCGACGCGGTGGCGCTGGTGCTGGGACTGGTGCTGTTTCCGGTCGCTGCACTGTTGAACAGCGGCGTCGACATTCTCGTCAGCGGCGTCACTGCGGGCACGATCGCCTATGGCGTTCATCGATGGCGGGCTCGCGCATGAGCTATGTGAGCGAGTTTATCGGCGATTGGCATGCGCTGGTGATCCTGCTGGTGGCCGGCGTATTCCCCAATCAGATATGGCGCATGCTCGGGCTCTGGTTCGGCAGCGGCATCGACGAGGGTTCGGAACTGCTGGTGTGGGTGAGGGCGGTGGCGACCGCCGTGCTCGCCGGCGTCATCGCACAAATTCTGGTGCAGCCGCCCGGCGCGCTGGCCAGCGTGCCCGGCGTGGTGCGTTATGCCGCGCTCGCGGCGGGCTGTGCCGCTTTCTTCGCGGCCCGGCGATCGATCTTTGCCGGCGTGGTCTGCGGCGAGATTGTGATGCTGGCCGGCAAATGGTGGCTTGGCTGATCTGCTTTTCGCCGCTGCGGTTGGCAATTGCGGCTGACCCACAATGCGCTACTCTCCGTCAAAATAATGAGGTTGAGGAAACGTCATGCATTGGCCGACACGGTCGATCCTGATCGCGTGTCTTGTCGTTTGTCTTGCGGCGTCAGCGCAAACGCATGGCGCGTGCGCGGCGGACTATCCGACGCGGCCGATCAAACTCGTCGTGCCCTATCCGGCGGGCGGCCCCACCGACATCCTCGCCCGGGTGATCGCTGATTTTATCGGCAAGGATCTCAAGCAGGCCACGGTGATAGAGAACAAGCCAGGCGCGCAGGGCGCCATCGGCGCCGAATTTGTGGCGCGCGCCGATCCCGATGGTTACACGCTGCTGGTCCCGGCCGGCTCGATGATCGTGCAAAATCCGCTGCTGTACAAAAAACTGTCCTACGACCCGGCCCGGGATTTCCGGATGCTGGCGCTGGTGACCGATTTTCCGGTGCTGATGGAAGTCCACCCGTCGGTACCGGCGAAGACGATTGCGGAATTCGTCGCCTATGCCCGGCAAAATCCGGGAAAACTCAATTTCGGCTCGGCCGGAACCGGCGGCACCATTCATCTCGCCGGCGAGATGTTCAAGCGGATGGCCGGCATCGAGATGACCCATGTGCCCTACAAGGGCGCCGCACCCGCTTTGACCGATCTTTTGGCCGGCAACATCCAGGTGATGTTCGACTCGGTGAGCACCGGACTTCCGCCGGTGCGGTCCGGCCTATTGCGCCCGCTCGGCGTCAGTTCGGCGAAGCGTTTTCGCGAACTGCCAGATGTGCCGACCATCGCCGAGAGCGGTTATCCCGATTATCTCGTCAGCGTCTGGTACGGCGTGGCGGCGCCGGCAAAGCTTCCAGAGGATGTCGCCCAGAAGCTGACGGACAGCCTCAATCGTGCGATGAACGATGAGACGTTCCGGGCGACACTGGAGAAGATCGGCTATACGGTTTTTCGACCGCGCAGTGCCGCGGAGATCAAGCAGTTCATCGATGCCGACTGGGCGCGATGGTCGGCGGTGATCAAGGCGCAGAATATTTCACTGGATTGAGAAACATGGTTCGAGAGAGCGAAATTCGGGACGGCGAACAGGCCGTCGAGATGCCCAGGACTGATAATGCCGGTCTGGTCTTTATCGGCCGCATCCGCACGCCCTGGACTTCGCGGCTCGAGGCCCCACGACAAGGACGCCATGACGGCCCGGTCTGCCGGCTGGAGATTTTCGAGCCATGGGTGCCGGCGCTCAAGGGCGTCGATCTCTACGAAAAGCTCGAAGTGATCTACTGGCTGCATCTGTCGCGCCGGGATCTCGTGCTGCAATCGCCGAAGAACAATAAATCAACCCGCGGCACCTTCTCGCTGCGCTCGCCGGTGCGGCCGAACCCGCTCGGCACCTCCATCGTCAGACTGGTCGGAATCGAAGGCTCAACGGTTCTGGTGCGCGGCCTCGATTGCCTCGACGAGACGCCGCTAGTGGATTTAAAACCCGACCGCTGCGATTTCACCCCGCTGGCCCCGCCGCAAGCCGGGGATTTCGAGACGGGGTAGGGTTTCTCCTCGTCATTGCGAGGGCGAAGCGAAGCAATCCACATCTGCGCTCATTGCTATGGATTGCTTCGTCGCTTCGCTCCTCGCAATGACGACGAGGGAGTTGCTTAGCCCTTCAACGCCGCCATCAGCTTCGCCGCGTTCTCTTCCAGCACCTTGCCATCTTCCTTGCGGCTCGCCGGCGGCAATAGCGCCACACCCTCGTGGCGCGGCATCACATGCATGTGGAGGTGAAACACCACCTGTCCTCCGGCGGGTTCGCTGAACTGCTGCACGGTGATGCCATCGGCCTTGAAGGCGGTCATCGCGGCGCGGGCAATCTTCTGGCCGGCGCGCGCGACATGGGCGAAATCCTCCGGCGTGATGTCGAGGATGTTGCGGGCAGGGGCCTTCGGGATCACCAGCGTATGGCCGGCACAGCGCGGCATAATGTCGAGAAAGGCGAGGACGTGATCGTCCTCATAGACTTTGTAGCAGGGAAACTCGCCGCGCAGGATTTTGGCGAAAGGGTTATTGCTGTCATAGGCGGGCATGGCGTCTCCCCAAATCTGTTTTTATGTCACAACTTTTTTGGTCAAGATGGCTCGTCGGCGGCCTTGCGAAACGGTCCGGCTTCGGTCAGTTCGCGGCCGGCTTCGGCCACATAGGCGCGTTCGCGCTTGAGATATTCGTCGATTGCGCGGCGAAGCCCGGTGTCGGCGATGTAATGCGCCGAAAAAGTGGTTTGGGGAAGATAGCCGCGCGCGATCTTGTGCTCGCCTTGCGCCCCGGCCTCGACGGTTTTCAGGCCGCGCGCGATAGCAAAATCGATCGCCTGATAATAGCAGACCTCGAAATGCAGGAACGGATGATGCTCGATCGCACCCCAGTTGCGGCCGAACAACGTGTCGCCGCCGATGAAATTGATCGCGCCTGCGATCCAGCGGCCGTTGCGCTTGGCCATCACCAGCAGCACGTCCTTGGCCATGCTCTCGCCGATCAGCGAGAAGAATGCGCGGGTGAGATAAGGCCGGCCCCATTTGCGCGAACCAGTCTCCATGTAGAATTCGAAGAAAGCGTCCCACGCGTCTTCGGTGATGTCGCTGCCGGTGAGCGCGTGAATCGTGATGCCGTTGGCCAGCGCGTCGCGCCGCTCGCGCTTGATCGCCTTGCGATGGCGCGAATTGAGGGTGGCGAGGAAATCGTCGAAATTGCCGTAGCCCTGATTGTGCCAGTGGAATTGCTGGTCGGTGCGCTGCAGGAAGCCGTATTCGGCAAGAAATTTCCATTCGGCTTCGCGGGCAAACGTCACATGGACCGAGGAGGCCTCGGTGGCGTCGCACAGGCCGACCAGCCCGCCCGCCAGCGCGGTCGCGATGCGTTCCCGGTCGGCGCCGTCGGCGATCAATAACCGCGGCCCGGTGGCCGGCGTAAAGGGAACCGAGGCCTGCAGCTTCGGATAATATTGCCCGCCGGCGCGCTCATAGGCGTCGGCCCAGCCGCGGTCGAAGACATATTCGCCTTGGGAGTGCGATTTCAGATAGCACGGCACGATGCCGGCGATCTTGCCGTCGAGCTTGGCCAGCAGATGGCGCGGTCCCCAGCCGGTGCGGGCGCAGGCCGATTTCGATGCCTCCAAGGCGGAGAAAAATGCATGTGAAACGAATGGGTTATAAGCGATGTCTTGAGACAGTGGCGCGGGTCGCCTGCGGGGCAGGATGACGCCAGCGTGTCGAGGCTCTCAAGGCTATCGGGATCTGGAACCGGATTGGCGCAGGCGTCCCATTCCGGGGCCGCGATCTGGCTGATGGACGAGACTGCTTCGAGGGTAATTTCGGATGAGGCCATCGACGATATTGGACCGGTCACGTTTGCGATCAGCCATCAGCACGTGGTGACCAACCATAAAGATCGTGCATTGCGGCATAGAGTTCAAGGGTTGCCGTCAGGCTCAAGTTCCCGGTTGAAAACCTTCAAAGATCATCTGGTCGGCATAACGAGCGGCGCGTTCGCGCTGCTCGGGAGTTCGCACCGTCCAGGTCAGCAGCGGCAGGCCGAAAACGTGGCGCGCGATCCAGGGCGCAAGCGAGGGCAGTTCATTGACCCAGTAGGCCACGAATTGCGGCCGGGTGCGCAGGGCATGGCGGAGATGCAGCATGCCGCGGCGTTGGGCGGGCGACGCTTCGGGCCAGTCGGCTTCGGAGTAGGTGCGCTGGGCGACGATGCCGCGGAGAAGTCCCGGCATGATCTGGCGCAGCGCCACCACCTGATCCGGGTCGAACGACATTCCCGCCACCGGCCCGGCATAGGTCTGAAGCACCTGCGCCATCCGCGTCACCAGTTTGCGGTCGCCGTCAAAATGGCTCTTCACCTCGATGATGATCGGGACGCGGCCGTCGACCAGCGCGCAAAGATCGCCGAGCGTCATCATCCGCTCGGACTGTGTCCTTGAATTTTACGGCCTGGAGTTCGCGCGCAGGTCAGGCTGAGCAGGTCGCCCTTGCCTTCGGTGAGACGGCCCAGCGCATCGTCATGATGCACCATTGCCTCGCCATCGGCGGCAGAGCTGGATATCGCACTCGATGCCGAAATTCCCCTCGATTGCAGCGGCTGCCGCACCCGGCATGTTCTCGATGACGCCACGGATACGGTCGTGCAGCCCGCGATGGGCTACCGGCCGCGCCGTCAGCCAGTCGGGTGCGGGCACCTGACGCCTCTTACGAGACTTCGAAGACGCCTTCGACCTCGACCGCCGCATCGATCGGAAGCGAGGAGACGCCGACGGTGGTGCGGGCATGGCGGCCCTTGTCGCCGAAGGCCGCGACCATCAGATCGGAAGCGCCGTTCAGCACCTTCGGTCCATCGAGAAAATCCGGCGCCGAATTGACAAAACCGCCGAGCCGGACCACGCGGACCACCTTGTCGAGATCGCCAAGCGCGGCCTTGATCTGCGCCAGCAAATTGATCGCGCAACCGCGCGCCGCGGCACTGCCTTGCTCGATCGTGACACCGGCGCCGAGCTTGCCCTTGGCGATCAGTTTGCCGTCCGGGTTGACGCAGACCTGGCCGGAGACGAACAGCAGGTTACCGGTGCGCACGAAGCCGACATAATTCGCCACCGGGTTCGGAGGCGCATGCAAGGTGATGCCCTGTGCCGCAAGCTTCTGTTCGACCGTACCCGCCATGTTTCGTCCCCGTTTGATGTGATCGCGCTCCTGGGAACGCCACCGTGTCGCTTTGTTTCGCGCATCGTGCCGTTACATGCAAGCGAGGGCAGATCGGGGGACAAATGCCGAAAAACATGGCAATTCCCGGGTAAATACACCTTTTCCGTGACGCGCCCTAGTTGCGGCACAATATCGCGTTGAATACTGTCACAGAATCCATACCGAGGAAAAAACATGGCCCGCGCATTGCTGATTTCGCCTCGTAATGTCAGATCGTTGGCGCTGACAATGGCCGCCGTCGCCATTGGGGCTAGCTTCGTTCCGGGGCGGGCCAACGCCGCGGCCAGTGGCGCGTTTCTGCCGCACCAGGCGCTTTACGAGCTCAGCCTGCTGAAATCGCGCGGCTCCAATGCGATCAACAGCGCGCGGGGACGCATTCTCTATAATTTTTCCGGCAGTTCCTGCGAGGGCTACACCTCGGAATTCCGGCAGGTGTCCGAACTGGACAGCGGCGAGGGCAAGGTAACGCTGAGCGATCTGCGCTCGACCTCGTGGGAGGACGGCGCCGGCAAGAGCTACCGCTTCAAGATCGATTCGCGCATGAACGACACCGAAACCAGCCCGGTCGACGGCGTCGCGGAGCGCACCGGCGATCACATCACCGTCAAGTTGAAACAGCCGGAGATCAAGACGTTCACGCTCGATGGCACAACCGTATTTCCGACCGAGCAGATACAGCGCATCGTCGCAGCCGCGCGCGAAGGCAAGTCGGTGCTTGAACTGACGGTCTATGACGGCTCAGACAATGGCGAGAAGGTCTACAACACCCTGTCCGTGATCGGGCAACCGATCCCCGGCGACAAGGCGATCGATTCACCCGATCCGTCGACGCAAAACGACGTCATGAAGACGATGAAGCGGTGGCCGGTCACGGTGAGCTATTACGACCACGACACCAAGCCCAATGAGGGCGAGCAAACCCCGGTCTATGCGATGTCGTTCGAGCTCTACGAAAACGGCGTCTCCCGCGCGCTGGTGCTCGACTACAATGATTTCGTCATCACCGGCGCGCTTGGAAAGTTCGACGTTAAGGATTCCAAGCCGTGCCAGACGGCGGAGGCGCCGAAGTAGCGCATTACTCTCTCCGATCGTCATTGCGAGGAGCCACCGGGTCGCGCGAATGCGCGCCCGATGAAAGGCTCCGCGACGAAGCAATCCATGCTTCCTGGTTGCTCGATGGATTGCTTCGCTTTGCTCGCAATGACGGGCTAGAATCTCACTCCGCCTTTTCCGGCCCGTCATAAGCAATCCCCCGGATCACCGCGGCATTGCCGAATTTCTTGCGCAAATCGTCGATGGCGCGCTCGGCATGGGCGGAGCGGCGGTCCAGCATGTCGGTGTCGTCGGCCTGCGAGCCCGGGCGCAATGCGCTGACGCCGGCGCCCATCAGACGAAAGGCCGTGCCGTCGATTTCCTTGGCCAGCATTTCCCGGGAAGTCGCGAAAATCTTTGCCGCGAGCTGGGTCGGGGCGTGAATCGATTGCGAGCGGGTGCGCTGGCGAAAATCGGCGGTCTTGAGTTTTAGCGTGATGGTCGATCCCGCCAATTCGCTGCTCTTGAGCCGCGACGACACTTTTTCCGACAGCCGCCACAGTGTCTTTTCGAGGCTGGCGAAATCGCGAATATCGGTCTCGAACGTGGTCTCGTTGGAAATGGTCTTGGCGCCGCGGTCTGCGACTACCAGGCGGTCGTCGATGCCGCGCGCCAGCCGCCACAGCCGGCGGCCCTCATTCGAGAACTGCTTCATCAGTTCGGTTTCGTCGGCGCGCTGCAAATCGGCGATGATGCGAAAGCCGCGCTGCAACAGCCGTTCTTGCGTGGCCGGTCCGACCCCGAAGATGAAGCCGACCGGCTTGTCGGCCAGCATCGTACGCGCCTCGGCCTGATCGAGCGCGGCAAAGCCCCGCGGCTTGTCCATGTCGGAGGCGATCTTGGCCAGGAATTTGTTGCAGGACAGCCCGACCGAAACCGTGATGCCGATGTCGCGCTCGACCTGTTGAGCGAACCTCGCCAGCACTTTCGCCGGGATCATGCCGTGGACGCGCTGGGTGCCCGCGAGATCCAGGAACGCCTCATCGATCGACAGCGGTTCGACTAGCGGTGTCAGCGCCTGCATCGCGCGGCGCACTTCGCGGCCGACCCGGACATATTTGGCCATATCGGGCGGGATCACCGCCGCGTGCGGGCAGAGGTCCAGCGCCTTGAACATCGGCATCGCTGAGCGCACGCCATAAGTGCGGGAAATGTAGCACGCCGCCGAGACCACGCCGCGCTTGCCGCCGCCGATAATGACAGGCTTGTCGGCGAGTTCGGGATTATCGCGTTTCTCGACCGTGGCGTAGAACGCGTCGCAATCGATATGGGCGAGGGTGAGGGTGGGCAGCGAAGGGTGACGAACCAGACGAGGCGAGCCGCATACGCCGCATCGCTTTGCCGTGCTGTCGAGATCACCGAGGCAATCCCGGCAAAAGCAGGTCGGACCGTTAAGCGCTGGCGCGGCGCCGCTCACGGCACATCGCGCTCTTCGGCCGGATCGCTCAGCGCCTGCCGGGCGGCGGCGATATTGGTGGGGTGAAGTTCCGAGGCGGCTGCGAACGCCTTCACGGTCGCGTCATCGCGCATCACGAAATCGAGTACGCTGACGAGGAAGTGCGGATTAGCCGCAGCCGTGCGTAGCGTCTCCGGCCCGATCCCGCTTTCGGCCAGGAACAAGCCCAGCCGCTCAGGATCGCCGGCGACAAAGGAAAGCGCCTGAATCGCAACGATTTCAGCTACTTCTCTCGGCTTGTGAATGGACTTCTTCAACTGAATTATTTGCCTTTCCGTAACTTATGGTCTCTATTTTTAAAACCATCATGCCCGAGTCTGCGTAACCTGTTCAAGCAAGTGGAAACCACTTCTCGCAAAGTTGGCAGTCGGGCTTAACGGGTTAGAGCGAATCTGGCGCTAGTTTGAATTCAGTTTTTGACACGTCCGGTGGCGGCGCCTGATGCGCCGCATGATCGGACCGTATTGCTGGGATTGGAGGGCGGGATGGCAAAAACCGTCCTGATCGTGGAGGACAACGAGCTCAATATGAAGCTCTTTCGCGATTTGCTGGAGGCGCATGGCTATCAGACCTCGGGTACCAGCAACGGTTTCGAGGCGCTCGATCTCGTGCGCAAGCTCCGTCCCGATCTGGTTTTAATGGATATTCAGCTTCCGCAGGTATCGGGCCTCGAAGTGACGCGCTGGATCAAGGACGATCCGGAATTGCGTTCGATTCCTGTTGTCGCGGTAACGGCTTTCGCGATGAAGGGCGACGAGGAACGCATCCGCGAGGGCGGCTGCGAGGCGTATTTGTCCAAGCCGATCTCGGTCGGCAAATTTATAGAAACCGTCCGAAGGTTCATCGGGTAACGGTTCATCTTGGTAGGAGTGAGTTAGATGTCCGCGCGTATCCTGGTCGTCGACGACGTCCCCGCCAACGTCAAGCTGCTGGAAGCCCGGCTATCGGCCGAATATTTCGACGTCATGACCGCGTCCAACGGCGCCGAGGCGCTGGCGATCTGCGCGCGCGCCGAATGCGACATCATCCTGCTCGACGTCATGATGCCCGATATGGACGGCTTTGAGGTTTGCCGCCGCCTGAAATCCAATCCGGCGACGCATTTCATTCCCGTCGTGATGGTGACGGCGCTGGATAGCCCGGCCGACCGCGTGCGCGGGCTCGAGGCCGGCGCCGATGACTTCCTGACCAAGCCGGTGTCGGATGTCGTGCTGATCGCGCGCGTTCGCTCGCTGACCCGGTTAAAGATGATGACCGATGAACTGCGCATGCGCGCCATCACCTCGCTCGAAATCGGTGTGCAGGCGCCGGAGCGAAGCGCGGTGGCTGACACCGGGAAGGGCGGGCGCATTCTGCTGGTCGACGATCGGCCGTCATCCTACGAGCGGCTGGCGCCGGTGCTGAGCACCGAGCACACCGTCGACGTCGAAACCAATCCGTCGGAAGCGCTGTTTCATGCCGCCGACGGCAATTACGACCTTCTGATTGTCTCGCTCGGCCTCGATAATTTCGACGGCTTGCGGCTGTGCAGCCAGGCGCGGTCGCTGGAACGCACCCGCGCGGTGCCGATCCTCGCCATTGCCGATGCCGACAACAATGCGCGGCTGCTGCGCGGCCTTGAGATCGGCGTCAATGATTACCTGCTGCGCCCGGTCGACAAGAACGAGCTGTTGGCGCGCGCGCGCACCCAGATCCGCAAGCGCCGCTACACCGATCATCTGCGCGACAATGTGCAGAACTCGATCGAAATGGCGATCACCGATGCGCTGACCGGCCTGCATAACCGCCGCTACATGGAAAGCCATCTGGGCACACTGGCCGAGCAGGCCTCGACCCGCGGCAAGCCGCTGGCGCTGATGATGCTCGACATCGATTTCTTCAAATCGATCAACGACAATTACGGCCACGACGCCGGCGACGACGTATTGCGCGAATTCGCGGTCCGGATCCGCAAGTCGATCCGCGGCATCGATCTCGCCTGCCGCTATGGCGGCGAGGAATTCGTCATCGTGATGCCCGAGACCGATCTGCATGTCGCGGGCATGGTGGCCGAACGGCTGCGGCGTTCGATCGCCGGCGAGACCTTCGCGGTCAACAAGGGCACCAAGCGCATCGAGGTCACGATCTCGATCGGGCTGTCGACCCTGGAGCGCAAGGGCGAGGCGGTCGCCGACGTGCTCAAGCGCGCCGATACCGCGCTCTACCGCGCCAAGCACGACGGCCGCAACCGCGTGGTTTCTGCCGCGGCTTGAGTCGATAACTGCAGCAGCGCCGTCGTCCCTGCGCGCGCAGGGACCCATAACCACAGCAGGTCATGGGTCGAAGGAAATCTCGCGACAGTCACTTTTTTAAGCCGACAGGCCGCGGCGTATGGGTCCCTGCGTGCGCAGGGACGACGGTGGTGAGACAGCTTCGCGCTACTGGTGGATTGCGCAGTTCTGTGGTCTTCGCCCTTGACAGTCGCGCCAGGCTGTAGGTTAATTACACAGGTCTGTGTAATTCCGTAATGCGGAAGTCGAAACGGCTTTTCGCGCGCGCCTCAGGCAAGAATCAAGAAAGAACAACAACATGCCCCTGCTGCGGCTGCTGCGTCCTACGCTTCCCATCCTGATCGGGGCCTCACTGATGCTCAGCCTGAGCATGGGCCTGCGGCAGAGCCTCGGCATCTTCTTAAAACCCTTGACCCACGACGTCGGCATATCGGTGTCCGACTTTACGCTCGCCATTGCGGTTCAGAATCTCGCCTGGGGATTCCTGCAGCCGCTGGCTGGCGCGTTTACGACGCGGTTCGGTTTTCGCAGCATCATGATGGTCGGCGCGCTCCTGTACATTGTCGGGTTGACGCTGATGGCCTCCGCGCAGGGTTTTGTCGGCATCATGATCGGCGCCGGCGTGCTGATCGGGATGTCGCTGGCCTGTACTGCCGCGGCGATCGCGATGTCGGTTGCGGCGCGCGCGGTGCCTGCCACGGTGCGCAGCACCGTGCTGGGGATGGTCTCGGCGGCGGGATCGCTCGGCGCGCTGATGGCGGCCCCGATGGGGCAAATCCTCAATCAGGATTACGGCTGGCGCACTGGGCTTGCGGGGTTCGTGATCCTGTCGCTGGCGCTACTGCCGGCCGCGTGGTTCGCCGGCAAGGTCGACAAGATTCCGCTGCCGAAACCGGCGGCCGACGAAATCGGCAATACGTCGGCGGGAGTCACCGTGAAAGTCGCGTTCGGCAACGCGTCATTCGTGGTGATGACGATGGCGTATTTCGTCTGCGGTATGCAGCTTGTCTTCATCACCACGCATCTGCCGTCTTATCTGGCGATCTGCGGGATGGATCCGATGCTGAGCGCGCAAACGCTCGGCGTCATCGGTGGCTTCAACGTATTGGGCAGCCTGTTTTTCGGCTGGGCCGGCGGGCGCTGGAACAAGCTGGCACTCCTCGGCGGGATCTATGTGGTGAGGTCGCTGGCGCTGGGCTGCTATTTCATAGTGCCGCCGACGCCAGGATCGACGTTGCTGTTCGGCGCGGTCATGGGTTTCCTGTGGCTCGGCGTCGGACCGCTGGTGGCGGGCGCGGTCGCCGACATGTTTGGATTAAAATGGCAGGCGATGATCCAGGGGCTCGCCTTCATGAGCCATCAGCTCGGCAGCTTCCTCGGCGCCTATGGGGGAGGGCTGATCTACGACGCGCTGGGTTCCTACACCATGGCATGGCGGATCGGCGTCGCGGTAGGCCTGGCTGCGGGGATCATCCAGGTCGCGTTTGCGCTGGTGCGGCCGTCCGAGCCGCCGCTGTTGCGGACGGCCTAGGCCGGGCGTGGCCCTCACCATGAGGAAGAGGTGCCCACAAACAAAAACGGAGCCGCGAGGCCCCGTTCGTATCCGGCAGCGAAGCCGAATTACTTGATCTTGGATTCCTTGAACTCGACGTGCTTGCGCGCGACCGGATCGTACTTCTTCTTGACCAGCTTGTCGGTCATGGTGCGCGAATTCTTCTTGGCGACATAATAGAAGCCGGTATCCGCCGAGGAAACGAGCTTGACCTTGATGGTGACCGCTTTGGCCATGTTCAGTACCTCTGGATATCTGGAATTGGGCGCCGGCCCATCAGGCCCGCATTTGCCGCGCAACCTAGCTTCTGATCTCTCAAAGTCAAGGTTTTCAGAGGCAAAACGCGCCTGATTCCGAGCCGTTTTGCGCGTATTCTGATCGCAAAACCGGTGCCCACTTTTGCGGAATACGCATTAACCCTCAAAGAAGCGGTTTTTCGGTCGCGGCAGGCCCAGATTCTCCCGCAACGTCGCGCCCTCATATTCTCGGCGGAAAATCCCGCGTTTCTGCAGTTCCGGCACCACCTTGTCGACAAAATCGTCGAGCCCGGCGGGCAGGAACGGGAACATGATGTTGAACCCGTCGCTGCCGAAGGTGGTCAGCCATTCCTCCATCTGGTCGGCGATGGTCTTCGGCGTCCCGACGAATGCAAGGCCGCCATAGCCGCCCACGCGCTGTGCGAGCTGGCGTACCGTCAGCTTCTCGCGCTCGGCGAGATCGACGATGCGCTGGCGGCCGCTCTTGCTGGCATTGGTTTCGGGGATCGGCGGCAACTGGCCGTCGGGATCGAAGCCGGAGGCATCGGTTCCCAGCATCACCGAGAGCGAAGAGATCGCGCTGTCGTAATGCACCTTGCTGTCGAGCAGCGCGCGCTTTTCCTTGGCCTCCTCGACACTGTCGCCGACCACGACGAAGGCGCCGGGCAGGATCTTCAGGTGATCGCGATCGCGGCCGAGCTTGTCCATGCGGCCCTTGATGTCGGCATAGAGCTTTTGCCCGTCGCTGAGGCTGCCGCCGCCGGTAAACACGGCTTCCGCGGTCTCAGCCGCCAATTGCCTTCCGTCATCGGAGGCGCCGGCCTGGACGATCACGGGCCAGCCTTGAACCGGGCGGGCAATGTTGAGCGGGCCGCGCACCGAGAGGTATTTACCCTTGTGATTGAGTACATGCATCTTCGCGGGATCGAAAAACAGCCCGGACTCGACGTCGCGCACGAACGCGTCGTCGGCGAAGGAATCCCACAGGCCCGTCACCACATCGTAGAACTCGCGCGCCCGCTTGTAGCGCTCGGCGTGCTCCATGTGGTCCTCAAGCCCGAAATTCAGCGCGGCCTCCGGATTTGACGTGGTGACGATGTTCCATCCGGCGCGCCCGCCGGAGATGTGATCGAGCGAGGCGAAGCGGCGGGCGACGTGATAGGGCTCGTCGAAGGTGGTCGAGCCGGTGGCGACCAGTCCGATCCGCTCAGTGACGCTGGCCAGCGCCGACAACAGCGTGAACGGCTCGAACGATGTCACCGTGTGGCTGCGCTTCAACGCATCGACCGGCATGTTCAACACGGCAAGGTGATCCGCCATGAAGAAGGCATCGAATTTGCCGGCCTCGAGTTTCTGGATCAGCTGCTTGATATGGGCAAAATTGAAATTGGCATCCGGCCAGGCCCCGGGATAGCGCCACGCGCCGGTATGAATGCTGACCGGCCGCATGAACGCGCCGAGCTTGAGTTGACGTTGTGCCATGGCCCCATTCCCGTGTTGGTTTTGTTGTGAGGTAGGAGATAGGGATGCCGTGCGTAAAAGGCAGCGGCACGGTTGAGAAGAATTTTGCGATTTTGACAGTGCGCAGGGAGGATAATTCTGCCTGATCGTCATTGCGAGCCAACGGGTCGCGCGAATGCGCGCCCGATGACGGGCTCCGCGAAGCAATCCAGAAGCTTCAACGCTGGAAAGATGGATTGCTTCGCCGCAAGTGCTCCTCGCAATGACGAGGCCTCTTAAGCGCTAAGCCCCCAACATATCCTTGTGCCATTGGCCCGCCTGGAAATGCCAAAACGGCACCTCGGCGCCGTGGTCGAGCGGGCCGCTGGCAAGGCGTCGTTCGAGTTCAGTCAGGACTCGCTTGGTCATGGGATGCAGGTCTGTCAGCGGCTTTGAGCCGAGTTCGACCCAGACCAGTTCCACCAACTCGGCGTCGGCATGGATCACGCCTTCGATGCGGTGGGTGATAGTCGAGGCGTCAGCGGTAAAGAAGCGGGTGTCGAAACGCCGCACGCGGCCCGGCGGCGTGATCGCGCGCGCAATCAGGAATAGCCCTGACGGGTCGGGCAACAGGCCGGCGTCGCTAAAAGGCTTCCACACGCCTTCGAGCGCCGGCGCCGTGCCGTTGGGTTTGCGTCCAAGACAAAGCCCGGTCTCCTCGCAGGCCTCGCGGATCGCAGCCACCGCAAGCGCGCGCGCCCTCGACGGCGCGATCTTCGGTTTGCCCTTCAGCAGGTTCGCTTCAAGCGGGCCGGGGATGGGTGCGGCGACCGGGACGCGACCGTCGGATGGATCGACGCGGCCGCCGGGAAACACGATTTTCCCGGGCTGGAACACCACCTTGTCGTGGCGTTTGCCGACCAGAACTTTTGGCGTGGCGCCGGTGCGATCGACCAGGATCAACGTGGCGGCATCGACCGGGCGGCGATAAGGAAAGTGATCGGCTTCTTTTTCCGGCTCTGCGTCCGGTTTTGCCGCCTCGGTTTCACTCATCGCACGCCTGCCGCCCTGTTTTCGTTTCTTGTAAGTGAGATGGGCGTTTAGGGCTCCGGGTTATTTTCGTCAAATCCGTGCATCCGCAACGCCCATTGCATGCCGACCACAGCGCCTTTCACCGGCTGCAGCAACAGCAGTGATGCGATCAGTGTGAATGGCAAATAGATCGAGAGCTGCAGCCATACCGGCGGCGAGTAATCGGTTTCGATCCACAGGATGATCGGCACCAGGAGATGGCCGACGATGACAATCACGAGATAGGCCGGCAGGTCGTCGGCGCGGTGCGGCGTGAAATCGAGATTGCAGACCGAACAATTATTGTCGACCTTGAGAAAGGCGCGAAACAGCTTGCCTTCGCCGCAGCGGGGACAGCGGCCGCGAAAGCCGCGCTTCATCGAGGTCCACACGTTGCGCTTCTCGACGGCTCCGGACTCTCTGGTCCAGACCTTGGGTGTTGCGCTCAGGCTTTCCATGATTGGCCCTTTCGGGATTTGCCGGGCATGGTCTTGCCGGGCTTGCGAAGCTTTTTACGGGGCGTGCGGCCGGGATGCGCCTTGGCCTTAGTTTTAAACGTGTCTGCTTTAGACGTATGCCGCCCGGGTTCGCGTTTGCGACCGCGAGGAGCCACCTGGCCTTCAGACAGCAACTCAAACCGCAACGCGCCTGCGACTGGTGCAGCTTCTACCAGACGGACGTCGACAACGTCACCCAATCGGTGCATGGCACCGCTGCGCGAGCCGACCAGCGCATGGCGCGTCTCGTCATAGTTGAAATATTCGGTGCCGAGCGTGCGGATCGGGATCAGTCCGTCGGCGCCGGTATCGCTGAGCTTGACGAACAATCCGGCGCGGGTGACGCCGGAAATGCGGCCCTGAAAGGTCGCGCCGATGCGGTCGGCGAGGAAATGCGCGATCAGGCGGTCGGCGGTTTCACGCTCCGCCTTCATGGCGCGGCGCTCGGTGACGGAAATCTCCGCGGCAACTTCGCTCAAGGTTTCCAGCGTTTCGGTTTCCGGCAACGCGCCTTCGCCAAGCCCAAGGCCCCGGATCAAGGCGCGATGCACGATCAGATCCGCGTATCGCCTGATAGGCGAAGTGAAATGGGCGTAGCGCCGCAGGTTCAGGCCGAAGTGGCCGTAATTCTCGGCGGAATATTCTGCCTGGGCTTGCGAGCGTAACACCACTTCGTTCACCAGCGGTTCGGAATCATGTCCCTTGACCTGCGCCAGCACGCGATTGAACAGCGAGGGCCGCAACGCGCCGCTTTTGGCGAACGGCAGATCGAGCGTTTTCAGAAATTCCTGCAGGTTATGAACCTTCTCTAACGTCGGTTCATCATGCACCCGGTAGATAAGCGGCAGCGCCTTCTTTTCAAGCATTTCGGCCGCGGCGACGTTGGCCAAAATCATGAATTCTTCGATCAATTTGTGCGCGTCGAGCCGCTCCGGCACGATCACGCGATCGACCGTGCCGTCCGGCTTCAGCAGGATCTTGCGCTCGGGAATGTCGAGATCGAGCGGGTCGCGCTCGTCGCGCGCTTTTTTTACAACTTCGTAGGCGTCGTAGAGCGGTTTTAAGATCGGATCGAGCAGGGGGCCGGTGGTGTCATCAGGCCGTCCATCGATCGCGGCTTGCGCCTGCGCGTAGTTGAGCTTGGCGGCCGAGCGCATCAGGATGCGATGGAAAGTATGCGAACGCTTGCGGCCGTCATTGCCGATCACCATCCGCACCGCCAGTGCGCCGCGCGGCTCGCCCGGCACCAGCGAGCACAGATCGTTGGAGATTCGTTCCGGCAGCATCGGCACCACGCGGTCCGGAAAATACACCGAATTGCCGCGGGTCAGCGCATCGCGGTCGAGCGCCGATCCCGGCCGCACATAGAATGCGACATCGGCGATCGCGACATGGACGATGTAGCCGCCTTTGTTGTTCGGGTCGGAATCCGGTTCGGCGTGAACCGCGTCGTCATGGTCCTTGGCGTCAGGCGGATCGATCGTGACCAGCGGCAGTTCGCGCCAATCCTCGCGTCCCGCCAGCGTCGCGGGCTTTGCGGCTTCCGCTTCGCGCAACGCGGCGGGCGAGAACGCCTGCGGAATTTCATGGGCTGCGATGGCGATCAGGCTGACCGCTTTCTCCGAGGACAGCGAGCCCAGCCGTTCTTTCACCTTGCCGGAAGCGAGCCCAAAACCGCGCGAGCGCACGAGATCGACGCTGACGAGATCGCCGTCCTCGGCGCCGCCGGTGTCGGCCGCGGCGATGTTCAATTCGCGGCCGGCCTGTTTCTTGTCCACTGGAATGAGACGTCCGCCGCCGGCGGGCAGGGCGCGGAAGATTCCGAGCACGCGGGTTCTGGCGTGATCGATGACCTTGATGACGCGCCCGCGATAAACAGCGCCTTCGCTGTCATCGGATTTCTCGACACGCAGCAGCGCGCGGTCGCCGACACCCGCCGCCGTGCCAGGTTGCGGTCGCCGTGGGACATGAATGCGGATTTTCGGCGCGGCGCCGCTTTCCTCTTCATCCCATTCGGTGGGCTTGGCGATCAGTTCGCCGTCGCTGTCGCGTCCAGTGATGTCGGCCATCACGGTCGGCGGCAGCGCCGCCGGCTGGTGAATCTTCTTGCCGCGTTTGGCGATGGTGCCGTCGGCCGCGAGTTCGCGCAGGATGCGCTTCAGCTCGATGCGGTCGGCATTTTTGAGGCCGAATTCCCGCGCGATCTCGCGGGTCCCGACATCGGTAGATTGCGCGCGAACGAAAGCGACGATGGCATCCCGGCTCGGAAAACCGCTGTCGCGTTGTTTTGCCACGCTATCCGCTTGCCTTCCCGGCGCTCTTCTTGGCGATCGGCTTTGCAGTTTTGGAAGGCGAGGTTTTGGCCGTCACGGGCGCGCGCGCCTTGCTGGCGGCTTCCGATTTCGGTTTTGCTTTCTTGGCTGCGGGTTTCTTGGCGGGTTTTGCCGCCTTCGCATCCGTCTCGGCTTTTGCAGGCTTGGCCGGCTTGGCTTTCTTGGCGCCACGCTTGGGCTTGCCGCCACCCTTTGCCACGCGCTCGTCGATCAGCGCGATGGCCTCCGGCAGGGTGATGGTGTCCTGCGTCTTGTCGCTGGGGATGGTGGCGTTGACGCCGCCCGCCGTGACATAGGCACCGTAGCGGCCGCTCTTGACCGCGACACCGCCAAGCGTCGGATGATCGCCGAGCGGCTTGCCGGGATCGGCGCCGAAGCGGCGGCCGCTCGGGCCCTTCAGGATTTTCTCGGCAATCAGCGTGACCGCGCGGTTGAGGCCGATGTCGAATACCTCATCGCCGGCCTCGAGGCTGGCATAGGTCTTCTCATGGCGCACGAACGGGCCGAAACGGCCGAGACCCGCCGTGATCGGCTCGCCGGTTTCCGGATGCTTGCCGATTTCACGCGGCAGTGACAACAGTTTCAAGGCGAGCTCTAGCTCGATATCGCCGGGCGACATGTTCTTCGGGATGCCGGCACGCTTGGGCTTTTCGCCCTCGGCATAATCCTTTTGATCGCCGAGCTGAATATAAGGGCCGAACCGGCCGGCCTTCACCACGACATCGAGATCCGACACCGGATCCTTGCCGAGAATACGATCCGCGCTGGCTTCGCTGTCGGCCGCGAGCGGGCGGGTGTAGCGGCATTCCGGATAATTGGTGCAGCCGACAAAGGCGCCGAACTTTCCGGCCTTGAGGTTGAGCTTGCCGGTGCCGCAGGTCGGGCACTGCCGCGGATCGCCGCCATCCTCGCGCGGCGCGTAGATGTGCGGGCCCAGCATGTCGTCGAGCGCATCCAGCACCTGGGTGACGCGCAGATCCTTGATCTCGTTGACCGCGCCGATGAAGTCGCCCCAGAAATCCTTCAGCACCTGCTGCCAGGAAATCTCGTTATTGGAGATGCGGTCGAGCTGTTCTTCCAGCGCGGCGGTGAAATCATATTCGACGTAACGCGCGAAGAAGTTTTCCAGGAACGCGACCACGACGCGGCCCTTGTCCTCGCCGTGCAGCCGCTTCTTCTCGAGCTTGACGTAGCCGCGGTCCTTTAAGACCTGCAGGATCGAGGCATAGGTCGAGGGACGGCCGATGCCGAGTTCTTCCATGCGCTTGACCAGCGACGCCTCGGAAAACCGCGGCGGCGGTTCAGTGAAATGCTGCGTGACAGCTAATTCCTTGCGCTTGAGCGCTTCGCCTTCGCTCATGGCGGGGAGGCGGCGCGAATCCTCATCGTCGGAATCGTCGTCGCGGCCTTCCTGATAGAGCGCGAGGAAGCCGTCGAATTTCACCACTTGGCCGGTGGCGCGCAGTTCGAGCACGCGCGAGCCTGCCTTGGCTGATATGTCGACGGTGGTGCGTTCCAGTTCGGCCGATTCCATCTGGCTCGCAATGGTGCGGGTCCAGATCAGCTCATAGAGCTTGGCCTGATCGGTATCGAGGCGGTGGCGCATATCGGCCGGGCGGCGCGACAGGTCGGTCGGCCGGATCGCTTCGTGCGCTTCCTGCGCGTTCTTGGCTTTGGTCTGGTACTGGCGCGGGGCATCCGGCACATAGGCGTTGCCGTAATCCTCACCGATCACCTTGCGGGCCTGCGTGATCGCCGAGCCGTCGATCTGCACGCCATCGGTTCGCATATAGGTAATGAGACCGGTGGTCTCGCCGCCGATGTCGATGCCCTCATAGAGTCGCTGCGCAATCCGCATGGTATGCGCGGGCGCAAATCCCATCTTGCGGCTGGCTTCCTGCTGCAAGGTTGAAGTGGTGAAGGGCGCGTGCGGATTGCGGCGCGCGGGCTTCGCTTCCACGGTAGAGACCGAGAAGTTGGCGGCCTCGATCGCCTTTTTGAGGTCTTCGGCTTCGGCGCCGGTACCGATGTCGAGCCGCTGGATCTTCTTGCCGTCGGCGCCAATCAGGCGGGCCTCGAAGGCGTCGCCGCGCGGCGTCGTCAAGGTCGCGACCAATGACCAGTATTCGCGCGGGACGAATTTCTCGATTTCGAGTTCGCGGTCGCAGACCAGCCGCAGCGCGACCGACTGCACCCGGCCGGCGGAACGCGCGCCCGGCAATTTGCGCCACAACACCGGCGAGAGCGTGAAGCCAACCAGATAGTCCAGCGCACGCCGCGCCATATAGGCATCGACCAGTGCGCCATCGATCTGGCGCGGGTTCTTCATCGCGTCCGTCACCGCCTGCTTGGTGATGGCGTTGAACACCACGCGTTCGATCTTGTGGTCCTTGATCGCACGCTTTTCCTTGAGCACCTCAAGCACATGCCAGGAGATCGCTTCGCCCTCGCGATCAGGGTCGGTTGCGAGGATCAGCTTGTCGGCGCCCTTGAGCGCCTTCGCGATATCATTGAGTTGGCTGGCCGCCTTGGGGTCGACTTCCCAGATCATCTGGAAATTGGCGTCCGGATCGACCGATCCATTCTTGGCCGGGAGGTCACGGACATGGCCGAAAGAGGCCAGAACCTCGTAGGAGGCGCCGAGATATTTGTTGATCGTCTTGGCTTTCGCCGGCGACTCGACAATGACGATATTCATGTCATTCCAATAGCTTACGGGAAAAATAAAGGCCGGTTCCGCGAAACTCGCGTCGGCCGTTTCAGGGCGAACATGGGTGCAGTGGGGCCCGGTGTCAAATCGCCAGATGTTGAACTCACGCCTGACGGCAGCGTGCTACCGTCCAAAAAGTTGTGAAATACCGCCCTAAAGTTGCGCTCTCGAAAAGAGTATCTTTCAATATTACACGGCATTGGATGTTTTTTTGACCAAGAAAGTTGCCCGGCGGACACGAGCATCCCCAGAGAAGGGTGCGGGGTCGCCAACCGACGAACCGCCGGGAGACGGCGACCCCGACGAGGCCGCGGCGTTCATCGCGGAGACCGCGGCAGCGTTAGCCAGGCTGGCGCGGCGGCACCGGCTGGGCATGCTGGTGCGTTTGCTCGAGATGGCGCAGATGGAAGCGGAGGACCGCGTTCGGCTCCGCGGCAAGAGAAACTTGTCGTAAAGCGCGGTTCTTCGTTGCTTACGCTGAAACGCTCTGGCGGCGTTTGAGCTTCGGATTGGGCCGCAATTCGGTATCGCCGAGGCCCAGCAGCCGGCCGTCATCGGCATGCAGTTCGAGCTTTCGCACCGGCCGGCCCGTGCCGCGATCAACGAGGAGTGTTGCAATTCCGCTGGTGTCGCCGAATTCCTCGCTCCACTGCCGCAGCGCGACCAGTATCGGAAACACGCCGCGTCCCTTTGGGGTCAAGAGATATTCCTGATAGGCGCTGCCATCGGAGGCGGGCGCTGTCGTCAGGATGCCGTGCTCCACCAAAGCGCGCAGCCGCACCGTGAGGATATTCTTCGCGCAGCCCAGGTTCTTCTGAAATTCGCTGAAGCGGCGTTTCCCTAAGAGCGCGTCGCGAATGATCAGGAGCGACCACCAGTCGCCGAGCACGTCGAGCGATCGCGCCACCGGGCAGCCGGCATTTTCAAAACTTGTCCGTTTCACCATGGCCATCCCTTCGGCGCGTTGGCGCTCGCCGGAGCGCGCGCTCCGGTCACGGCGTTGTGTAGTTGCATTATGAAACCACATCCCCTAGATAGCAACATGGTTTAATAATGCAACCACTTGACAGGAGATCATCATGCGGCTCGCGGGCAAGACGGCACTCATTACTGGCGGCAATAGCGGCATTGGGCTTACGACGGCGCGGCTGTTCGTGGCGGAGGGGGCGAAGGTCGCCATCACCGGCCGCAATCAGGCGACCCTGGAAGCGGCCGCCAAGGAATTGGGACCGAACGCGATCGCCATCGTGGCCGACGCGACCGATATCGCGGCGACCGAAAAGGCCGTCGCGCAGGCGGCGGCAAAATTCGGCAAGCTCGACATTGTCTTCGCCAATGCCGGCATTGCCGCCAACACGCCGATCGGCGGCACCTCGCTCGAAACCTTCGAGTCGGTGCTCAAGACCAACATCACCGCGGTGTTCTTCACCGTGCAGGCCGCTGTACCGCATCTCAATGACGGCGCCTCGATCATCCTGAACGGCTCGGTGATATCCGTGCTCGGCAATCCCGGCTATGCGGCGTATGCCGCCAGCAAGGCCGGCGTGCGGGCGATGGCGCGCGTGATGGCGTCGGAGCTTTCGCCGCGCGGTATCCGCGTCAATGTGGTGTCGCCCGGAGGCACCAGCACGCCGATCTGGAATCGCAACGCGCCGACGCCGGAAGCGATCGTGGCGCTGGAAAGCCATATCTCGAAAGCCATTCCGCTCGGACGCTTCGGCAAGCCGGAAGAAGTCGCCAGGACCGTGCTGTTCCTGGCCTCCGACGATGCGTCGAACATTCAGGGCGCGGAAATCTTCGTCGATGGCGGCACCACCGGTTCGCCGGCCGGCGCGCCGATCTATCGCGGGTAAGGATTTTGCGAAAATCCGGTCAGCTCGCTCAGGTGAAAATCTCACCTCGGTTGTGCTGACCGGTTCCGTCATCTCGTGGACGTATTTTCAAATTCGACACTGATACGTTGAACCTTTGCCGCAGTGCACAGACCCCTTTATGGGCCGGGATATTTGAGCACTTTTGCATTGGGGAATTTGGAATGCCGAAAGCCGCGCGCATCTCTCAATCGATACTTGTGTCAACGGCATCACCGAAGAATTTAGACGATCATCCGCTGGTCCCCATCGCGTTATTCTCCGGAATTGGTCTGCTGGCTTCGCTGATTGCGATCCTGATGGATGTCCCCGGCGTCTGGTACTAAATCCGCTCAATTATATTTTGTAGCGACGACACCGGCCCGCCGCCGTGGTTCGGCGACGGGCGGCGTCTCATCCCTGTCAGGCTGCGTTGAGATTGGTTGCGGCGTGCAACGCGCCGGCCAGCGCTTTCTCGCGATGTTCCGGTCCCATCTGGATGCCATCAGCCGGGATGAATTCGGGATTGGTGACGCCGATGAAGCCGAACACCCAGCGCAGATAAGTCTCGAGATGTTCGCCGACCGCGGCCGGCGTGCCCGGGCCGTAGAAGCCGCCGCGCGAGACCGCGATGATGACGCGCTTGTTGCCGGCCAGGCCCTCGGGGCCCTGCGCGCCATATTTAAATGTCTTGCCCGCCACCACGATGCGGTCGATCCAGGCCTTCAGCTGGCTCGGGATGGTGAAATTATACATCGGCGCGCCGAGCACCACGATGTCGGCGGCGAGGAACTCATCCATCACGGCCTGACCGGCGGCGAGATCCTGCGCGAGCGCGGCCTCAGTTGGCGCACCTTGGGCGGCCGCGAGGTGCGAACCAGAGAGATGCGCGAGCGGCGTCGAGGAGAGGTCGCGGTAGGTGATGGCAAGATTTGGCGTTTCCAGCCGCAGCCGGTCGACGATCGCGGCGGAAACCTGACGGCTGACGGAGTGGGGGCCGAGAACGCTGGAATCGATATGCAGGAGTTTCATGGTGGTCACCTCTGGTATATGTTTGTAACTGAGGACATATGAGTGACTGTCCGCAAACCCCGCAAGAAGGCACAATTTTGAAACCCGAGCACATAAAGGTGCCTGTCCTGCCGCCCCTCGCGCATCTGGAAAGCGACTGCCGCGGCGTGGCCTCGATCCTGGCGCGGGTCGGCGACAAATGGAGCGTGTTCGTCATCATGCTGCTCGGCAACGGCCCGCGGCGTTTCAACGAGATCAAGCGCATGGTCGGCGGCATCTCGCAGCGGATGCTGACCCTGACCTTGCGCGGCCTGGAGCGCGACGGCCTGGTGACCCGCACGGTATTTCCCACCATTCCGCCGCGGGTCGATTACGAACTCACTGATCTCGGGCGAGGGCTGTGGCAGCCGGTGGAAGCTCTCGGCAAATGGGCCAGCGATCATCAGATCGCGATAGAGGACGCGCGGGCGCGGTTCGATCGGCGCAATGAGGCGGATTGATTGGGGCTGATGGTTCGAGACGCGCGGCTATGCCGCGCTCCTCACCATGAGGGACATGGGACCTCATCCTGAGGAGCGCGCTCTTGCGCGCGTCTCGAAAGATGAAGCCACCGCTAAATCAGCGACACCAGTCCGCCGCCATGACGCTCCAGCCGTCCGGCGAGTTCGAGCTCCAGCAACACCGTGCGCACGATCGCCGGTGACGTGCCGGCCATCCGGATCAAGTCGTCGAGCAGCAGCGGCGTCGGTCCGAGCAGATCGATGATGCGGGCGCGATCATCAGCCTCAGGTTCGAAATCCGGCGACACATCATCATCGGGTTCGCGCAGCTCGATCGGCCGGCCCATGATCGGCTCGACGGCCTGGATCACGTCAGTCGCTTCCGTGATTAGCGTCGCCCCCTGTTTGATCAGATCATTGGTGCCGGCGGCGCGGGGATCGAGCGGCGAGCCCGGCACTGCGAACACTTCGCGGCCCTGTTCGGCAGCGATGCGCGCGGTGATCAGCGATCCCGAGCGATGCGCGGCTTCCACCACGACCACGCCGAGCGCGGCACCCGAGATCAGCCGGTTGCGCCTCGGAAAATCGCGGGCGCGCGGCACATGACCGAGCGGCATTTCGGAAATCGCGCCGCCGGACGCGACGATCGCGGCCAGCAGATCCTCATGCTCGGGCGGATAGATCTTGTCGTGACCGCCGGCCAGCACCGCCATGGTGCCGCCGGCGATACTCGTGCGATGCGCGGCCTGATCGATCCCGCGCGCCAGTCCCGAAGCGATCACAAAACCGGCGTCGCTGAGATCGCGCGCCAGGGTGCCTGCGAATTTCAGCCCCGCACCGGAAGCATTGCGCGAACCTACAATGGCGATCATCGGCCGCATCAGCACATCAAGCGCGCCGCGCACGCCGAGCAATGGCGGCGCATCGTCCAGCATTGCCAGCCGCGGTGGATAGCCGGCTTCGCCCGGTGCGAGCAGGCTGACGCCGAGACGCCTGCTGGCCGCAAGCTCGGCGCGCGCATCCTCTTTCGCTGTAAATCCGTCCCGGCCGATCGGCGCCGCCGCGCCGCGCCAGATCAGGCAACCGCTCCAGCGCCGAACGCGCGCTGCCGAAATGATTGATCAGGGAACGGAAGGTATGCGGCCCGACGCGGTCCGAGCGAATGAGCCGCAGCCAGTCGATGCGCTGGACGTCGGTGAGATGGGTCGTGTTGGGTGTTTGCTTGTCCATTCGGTCCTCGACCGGGAGAATGGATCAACCTGAGGGCGTGGGGAAGGGGGTGCTTGCCCCGTCCTTACACGCTTCGTAAAAGCACTTCGGTCCACGTCAGGAAAACATGCCGATGATTTCGCTCGCCGACCTCCAGCGCCGTATCGATGCGGGCGAATTGTCGCCCGATGCCGCCATCGCCCAGACGCGGGAAGCGATCGGTTCGCGGGAAGAGACCGTTGGCGCTTTTGTGGCTCTCAGCGACAAAGCCCGCGCCGCGAGCACCGGCCCGTTGCGGGGCATCGCGGTCGGCATCAAGGACATCATCGACACCGCGGATTTTCCGACCGAGATGGGGTGCGCGGCGATTTACGGCGGCTGGCAGCCGCGCGCGGATGCGCCCATCGTGATGATGCTCAAGCAGGCGGGCGCGACCATCATCGGCAAGACCACGACCACCGCGTTCGCGGCCAACGATCCGACGCCGACGCTCAATCCGCACAACAACGGTCATACGCCCGGCGGATCGTCGTCGGGCTCGGCGGCGGCGGTGGGCGGCGGCATGATTCCACTGGCGGTGGGGACGCAGACCGGCGGCTCGGTGATCCGGCCGGCTTCGTTCTGCGGCGCGGCCGCGATAAAACCGTCGTTCAATCTATTGCCGAAGACCGGCGTGAAATGCTTTTCGTGGACGCTGGATACGCTCGGACTGTTCGCGGCCGGCGTCGACGATTTGGCGCACGGGCTTTCGGCCATCACCGGCCGGCCCGAATTGTTGCCTGATACCGCGATGCAGGCGCCGCGCATCGGCATCGTGATGCAGGATTTCGCCGGTGCGCCGGAAACGGCCAGCGCCGAAGCATTGCAGATCGCGGCCAAGGCGGCGGAGCGGGCCGGGGCCTCGGTTCGCCCGCTGGCATTGCCCGAGATCATCGGGGAAGCGTGGCGTGCTCATAACATCGTGCAGTTTTTCGAGGCGCATCTCGCGATGGCCTGGGAATACCGCACCAAATACGAGGTCGTGCCGCCGCTGCTGCGCAAGCGGCTGGACGATACGTGCGACATAAGCCCCGCCGCCTACGACGATGCCTGCGCGATCGCGTATCGCGCCCGTGCCGCATTGGCGGAGGTGTTCAAGGAGGTTGACGTGCTGCTGACGTTCTCGGCGCCCGGAGCTGCGCCGAAGGGGCTGGATTCGACAGGCGATGCGCGTTTCAACCAGTTGTGGACCCTGATGGGCGTGCCCTGCGTCAACGTTCCCGCCACCATCGCGGAAGGCGGATTGCCGGTGGGCGTGCAGGTGATCGCGGGCGTGGGCGACGATGCCAAAGCGCTGGTGGCGGCGCGCTTTGTGGAGGACGCGCTGGCGCGGCGATAGATTACTTCGAGCCGATCCGCCCTTCAGTGCCGGCCTGCAGCCGCTTGATGTTTTCGCGGTGCATGTAGAACAGCAATAACGTCAGCACGACGAACAGCGACGCCAGGGGGGCAAGGCCGAACCACCACAGGAAGATAGGTGTGACAAAGCTCGCCACCAGCGCGGAGAGCGAAGAATAGCGCGTGGTAAAGGCGGTTGCGAGCCACAGCACGCAGAACACCACGGCGGCAGGGGGGAACATCGCGATTAGTATGCCGATATAAACCGCGACGCCCTTGCCGCCTTTGAACTTCAGCCACACCGGAAACAGATGGCCAAGAAAGGCGCCAAGTGCGGCCAGCATCGCGGCGTTGAAGCCGCCGAAGTAGTTGGCGATAAGCACCGCGACGGTGCCCTTGAGCATGTCGCAAAGTAATGTCGCCGCGGCGAGGCCCTTGCGGCCGGTGCGCAGCACGTTGGTGGCGCCGATATTGCCGGAGCCGATCGAGCGAATGTCCTGCGTGCCCGCAAGCCGTGTCAGGATCAGCCCGAACGGGATCGATCCCAGCAAATAGCCGAGGATGAATGCTACCGGCAGGAACGCGTTAAGCGACATCTGCGCTGCTCCTTCTGCGCCCGCAAATTTGCCGCGCATTAGACATGCTCGAACACGGTTCTGCCGCCGACGATGGTGCGCACGACGCGGCCCGAAAACCTGGCTTCGTCGAACGGCGTGTTCTTGCATTGCGATTTGAGATCGGCGGGGTCAAGCACCCAGGGCGTATCGGTATCAATCACGATCACGTCGGCGGGGGAGCCTGCGCGCAGCGATCCGCCGGGCAGGCCCAGCAGTTCGGCGGGGCGGGTCGACATCGCGCGGATCAGGGTCTTGAAATCGGTCTCACCATTGTGGACCAGCCGCAGCGCCGCCGACAGCATGGTCTCGAGCCCGATCGCGCCGGAGGCGGCTTCCGCGAACGGCAGGCGCTTCACTTCGACGTCCTGCGGATTGTGATCCGACATGATCACGTCGATCAGGCCCGACGCGACGGCCGCGACCAGCGCCAGCCGGTCGTCCTCGGTGCGCAGCGGCGGTGAAAGTTTTAAGAAGGTCCGGTACGGGCCGATGTCGTTTTCGTTCAGCGTCACATGGTTGATCGACACGGAGGCCGAGACCGCCAGACCCGCATCGCGGGCGCGCTTGAGGATTTCGAGTGACTCGATGCAGCTCAGCGATGCCGCGTGATAGCGCGCGCCGGTCAGCGCGACCAGGCGCATATCGCGTTCCAGCATCACGGCCTCGGCGGCGTTGGGGATGCCGATCAGTCCGAGCCGGGCGGCGAACTCGCCCTCGTTCATGACGCCTTCGCCGACCAGATGGGGGTCTTCGGTGTGGTGCACGATCAGCGCGTCAAAATCCCGTGCATAGGTGAGGGTGCGGCGCATCACCTGCGCATTGGTGACGCTGCGGTCGCCATCGGTGAACGCGACGGCACCGGCGGCCTTCAACAGGCCGATCTCGGTCATCTCTTCGCCGCGCATGCCTTTGGTGAGCGCCGCCATCGGGTGGATATTGACGATCGCGGTATCGCGGCCGCGGCGCAGGATAAAATCCACTGTCGCGGAATTGTCGATCACTGGCGAGGTATCCGGCTGGCAGATGATGGTGGTGATGCCGCCGGTCGCCGCCGCCTGGCTTGCCGAGGCAAAGGTTTCGCGGTGGCTGGCGCCGGGCTCGCCGACAAAGGCGCGCATGTCGATCAATCCGGGCGCGACGATCCGGCCCGCGCAATTGATGATGTCGGTGCCCTCGGGGACGCCGGCAGCGCCGATGCCGCGTTTTGAGTCGCGGATCAGGCCATCGGCGATCAGCACGTCGCCGGGGCCGTCGAAATCACGGGACGGATCGACCACGCGGGCGTTGGCAAGCAGGATCGGGCGGCGGTCGGTCAGCATGATGTCACGCGTTCGGCAGGTTGCGGGCGAGCGCTTCGAGCACCGCCATCCGCACCGCCACTCCCATTTCAACCTGTTCGCGGATCAACGACTGCGCGCCGTCCGCGACGATGGAATCGATTTCGACGCCGCGATTCATCGGCCCCGGATGCATCACCAGCGCGTCGGGCTTGGCGTAAGCGAGCTTCTTCTGGTCGAGGCCGAAATAATGAAAGTATTCCTGACTCGACGGCACGAATGAGCCGTTCATGCGCTCGCGCTGCAGCCGCAGCATCATCACAATATCCGCACCGTTGAGCCCTTCGCGCATGTCGCGGGCGACTTCGACGCCCATCCGCTCGATGCCGCGGGGCAACAGCGTGGACGGGGCGACGACGCGCACCCGGGCACCCATGGTGTTTAGCAAGAGGATATTGGAGCGCGCGACGCGCGAATGCATGACGTCGCCGCAGATCGCGATGACAAGCCCTTCAAGCCGGCCCTTGTTGCGGCGGATCGTCAGCGCATCGAGCAGCGCCTGGGTCGGATGTTCATGGGCGCCGTCGCCGGCATTGATCACGGAACCGTCGACCTTGCGCGCCAGCAGTTCGACCGCGCCGGAGGCGTGATGCCGGACCACCAGAATATCCGGGTGCATCGCGTTGAGCGTGACGGCTGTGTCCATCAGCGTCTCGCCCTTGCGGATCGAGGACGAGGACACCGACATGTTCATGACGTCGGCGCCGAGCCGCTTGCCGGCCAGTTCGAACGAGGATTGCGTGCGGGTCGAGGCCTCAAAGAACAGATTGACCTGGGTGCGGCCGCGAAGCGAGGTGCGCTTCTTGTCGACCTGGCGGTTGAGCTCGACATATTCCTCGGAAAGGTCGAGCAACCCGGTGATCTCGGGCGCGGAAAGGCCCTCGATTCCCAGCAGATGCCGGTGACCGAGGACGAAGGTCGATTTCGATGCAGGGGTCATTAAAACGAGAGCTATAGGGGCGGATGGCGGATCGGGCAAGCGCGAATAGGGCGCCTGCGAGTTATCCCCTGAGATGTCTCATTTTCGTGATGCCGTCACATCCCGACACAAGCCGGTCCGGCTGTGTTTTCTGGCTCAATAGCGTCATAAAACGGAACTTGCATCGCTCGCTGGCATTGTCCTGTTCAAGGAGAATCACATGGCCGACAACAAGAATCCGAACGAGAAGCAGCCCGGCGAAAAACCAGAAGGAAAACACCATTACAATCCAGGCAACCAGTCTGGAAAAGAAGCGGAGATCGTCCCCAAGGAAGACGCCCACAAAGAAAAAGAGCCGGGCCGCGCATAGCGCTCAGCCTGACAACAAAGAGGCCGCCTCGATTGGCGGCCTCTTTTATTTTTGGCCCCTGCGGATATCGTTACGATGAAAGGGGCCGACTCGTGAAACCCAGTGTGATCGCGCTGATTGCCATTGCATGGAGTTCGTCAGCGGCGGCGCAGAGTTTGCCGGGCGGTTTTGCCTTTCTGCGCGACATCGATCCCGGCATTCTGCAGGACATCCGCTATGCCGGCTCGAATAATTTCGTGGGCCGGCCGCTGCCCGGTTACGACGCCGCCGAATGCGTGGTGAAGCGCGAGGTGGGACTGGTGCTCAAGCGCCTGCAGGCGGAACTCGCGCGGCAAAAACTGTCATTGAAGATGCTGGATTGCTACCGCCCGGCGCGTGCGGTGCATGACATGGTGCTGTGGGCGCAGAACGGCCGGGAAACACCCGCCGAGCGCCGCTATAATCCGGCGTTCAGCAAGCAGGACCTGTTCCGGCTCGGCTATATCGCCGAACATTCCGGCCATTCCACCGGTGCGGCGGTCGATCTGACACTGGTTGACCTGACAGCGGGGCGTTCCCCGGCGTTCGATCCCGACAAGGCCTATGCCGATTGCACCGCGCCCGAGGTCGCCCGCGCGCCCGAAGGCAGCGTCGATATGGGCACCGGCTATGATTGTTCCGATCTGAAGGCGCATACCGCGGCCAGTTCGATCACGCCGGCCCAGCGCCGGTGGCGAAACCTGCTAGTGAATGCGATGGCGAAGCAGGGTTTTGTAAACTACGCCAAAGAGTGGTGGCATTTTTCGCTGCCGGGCAGGGCCGGTCCCGCCTATGATTTTCCGATCACGCGGCCGCGATAGCGCAAAGGAATTTCCTCAAATCCGAAGCATTTATGCAAGACATCGCTTGCCGTTGCGAAGGTTGCCGAGAGCGCGTTCAACACTCTTTAATTGCCGATCCTATCATGTAAGAGCAACTCGGGAGCACAAAGCATGCGTCTAGCAGCCCTTGCAATTGTTGCCGTCGGCGTTGCCGGCATCTCTGCTTACGACCAATATGACAAAAGGGCGAACTTTCAGCGCGTCGATGCGCGCATCAGCGCCATCAACGAGCAGTGCTATATGGAAAAAGTCGAGCGCGGGGTTATCAGGAAGACGACGTCGACCTCCGACCTGGTGCGTTGCGACATTGCCGAGCGCTTGACCCGCGAGCACCCGAAGTGGCAGGGATACGACGTGAAGCACAAGATTGAAGTTCGCGTTGCGTATATTTCGCCGGTGGATGGAGCATCGCATACGTCAAGTCTGCAGATGTCTGCGTTCCCCGACGGTCGGCCGCTGCGCGCAGGAGACGTCCTTCCGATCATGGCTTCCAAGACCAAACCGGACAAGACGCGGCAGACCTGAGCTGCGGGGCAGTTTGGAAAACCGGAAGCTCCGTGGAATGGCAAAACTCTCCCCGGTCTTTGTCATATTGATTCCCGTCGGTCATCACAGCCGGGAACAAGACTCGGACAGCGGGGACTTTGTGCGGCCGTCGCGGTGGCATTTTTCGCTGTCGGGGGCCGGCCAGGACGCTTATGGTTTCGCAATCACAGCTCGCCGCAATTGATTCTTGACCCGTTCGAGACAAGGCCATGAAGCAGGCTTCATCCGCCACCCATGACGTGCTGAACCAGTCGCCGCCGTTTTGGAATGTCGATCTGTTCACATCGGATGCACCGCTGGTCGCAGCGGTCGCGGCCAACGGCGGGGCGGGGGTTGCGACCGAGCTGTCCGAATTCGGGCAGCACTGGGGTTCGGCTGCGATGGCCGAACGGGGCCGGCTCGCCAATGAGAACACGCCAAAGCTGAAGACATTTGATTCGCGGGGCAATCGCCGCGATCAGATCGAATTTCATCCGGCCTATCACGAATTGATGGCGCACAGCGCCCATGCCGGCGTCCACAATTCAACATGGACTGCGCAGGGCCAGCCCGCCGGCGGTGCGGCCGAAGTGGTGCGCGCGGCAAAGTTCTATATGGCAGCCCAGGTCGAGACCGGACATTTGTGCCCGATCACGATGACCCGCGCCTCGGTCGCGGCGCTGGCGACGCAGCCGGATCTGTTGGCGAAAGTGATGCCGGTGATCGCGACGCGCGCCTATGATCCGACCTTTGCGCCATGGCCGACCAAGCGCGGCATGACGCTCGGCATGGGCATGACCGAGAAGCAGGGCGGCACCGATGTGCGCACCAACATGACGCGCGCGGTCCGCGACGGCGATGCCTATCGCATCACCGGGCATAAATGGTTCATGTCGGCGCCGATGTGCGATGCGTTCCTGGTGCTGGCGCAGGCCGATGAAGGACTGACATGTTTTTTCATGCCGCGCTTTACACCGGATGGATCGGTCAACGCGATCGCGTTCCAGCGCCTGAAAGACAAGCTCGGCAACCGCTCCAATGCGTCGTCGGAAGTCGAATTTAACGGCGCTCATGCAATGCGCGTCGGCGATGAGGGCAAGGGCATCCGCACCATCATCCAGATGGTGCAATTGACGCGGCAGGATTGCGCGATCGCTTCCGCCGGCCTGATGCGCTCCGGATTGGCGCATGCGCTGCATCACGCGCGCTATCGCAGCGTGTTCCAGAAACATCTGGCCGATCAGCCGCTGATGCAGGCGGTGCTGTCCGACATGGCGCTGCATGTCGAAGCTTCCATTGCGCTGGTCATGCGGCTGTGCCGGTCGTTCGACCGCGCGCCGGATGATGCAAGCGAGGCCGCCTATATGCGGCTGCTGACGCCGGCGATCAAATACTGGGTCTGCAAGAGCGCGCCGGGCTTTTTGTACGAAGCGATGGAGTGTCTCGGCGGCAATGGCTATGTCGAAGAGGGCATTCTGGCGCGGCATTTCCGGGAATCGCCCGTCAATGCGATCTGGGAAGGCTCGGGCAATGTGATGTGCCTCGACGTGTTGCGCGCGTTGTCGCGCGAGGCGGACGCGGCGTCGGCGGTTTTGCAAACGCTTGCCGGGGAAACCACGGGCTTGCCGGGCGCGGCCGAGGCGGCGGCGTTTATCGGCAAGACATTCCGGCGGCCTGATGGCGAACGGGTGGCGCGGCTGGCAGTGGAGAGGCTGGCGCTGCTCGCGGCCGCCGCGGCGCTCAATCAAGTCTCGCCCCGCCATGCGGAACTGTTCGCGGCCACCCGGCTTGCCGGGAATCACGCCAGCATGTACGGCGCGGTCGATCTCGGGCAGGACGAGGTCAGGGGTTTGTTGGAGCGGGCGCTGCCGTGAATGCCGGGAGAACCTGCCGCGGACCGATATTCGTCATGGCCGGGCTAAAGCGTGAAGCGCGTCTTCGCGCAGATGTCCCGGCCATCCACGTCTTTATCTCGCGTCAAAGTAAGACGTGGATACCCGGATCAAATCCGGGCATGACGACAAACCTGAAAGCCCATTGATGGATTCCCTCGATCCCGCAAGTCCTGTCGCAATGACGCCCGCCGCGCTGACGCCGGAAGCGCCTTCGCCCGCTATCCCCGTGCAACGTCCGCCACGGATCTGGAAGTTTTGGGGCACCGCGTTATGGGGCCTGTTCATCTTCGCGGCGATGTTTTTGGGACAGCTGGCGGTGGTGGCCTGGTTTATCCTGCGGCAGGACGGCCCGATCGATGTCACTGCCGCGGTGAATGTGCTCGGCGGTGGCCTGACGATTTCGCTGTCCGTGATCATGGGTCTCCCGGCTGTTCTGGCTGCCCTGTGGCTCGCGATCCGCCTGTCGCGCACGCCGTTTAACGACTATCTCGCGCTGCGCGGCGTGAAATGGACCGATCTTGCGATCGGTGTCGTCGCGCTCGTCGTGCTGGTTCTCGGATGGGATCAACTGTCGCGCGCGACCGGGCGCGACGCCACGCCCGGCTTCATGATGGATGTGCTGAAATCGGCGAGCGCCGACGGCGCGCTATGGCTTCTGGTGATCGCCTTCTGCGTCGCAGCTCCCGTCACGGAAGAATTGTTCGCGCGCGGTTTTCTGTTTCGGGGATGGTCGGAGTCGTTTCTCGGGCCGTACGGCGCGATCCTGCTGTCGTCGATCGTGTGGACGTCGCTGCACCTGCAATATGAATGGTTCTTCTTCGGCGAAGTGTTCTCGATCGGGCTGTTGCTGGGTTATCTGCGCTACCGCTATCACTCGACCTGGCTGACGATCATCCTGCACGGCCTCAACAATCTCGGCGCGGTGGTGCAGACCTTTCTGCTGGCCGGATCCACTTAAGCGCCGCGCCGGGATCACGCCACCAAGGCGATCGCGATCGGCATCGTCAGGGCGGCGAGGATGGTTTGCAGCGTGATGATTTGCGCCAGCAGCGGCGCGTCGCCGCCCATCTGCCGCGCCAGAACATAGGCGCTCGATGACGCCGGCACCGCCGCACAGGCCGATACGATCGCCAGATTTGAGCCGGACACGCCGAACACCAGCGCCAGCGCGACCGCGAGGACCGGCATCAGTATCAGTTTGAGGATCACCGCGACCGACGCTGCGATGCCCGGACGAAACATGCCCTGGAGTTGCAGGCCGGCGCCGGTGACCAGAAGACCGATCCCGAGCGAGGAGCGGCCAAGCGCATCGGCCACCTCATGCCAGATGCGCGGTAGCGGCAGGTGGATGACATTGATCGCCAAACCGATGGCGCAGGCCCAGATCAGGGGATTGCGTACCACGGTCATCGCGATGCTGCGCACCGAGGGCTTTTCGGGCGCGGCGTAATGCGCCAGCACGGAAACCGAGGTGACGTTGACCAGCGGAATGATCGCGACCATCGCCACCGAGGCCAGCGCCAGTCCGGTATTGCCGTAGAGATTGCCGCACACCGCCAGCGCCACGTAGGTCTGCCAGCGGGTGGCGCCCTGAAAGATCGAGGTAAAGGCGGGACCATCGACGGCCAACTTGGCGAGCACGGGGCGCAGCGCCAGGCACAATAGCGACATCAGCAGCACCGATAACAATAACGCGCCGCCGACACCGGCGACCGGCACGCTGGAGAGATCGGCTTTCACCAGCGTCTGGATCAGCAGGGCCGGGAACAGCACGTAATAGGTCAGCCGCTCGAGGCCGTGCCATTGCGTCTCCAGCCGCATCAGGCTTCGCTTCAAGGCGAAACCCAGAACGATCAGCAGAAACACCGGCAACAGGGCCGCAAGCACAACCCCCATCGTCAGCGATCCCCGCCCACGTCGCGCGGGTTGGCCAGCCGGTCGAGCGCGCCCTGCAGGATGAAGATCGCGGCGTGTTCGTCGATCACCTCGGCGCGGCGGGCGCGGCTCATGTCCATGCCGATCAATTCGCGTTCGACCGCCACCGTAGAGAGCCGCTCGTCCCACAGCGCGATGGCCAGTTTGGTGAGGCCGGAGAAATTGCGGGCGAAGGCGCGGGTCGATTGCGCGCGGGGGCCTTCGCTGGCGTCCATGTTGATCGGCAGCCCCAGCACAAAACCGACGGCGTTGCGCTCGGCGGCAATCGCGATCAGGCGCGCGGCGTCGGCCTTGAATGCCTTGCGCTGGATGGTTTCGACCCCGGTGGCGAGCCGCCGATCGGGATCGGACACCGCGACGCCGATGGTCTTGGTGCCCAGATCCAGCCCGACCAGCGCACCGCGTTCCGGCCAGTGCGCGACAGCGTCGATCAACGGTAATATGAGGGCAGGCATGGCCTCGCATACCACGCGGGCGGCAAGCTGGCCAAACGGGGCGCCGTTTGAGGGTTTCGAGCCCAAATTGGCCGGTTAGGGGGGCTCCCGCGGTTGCGGCGCAAAACCACCCTCTGCTATACGGCGGACTGAAATCCGCCATTTGAGGCCATATATAATGTCCGTCGATGCCGCCACCGTCCGCCGTATCGCGCATCTGGCGCGAATTGCGGTCACTGAACCGGAAATACCGCATCTGCAAAGCGAGCTGAACGCGATGCTGGCCTTTGTCGAGCAATTGTCCGAGGTCAATGTCGAGGGTGTCGAACCGATGACGTCGGTGACCCCGATGGAAATGAAAAAGCGCGCCGACGTGGTCAATGACGGTGAGATCGCCGACGAAGTGGTCCGGAACGCGCCGGAAACCCAGGATCATTTCTTCCTGGTGCCGAAGGTCGTGGAATAAACCGTAGCGTTGTCGAGCGAAGTGGATACCGGTTCGCGTAAAGAAAACGCGTCAAATATAGAGGCTCTGTCTTAGAGACGGGAAATCCGATGTGCATGCTTTGCGACGATGAAAAGGCCTACGCGGCTTACATGAACTACGTCGACGCCATGGAGCGTCAGGGCAAGGCGGCCGATCCCGACAAGGCGATGGATGCCGTGCTCGACCAGTTGGAAGCCGACGACAAGAAACGCCGCGACGATCCGGCCAACGACAAGACCCTGTCTCCCTTCTTCTGCAGCCCGGTTAATAAATGACCGATTTGACATCGCTGACGATCGCGCAGGCCAAGGCTGGCCTCGCGAACAAATCCTTTACGTCGCTTGAACTGACCGACGCGCATTTGTCGGCGATCGAGGCCGCGCGTGCGCTCAATGCCTTCGTGCTGGAAACGCCGGATCAGGCGCGGGCGATGGCGCGTCAGGCGGATGCCAATATCGCCAAGGGCGAGGGCGGCCCGCTCGCGGGCATTCCGCTCGGGATCAAGGACCTGTTCGCGACCAAGGATGTGCGCACCACCGCGTGCTCGAAGATCCTCGGCAACTTCGTGCCGCCGTATGAATCCACCGTCACCTCGCAGCTCTGGCGCGACGGCGCCGTGATGCTCGGCAAGCTCAACAATGATGAGTTTGCGATGGGTTCGTCGAACGAGACCTCGTGCTTCGGCCCGGTGGTCAATCCGTGGCGGCGCGAGGGTTCAAATACCGCGCTGGTGCCGGGCGGTTCATCCGGCGGTTCCGCGTCGGCGGTAGCGGCGTTGTTGTGTATGGGCGCGACCGCGACCGACACCGGCGGATCGATCCGCCAGCCGGCCGCGTTCACCGCCACGGTGGGCATCAAGCCGACCTATGGGCGTTGTTCGCGCTGGGGCATCGTCGCGTTTGCGTCCTCGCTCGATCAGGCCGGGCCGATCGCGCGAACCACGCGCGATGCGGCGATCCTGATGCGTTCGATGGCCGGTCATGATCCCAAGGACACTACGTCAGTGGATCGTCCGGTGCCGGATTACGAAGCCGCGATCGGAAAATCCGTGAAGGGCATGAAGATCGGTATCCCCAAGGAGTATCGCCTCGACGGCATGCCCGCCGAAATCGAAAAGCTCTGGACTGAAGGCGCGGCGTGGCTGAAGGCCGCCGGCGCCGAATTGGTCGAAGTATCGCTGCCGCACACCAAATACGCACTCCCGGCCTATTACATCGTGGCACCCGCCGAAGCCTCGTCCAATCTCGCGCGCTATGATGGCGTGCGCTACGGCCTGCGCGTGCCCGGCCGCAGCATCGGCGAGATGTATGAGAACACCCGCGCCGAAGGCTTTGGCGCGGAGGTTCGTCGTCGTGTGATGATCGGCACCTATGTGCTCTCGGCCGGCTATTACGACGCCTATTATCTGCGTGCGCAAAAAGTCCGCACCCTGATCAAGAAGGACTTTGAGGATTGCTTCGCCAAGGGCGTCAGCGCGATCCTGACGCCGGCGACGCCGTCGGCCGCGTTCGGCATCGGCGAAAAGGGCGCCGATCCCGTCGAGATGTATCTCAACGACATCTTCACGGTGACCGTGAACATGGCGGGATTGCCGGGAATTGCGATCCCGGCCGGCAAGGATAGCCAGGGTCTGCCGCTCGGCCTGCAACTGATCGGCCGTCCGTTCGATGAAGAGACGCTGTTCTCGCTGGGTGAGGTGATCGAGCAGGAAGCGGGCCGCTTCACGCCCACAAAATGGTGGTGAGTTTTGGCGGACTTCAAAGCCACACTGTCTGACGCAGCGCCGGCGCCGGATCTGGCGCCGGCATTGGTGGCGATGTGGTGGGCGGCCAAGGGCAACTGGGACAAGGCGCACAGCATCGCGCAGGACGAAGCGACCTCAGACGCGGCGTGGGTGCATGCCTATCTGCACCGCGTCGAAGGCGATCTCGGCAATGCCGGCTATTGGTATCGCCAGGCCGGCAAACCGGCCGCGAGCGGTCCTCTTGAGGCCGAATGGGATCAGATTGTTCAATCCTTGCTCGGGAACTCGTGCGTATAAATACGCGTCTGCGACGTTAACCCTGTTTGCGCGCGGTATGCGCGGCCACCTCGGCGCCACCTTGTTCATGTTAAGATTATCGTTAGCGGAGGCGGGGTCCGCAGCAAAAGTTTTGCGTGCGAGTACTGAACATGCGGGCGTGGGGTTTAGCGGGGGCGGCCATCGCATGTGCAGCGATCCTGGCCGGATGCGCGACGGTCTACAATCTGCCCGGCAATGCGCCGCTCGGTACGGCCCTCAGCGACAATAATGTTGGACTAGCGGTTCCGAACAACGAAGACGATCTGCTGTTAGGGTTGTCATTCTCCGGCGGCGGCACGCGTGCGGCGGCGTTCTCTTTCGGAGTACTGACCGAGCTTGATCGGTCCCGTTCGGGTTCCAACCAGGGCAAAACGCTGCTCGACCGCGTCGACTTCGTCTCCGGCGTGTCCGGCGGCTCGGTGACGGCGGCCTATTTCGGTCTCAAGAAGCGCGCGGCGCTGGATGATTTCCGCGAACGTTTCCTGCTGCGCAACGCCGAAGAGAGCCTCAACACCCAACTGTCGCTCGGCAATCTTGGCCGGGCGCTGGGCGGCGGCGTCAATAACAGCCAGTTGACCAATTGGCTCGACCAAAACCTGTTCGACGGAGCCCGGTTCGATGTGTTTCGCGAGGACCGGCGGCCGCGGGTCTGGATCAACGCGTCCGACATCTATAACCGCACGCCGTTTGTGTTTGGCAAGACCGCCTTCGACGCGTTGTGCAGCGACATCCGTTCCTACCGCCTCGCTGAAGCGGTCGCAGCTTCGGCGGCGGTGCCGTTCGCCTTTGCGCCGATCGTGCTGGAGACCTATCCCGGCGGCTGCGCGACGCAATTGCCCGCATGGATCGAGCGCGCCCGCAACGACCCGAATGCGCAACCCTTGTTGAAGGCGTTCGCGGAAGCCAATGCGCGCTATCACGACGGGTCGATGCGTTACGTTAAACTGCTCGATGGCGGCCTGGTCGACAATTATGGCCTGTCCGGATTCAGCATCGGGATGCTGGCGGCGCAGCGTCCGTTCGAACCGATGACCGAGCGGCAGGCGGTGAGGGTACGGCGGATCATGTTCCTGGTGGTCGATGCCGGGCGCGCGATCTCCGGCGACTTTGCGCAGCGGATCGAGGGGCCTTCGGGCGCCGAATTGATCGCAGCTGCGGCCGATACCGCCATCGATGCGAGCGTGCGATCGAGCTATGCGGCGTTTTCGACCCTGGTCAATGATTGGTCCGGCAAGGTAAAGCGCTGGCGCTGCGGTCTGTCGGCAGCGGAGCGCTCGCGCCTCGGCATCGGCGCCAACTGGCGTTGCGGTGACGTCAGCGTCCTCGTCGACCGGGTGAGTTTCGACCAGCTTGGCCCGGCGCGCGCGGGCATTCTCAGCGCCATTCCGACCCGGTTCGCGCTGCCGGCGGAGCAGGTCGATCTCCTGATCGATGGCGGCGCCGATGCGCTGCGCCAGAGCAAGGCCTACCAGGCGTTTCGCAAGGGGCTTTGACCATCAAAGCGGCGATGTCTGAAAGCTTTCTGCCGCCGAAATAATGGGCGCAAGGTTCCATCAATGCCATCAGCTTTTGCGTTGCGTTTGTCGCGGCACTTCGCCATGCTTTGCCCATGCGAGCGGTTCGTTCATGAGCATCGATGGTGTTCCACCTTCCCAAGAGGTTGACCGGATTCTCGGTTCCTCGAAGCTGGCTCAAGCGATCGAGAGCGACAGATACAAGCATCTGCTCGATCATGCTCCGGTGGCGGTAGCGGTATCCCGGGGCACCTCCGGCAAGCAGCACGTTGTCTACATCAACCGACTGTTCGAAAACCTGATGTCGGTGCAGGCCGCCGATGTCGAGGGCCAGAGCTGGACCTGTCTGGAGGGTTTTCTCAACGAGGATAACCCGACCCAGACCTTGGGCCAGGCGATCCAGGATGGTCAGGATTTCGTCGGCGTGTTCCGTCCGGCCACACCGGTTGATCGCCTCGTCATTGTGCAGGCCTATGCCTCCGTCATCGAGAGCGATGACGGCATCGAGAATTTCCGGATTGCCGCGCTGGTCGATGTCGGCGGCCGCGAGCGGGCGCAGATCGAACAGTTCGAGAGCCAGATCCGGGATCGCGACATGTTGATGCGCGAACTTCAGCACCGGGTGAAGAACAATCTTCAGCTGATCACGGCGTTGATCCGCCTGGAGGCGCGGTCGGCGGCGGAAGGCGAGACGGTGGCTTTGGGGCGGCTGGCAAGCCGGATCGATGCGTTGACGGTATTGTACCGGACGCTTTCGGCCGAGGATGCCGCCGCCGAAATCGATCTCGGCCAATATCTTTCTGACGTTGCAACCTCCGTCATGGAGGTCAATGCGACACCGGGCGTGGAAATCGCGATCGAGACCGCATTTTGCCCACTCTCGATCAATGTAGCGATGCCGGCGGGGTTGCTGATCAACGAGATGCTGACCAATGCGCTGAAATACGCGTTCGTCGGCCGCAGCGGCGGTCAGTTGAAACTGATCTGCAAGCAGGAGAGCGGTCGCGTCACCGTCATCGTGTCCGATGATGGGGTCGGATTGGGCGAGCATCAGCAATGGCCATCGCCCCGCAAGCTCGGCGCCCTGATCCTCCAGACGCTCAAGGAAAACGCCCACAACGTCGTGTTTCGGGCTGAAAGCATTCGCGGCCAGGGTACCTGGTTCACGCTGATGTTCGATGCGATGCCGGGGACGATCCCCAACTAGGTCCGCCCGACTTTCAAGGCGTGGCCGAATTTGCGTCGCCGAAGGGGATTTCAGGGGTTTTCCGGCGCTTCCCCTCGGGATAAAAGACGCCCATGAACAAACCTCTCAAATCATCCAAACTGATCAAAGGCGCCACTGGCGACTGGGAAATGGTGATCGGGCTGGAAGTCCATGCCCAGGTCACCTCGGACTCGAAGCTGTTTTCGGGGGCCTCGACCGAATTCGGCGGCGAGCCGAATACCCATGTCTCGCTGGTCGATGCGGCGATGCCGGGCATGCTGCCTGTTATCAACGAGGAATGCGTGCGGCAGGCGGTTCGCACCGGTCTTGGGCTCAACGCCAAGATCAACCTGCGCTCGGTGTTCGACCGCAAAAACTATTTCTATCCGGATCTGCCGCAGGGCTATCAGATCAGCCAGTACAAGTCGCCGATCGTTGGTGAGGGCGAGGTGGTGGTTGAACTGGCCGGCGGCGAGAGCGCCACGGTCGGCATCGAACGGCTGCATCTGGAACAGGATGCCGGCAAATTGATACACGACCAGAGCCCGAGCCTGTCGTTCGTGGACCTCAACCGTTCCGGCGTCGCGCTGATGGAGATCGTCTCCAAGCCGGATATTCGTTCGTCGGAGCAGGCCAAGGCCTATGTGACGAAACTGCGCTCGATACTTCGTTACCTCGGCACCTGCGACGGCGACATGGAGAAGGGCAGCCTGCGCGCCGACGTCAATGTCAGCGTGCGCAAGCCGGGCGAACCGCTCGGCACCCGCTGCGAGATCAAGAACATGAATTCGATCAGCTTTATAGGTGACGCGATCGAATATGAGGCGCGGCGCCAGATCGAAATCCTCGAAGACGGCGGCGCCATCGATCAGGAAACCCGGCTGTACGATCCCAACAAGGGCGAAACCCGCTCGATGCGCTCCAAGGAAGAAGCGCATGACTACCGTTACTTCCCGGACCCGGATTTGTTGCCGCTGGAATTCACGCAGGCCTATGTCGCCGCGTTGAAAGAACACCTGCCGGAATTGCCGGACCAGAAGAAGGCGCGCTTTATCACCGAGTTCGCTCTCTCTCCCTACGACGCCAGCGTGCTGGTGGCCGAGCGCGAAAGCGCGGAGTTCTTCGAAACCGTGCTGGCCAAGCTCGCGAACAAGTCGCGTGACGGCAAACTCGCCGCCAACTGGGTGATCAACGAGCTGTTCGGACGGCTGAACAAGGAAGGCCGTGATATTACGGGATCACCCCTGTCGGCGATCCAGTTGGCCGCCATTGTCGACCTGATCGGCGAGGGCACCATCTCCGGCAAGATTGCCAAGGATCTGTTCGAGATCGTCTGGCAAGAGGGCGGCGACCCGCGCGCACTGGTCGAAGCGCGCGGCATGAAGCAGGTCACGGACCTCGGCGCGATCGAAAAGGTGGTCGATGACATCATCGCGACCAATCCCGACAAAGTCGCGCAAGCCCAGGGCAAGCCGGCATTGATGGGGTGGTTTGTCGGTCAGGTGATGAAATCATCCGGCGGCAAGGCCAACCCGCAGGCCGTCAACGATCTGCTCAAGGCCAAACTCGGCATCTGAACCGCGCGCGATGTGACGCCGTCGTCCCCCCGGCGCAACGTCTTCGTTGTCCCGATGCGACGTCTTCGTCGTCCCGGCGCGACCCTGTCGTCGTCCACGTGATGCCGTCGTCGCCGCCGTCGACATGCTCATGAGCACGCGCGCGTGCATCAATTGTTCACCATAAGCAGCTCTGCATCGCGCCAGATCAGAAATCGCGGATGCGAATCATCTGGCGGCGATTCTCGCAAAAATCCGGTTTTGGCGAGCGACGATGAGACGCGAGGCCGGTAGGCACGAAAATTTTTTCATTGCCAAAAATCGCGACTCAGAGTCCGTGCGGCGCGTTTTTTCGGGCGTTGATGAGTCGCGAGGACGTTGAATTCGTGTCGCGCGATCAATGCGTGAATTGCGAAAACACTTGCAGCACAGTGGTTTCCTGCGGTGTTGACATTCGCAAGCGTAACGTTTTCGCAGGCTACTTGCATCGGCGTGCGGATGCGTTGTCGTGTTGCCGATTAGCGCGCGTCGCGCGCTCTGCCATCGCTGCGTCAACACTTCCTTAAGCGAGAAGCTGTTTTTTTAGATGCGTTGGTGTATTCGGGATGTAGTGCATTTCGATTCCCGAGTGCACGCAGCGATTAAGCCATCTCACTACATTAGGAGGGCAACATGGCCAAGAAAGCTAAGAAGGCAAAGAAGGCGAAGAGCGCAGTGAAGAAGACTGCGAAGAAGACCCGCAAGGTCGCCAAGAAGAAGAAGTAATCTCGCTTCTGAAAAATTGCCGGCGGCTTGATGCCGGCACGTCACACGAGCCTTCCCGATAGTTTGCTTCTCGAAGCGGATTTTGAAAGCAGGCTCTGGTCGACGAAAGAGGGTGTCGGCGAGACATCAGGTCAAACGGCTGGATCGTCATTTTGGGGAGTTCGTTCCCTGAAACCGGTCCGGCAGAAGAAACAAGTTTTCTTCGTTCGGTGCGGATCTTGAGATCCGCAATTTCATCGGGCCGCAAAGCCCGATTGAGATCTGGTCCTGACGTGTTCGCCGACGCCCTCGTTCCTTTCCGGTGTTCCTTGCCGGTGCCGATAGCGCCCGGTGCGGCGCCAAATCCCACCTTCAAAATCCCTTAACGTCTGTCCTGATCAGCCACGGCCTCGAAGCCGGGGTGATTTTTGCGTTGGCGCGCTGGCTAAGCGTTCGCGGCCGATGGTTATCGTTTCACGAAATGGCACGGTAAACCAAATTCCCGAAATGCGCAGTAAGCCCTGCAAAACCGCGGCTTTTGCGATTCCTCTGGTGCGCGCGGCGGCCGATCGTTTACGCCGCATTCATCCCGATACTTAAACTGCTCTTCAAATTTGATGGGTCATGATGATCCCAACAAGCCGGCAAACGGCGGTTGGGGATAGCAGGCGTTTTAACAGTTGGACGGGGGCCGCGCTCGGAATAGCGCGGCCAAAAATCAAAAAAGGGGATAACAGATGTTTCAGGGGCATTTCGATCTGGATACCGCAACGCCGGTGGATGCACACGCGATCCCGGATGTGTTGTTCGAGCGCGGCCTGTACTGGGCAAGCGGCCGTTCCGGCGTCGTCAATCTGGTCGCCGCGCATAAATGGTTCAACCTCGCCGCCGTGAAAGGCCGCGCCGATGCCATTGCGATGCGCCGCGAGGTCGCCGAGATGATGTCGGAAGTCGAAATCGCCACCGCCCAGCGCGAAGCCCGGGCCTGGATGACGACGCAGCATTGAGCCTGTCAGGGGAGGGGCGATCGCCCCTTCGCTTGTTGCTTCATTCCTGCCGCTCGTGAACGGTCCGGAAGCCGTCGATGGCCTCGCACATCAGGGGCGCTCTATCTGGAGAGCGCCGAACCGGTGCGCGCCTGCCTGATGCGAACGCTACGGGAAGAGCTACGCACAGTTGCCGCGGGTCCGGTATTCCTCCACGTCGGCGCGACGTTCGAGGAGCCGACGGGGGTCTGGTACGACCCGACCGAAGGCGCCACGACGGATCCGTATCCCTCGGTGCCCGTGGTCTGCGCCAGCGCGAACGTGCTGGTGAGCGAGAGCGCCGTTGCCAGCGCAATGGTTTTGACTTTGGGTGTCGCTTTCATGAGGTGATCTCCGTCTCCATCAGATAGGAGACAACCTCGCCATCCGCTCATCCGTTCCGTTCAACTCTTCTTTAGCGCGCCGTCATTTAGCCAGGTTACGATTCCGTAATCTGGCCTGACTGGTTCGCGAAGTTGTTTGCGCGGAAGTGTGCCCATGATCCGCAGCCTGCCATTGTTGCTGCTCGCTTGGTTGCTGCTCGCTTGCGCGTTGCCGGCTGACGCCCAGCAAGTGGATTTCTCCGCCCTTGTTCGTTACGGCGATGCTTGCATGAAGCTGAAAGCGGCAATCCTGACCGACGCCGGCAAGGAGCTCGGCATTGATGAGCATGTCATCGAATGGATATCCGAATGCAACGGCAGCGACGCGGCCTGCCCGGACGCGCGGGACGCCGTCGCCAAAGTGAAGAAGGCCTCTCCGCTCGATTGCCTCGGCTACGTCCCGTCGCAAGAAGCGGCATCGGCGGCGTATTCAATGTATTCGGAGAGAATTGGGCAGCTGCCCCGGTGTATCGCTCAGCGATGCTGAGGCGAGGCTGGATGCGCGACCCCCTCGCATTGGCCAGTCCCAGACATTCGATGGCGGAGCCGGAGTCCGCCCAACTATCGTTTGTAGGCGTTCATCCTCGTTCGTGGTTATCTTTCAAGTCTATGTATTATGTGTGGTTTTCGTAGATTTCGTATTCCTGCGCCCGTCCACGTCCGCTACAGTCCGTCTCAGCTGTTGGGGCAGAAGCTAGGGCAGAGCTAATGGCACGAAAAATCAATCGGCTGAACGCGCGAGCGGTGAGTACGCTTACCAAGCACGGCCGGCACGCCGACGGAGGAGGCCTTTACCTTTCGATCTCTCCCAATGGCGGCCGGCGGTGGGTCTTTCTGTTTCGTTGGCACGGTAAGCCCACAGAGATCGGTTTTGGATCTGCGCGGGACGTAACTCTAGCCCGCGCTCGCGAGCTATCATCGCAGGCCCGGGCTAAACTGGCGGAGGGGCTTAGCCCGAAGGGGTCCAGGCGGCCTTTAGAGGGCTCAACGTTCGGCGAATGCGCTGACCGCCTAATCGAGGCTATGCGGCCGTCCTGGCGCAATGGGAAGCACGCGGCGCAGTGGGAGATGACCTTACGTGACTATGCTGCCCCAATCAGGGGCCTACCTGTAAGCCAGGTTACAACGGATGACGTACTCTCCGTCTTGAAACCGCTCTGGAACGTGAAGCCTGAGACTGCCTCCCGTCTCCGTGGCAGGGTGGAGCGAGTGCTTGATGCGGCCAAGGCGCAGGAACTACGCAGCGGCGAGAATCCAGCGCGGTGGCGAGGCCACCTTGATCAGCTGCTGCCGCGACGCCAACGGCTTACCCGGGGCCATCACGCGGCTATGGACTACGCCGAACTACCGATGTTCATGATTGACCTGAGGGCACGCCAAGCGATAGCCGCGCAGGCTCTTGAATTTGCGATTTTAACTGCGGCGCGTTCGGGCGAGGTTCTTGGTTCTAGATGGGATGAAATTGACCTGGAGCGTGCTGTTTGGTGTCTGCCCGCGGCGCGAATGAAGGCTGGCCGGGAGCACCGCGTACCGTTGTCGACTCGTGCTCTCGATATTGCCAAAGGATTGAAAGAAGTAAGTGACGGCGACTTTATCTTTTCCGGCCAGAAGGTGGGAAAGCCGCTATCAGTTATGGCACTCGAAATGGTGCTGCGCCGCATGAAGATTGTTGGGGTCACTGTCCATGGCTTCCGCTCTGCCTTCCGGGATTGGGCATCCGAGTGCACTAATTTCAGCAACGAGGTTTGTGAGGCTGCGTTGGCGCATGTAATCCAGAACAAAGCCGAAGCGGCCTACCGGCGCGGCGATCTTTTCGAAAAGCGACGCAAGCTAATGGAAGCGTGGGCCATATACTGTGCGACGCCAAAAAACGCTAGGATTGTTTCTTTCGGACGTTGATCTGTCTATCCGATCTGCGCAATCGGCCGACTGTCGCCGGCAAATCCCGCCGTCCTTGCCCCGCGATCCCCATCCACGGCGGCTGATCGGTGTCTTTTATGGCTGATTTTACGCTTTCAAAGGAATCGAGCCTAGGCGACGCAATCAAAGCTTTCCGCGCTCAGCAAAATGCAAGGTTGAGTGAGCGAAAGCGGAACTTATTGCGGCGCCTTGCCAACTCCCCAGACGCCGCGAAAGCATTTGAGCGATTGAAGTTGAAAGATAGGAACGAAGAAATTTTTGTTCTACAGGCATGCATCGACGCGGATCAGCTTGCCGTAAGCTTTCCAAGTCGGATTGTGGAAGAAGAGGAGATGTGGGAGCGCGTTAATCGATTGGGTAAATCCGTCGCCGCGCTCCAAAAATTCGTTAAGGAGCAGTCGAAGCGACGCTTGTTTGTCGACGGGTATCGGGCCGTGTCGGAAGCAGACGGCTTCCGAATGGTTCGCTGTACACTGCGCGAACTTGTGGTGATGAAATGCGGCCTTAGGCTGGTGGGCAGTCTGATCGAGGGTCGACGATACATTGCCGAGACCTCCCCATCAAAACTAGGGGCAACGAGAAAAAAACGCGAAACAAAGGCGGCCGACATTGCTGCATTTCGGTACCTCGCAGCGGTCGTCAGCAGAACGGGCAAGCCGCATTTGCGGGCGGTCGCCAACCTTGCTCAGGTCATTCTCAACATTGACGTCTCCGATGACCGGGTCAGGGATAGGCGTCGTCAGCGCCAAAAACAGCTTCGCTGAAAAAACGGTGCATTCGACATAAAAAGATCTCTGAATGCGCCGCTGAAATTCTAACGGTGTGGGTTATTAAGTCCGCCATTGCTCGCAAACGCGCGGGTGCAGTCGCCGAGATAATCTTGGCCGGGAAGTGGCGGGACCACATGGAACAACTTTTCTACACCGTCAGCCAATGCTGCCAGATAGCAGCCGTTGGGCGCACAAAGTTCTATGAACTGGTCGCCAGCGGCGAAATCCCGATCCGCAAGATCGGAAAGAAAACCCTCGTTGCTTCGTCCGATTTGAGGCGCTGGGCTGACCAACTCCCGACCGTCAAGACAAAAACTAGCGACGCCGAGCGAGCGTGACCGCAGTTTAATATGGTGTTGCGTACGCAGGATTACAAACGAGCATTTTTAAGCGAAATCCCGCCGAAGACGAGACCTCTGGCTTTAAATGAAGGGCACACCCGGCTGCAAAGCCGACTGAGTGTAAGTAAAAAAGTGGGTGGATTTGGAAGCTCTCCCCACGAGGATCGCCGGCATTTTTTATTCCCTTCTGGTGGGCGATGCAATGAGCAACCAACGAGTCGGTGCGATACACCGAAATAAGAAATAGCGGGCAACGCTGTGCCCATTGCGACCCGCGCCCTTGAGACCGGGCAAAACCCGGACGGTGAAAGATGTTGATCGTTGCCATCGGGATGACAACCCGACACGGCGATTAGTGTGGGAGCGCCGAAAAAAGCTCTCGTTGGATGGCGCGGGGACAACGCGCCAGGTGCGGAAATTCCGGACCGAGGGAACCTAGTACCCGGCGCTAAATTTCTGCGCCCCGCTTCGTCGGCGGCCTGAGATGTGCAAGCGCGTAGCGAGTGCATCTCAAGGGGGGAAAGGGCTACGCAATGGAGAGAATGATGGTCGCTGAAAATGCAGCAGGGAAGCAGCGAAAACGGGGCAAGCCGTTCCGTAAGGGGACGAGCGGAAATCCCGCAGGTAAAGCGCCGGGCACGCGCAACCGGACCACGCTGATTGTGGAGCGGCTTCTGGACGGCGAAGCCGAAGCAATGGTTCGGAAGGTCATCGAGCGCGCCAAAGACGGGGACATGATCGCGCTCCGGCTATGCTTCGATCGTATCTTAGCTCCGCGCCGTGATCGACCCGTTCAATTCAGAATGCCGATTTTGACCTCGGCGGCCGACGCAAGCACAGCGATGGCAACGCTTACGATGTCGGTCGCGAGGGGGGATTTGACGCCCGGCGAAGCTGCCGACCTATCACGCGTGATTGAAGCCGCTGTGAAAGCGATCGAGGCATCGGAGATCGAGAGGCGTCTGAGTACCTTGGAGGGACGGCAATTTATGATAGGGCAGCATGAGAAATAAACTATTACATCAGCGTCTCGTCACGCTCGAAATCGAGTTGAACAGAGTTGTCAAGGCGAATGAGCGACGTGTCGCAAAAGCAAACATGAAGATTTCTATGGATGAGGCAGGACGTGCCTATAGGGAAATCATTGGGTCTGTCGGATCGGTCGCTGCGCGTCAATGCTCCGAAAGGCTGCGCAAGTTCGACGTTCACGAGTTGGCCGCGCTTTATCTCATGGAGGCTCGGAGGTCCGTTTACCCAACACCAAAATCGCACTACACCGGTTAAGCGTGATGGTTCGCGATATTCGCAGGCGTCTCGCGGGTCTCGAAGCTCGGCAACATGCCGGCACGCAAAGGTTTGCGTTTTGGATCGATGCGGGCGATGGGTGCCTACGAAATCATGAAGGGACAATAATGACACGCGAGGCTTTTGACGCCGCGTTTCCGAACGCACGAAGATTCACGCTTAACATTTTTGAGAAACCATCTCGGGATTAAGTCTGGCAGGCGTCCTCGATCCCATCCCAAACGCTCTCTTTTGAGTGAAGCGCTGTTTAGCGATGGCCGTGGAGATCAAAAAATTATTGAGCGTTCTGCTTCGTTAGGCTAGTTCGCAGTCGCTTTGACACTAGCGCAGGCGATAATACTAATTTGCGCTGCGATGGAACGTGGTGGCGCATATCTCATTGGAGAAAATCCGGCGCCGGAAAATATCTGAAAGTGACCGGCGCAATCGAATATAAAGCTTCTCAAGCCGTTTGGATCGAAAAGTTCACCGTCAACGATATATACCCCTACGGTTACACCCGACGTGACGCCAAGCCCATTGACCATCTTTACGATAGATTTCAGATCGACCGCATACACCGCACCATTGTCGGTCTCGATCGTCTGCCAGATCGCCCGAACGAACTTTCCGTTGTCAATGTACCCGTCTTTCCAACGTAATCCACCGAACGGCAATGAATGGGCTTCGGCTGCAAGTGTATAGGGTGGGGCTGCGTCGACTGCAGGCGGCGGCCGCGGAGTTGTTAGCGACGAAGTAGGGGTCGCAATATTTGGCTGTAACACATGCGCCATTGCTGCAAGCTTGCTCTTGGCTTCCGCGTCGCCCTGATCAGCAGCTTTCCGGTACCACTTGACTGCCTCTGCGAGATTTTTCACTACACCGCCACCGAACTCATACATGACTCCTAGCAAGCGTTGGGATTCGGCGTCGCCTTGGTCCGCTCCAACGCGTAGCCACTTCACCGCTTCGGTATAATTTTTGGCTGCGCCTTGACCATCTGCGTACATAAGGCCGACGACGAGCGAAGCACGAATGTTGCCTTGTTCGGCCGCCTTACGGAGCCATTTCAATCCTTCGCCAAAATCTTGGGGTACTCCCATGCCGGAGCGATACATGTTCCCCAAATTGTATTGCGCAGACGCAAACCCTTGTTCAGCCGCCTTGCGATACCAAACGACAGCTCTCGCAAGATCCTTTTCGACACCCTGCGCTCTTTCATACATCACGCCAAGACTGTATTCCGCTATTGCATAACCTCGGTCGGCGGCTTTTTTAAACTCGGCCTCCGCATGTATGAAATCGCTGTTCTTGCTGTATGCCCGGCCAAGCTGAAAAGCTGTTCGATCGCTCATCGGATATCGTCGCACGGCAGCTTCGCAAGCTGGAATGGCCAAATGCAGGTTCATCTCCTCGAAGGTAACGCCAGCAGCTTTGCGTTCAGGGTCGAGCGGACTTGCTGCATAGGTATCGCAATTAGTCGCGGGTGCGGCCTCAGCAATAGCCCAGCGATCCTCTATCGCGACTATCCCGGCCAAAATCACAAGAAGCGTACGCAGCGGCATAAAAGCCCCCGTCGACCATCCTCTCGCGGACCATCGATCGGCGCCCCGCAGTGGAATCCCTTCAAAATCTAATTTTCTCCTATTTTGGGAGAATACTCCAGTCCGTTGTTGATCGGAAGCCCGAACGCTAGGGCTGTCCTAATTGCCAAAATCCATCTATAGCGAGCGCCACAGAAAGCTATGCGAGCTGCTCAAGATGCAGCGCAAAGCTGCTGGCCTTACGCAAACGGTGGTGGCGAATCGCCTGAAAAAACCACCTTCGTATGTTGCCAAATATGAGGGGGGCGACCGACGTCTCGACTTGCTTGAATATTTGGATCTTGCGACCGTGATAGGGTTCGACCCCTGCAAATTAATTCGGTTACTGCAAAAATGACTCGGCGCTCGCCGGTTTATGACCAGGCGCAGCACAATATCTTTCGGGTCTACTTTTTCAAAACTAGAAGGTTGACGTTCGAACCCAACCCTACGTCTTTAAAGTGCGGTTGATAATTGATTGGGGCAATTGCTAGGGCCTCGTCGGTTGCTTATCCAAATGCGACTGAATATCAATCGCTTAGGGACCTATGAGGGCGGAAACGATGTCCGCCGTCCGGGTGCCCCGCCTCTATTTTATCTAAAGTAGATCCAGGATTTTTTGAAGGGTATCCGAGTGGCTCATCGACGAATGCGCTCGTATTTGCACCGATAAAATAGACTGGTCGCGTTCCCGTCGTGACCTCTATTTGTCTAAATAGACGCCATCTTCGATAGGGTAGAATGAGCCGAAGTGCCCTTGGTTCTTTTTGGCTTTAAAACCAGGCTTCTGTGGCGGCTCCCAACCCGCTTTCCGTCAACTCGTGCAGGCGTCACGGTCCAGTTGTGACATCCGGAAGCAGCCCTTAACAGCCGAGTAAGCAATGTCAGCTTATGTGGTAATTCAGACATCAACCTGTTCCGCTATTGCCGGGGCGTCATCGACCATGATGCCCCTTCGGCGTATGTCTCTCAAACCGCGGGAAGGCCAGCACGCTGCCACGCTTCGGCGAGCGGCAGAAAAACGATCGGTTCAATATCGACGGTCACAGAAAAACGCCGGATCGAGAATGCGGAATCGATATCCAGAAGGCGGCGCGTTTCGGCCGTTGCTTCCTCAAGCCTGCCAAGCCGTGAAAGTGCGGCCACCAGGAAAGCGCGCGAAACACTGAAGCGCGGGTTGAGTTGAACCGATCGCGTCGCAACTTCGTGGGCTTCCGCGAACTGACCCATGTGCAGGTAGGAAATCGCAAGCGCATTATAGGACAGGTAGTTCAACGGATCGAAGGGGCTAAGGCGTAGTGCGCGGGTAGCGCGATCGATTGCAACTTCAGTCGTTCCCATCCACGACAATGCAAGAGCACTGGAGCAGAGTGCAAAGTAATTCGAATTGGAAAGTGCAAGCGCCCGATCGAAGGCATTTAGCGCCGTCACGCGATCATGGGCGTCGAGCGCAATCACGAAGCCGGCAATACCGAGCGCCGCCGCGTCATCTGGTCCGGAAGCGATGGCGGCGTGGGCGTGATGGATCGCGGCGTTGCGATCAGCCTCATGAAGGCCGGCTCGGCTGAAGCGGCTATGATAGCAAAGTGCGAGCGGCGCATGGGCAGCCGCATAGTCGGATTCAAATTCAAGTGCCCTGTTCAATAGCGGTATGGCTATCGCCGCGTCCTCCGCCAGATGGCTATAAGCAAAGGGCTGCGCACGCAGCACGAGATCGTACGCCTCCAGGCTGTCTGGACGGCGGCGCCGCATTCGATTAAACTCCGCATTGCGAAGATTGGGTTCGATTGCCCCGATAACCTTGTCGGACATTTCGTCTTGCAACGCGAAGATATCATCGAGTTGTCTATCATAGCTTTCGGCCCAGATATGCGCGCCGTTTTCCGCGTCGATCAATTGCGCGACGATGCGCACCCGTGATCCCGCCTTACGGATGCTGCCTTCGAGGACGTAGCGCACGCCGAGTTCACGGCCGATTTGTTTTACGTCGGTCGGACGATGTTTGTAGACAAAGCTCGAATTGCGCGAGATGACAAAGAGCCATTTGATGCGCGCCAGGCCCGCGATGATATCCGTGACGATCCCGTCTGCGAAATACTCCTGCTCCGGGTCGCTGCTCATGTTCTCGAACGGAAGCACCGCGATCGATGGCCGATCAGGCAGCGCAAGACAGGCCGGCAGCAACACGGGTGTTGGGTGATCGACCGGTCCCTGAAGCACCGTCGCGACGAAGCGCAGACCTCTGCGCGGAAAAGTTTTGATGAGGCGTTGTTCTTCGCCGCTGTCGCCAAAAGCTGCGCGTGCTGCGTTGATGCAGGTCGCGAGCGCTGATTCCGATACGATCCGTCCATGCCAGACCGTGTTGATCAGGTCGTCTTTGCTGACGACCCGATCACGGCAGTCGACCAGATAGACCATCAGGTCAAAAACCTTGGGCTCGACGGATATCGGCGTCCCGTCACGACGCAACTCGCGACGGTCGGAATCGAGTGAAAAGCGATCGAAATGATAGAGCATGAGCCCCCATAAAGATCCGCGACTTACCCGCTTGGGCCAAAAGATAGCGGCGATCCCAGAGATCCGGCGGCTAACCAAGGAAATCCCAAGGTTTCGCCGAGACTTCCCGAAAGCGCCCGATCGCCGGCCGTGCGAGGCTTTCGGGCGAGGAAAAGACTTACTCAAAGCTATGACACCGGCGACAATTTCTTCAAACTGATTTTCCAACGTACTCCATCAACCGAGAGCAAAAACCATGCCGTTTCTCGAAAAACCATTTAGTCGCCGCGGCTTGCTCACATCGGCCACCTCAATCGCCGTTGGGATGTCGCTAGGCCCCGCATTGGCCGCGGATCCGATCCGGATCGGCTTCGGCATGTCCCTTACCGGACCATTGGCGCCCGGTGGAAGGCAATGCCTGTTAGCCATCGAGATTTGGAAGGACGAGATCAACGCGAAGGGCGGCCTGCTAGGGCGCCCCGTTCAGCTTGTCTATTATGACGATCAGAGTAATCCCGCCAACGTGCCAGGCCTTTACGCCAAGCTCATCGATGTCGACAAAGTCGATCTGCTCGTCTCGCCGTTCGCGACCAATCAGATCGTTCCGGCCATGCCGATGGTGATGCAGAGAAAGCTTGTCTACATGGCGCTCTTTGGCACCGGCGTGAACGACGCCTACAAATATGATCGCTACTTCCAGATCCTGCCGAACGGCCCGGAATCCAAGCGTAGCTTTTCGACCGGATATCTCGATGTCGCCATGCGTATGAATCCAAAGCCGCGGACCATTGCGATCGTTGGCGCCGACGCCGAGTTCTCCCAGAACGTCCTGGCTGGCGCTCGCCTAAATATCGACCAGGCCGGGTTGAAAATCGTCTATGACCAGAGTTACCCGCCGACCACAGCGGATTTTACCTCGCTCGTTCGCTCCATCCAGGCGGCAAATCCCGACATCGTCTTCGTGGCGTCTTACCCGGCCGATTCCGCCGGCATCGTTCGCAGTGTGAATGAACTGAACTACCAGCCGAAACTTTTTGGCGGCGCGATGATAGGGCTCTCCTTCACGGCGGTAAAAGCTCAATTTGGTCCGGCCCTCAACGGCATTGTCACCAATGATAACTACGTTCCCGAGCCGACGATGAAATTTCCGGGCGTTGACGACTTCCTGCAGCGCTATCAGCAGCGCGCGCCGCAAGCAGGTGTCGATGCGCTCGGTTATTTCCTGGCGCCGTTTGCGTATGCCGCAATGCAACTTTTGGAGGCGGCCGTGACAGGCACCGGCGGCCTCGACCAAGAAAAAATCGCCGCGCATCTGCATCAGGCGCGCTTCAGCACTATCGTCGGGGATGTGAAATTTGGGTCGCTCGGTGAGTGGGAGAAAACCCGGATCCTGACCATCCAATATCAGCACATCAGCGGCAACGACATTGCGCAGTTCAAGCAACCGGGCAGGCAAGTGATCCTCTACCCGCCCGAGCTTAAATCGGGCGATCTGATCGAGCCCTTCGCCAAAGCGCATGAAATCGCGAGGTAAAGGAAATGGCGTTGACCGGGGCTTCCGACACCTTCAGCGACGTGCCGAACGCGCAGACGCGCGCGCCCGCCGGCATTCCGCCTCATGTGCAGCTAATTCAGATGGGCGTAGCCATTTGGCAGGCGCGTGCGGTCTACGCGGCGGCAGAGTTGGGAATCGCCGATCTGCTCGCGGAGGGCCCCCGCCAGATAGAAGAAATCGCCCGTAAAACCGGAACGCATGTCCAGTCGCTTTCCCGGTTAATGCGCGCACTTGCAAGCTGCGGTATCGTGGAGGCTATCCGCCCCGGGCTGTTTGCGACGACCACGCTTGGCGCCGCGTTGCGTGACTCCGCTCCGGGGGCCGCGCGCGCCACCATCCTGACGATTGCTGGCTCATGGCAATGGAAGGCGTGGGATCAGTTTCTTCACGCGCTGCGAACCGGACAGTCGGGCGTCAGGGCGGCGTTCGGCAAGGACCTGTTCGAATTTCTCTCCGGCGAGCCGGTTCACAGCGCCCGTTTTAATGATGCAATGGTTGGCATGCACGGCGCCGTCGCCCCGGCGGTCGTCGCTGCCTACGATTTTTCACGGTTTCATAGCATTGTCGATGTTGGTGGCGGCAAGGGCGCGCTGGTCGCGGAAATTCTAAAAGTGCATCCGGACATGAATGGGGTCCTGTTCGACCTGCCGGAAACCGAACAGCATGCTCGTGACTACATCGCAGCGGCGGGACTGGGCGGGCGCTGTGCATTTCAAGCCGGCGACTTTTTTGAGCGTCTCCCTCCCGGGCACGATGCCTACGTGCTGGCACACGTATTGCACGACTGGGTCGATAATGACGCGATCACTATTCTGCGCAAGTGCCGCGAGGCGTTGCCGGCCGACGGCCGGCTGCTCATCGTCGAGGCCGTGCTCCCTGACGGCAATACGCCGCATCACGGCAAGCTGATGGATCTTTTGATGCTTACGGTCACCGGCGGCGTCGAGCGTAGTCAGAGCGAATTTGGCCAGATACTTGTGAAATCTGGCTTCACGCTCGCGCGCGTCTATCCAACCACGACTCATCAAAGCGTAATCGAGGCACTTCCGTGTAATCGGGAATAGCGCTGGTCGGCCTCAAAGTAGGGATGTCGGTTTCCGGCATCGAACGGACCATTCGGCCCGGTCCGACGATGCCCGTTGATCGGGGTGGACCGGAAGTGGCCGACCGATTGCCAAAGCGACGCTAATGACCGAAGCGGACATTGAGCATCGACACTCGACAATGAATAAGCCCGGACAATGCCGGGTCTTTTCGCTTTAGAGGATGGATTGGATCAGTACTTGGCGACAACCGGGCCGCCGAATTTATAGTTGATGCGTGCGGTGACGCAGCCAAGCGCGGCTGCTCAGTAGCCCTGACCTCGCCTTGGCAAGGTCCGGCAGTGACTTACGGCTCTGTCGGGCGCATCCATTCCACCCCGAAGGGGAACTCCTGCCTCGGATTCGTTGAAGGTTCGCCATAAACAAAATCCAAGGAGGAAATAATGTATAAACCCGCAGTGGTAATATTATTGCTGTCCGCACCTGCATTTGCGCAAGATAAAAGTGCCGATCCTGCCGCGCTCCAAAGTTGCCCGCCTATTGGCCAGACAGCGCGAGGCGAGTTGATTTACTCGCTCGATTGCAAAGCCATAACAACTGACTACACGGTCGGAGAAAATAAACTCAACAACATGCCGCCGACTAATTTGAAGAATACGGTTGTACCGCAGTCTGGCGGCTTGCAGACGCCGGAAACAACATCGACCAAGGCCATTGAGACCAAGTAGTAATTGCATTCTCAGTACGGCCCGAGAATTGCGATGAACTTACCCGACGCGAGTAGGCCGCCTCAGTTCACAAAATATCAGCCGTAAAGTTGGCGTCAGCAGGAACGATTAGTATGCGTGTCTGGTCAATCACTCGCGAGCGTGATGATGACCGAAATTGTTGTTTATTGCGGGAAGGGCTGCTGAGTGCTTGGTATTGGCGAAGGATCATCCAAACCGTGCCCTTGCGAAGGGCATGAATAGGTTGGCCTTGGTCTATTTGGTGGCCGCGAAAGAGATGGAAGCCTAGGCCCGCGTGAATTAAGGCCGCCTCGATTGGCGGCCTCTTTCATTTCAAACTAATCAAACGGACTCCGTGTTTGCTGTTCGAACATCGGCAGCGAACGCAATGTCTGTTGTTGAGGTAGAAGCGTACGAGGGCAGGGCGCTTCGCAACTTCTGAGTCTGACCCGAAGCGGACTTCGGTACTGCTGTAGCCCCAAGCCGACGGCACTATCAAAGATCATTCCACTTTGATGCCAGCCGCCTTGACTATCGGCCACCACTTGTCGATCTCGGCCTTCTGGTAAGTAGCAAGCGCCTCGGGTGTCTGTTGGCTTAGCTCAGGAATTTCCTGTTCTATATCGGCAAGTCGTTGGCGGACTCCAGAATCGGCCAAGGAAGCCGCGACCGCCGCGTTGAGCTTAGTAGTGATATCCTTTGGGGTGCCTCGAGGCGCCCAAACAGCGTTCCAAACCGACAAGTCGAATCCAGCGAGCCCCGCTTCGTCTAAAGTAGGAACTTCTGGCAATGCAGTGAGCCGTTTCTTCGAGGTGACACCAAAAGCCTTCGTATTACCGGCGCGAATTTGCGGTAGGGAATTGGACGGCTGGTCGAACACCATCGCTATATCGCCAGCGATCACGCCCTGCAGCGCCGGGGCTGCCCCACGATAGGGCACGATCAAGAGTTTCGTCCCGGTCATGTTCTGGAAGTAGGCGACAACAAGCCGATGGGTTGTCGATGCAACTCCGACGGATGCCTTGTCCTCATTTGACTTGGCCCAGGCTATGAGTTCTCTCAAATCTTTGGCGGGCGAAGTTTTGTTGGTGACGAGAATGTACGGATTACTACTCAAAAGCGAAATCGGTTCAAAATCTTTCACCAAGTCGTATCGGAGGGAATAGACAGCACCGTTCAGGACGTGCGTTCCCAGCTGCCCAACGCTGAGCGTGTAGCCATCAGGTGCGGCGCGCGCGGCTCGTCCGACCCCAAGCGTGCCATCTGCGCCAGCCACATTCTCTATGATCACCGTTTGGCCGAGCGACGCCTTCATGCCGTCGGCTACGACGCGCGCAACAACGTCTGTCGGTCCGCCCGCTGCAAATGGAACAATCATCGTGACAGGACGCGACGGATAAGCCTGCGCCCAACCAAAGCGTGACGTAGCCGGTAGCGCGGCGACAGCCATAGTCAAATGCAGAAATCGCCTGCGCTGAAGCTTCACCGTTGCCCTCGGCGGCCACTGTTGCACTGAAAATTCATCTCACGCTATTTTTTTGGATAGGGCAATGTCTGTTTCTGACACTTTTGAGACGTGCCGAATGATCCTGAAAATGTCTGCTGATCGGGCAAGTCCGGAAGTGAGCGGCGGGCGGTTAAATCGACGCGATTGACCCCAACCGGACACAAAGGCCGCCAAGATATCTCGTTGGATCGCGCCCAACGTCCGCAACGGGTCGACGTGGTGTGCGAACCGCATCTCGATCTGCCTGCGCTCATGCCGCGACGGCTCAAAGCATCCCGTGCCGGCGTATGACCGGGCGACGTTTTGCCCTTGTTCGGAAGCGTGCCCTCGCCGATGATGGCGGTAACATGAATATGCCCAGGGAGACCGCCGCGATGCCCGTTTTGCATTGGATTCTCGCAAGCGTGTTGCTGCTGACCGGAGCAGGGCCATCGTTCACGCAGGAATATCCAAACCGGCCGGTGCGTGTGGTCGTCGGATTTCCGGCCGGCGGCCCGACCGACGCCATCGCGCGCCTGGTCGCGCAAAAACTTTCCGAGAGTCTCGGCCAGCAGTTCTTCATCGAGAACCTCAGTGGCGCGGGCGGCAACATCGCGGCCGGTCAGGTCGCGCGCGCCACTCCCGACGGCTACACCATCTTGGCGATCAGTACGGGCTTCATGGTGAACCCCAGCCTCTATGCCAAGGTGCCGTACGATCCGATCAAAGATTTCTCCGCAGTGACCCTGGTTGCGGTTTCGCCAACGTCGTGGTGGTCAACCCGCAGGTCTCGGCCAAGACGCTGCCGGAGCTTGTGCAACTGATCCGGGATAATCCGGGCAAATACAGCTATGCTGGCCCCGGCGTCGGTTCGACGCCACACCTCGGCGGCGAGCTGTTTCGTCTGAGCTACAAGCTCGACCTGGTCCACGTCCCCTTCACCGGCGCGGCGCCGGCGTTGCAGTCGACCATCGGCGGCCACACCCCGATCGCCTTCACCGCGTTGCCGTCCTCGCTTGCGGCGATACAGGCCGGTCAAGTGCGTGCCATCGGAGTTGCGGCGACGGAGCGCGCTGAGGCGATACCCGATGTGCCGACCTTCGCTGAACAGGGCGTCAACGATCAGGATGCCGATACGCTGACCGGCATCGTTGCGCCGGCAGGAACGCCAAAAGAGATCGTTGAGCTGCTTTCCCGCGAGATCGCCAAGAGCGTTGCACGACCTGACCTCAAGGAGCGGCTTGCGGTGCTGGGTTTCAAGCCGGTCGCCAATACGCCTGACGAGTTCGCCGCGCGCATCAAGCTCGAGATCGAAAAGTGGGGCAAGGTGGTGCGCGCCGCCAACTTGAGGATCGAATGACCGGATAGGTTACAAGTTGAGCAAGAGACCTGACCACTAAGCTTCGCCAGCTTTTCTTTAAGCCGCGTCTTGGTCAGCAGCGCCGTTTCCGACGGCTCTTCTCCTGCGGCAGTCCGGCGGTCGGCGGTGTCGAGTTGGCTCATGTAGCGCGCCACGCTCTCTTCGATCTGCTTCTGGCGACGCTGGATCTTGCCCTGCGTGAAGTTGTCGACTGTTAACGGCTTTGAACTTGCTGCCGTCGATGGCAACGCTGGCCTTCGCCAGCAGACCCATGTTGCGGCACAACTCGACAAATCGCGCACAAACCTTCCTGATCGCGGGACCATTGTCCTTGCGGAAGTCGGCGATGGTTTTGTGATCCGGCACGAGCCGTCCGATCAGCCACATCACCTCGAGATTGCGGCCGGCCTCGCGTTCCAGCCGCCGGCTCGATTGGACCCGGTTGAGATAGCCATAGATGTAAAGCTTAAGCATCGCCGAAGGATGATACGCAGGACGGCCGGTCACGGCCGGATCGACGCCGTCAAACCCGAGGTCGCGGAGTTCTAGCGCATTGACGAATACATCGACCGCCCGAACAGGATTGCTCTCGTCGACCCATCCTCAAGGCATTCCGGCAGCAACGTCGCTTGCCCGCGATCCAGTCCCGCCACAAAGCCTGCCATCAAATCCCCCGCCGATTCAGTGAGAGATCATGACACGGGAAGAGTTTTCACACAGCCTGGACCCACAACGGACGTCTGCGACCACCAAAGATATCTCACCAGACCGCCCTCAACGCCTTTCGGATATCGAAAGTAGAGCGCAGACTGCCACCATCTGATCCTCGGGGGCGATCATGAGGCGGCGTGAGTTCATCACAGTTCTGGGCGGCGCGGCAGTAACGCGACCGGTTGCCGCATTGGCCCAACAGCCTGACCGGACGCCCACTATAGGTCTTCTTTTCACAGCAACTGAGACTTTTTATGCCCGAAGCATCGAGGCGTTTCGCGAGGGCATGCGCCAGCTCGGATACGTTGAAGGACTTAATATACGGTTCGTATACCGATTTGCCGATGGGTACTTTGACCGTCTATCTGGCCTCGCAGCGGAACTAATTCTTCTTAAACCAAGCGCGATTGTTGCCTATCCCCTTCCCGCTATTCTAGCAGTTCACCGCGCAACGACGACGATCCCGATTGTGGCGTTCGGACCTGACCCGGTGGGCTTTGGTTTGGCCGAAAGCCTTTCGCACCCGGGCGGAAACGTGACTGGTATTGCCGTTCTTTCCGAGCTACTTGCAGCAAAGCAGCTTGATTTCGCGCGCGAGCTGATACCGCGACTTTCCCGTGTCGCGATGCTTATCAACGTTCGCAATCCGATCCATGTCCCTCAGTTGAAGGAAGTGCAAACCGCGGCCGTCGACGCAAATGTCGATTTGGTTCCCGTTGAGGTTCGGGGGCCGGACGACCTAGAGAAGGCATTTGCCGCACTCGCGCTTCAGAATGTCGATGCATTACTCGTGTCCCCGGACATCGTCTTTTTGCAGCTTGGCAAGCAAATTGCAGATTTCGCGGCATCGCATCATTTGCCTGCAGTTTATGGCTATCGGGAACACGTTATCGATGGCGGGCTCCTAAGCTATGGGCCAGATATTGCCGTGAGTTTTGGTCGCGTTGCCACCTATGTTGACAAGATACTCAAGGGCGTGAAGCCCGCTAATATTCCGGTTGAACGGCCGACCAAGTTCGAACTGCTGATCAACCTCAAGACTGCAAGGGCTCTCGGTCTCACCATCTCGCCGACGTTGCTTGCCCGCGCCGACGAAGTCGTCGAATAAGCCGCCAATTGCTGCGGCGTATGAGTCCGGTTGTGGCACCTTTGAGACATGCCTTTAAACGCTGACAACGTCTGCTTGTCGGAAGTGAGCGGCGCAGGGTCGAAATGAAGCAAATGACCCGAAATGGACTTGGACAACCGCCAAAGTATTTCACTTTACCGCCTTGGACGTCTACCAGAAGTCGAGTTTTGACGGATACACTGCCTCAGTCTTGACGTTTGGGGGCGGCTATGAGACGGCGGGAATTGTTGACGCTTCTTGGGACTGCGGCAGCTTGGCCTGTTTCGGTGCGCGCCCAGCAGCAGTCAAACGAAACCGGATATCCAAACCGGCCTGTGCGCATTGTCGTGGGTTTTACCCCTGGCGGCGGTGTCGACATTCTCGCGCGCCTAATGGGTCAGTGGCTTTCGGAACAGCTAGGTCAGCCCTTTATCGTCGAGAATTGTCCGGGAGGAGGCTCAAACCTCGCCACGGAAGAAGTCGTCCGCGCTCCGCCGGATGGTTATACGCTGCTTCTGATTGACCCGTCGCCCACAATCAACGCGTCATTCTACAAGAAACTGAATTTCAATTTTATCCGCGATACCGCACCGGTCGCAAGCATAGTCCGTCAACCGCTCGTATTGATGGTCAACCCGTCAGTCCCTGCAACGACAGTTCCTGAACTCATCGCGTACTGCAAAGCCAATGTGGGCAAAATCAGCATGGCGTCGTTCGGTACTGGCTCAATTTCTCACGTAGCGGGCGAGCTTTTCAAGCTAGCCACCGGTGTCGACATGCTGCACGTGCCTTATCGTGGGAGCGGCCCGGCATTGTCCGATCTAATGGGCGGGCATACGCAAGTTATGTTTGGAAGCATGATCGCTTCGATAGAGTATGTAAGGGCTGGGAAGCTGCGTGCGCTGGCCGTGACCACCTTAACGCGCTCGGAGGCCCTGCCGGATATTCCTACCGTAGCTGAATCTGTGCCAGGTTACGAGACGAGCGCGTTATTTGGATTCGTCGCGCCGAAAAATCTATCAATGGATATTATCGAGAAGCTCCATAAGACGATAAATTCGGGCTTGGCCGACAACAAGATACGCGCTCGTCTCGCCGATCTGGGCGGCACGCCTCTTGTGTTATCGACTATTGATTTTGGCAAGCTTATCGCCGACGAAACCAAGAAATGGGACAAGGTTGTTGCAGCCGCAAACATCAAGGCCGATTAGCGGCATCGCACCTTTAGCCGACACTCACGCCCGTGCCGACGAGGTGATCGAATGAAGCGGCGCGAGTTCATCACGCTCATCGGTGGTGCGGCAGCAACGCCATTCGGGACGCACGCGCAGATGCCGGCGAAACCGGTGATCGGGTTTCTCCATCTCACATCGTTGGAAGAGACGAAGGAAAATTTGGCGGCCTTTCACCAAGGTTTGAGTGACACCGGCTACGTCGAGGGCAGAAACGTCGAGATAGAGTATCGGTGGGGACAGGGCCATAATGACCGACTTCCGAGCCTTGTCGCTGATTTGGTCCAGCGACAAGTATCTGTGATTGTTGTATTGGAGAGTACACTTGCTGCCCTAGCTGCTAACACTACTTTGGCATATTTTGCGATTGATTGGCTCAACTGGATTCCCGAATCAGATTTTCAATGATTCATGGATGGTCGGCTTTTGGAGGGCCGACCATGGTGGACACGAAGTCGAAGTGGGAAGACGAGCTTGGACGCTGGCTCAAGCCATTCCTGGATCGTTTAGGTCACAAGGCGCGGCGGCGGATGTGTCCGCTTTATATCTCGGGGTTGATTGGGCCGGGTGATCGCAAGAGCGTCCAGCCGATGGCGGCGCGGCTGGCACCGGGCGAGTATGACCAGTTGCACCATTTCATTGCTGATGGCGTTTGGGATGCAGCGCCATTGGAGGCAGAATTGCTTGTTCAAGCCGACCGTCTCGTCGGTGGCAAAGATGCAGTGCTGGTCATCGACGACACGGCGATGCCGAAGAAGGGCGATCGTTCGGTTGGTGTCGCTCCACAATACGCCTCGTCTCTCGGCAAGACGGCCAATTGCCAAACATTGGTGTCGCTGACGCTTGCGCAGGGTGAAGTGCCGGTAATGGTGGCATTACGTCTCTTCGTTCCCGAGAGTTGGACGAGTAATCCGGTGCGTTTGAAGCGTGCAGGCGTTCCAGTCGAGCACCGCGCAGCGCGGACCAAGCCAGAGATCGCCTTGGCGGAGATTGACCGCGTCATCGCCTCCGGTGCGCGTTTCGGCTGTGTGCTTGCCGATTCAGGGTATGGCTCCAGCGGGCCTTTCCGTCAGGCTTTGAGCGAGCGCGGTCTGCTGTGGGCAGTGGGTCTGTCGCGGCGCCAGAACGTCTATCCCGCCGACATTGCCCTGATCTTCCCCATCGCGAAGACCGGCAAGCCCCGCAAATACCACATCCCTGATCAGCCACCGGTCTCTGCTGAAGCGTTATTGGCCGAAGGCAAATGGCAAAGGGTCAGTTGGCGGCGGGGCACCAAAGGTCGGCTGACATGTCTCTTCACTGCCCGCCGTGTCCGCGTTGCGGATGGCCATAAGCACCGGATGCTCCATAACCGGATGCAGTGCATGCCCGGTGACGAGGTCTGGCTCGTCGGCGAGCGTCGGTCGACCGGGGAGCAAAAATACTATGTGTCGAACCTGCCGGCCGATGCCACATCAGGACGCTCGCTGCCACGATCAAGGCCAGGTGGGTCTGTGAACAGGCCCACCAGCAGCTCAAGGAGGAGCTTGGGCTCGACCACTTCGAAGGTAGATCCTGGACCGGATTGCACCGACACGCGTTGATGACGATGATCGCCTACGCCTTCCTCCAATCCCGCCGCCTCAAAGCAGCGGGACGGAAAAAAAAGAATCTCAGGACCACCACCACAACCAAGTATGCCGGCCATCAGGCAAGCGATCCTCGACCTCTTCGCACGACCTCCACCCCGACAATGTCCTCACTGTGACATGTTCCTTGCAGATATCGCCAAGCCTAAAGTGCCAAAGTAGTGCTAAGAAGGCGACTCAAACAATCCCGGTGGTGTTTATGCAAGGCGCTGACCCGGTCGGGATCGGCCTTGTTGACAGCCTCAATCATCCTGGGGGCAATCTCACCGGCATCAATCTTTTTCTAGCTGAAACCGCAGCCAAGCGATTTGAATTTTTGCTAATGTTGGTGCCCGGCGTGAGGTCCATTGCTTATCTCCGCAATCCGACTAATCCGGTATTCGCTGAAGCCGAAGCGAGGGAAGTCGAGGCTGCGGCGCGCGCGTATGGAGTACAACTGCAATTCTTTAATGCCAGCGACTTGAGCGGTATCAAAAGCGCCTTTGGAGATATTGTTCCGCAACGGACAAATGGGCTCTTTGTGAGCGCCGACGGTTTTCTTCTCACCCGCAGTGACGACATCGTAGCGCTCGCATTCCAAAACGCGATGCCAGCAGTTTACGGGTGGGAAAAAGCTGTCAGGCTCGGTGGGTTGATGAGCTATGGAACGAACTGGCACTACGCGTGGCAACAAGCCGGAACCTATGCCGGTCGAATCCTTAAGGGCGAACGGCCGGCTTTATTGCCGGTTCAGCAGGTCACAAAAGTCGAGTTGTTCATCAACCAAGTGACGGCTAAAGCGCTTGGCATCACAGTTCCCGTGTTGCTGCTCGGCCGCGCCGATGGAATCATCGAATAGGCTGATCCACTTCAGCTGTTGACACTTTTCGGAAGTCGCAGCGTCCACAGTCAATGTCTGCTGTTGAGACAGAAGCGGACGAGGGCAGGGTGCCCCGCAACCTTCCGAGTCTGACCCAACTCGGGCATTGGTTGAAGCGGAAGATTTGAAGATTTGCGCCACAGCTAGTCGAGCTTCAGCCCGAGGGTTTTGACCACCGGCGCCCAGAGTGCAACGTCGGCAGCAAGGGACTGGCGGAATTTTTCGGGAGTTGAATCGAGAGTGGGTTCGAAACCTCCCTCAATCAACAACTGCTGGTAGGCGGGCTCCGCAAGAGCCGTTCGCGTGGCCTGCGCGATCTGTTCGATGACCGGGGTCGGTGTACCGGCCGGCGCGAGCAGTCCAAGCGATAGTGTCACGGTCAAGCCGGGAAGGCCTGCTTCGGTTACCGTCGGAATTTCAGGCGCGGCGGCGAGACGCTTAGGACTCGTTACCGCGAGAACGCGTAGTCTGCCCGAGCGGTGAAATTCGAGCACTTGCCCGGTGAATCCAGCCACGGCCATCGGGACCTGTCCACCAATAACGTCAGTCAACGCTGGCCCCATTCCTCGATAGGGCACCTGCACGATCTCGGGTGTCCCCGCGAGCAATTTGAATAACTCGCCAGTCAGATGGTTACTCGAGCCGACCCCGGTATGCGCGAAGGACAGTTTGCCGGGATTGGCTTTGGCATAAGTGATGAGTTCGTTAAGGGTCTGGGCCGGCACGGAGGGATTCACGGCGATGCAAAGAGAATTGGTTGCCACGGCCACAATCGGGTCCAAGTCCTTGACCGGATCGTAGAGCGGCCGGTTCTTGAGCAGGGCCTCGTTGACGTGAGGGAGCGTACCACCGAGGAGGATGGTATAGCCGTCCGGGCGCGCATGTGCGACAGCGGCCGCACCCAGCGAAGAGCCGGCACCACCGATATTTTCAACGACGACCGTGCCGAGTAGCGGCTTCATCTTTTCAGCCCAAGGGCGACCGAGGGCGTCGAACGCACCACCCGGCGCAAAAGGAACCACGAGCCGGATTGGCCGCGTCGGGTAATTTTGCGCGACGGCGGTGTGCGCGATGGCTGGGAGCGCAACGGCACTCGCCGCTAGATGCAAGAATTTGCGGCGCGGAAGTTTCATGACACTCCCCAAGCGTTGCCGCGCGAGAGCGCGTGGACGTACAATTGTAACAATGAAGCTGGGAAGCCCGCCGACAGCACCAGTGCTGCCAATTGCATTGTCCCGGGATTTCGGCACGCCCCGGTTGCAGCTCTCGAACTATACAGATTGCCGGAGTGCCTGCAAGGGACGCGACGTCTCCCCCCTGGCACTTTCAGACGTCGCTGTCGCGCCGCCCGCTGTTGAGGTAAGAGCGAACCCCGGTGCCGTTACCGATCCGCCAGCAAACTCTGTTTCTGTTGAATGTCGATTTGGCATTGCTGATGGTCGACGGTTGTCGTCGGTCCAACGGAATGAAACAGTAGATAGGAATATGATCGTGTTCCGCATGCGTTGGCTTGCGGTCGACTTTCTTGATAAAGGCAATTTGCGAGGCGGCGGCGCGCTGGTTTGCAGCCTGGGCGAAAAGGAAATGACTTGAAATCTTGATATTTTATCAAGTTTTGGCGCGGCCCTGCGTATCAACCTGAGGCGCTGCCGCGATACTTGGTGGAGGTTTAAGGCGGCGCCACGGTTGACGGCCGGGTGTGTCGGGTCGGCCGTCTTGGGTCTATTTATCTAAAGTAGATGCTAGCCTGAAAACAGGAAGCGCCCTCGTTGCAATTGGCATGTTCGAACCGCGTGATAGCCTGTTTCCCTTCATGATATTTGATTTGGGGCAATTGCTAGGGCAGTCGTTGATGGCTCAATTAAATCAGACCGAGCATCAATCGCTTAACGAGAGCGGTGGGCGGAAACGATTTCCGCCTACCTGCTATTTCGGAGTCATCATCACCATCGGCTCGAACGCAGGGAGATACTTGTTTAGCGCCGCATTCCAAAAGACCGCGGTGTGACGCTAGCAACCGGGATTATGACTTCCGATAAATTCCGTTATCGTAAGTTAGGAATGCTGGGGTAGAGTGCCCGGGGCGGCCTTCCGCGGCTGCGTTCAGTTTCAGTTGCGTTCAGGTAGTGATGGCTAAGCGTACCCAGAGTTCCCGGCCGGTCCGCGCCGCGCGGTCACCAGAGATGCCGGGCTTCATCAAGCCGCAACTCGCGACCCTGAAATCCAAGGCTCCTGTCGGGCCGCAGTGGCTCCATGAAATCAAATTCGATGGCTACCGGGTCCAGGTCCACCTGAATAAGGGCAGGCGGAAGGTCTACACCCGCAACGGCCTGGATTGGACCAAACGGTTTTCTCTCATTGCCGGCGCACTGGATCTCCCGGGCCAAGCGATCATCGACGGGGAAGTGGTGGTCATCAAAGACGGCCGCACAAATTTCTCAGAACTCCAAGCTGAAATCGCCAAAGGTCATCAGGACAACCTGATCTATTACGCCTTCGATCTTTTGTGGAGGGACGGGGATATCCGCAAACTCCCCCAGATCGAACGGAAACAAATGCTGTCCGATCTCCTCGGTGAAAACGGCATCGAGCTTCCGATCATTTATTCCGAGCATCTGATAGGTGACGGGCAGGAGATGTTCGAGCATGTCGTCAAACTGAATTTTGAAGGCATCGTTTCAAAGCGGGCAGATGCCCCGTATCGATCGGAGCGGACTGGGGCGTGGCTGAAAATAAAAACCGTCCAAAAGGGGAAATTCCCGGTCATTGGTTTCGCAAAAGATCCTACCGGAGTTGCCGCGCTGTACCTCGGTAAGCGTGAAGGCAAAGACCTAGTCTATATGGGCAAAGTCGGTACAGGTTGGTCGCGGACGGTCTCAAGCCAGATCCGGAAACAACTCGATACCGTGGTGAGCCCAAAATCCAAACTGACGAAGCAGGTCAAAAAACCCAAGGCGACGTGGGTTGATCCGGTGTTCACCGCTGATGTCGAATTTCGAGACATTACCTCGGAAGGTCTGCTCCGGCAGTCCTCGTTCAAGGGTTTGAAGCGGGACTAGCCAGCGGACTACCGGCCCATTTCGCCGCGTCGGTCTTCATCGGATCGACCTTGTCGCACTTCAAACACCGGAGTTCAGTGTGGCCTGTCCGGTCGGTCATTGCCATTAAAAGCTTATTGCACTTCGGGCAGCGGGTATTCATGGCGGGCCTCCCATTTCCGAAAAATCTAGGTCAGGAAATCCAAAAAGGAAGTTGCCGCGATCATTAAAAGTGCCGCTACAATTTGTCGGGTACCGGACTCAGGAACGGTTCACGGTATGACGGCTTCATTCAGTGAAGCTTCTCCTCCGAGGCTTTCGACCCTTGGCCCGTCGCACTTCGTCTCCCGTGCGAAGGGTCTTTTATCCACCACGAACGGTCCCCGGTCGCCGGCTTTCTGGGCCCTTCAAAGTCCTCCACTTTGTGACCAACGCTGCGCAGGGGACCCAGCATCCACGCCATATCGTTGAACTCCTACGTAGCGATCGCGTTGCCACGTGGGCGCCTTGCGTCATTTAGGCTGATGATCCCGTTTGCAGCGAAAGTAATCCGGATGACCGAGACCCTACAATCACCGGCCATCGTACGGACTAACATTCCGTTCCGTCTGGATCGGTTGCCGTGGAGCCGATTCCATCTTCTGGTCGTTATCGGGCTGGGAATCACCTGGATCCTGGACGGGCTTGAGGTAACAATCGTTGGTTCGTTGGGACCGGCCCTTCAGAGCGCGGAAACGCTCCATCTTTCGAGCGCAAACCTCGGAGCCGTCGCTTCTTTCTACGTCGTGGGCGCGGTGATCGGAGCGCTCGTCTTCGGCTGGATCACCGACCGATACGGCCGCCGTCTGGTCTTTTATATAACCCTGATCGTCTATCTGTCCGGCGTATTGATGAGTGCCTTCGCGTGGGATTTCTGGAGCTTCGCGATTTTCCGGATGATCACAGGATTAGGCATTGGCGGGGAATACGCCGCTGTCAATTCCGCTATCGATGAACTCATTCCAGCGAAATACCGCGGTCGTGTCGATCTCATTGTCAACGGAAGCTTCTGGCTTGGTGCGGCGGCAGGTGCGCTTGCCGTTCCGTTTCTACTCGACCAGCGTTTGTTTGCGCCGGACATTGGCTGGCGTCTCGGCTTCGGGATTGGGGCTATTCTCGGCCTGGGGATCCTAATGCTGCGGCGTTTCGTGCCGGAGAGTCCGCGGTGGCTGGTGACGCACGGGCAAAATGAACTCGCGGAAAAGACGGTCTGCGACATCGAAAAAGACGTTGAGAAAGCAACCGGCCAGCATCCAGACCAACCGAGGGAAAGCATGGAGGTCCACCCCAAGAAGGTCTTCGGGATCGGGCTTATCCTGTCGTCGATGGTCGGGCAGTATCGTAAGCGGAGTATCCTGGCGCTGGTGTTGATGGTGGCCCAGTCGTTCCTTTATAACTCAGTCTTCTTCACATTCGGTCTCGTTCTGTCACATTTCTACCGGGTCCCAAGCGAACGCATCGGGCTCTACCTTCTTCCCCTAGCGGTCGGTAATTTCTGCGGACCTCTGTTTCTCGGATCGTTGTTCGACACTGTGGGTCGCAAGGCCATGATCGCCGGAACGTTCGCCATCAGCGGCCTTTTGTTGCTGATCACGGCGTATCTCTTCGCCGCCGGCTTTCTCACGCCGGTCACGCAGACGATCGCCTGGTTCTCGATTTTCTTTTTCGCTTCGGCGGCGGCGAGTTCGGCCTATCTAACCGCGAGCGAGATTTTCCCACTCGAGACGCGCGCACTGGCGATCGCATGTTTTTACGCACTCGGCACGGCCATAGGTGGCAGCACTTCGCCGCTGCTGTTTGGCTGGCTCATCGAGTTGGGATCGGCCTGGCGGGTGAGCGGCGGATACGCGTTGGCCGCCGCTTTGCTACTGATAGCGGCAGCAACCGAGCTAATATTGGGAATCGACGCCGAAGGAAAGTCCCTCGAAAGCATCGCGGATCCGCTATCCAGCTAGCAGATCCACGCTGATTAAGACGGAACATCTGGCTCTAGCTTACCAAGCCAGCATCTGCTCGTATGGTTGCAAGTCCGCTGGAGCCCAAGATACTCACCGCGACGGCGCCCGTTGTGGCTGCGTCTGTCAATCAGCAAACCTAACTGACGGTGATTTATTGACGTTGAAACGTACTAACTGGGCAGGGGTTGAGATGGCGACATCGGCAGCGTCTCCCAATTTATGTGCCATTAAGAGCGTGGCTCTACGCCGCGTAGAGGTAGAGCGCAAAAATAATGCTGCAGCTCAGTATCACTATCCCAATGAAAAATTTGCCCACTATTTCTCTTTCTTGACGCCTTTGAACTTCTTCGCGCTCTTTTTAACGGCCATGAAACTGACCGCCTGCCTTGTTACGCTTGGTCGAGGTCTTGGTGAGCGGGTTCTTCAACTGGGTCCGCTTCTTCACCGCGCCCTTGCGAGCGTTGTCTCCGACGGGTTTGTTTAAAGCCATGGCGGTCTCCTGTTTGAGAATGCGCTAGTCGGAACCTTTGTTCCCGATAAGCCAACGCGCAAAGTTGGGAACGGTTCTTTCATCTGGTGCTTTATCGGAGGACGGCATCTCCCGCCGTCAACGGCGCGCGGTATGCCTGCGATCTTAAGGAGCAGGGCCCGTGCGCTTTTCAAACTGTCTTGCCAGGAGAACCATGAATTGCCGAAGGCCGCCATCTTCGATCTCGACGGGACACTTCTGGACTTGGTCGACCTTCACGCACTCGCTTGGCATGAAGCCATGACGAAGTTCGGCCACGACGTCAGCTTTGAGCGGGCCCGCAGCCAGATCGGTAAGGGCGGCGACAAGCTGATTCCGGAATTTCTGTCAGAGGACGCGCAACGGGATCACGGCAAGGAGATGGAGGAATGGCGCGGCAAGCGTTTCAAGGCCGAATATCTGCCGCTGGTGCGCCCCTTCTCGGCGGCGCCCGATCTGCTTCGACGCGTCCGTGATGCCGGCCTGCGCATCGCCATCGGTTCGTCAGCCAAGAAGGACGAACTGGAAATGTATCTCGACATCGCGCGCATCGCCGACCTGGTCGATGTGAAGACCTCTTCCGAAGATGCTGAAGAATCCAAGCCGGCGCCGGACATCTTCGAAATCGTCCTCGAGAAACTTGGGTTGGAAGGCGGAGACGCCGTGGCGATTGGGGACTCGCCCTTCGATGCGCAAGCGGCCGGGAAGGCGAAGATCGCGACAATCGGCGTGCTCTGCGGCGGGTTCACCGAGGATTTGCTGAGGCAGGCCGGATGCATCGAGGTCCATCCCGGGCCAGCGGCACTGTTCGCCAACTTCCCGAAAGCCATTCTCGCGAAGTAGCTTCTAATCGTTCTTGTTTAGGTCTTCGCCGCCGTCGAGACCGAGCGTCCCGCCTTCGCCGTGCACAAGGTCGCGGTCCTTGCCCTCGGTCTTGTCGGCGTCCTGGACGACGGCCTCACGCATCTCGCGCTCCTTGTCTTTGCGGGGCTCGGAAGGCGGCATCTTCGGCATTCCAAGTTTCAACGACATCGGGGGCTCCTTTCTTCCTAGATATCCTTGGCGCTGTCGCCGCCGGTCACTTCGTACTCGGCGCCGGTCACCATGTTGGCGGCGTCCGAGGCAAGAAAGACCGCGGCCGGCGAGATGTCGTCCGGCTGCAGCCAGCCAACCTTGAGCGGCACGGTCGGCGCGCGGTTGTCCCAGGCTTCCTGCGGCGTAGGATGCTCGACCTTCTGGCCTTGCTCGCCCATGGATTCGCTGAGGCGCTTCTCGTAGCGAGTGAGGGCGGTGTCGACGAGTCCGGGGATCAGGGCGTTCACCGTGATGTTGTGCTCGCCGAACTCCATCGCGGCCGACTTCATCAGTCCGAGGATTCCCCATTTCGAGGCGGAATAGCTCGATGCGTCCTTTGTGCCGTGTTTGCCTTGCATGGAGGAAAGCAGGATGAAGCGGCCCTTCTTCCTCGCGACCATCTTCGGCGCGAAGGCGCGGACCGTGTTGGCAGTGCCGTTAAGATTGTTATCGATCACGTCGCGCCAGTCGGAATCCTCCATCTCAAGCAGGGGGATCCAGCGCTGGATCGCGGCATTGGCCACCACGATGTTGATTTTTTCGTAGTCCCTCTCCACCTTGTCGGCGACCTGCCGCAGCGCGCCGATGTCCCGGATGTCAGCCTTGATGGCTTCGCAACGCCGGCCGAATGATTTCACGATCCGCACCGTTTCGTCGAGTTCCTCGGGAGTGGCCGGTACGGCGTTCGAGGCCGGAGAGACCTTCCCCGCGATATCGACGACGACGACGTCGGCGCCGTTGGCGGCCATCTCGATCGCAATAGCGCGCCCGATGCCGCGCGCGGCTCCGGTCACGACGGCGACCTTGTCCTGCAGCATCGAGCCTCGGCCCGGACGGATGGGGCCGGCGCTGCGCTCCGGAGGCGGCTCGGGCATGGGCTTGCCGTCAAGGACCTTGGGGGCCTGGTCGGAGCTCACCTGAGCGGCGGCCGATCCCATCGCCATGGCCGCGCCTGTAGCGGCCGCTCCCTGTAGCACCATTCGCCGAATCTGATCCGCCATGTCGCTCTCCGATGTTGTCACTGGAGCAACGGACGGCGCGCACGGGCGTTCCCCTCAGGACGGCACTTCGTGCCATCATATGCCGCGAGGGTCGACGAGGGCTCGGGACGTACAGGGCTTCGAGAGTACGACAGTACGGGAACAGGGCAGAAGGCGCATACGACCGATGGCGAGGAAGCTAAAGACCTACCAGACGTCGCTGGGCTTCTTCGAGCAGGCGATCGCCGCGCCATCGATGAAGGCAGCACTGGAGGCATGGGGCGCCGACAGCAATTTGTTCCACCAGGGCGCCGCGAAGGAAGCCGACGATCCGGACGTCGTCGCCGCGACAATGGCAAAGCCCGGTGTGGTCCTCAAACGCCCCGTGGGATCCGACGGACCCTTCGGCGAACACGCGCAACTGCCGAAGAACCTCGACCACGATGGGCGAAAGAAGCCCGCTCACAAGCCGCCGGCCAAGGCGAAGAAGTCTTCTGCGCAGCCGGACAAGGGGGCCGAGCGAAAGGCGGCTCAAGCGTACGAACGGGAGCGCCTGCGTCGCGAGCGCGAGGAGGCCAAGGAGGAGACGGCCAGGCAGAAGGAGCGGGCACGCAGGCAGGAAGCCATCGATAAGGCACAAGCGGCTTTGAACGCCGCGGAGGAGAAGCACACGCAACGCGCGGCTTCGCTGCGGGCCGAAATCGAGGCGATTGAGAAAAAGCTCAAATTAGAAGAGGCCGCATGGGATCGGGAAGAGCTCCGGCTGAAGGCTCTGCTACAGCGCGCGTGCGAGTAGTAGGGGAGGATTCGACAATCCAAAGAGGCGCCTTGGCGCCGATCGCAGCGGGCTTCTTGCGCTGGAAGGCCATCGGTCAGAACATGCGCATCGGGAGCGGAAGCTGGATGTCGTGGTATCGGCCTTCGTGCCGCTCGACGAACTCTTCCAAGTAAAACGGCACGTCGCGGAGCTGCAGATCGCAGCGACGGCGCAGTTCGTGTGCAACGTCGCCCGAGACATCCTGGGACCATTTCTCGACGGTGTTAAAGGCGACGACGCGGACCGGGTTATGATATTGCCCATCGAGCATATCCATGATGACGGCTTCAAGGTCCACACGCTCGACGTCGGTTTCGCGATAGGCGCGGCCATTGCTCCCGAAGTCGTCGAGGACGATGTAGACGTTCTGATCCTCGCCATTCGGCACGATCGAGGGCGTCCAATTGGACTTGCGCATCACCCTAAACTCCTACGCTGCGGAACCGGGACTCAAGCCAATGGCGAATGATTTGTTCCCGCTGCGCGAAATGTCTGGAACTCAACGGTTATCGCCGTGTTGGTCGTCATATCAGGGAGTTAGCATGAGCAAAGAAACACCAAAGGACGACCCACGCCAGAAAACGGACTGGAAAAATACCAAACAGACCGAGGAGCCATGGAAGGGGCCGACTGAGAAAGAACAGCGGAATGAATTTGCGCCCGATCTTGAAAAATGGCACAAATCCAACACGCATTGAGGGCGGTAGCGACGCGGATAGGCCGGTCGGGAGAGTCCGACAAAACCAAGTGCGGCGGCGCAACGGCTTACCAAGTGCTAGATGTTTTACTCTTAGCGACGCCTCGGCATCCCGATCATTGAGCTTCACTGGGCTTGTCCCGTTCATGGCTTTCGGCGTCCACAGCGGCGCACGCGTCGATGCCATGGCATCGGCTCCGGTAGTACCAGGTGCCGGCGGCGATCGAGAAAATAACCAAGATGAACACTAACGAGAAGACCCAGCGGCGATTCAACAATTTTGCGTCCTCACTTCGGTACGGCTACAGTGTGAAAGCAGCAAAGACAAATGCGCCGATCAATACGGCGACGGAGAAGGCAATAAGGGCGAGGAAAATCTTGGCCATGTAGGCCAATAGGTGGCAAGCTGTTTAGTTCGAATCTAGTTTCGGCTTGAGACTGGTCACCAGCCGTGCGCCGCACCAAACCTCTATGCCGCGATCGCCGAGAAACAACTTTGCCCGCCCGATCGCCTGTTCATCGGTATCGCAAACGATGGGTTCGAAGCCGACGAAATGCCCGTCCGCCCCGACCATGTAAGCCCGGTACTCTGCCACCCCGAAAGTCCCCTAACGGATCGGGATTAATGGCATGCGGGAGGCCACACAAAAAGAGCACTAGTGAACACACAACTCAAAATAGACAACGCCAAAGCAAAACGCCGCTCTGCGGAATATAATCGCAGAGCGGCGTTGGTACGGCGAGGTCGGGCACTGAATCCCGGCAAGCTCAGTCAGCAATAGCTGTGCCACATCCGTATGTCGCGAATTGGAACAGTTTCCGGGTTGGCCGGTTGTCCAGCCGTGTCGTCCCCCTACGGCACTCCAGCACAATGACGGCCTCAGCGTTGCCCCCGCTCGCTGGGGTCGTTTTGTTTTGGCATCTGCCTGGCTGAGGAAGGAGGAGGGGGACGCAGCCGCTTCATTGACTGTCAGGGCACATTAACCGCCGGCATCGGACCCGTCACGCGCAAGGCCGTTTGGGCTTGGACAACCGAGGCGACCATGGCCGCAGCGAAAACGGCGATCACAATCGCACGCATCAGAACGCGCCGCCGGAAACGTCGAACCCTAGCGATATCATGCAGAGCGAGGCCAGCAGGCCGATACAGCAAAACAGCGCTACGATGTTGAACGGCCGCGCGTCGGTCTGAGCCTCTGCGGCCTTACTCTTCAAAACGCTTGCAACGATCGTGTTCATGGCGGGCCCCTCGCTTCTGATGGCAGGCAGTTAATGAGAGATTCGTTTCAGCAAGATGTCGCGCGAGGCCAGAAACGGTTTCGTCGGAACACCAAATAGGGGAGGACAAAGGGGTTATCGAGTGTGACTCACGCACAGCGGCCGGCCGGCTGTTAGCGATACCTCGATCGTCAATGGGTAGACTTCGGCGGTGAAACAGGCGCGCCGGTCGCGGGTGCGGATAACCGTGAGGCGCGGCGCGCCGATGTGGGGGCACGCACTGGGGCAGCTTCTGAGAGCCCAAAAAATATAACCGCCATATCAAGTATGTGCCGAACATAGTGGGCGGAAAAGGGTTCCGCCTAAAGGGTTTCTGCACTTTCCGTTGACTGTGGTCGTCAAATTAGCAGGCCGAACTGCACCTCTTCATGGTCGTCGCTCTGTAGCGAAGAAAGCGAGACACCTAAGAGTTCGCACCGGCTTAGGAACAGGAATTTCTTTCTGCAGGAGTGCGACCGACAGGCGCTCAAGGTCGTCGCGACTCTGGACCGAGACCGGGACGGACCTGCTGCGGGTAATGATCTCAAAGTCGTTGAACTTTACCTTCAGCGTCACAGTCCGGCCACGTGAACCTTTGTCCTGGCAGTGCCGCCAGACCTTGTCGATCAGTGGCTGCAGTTCAGCGACCATGGGTTCCAACTCGGTGAGGTCGCTGGAGAAAGTGTTCTCGGCGCCTACCGACTTCCGGATCCGGTTGGCTCGGACGTCGCGATTATCGATGCCCCTCGAAATCCAATAGTAGTACCCGCCCGCCTTGCCGAAGTGGGCCTGCATGAACTCAAGCGTCTGATTGCGCATGTCGAGACCCGTGTGGAGGCCGAGCGAGTTCATCTTCGCGCTCGTCGCTGGGCCGATGCCGTGGAATTTGCCGACGGGCAGGGACTCGACGAACGCAGGACCCATCTCGGGCGTAATGACGTATTGGCCATTTGGCTTGCGGTGGTCGGAGGCGAGCTTCGCCAGAAACTTGTTGTACGAAATTCCGGCGGAAGCGTTGAGCCCGGTCACCTCCTTGATCTTGGCGCGGATCGCGAGTGCGACGTCGCGCGCCAACGGGATATTCTGCAGGTTTTCCGTAACGTCGAGGTAGGCTTCATCGAGCGACAGCGGTTCGATGATCGGCGTATGCTCGGCAAAGATCTCGCGGATCTGCTGCGATACCGCCTTGTAGACCTCGATGTCCGGGCACTGCCGCTTTGCAGTTACCGAGGGCATGGCCGACCGGACCCCGAATTTGCGGGCTTCGTAACTGGCCGCCGCCACGACGCCCCGTTCGCGAGATCCGCCAACGGCTACCGGCTTGCCGCGGAGGTCCGGATTGTCCCGCTGCTCAACCGACGCGTAAAAGGCGTCCATATCGACGTGGATGATCTTCCGCTGGCGGGCCACCGAGCCGGCACGGTCGTCGTCGGTCAAGTCGTCGATCCAGCTGGGTCTTCCTTGACGCCGCGGGCGACGATCCGGAGCGCCTCGTCGGGAAGCGGTCGCTGCAGCATCAGGGCCTCGTCTGGAGGGGCGGTCATCCAGGTTTCAACTTCTTCCGGCGTTGTCAGGATCACCGGCATCGCCTTCGGATGAACGGCACCGACCTCGGCATTCGGCTCCGTCGTCAAGAACGCGTAGAAGTCGTTGGTGGTCTCTCCCTCTTTGACCTTTCGGACCGACGTCCAGTTGGTCCAAATGCCGGCAAAGCAGGCGAGGGGACGACTTTCGTTTAGTGCGAACCAGATGTCGCCGCCTTCGGCTTTGTTAAACTCGCTGAACGAGTTGAACGGCACCACGCAACGGTTTTCCGCGCCCAGCCATCTCGTCCAATGCTTGCTTTTCACATTGCGGATGTTAGTCGTGCCGCCGTCGGGCTCCATCCGGAGCAGTTGCTTGAAGTCCACCGGTGCGCCCTTGGCTTCCAGTTTGGCAGCGCGCTTCTTGGTTGCTTCCATAAGCGCATGCTGCGACGACGGCATTCCCCAACGAGCCATCGCGATCTCCCATCCTCCGCTGCCGTTGCGCACGACCGGCGCTCGATAATCGGGAAAGATCCCGGGCATCGATGCCAGATTACCGGCATGGTCATTTGCCGGGTCGACTTGGAACATTCGCCGGATGGCTTCGACGTTCGTGGTCATGGAGTAAAGATTGCACACCGAGTGACCTACCTCCACATCCCGCGCACGCGGGCGCCGACGTCGATGCGCGGGCCCTGGCTTGCCGTCCGTGCCGCAGCGCCAGTCACCGCAAGCGGCCAAACGGTCTTATCAAATAGTCCTAGAAGACGGTCCGGAATAAACCGCGTCCGTGAGGCATAGACGTGGCGGTCGCCCTTTGCCTGCTGGCCGTGAGTGAAGAAGCGCTGCGGGACAACCAAGTGCAGGTCGTCCTTGGCGCGCGTCATCGCCACATAAAGCAGCCGGCGCTCTTCCTCTATTTCGGCGGACGTGCCGGTCCCAAGATCAGAAGGCATGCAGCCGTCGACGACGTTGAGCACGAACACTGATTTCCACTCTTGTCCTTTGGCAGAATGGATGGTCGACAGGATCAGGTAGTCCTCGTCCAGCAGTGGCACGCCGGCCTGGTCGCTGGTGGCGTCGGGTGGGTCGAGTGTCAGTTCGGTCAGGAAGCGTTCGCGCGAGGAATATCCGCTGGCGATTTGTTCAAGCTGGATCAGGTCCGCGTGGCGCTTCTCGGCATCCTCATGGATCCGGTCGAGGTGCGGTTCGTACCAAAGCCGAGCCCGCTCTAGGTCCGACGGCCAATCTGAGTATCGCAAGTCGCCGACGGCCTGAACGAACGTCTTCCAGTCGTCGCCAGCGCGGGGCGGCGTAGGAATGTTGGAGAGCGCGGCGACGGGGTCCGCCGCCTCCGCCATGTTATCGAGAATGCGCTGCGCAGATGCTGGCCCGATGCCTGGCAAAAGATGAAGCAGCCGGAAGCCGGCGACGCGGTCCCGCGGGTTTTCGACGAACCGCAGCAACGCCAGCATGTCCTTGATATGGGCGGCGTCGAGAAATTTCAGGCCACCGAACTTCACGAACGGAATGTTGCGGCGGGTCAGTTCGACCTCCAGCGGTCCGCTGTGGCTCGACGTCCGGAAGAGCACCGCTTGCTGCTTCAGAAGCGTTCCGGATTCACGGTTCTCGAGGATGCGCTCAACAATAGCGCGCCTGGTCGGCTTCGTCGCGCACCGTGACGAGTTGCGGCTTGGAACCCGATGTGCGTTCGGTCCAAAGGTTTTTCGTGAAGCGTTCCTTGGCCAGACCGATGACGCCGTTGGCGGCGGCCAGGACGGTCTGGGTCGAGCGGTAGTTGCGATCGAGGGTGATGATGCTCGCCGGCGGCGAGAATTGGGTCGGAAAATCCAGGATGTTCCGAACGGTGGCTGCCCGGAACGAATAAATCGATTGCGCATCGTCGCCGACCACAGTCAGTCCGTGGCCGCCCGGCTTCAGCGCCAGCAGGATCGACGACTGGAGACGGTTGGTGTCCTGATATTCGTCGACGAGCACATGGTCAAAGCGGCCCCCGATGCCGTCGGCGAGCGCCGGATCGCTCATGGTCTGGGCCCAGTACAGAAGCAGGTCGTCGTAGTCGAGCACGTTCTGCTTCTGCTTGGCCTCGACGTAGCCGGCAAACAGTTCCATCAATTCGGCCGCCCATCCGGAGCACCATGGGAATGACGCCCCGAGCACTTGCTCAATCGCGGTCTCGGCGTTGACGCAGCGAGAGTAGATCGAAAGGCATGTTCCCTTTGTCGGAAAACGGCTTTCGGTTTTTGAGAATCCCTTCTCGTGCCGGATCAAGTTCATCAGATCGGCGGAATCCTCGCGGTCGTGGATTGTGAACTGGTGATCGAGACCGATCTGGTCGGAATATTCGCGCAACAGGCGCGCTCCGATGCCGTGGAAGGTGCCAGACCAGGCCAAAGCGTCGGTCATGACGCCGGCGTTGTCGCCCATTACCTTGCGGGCGATCCGTTCGACGCGTTTCGTCATCTCGGAGGCGGCGCGGCGTGAGAACGTCATCAGTAGGATGCGGCGCGGGTCGGCGCCGCTGACGATCAGGTGCGCCACCCGGTGGGCCAGCGTGTTGGTCTTTCCGGATCCGGCGCCGGCGATCACCAGCAGGGGCGCGAAGGGGCCCGGCCCCGTTGCGCCATGCTCGACGGCGCGCCGTTGTTCCGGATTGAGGCTGTCGAGGTAGGCGGCTGCCGTCTGCACGGGATCGGTGGTCCTTGCATGAAAAAATTAGACTCCGTGATTCCCCCCGTGGTCACAACGACTTCCGCATTTTTTGGCGGGAGGCCGACGCCGTGGAGCCGCACCGGCCGATTGACTCCTACCGGGTCTTAGGTGGACATAACAAGAACAAAATTCCTTTCAGCGCGTTTAAGGGGCCATGAGTGTCTCTATCCACCTACCCGCGATCAGGCGACTCCGCGAACAAATTCAAAGCCTTGAGGGCACGCCCTTGCGTTCGCGAACGGTACTTCCGTTTGGCCTCGATGACATCGACAGCCGCCTTCCCGGTGGCGGTTTGGCGCTCGGGGCGCTGCACGAAGTGGCGGGAGGTGGCAATGCCGCCATCGACGGCGCGGCGGCGGCCCTGTTCGCCGCCGGCATCGCCGCTCGAACCAAAGGCAAGGTCCTGTGGTGCATCACCCGGCAGGATCTGTTCGCGCCGGCGCTGGCCCAGGTCGGTCTCGCCGCGGACCGGGTCGTCTACGTGGACGCCTGCGACGAGAAGTCGGTGCTCGCCTGTTTCGAAGAAGGAGTCCGGCACGGCGGGCTCGGTGCCGTCGTGGCTGAGGTCGCCCGGCTTTCGATGACGTCGTCGCGCAGGCTGTCGCTCGCAGCCGAAGCGTCGGGTTCGATCGCGATCGCCGTGCGCCGGTGGCGGCGACAGACAGAGGCAGCGGACTTCGGTCAGCCGACGGCGTCGGCGACGCGATGGCGTGTGTCGACGCTGCCGTCGACGCCGCTTCCAGTGCCGGGCGTGGGTCGTGCCCGATGGCTGCTCGAGTTGATCCGATGCCGCGCCGGCGAAAGCGCGGATTTTGTAGTGGATGCGTGTGATGTCCAGGGTCGTCTCGCTTTACCTACCGAGTTGGCCGACCGACCGGCTGCGGCGCAAGATGGGCGCCGGCGCGCCTGATGCGGCGCTGCCGTTGGTGCTGGTCGGTCAATCCGGACGGCGGCGCGAGGTCGTTGCGGCCAACGCCGCCGCATTGAAGGTTGGTTTGCGCATCGGAATACCCGCCACCAAGGCGCAAGCGTTGGTGAAGGAACTCATCATCCATCACGCCGACTCCGCGGCAGATACCGAAGCGCTTGAGCGGCTCGCCGTGTGGGGACTGCGCTATTCGCCGATCGTCGCTGCCGACGATCCAGACGGCCTAGTTATCGATGCGACCGGCGCCAGTCATCTCCACGGAGGCGAGGACGCCATGTTGGCCGATATTATCGAACGAATGGAATCCGTCGGCATCGTTGCTCGCGCTGCGATGGCGGATACTTTGGGCTCAGCGCACGCTCTTGCCAGGTTCGCGGCGCGGCCCGTGCTCGTGGTGCCGGGCGGGAAAGGCGCCGAGCGGATCAAGCCGTTGCCGATCGCGGCGCTGCGGCTGCCGGCCGACATAGTCGATGATCTCCGCCGGCTGGGCTTTGAACGAATTGCCGATCTGATGGCCACGCCGCGAGCGCCGCTGACGCTGCGGTTCGGGCCCGAACTCGGCCGCCGCCTCGACCAGGCCACCGGCCGGACCGGAGAGCCGATCGAACCCGTGCGACCGCCGGACATCATCGAGGCGCAGCAGCTTTTCGCTGAGCCGATCGGCGCGGGGGAGACAATTGCGCGCTACGTGGCCAAGCTGACCGTGAAACTTTGCCAGGAACTAGAGGTCCGTGGTCTCGGAGCCCGGCGCCTCGATCTATTGTTCGGCCTGGTCGACAATCGGGTGCAGGCGATCCGGGTCGGAACGGCCCAGCCGGTCCGCGACGTCAAACGGCTGACGAGGCTGCTTTGCGACAAGATCGAGAAGGTCGATCCCGGCTTCGGGATCGAAATCATGCGACTGGCGGCAACCGCGGCCGAACCATTCGCGATCAAGCAGACGATCTCATCGCTCATTGACGAGCCGGAGACGGACGTCTCCGGGCTGATAGACGTCCTGTCCAACCGCGTCGGCGAAACCCGCCTCTACCGGTTTGCTCCGGTGGCCAGCGACGTTCCGGAACGGTCGGTCCAGCGGATCGCTGCTGCTTCGCCGGAAACGGGAGGCGGTTGGCCCACCCATTGGCCGCGTCCCAGCCGGTTATTGGCCCCGCCTGAGCGCATCGAGACGGTGGCGTTGCTTCCGGACCATCCCCCCGTCAATTTTACATGGCGGGGCATCCGGCGGCGCGTCAGGCGGGCCGACGGTCCGGAAAGGGTATTCGGCGAATGGTGGAAGCGCGACGCAGAGCTCATCGCGGTTCGGGACTACTTCCAGGTCGAGGACGACGCCGGTGAACGGTTCTGGATTTTCCGCGCCGGCGACGGCAAGGATGCCGCGACCGGATCTCACAAGTGGTTCTTACATGGAATCTTCGGGTGAACCGGTACGCTGAGCTGCAGGTCACGTCGCATTTCTCGTTTTTGCGGGGAGCGTCGTCGTGCGAGGAACTATTCGCTCACGCGGCCAACTTGGGAATCGAAGCGATGGCTGTCGCCGATCGCAACAGTCTCGCCGGCATCGTGCGTGCACATGAAGCGGCCAAGGTCACCGGCGTTCGCCTGATCGTCGGTTGCCGCTTGGATCTCGCCGACGGCATGTCGCTCTTGGTCTACCCAACCGACCGGCCGGCGTATTCCCGGTTATGTCGTCTGCTGTCGGTCGGCAAGAAGCGGGGCGGCAAGGCGAAGTGCATTTTGAACTGGGAGGACGTGATCGACTGGTCAGATGGGCTGGTCGCCATGCTCGTTCCGGATACGGCCGACGATGCCTGCGCGCTGCGGCTTCGGAAGCTGAGGGAAATCTTTGGCGACCGCTCATACCTGGCGCTGACGCTGCGCCGGCGTCCGAACGACCAGATGCGGATACACGAACTGAACAACCTGGCGCAGCGCTTTCGCGTGGCTACGGTCGTTACTAATGACGTCCTGCACCACGAGCCGTCGCGACGGATCCTGCAGGACGTCGTCACCTGCATCCGGCACAACGTTACGATCGACGAGGCCGGCTTCCGCCGCGAGCGCCACGCCGACCGGTATCTCAAGCCGCCGGAGGAGATGGCGCGGCTGTTCTCGGGCTATCTGGAGGCGGTAGCGCGAACGGTCGAGATCGCCGCCCGCTGCACCTTCACCATGGACGAACTCGCCTACCAATACCCGGAAGAGCGAACCTTGCCTGGTCTCACGCCTCAGCAGGCGCTGGAGAAACTGACCTGGGAGGGAGCGGCGGAACGTTACCCAGAGGGCCTACCCGACGAAGTCAGGCCCAAGATCGAGCACGAACTGCGGCTGATCGAGCGGCTGCAGTATGCGCCGTATTTTCTGACGGTGAACTCGATCGTCCGTTTCGCGAGGTCCAAGGACATCCTGTGCCAGGGCAGGGGGTCCGCCGCGAACTCCGCCGTTTGCTACGTGCTCGGCATCACCTCGATCGATCCGGAGCGCAACGACCTGCTGTTCGAGCGCTTCGTCTCCGAAGAACGCCGCGAGCCGCCGGACATCGACGTCGACTTCGAGCATGAACGCCGCGAGATCGTGATGCAGTGGGTGTTCGAGACCTACGGCCGCAACCACGCCGCCCTTTGTTCGACCGTCATCCGCTATCGGGCCAAGGGCGCGCTGCGCGACGTCGGAAAGGCGCTAGGCCTGACCGAGGACCTCATCAAGATGCTGTCGTCGCAGGTGTGGGGTTGGTCGGAGGAGGGCGTCGAATCCAAGCATGCCGAAGAACTCAACCTCAACCTGGAGGACCGGCGGCTGAAGCTGGCGCTCGTTCTGACTCGCGAATTGATCGGAACGCCGCGGCATCTGTCCCAACATCCGGGCGGCTTTGTGCTGACGCATGACCGGCTCGACGAACTGGTGCCGATCGAGCCGGCGGCGATGCCTGACCGTCAGGTCATCGAGTGGGACAAGGACGACATCGACGCGCTCAAATTCATGAAGGTCGACTGTCTGGCGCTCGGCATGCTCACCTGCATGAAGCGCGCCTTCAACTTCTTGGCGGAAGCGAAAGGCATCCAGCTCGATCTTGCAACCATCCCGTCCGAGGATCCCCGCACTTACGCCATGATCCGGAAGGCCGACACGCTCGGCACCTTCCAGATCGAGAGTCGAGCCCAGATGGCGATGCTGCCGCGCATGAAGCCGCGGACGTTCTACGATCTCGTCATCGAGGTAGCCATCGTTCGTCCCGGCCCCATCCAGGGCGACATGGTGCATCCATATCTGCGCCGGCGCGAGGGCAAGGAGCCGGTGGTGTTTCCAAAGCCCGAATTGGAAAAGGTCCTTGGAAAGACGTTGGGCGTGCCGCTGTTCCAGGAACAGGCGATGAGGGTCGCCATCGAATGCGCTGGCTTCACGCCAGGCGAAGCCGACCAGCTTCGCCGCGCGATGGCGACCTTCAAGTTCACCGGCGGCGTCTCGAAATTCAAGGACAAGCTTGTCGACGGTATGGTCGAACGCGGCTACGCCAAGGAGTTCGCCGAGAAGACCTTCAGCCAGTTGGAAGGCTTCGGCAGTTACGGCTTTCCGGAAAGTCACGCGGCGAGCTTCGCGCTGATCGCCTACGCATCGTCCTGGATCAAGTGCTGGCATCCCGACGTGTTCTGCGCGTCGCTCCTCAACGCTCAGCCAATGGGGTTCTACGCGCCGGCGCAGATCGTCCGCGACGCCCGCGACCACGGCGTCGAGGTAAGGCCGGTCAGCATCAACGCCTCACGGTGGGACTGCACGCTGGAGCCGGTCGATGACGAAAGGTTTGCGGTCCGGCTAGGATTTCGACAGGTGAGGGGCCTTGCCAACAAGGACGGCGCCGAGATTGTCGCTGCCCGCGCTGACCGGCCATTCGAATGCGTCGACGATCTTTGGCGCCGGTCAGATGTGCCGGTCGCTTCGCTGGTACAATTGGCCGAGGCCGATGCCATGAATGAGTCGCTAGGGCTGGCTCGCCGGGAAGCGCTTTGGGCCTTGAAGGCGCTTCGCGACGAACCGCTCGAGTTGTTTTCATCCGCCGCGCAGCGGGAGTCGAGAACCATCGAGGAGGTCCGCGAGCCGGCGGTGTTGCTGCGGCCGATGACGTCCGGAGGCGAGGTCGTCGAGGACTACCGCCATGTCGGTCTCACGCTGCGGCAGCATCCGGCGAGCTTCCTTCGGGCGGATCTCACGAGCCGCCGGATCGTGACTTGCAGCGAGGCGATGAACTCCCGCGACGGCAAGTGGCTGACTACCGCCGGCCTCGTGCTGGTCCGTCAGAAGCCCGGTTCCGCCAAGGGCGTGATGTTCATCACCATCGAGGACGAGACTGGTGTCGCCAATCTGGTGATTTGGCCGTCGCTTTACGAACGTCAGCGCCGCATCATATTGGCCGCGGGTATGATTGCCGTGCAAGGCCGCATCCAGCGCGAGGGCGCGGTAGTACATCTCGTCGGATATCAGCTAACTGACATGTCCGCCGATCTTGCCGGCGTCGGCGATCGCGACGACGGCTTCCCGCTACCACACGGTCGTGGCGACGAATTTCATCACGGCAGTCCTGGCATCGATCCACGCAGTTTGCCACCTAAGGGACCGAAACCGAGGGACATCTACGTGCCGGACTGCATATCGACAGCATCAAGGTGAAGACGCGGGATTTCCGGTAGCGGTCTTGATTTTCGATCTCGCCGTTTGGTGACAATACCATTCGCGTTCGCAAGGCACTCTCATGGATCAGCAAGGACGACCAAACGAATCACAGCTTGTCTACCGGCGGGACCCGCAGACGGGACGGCCTGTCGAAGGTCATCTGCGTTGGGGGCTTATCCCGCACTTTTGCGAAATGCGCCCGGATTTTGCGCCGATTCACGCTCGAGCGGAAACTGTCGCCGAGAATGAGTGGTTCAGTGATGCTTTTCGCAAGCGGCGCTGCGTAGTGCCAATGAACAGCTTTATGCAGAAGGACAGCGGTGGCAAACGGCACGCGATTTCTCGGTTGGATGGCCGACCGTTCGGCGTCGCCGGCATTTGGGAGAATTGGCACAATCCCTTCACCCGGATTTGGGAACGGACCTTTGCCGTGATCACCGTTCCGGCTAATGCACTCATCTCGCCCATACACGATCGCATGCTGGCGATCTTGCCTAATGACCAGTTTGCACGCTGGCTGAGCGGGGAAACGGATCCGTGCGACTTACTCGTGACTTTTCCACCAGATGAGCTTGTCATCTCGCGGACGCCTGGCCGACGTTAGTTCGAGCGACGTCCGATTGGTGTTGTCGGGCGCGTCGGTTGAGTTGGAATTTGCGACGCGTGACGTCGGGAGGTAGGGCGCAATTGCACGTCCGCAAATGGGGCTGCCTCTGAGTGACTACAAGATGTGTTCGATATCACAATCGCTTATGAGACGCTCACGGCGGAAAGCGTGTCGAGCCTGTTTTGCGACCGGCGTGAATGCAGATCGACGGCCAACTCCGTCTTAGGCCGACCGTTATCGCCGGTAAAACGGCGCCCGACGGCTACCTACGCTTCCGACGAAACCATTTTCGTCACTCGACGAAAAATTCCTGAAACAGGTGACAGCTAGTTTCCTTCCGGCAGATGGATGGAGATACGACCATGAACAATGTTCAGGACGCTGGTTCGGCGGAAATTTGGAGTGCGGCTCAAAATCGCCGCACTGAAGATCTGGCCAGACTAGGGACTTCGCTAGCAGCCGATATTGACTGGCGCCCGGTCATGCCGCGCCAGGCCTTGCGCGGATTGACGGTCGCAATGATCGCTTTCGTCCTGCTCGCTTCGGTTTCTGTCGCGGTTCAGGCGAAAAAGAATCCTCAAGTGGCACTGCTGCCCACCGCTGCGATGCCTGCGGTCAATGTGCCCTGAGATCGATCGGCGCTGGAAAAACGAGCGGTCCGAGGCGGATAATTCCGGAGTACGCTGGATTTCATGGGTGGAAACGGCAGCATCTTTCTCTTCCACTTGCACTGGCGATAGTCGGCGCGCTCGGGGCGATCTATGTGCTGTTCTTTGCCGCCGGGGGTTACTTCATAACCGCCGCGGCCTCGACTTTATTACTGGGTGTCGGCCTGATCTGGCTATCGGATTTTTTCGACGCCCCGAGTGCCTAAAGACGACGAGACGCCTCCTAGATTATTCACCTATTTGAAGAGTTGCAGCGAATGCGCCCAGCAAGCCGATGGAGCCCCCCTGCGCCAAAGGCCTGAAGCGTTTGCAGCTCGCAGTGCCGAAATTATGCGCAGGATCACTTTGGAATCTGGCCCATGTGGGCTGTCGCCTTCCTGGCGATTGGCGTGATCAGCGCGGCGACGTTGCTGCCGCACCGCTGACCTGTTGCCCTAGGCGCCTTTGAACGGCTGGCTTTGTTTTGGACTGTGATTTCCTTCACAGAGACATCGCGAGACGCCAGCTAAACAACTCATCCCGGACATCCCCCAGTCCGGTTTGGTCGCCCCCCCCCCGCGACCCATAGCCGTCAAGCGCAGCATCCGCTTGGCGGCTTTCGGGCGCTAGCGACGATAAGATGGGCTAACGGCGTGGCCCTATGGCGGATTTCCGTGGGAGCCGCGATGTCTCAATTCCGGCAGATCGAGGTTGCGCCGACACCGGCGGCGCAATTAATCTGCGGTCTTTGGTTGGGGGATGGGACATGCCGAGCAGAACAGTGAAGTGGTTTAACGGGACGAAGGGGTACGGTTTCATTCAGCCGGACGGTGGCGGCAAGGACGTGTTCGTCCACGTCTCGGCAGTCGAGAAAGCCGGGTACACCTCATTGGCCGAAGGAGCCAAAGTAACCTTCGACATCGTTGCAAACCGTGGCAAAGAGAGCGCAGAAAATCTGCGGTTCACATGAGACCGAACCGCCGCTTCTCCCCGGCGGAATTTTTCTGCTAACAATCGTCACATGCCAGAGTCGGCTGACGAATTTAAGCTCCTGCTTGCCCGGGCTTTTGACACGGCTTGGAGACGTTATTACCGGCCAAGCCGCGCCGGCGCAATTTCCCTGGACATTGCTCGAACCGCGCTTGCGAAGCACTTGATCGAATTAGCAAAAGTTGGCGTGGTTTCGACAGGCGAGTTAGCGGAAAGCGGTCTTCTGTATCTTGTCTCGCTTATACCGGAAGGCCGGCATTGGGGCCATCTGAGGATCAGGGGTGCCTCGGCAAGGTTCCAGCCGGTGTGGCGGGTTCGTCCGTCGACCCTCGCCAAAAAATGACGCGCCGCCGGCACGATTTGAGGCGGCTCAGGTCGGCGCTATAAGTTCGCTGGTTGAGACAGCAGATCTGCAAGTCGCTTTTCGAGCGCGGCAATCGTGCCCTTGAGATTATCCCGGCGCGCCGCCAATGTTCTCGCAAGCATCGGATATTCAGCCTGGCAACGGTCGAATAAGCCCGCCTGCTGCTCCTCAGCAGCGATGTCGCTATCGAGGATCTGCACGACGCGGTTAATGTCGGCAATCAATGTCCGTGTTTGCAGCGCTTCGCGTGACGGGGCATGGCTCTCAAAATGACGCTGGTGTTTCATTCTATTAGATCCGATCGAACCGCTTTGGCACACTCGGGCTTGCAGAACCGCCTGCGCAGGCTAGATCGCAATACCTGTGCCAGAGCCAAACGAGGCCATCAAAGAGGTCGCGGTTCAGAGTGGCCCCGCGCCGCTCACGTCGAAACCTAGCGCCAGCATAAAAAGGGAGGCGAAGAGGCCAATGCAAGAAAACAGAAGAACGATCTTGTAAGAACTCACACCCCGGCTTGTTCGAGCCTTGGCGGCCTCATTCATCAGGACGTTTGCGACGATCGTATTCATGGCAACCTCCATCCTCTTTGGTTGCTTTAATATCCCTCGTTCGTTTCAGGATGTCTTCGTCGCCGCGGGTAAATGGCTTCGTCTATGGGGCCGATTGTTTCGTCGGGCAGTGCGCGGAGACCACAAAAAGCCTACGCCGTCGGGCTCGAAATATCGTGTCCCGGCGGCGCTTATGACTGGGGTCCTAAAATCCCCAGCACGAGGACAATAGCTGGCGCAAAGCCGGGCGCATGTGAACTTGGCTCACACTCGAGGTCGATTCTTTCAAAAGGGCGCGGGGCGGGACCCGCGCCCTCAATCGGATCCGTGCGGCTACAGGGGCACGCCCTCGACGACAAAGGTGCGGAATTTGGCTGCCTTCTCGCGCATCGGCAGGAGGTCCTTGAACGCCGCTGAATTGCGGTACGCTTGGAATTTCTCAAGACTATCCCACTGTTGAATGACAACGCGTGATTTCGGCGGCTCTCCGTCCACCGCAGTGATCGTGCTTCCGGCGGCTAGGAACTTCCCACCGCCGGCCTTGATCGCGGCCTGAGCCTTCGGCACATAGTTCGAATAAGCTGCTTGATCCACGATATCGATTTCACCGACCGAGTAGACAGGCGGCTTAGCCTGGGCATGAAGTCCCTGAACCGCCAAGGCCGACGCCTGCGAACATTGCCAATGCGATGGTGTAATGGGTTTTCATGACTCTCTCCCTTTTGAGCAGGGTTCAACTCGCCCTAAGGTTGGGTCATCATCGGCGACTGAAGGTTCAAAATTGGCGGACTAAACCTGGCCCAGACACTTGCGCGGGCCGGGCTTTATGCGATGGCGCGCCGCCCGGCAAGCCAGCCCCCCGCCGTTAATGCGCCCGGAACGATTTCTCGTTTGGTCGATTGTGCTGCCGTTGGCCGGAGGAGGTTTGCGCATGACCGATGACAGAACTGTGCCCCCTTTTGTTTATGAGGGTTTAGATAAAGTTGCCGAGCCGAAGTCCGCGATCGCTCAGGCGTCGGAATTATTATCAGAGGCTGTGGAAATTGGGACCTCGGCCATCCATCGCTTCGGCGACGCGATCGACAAGGGTCGAAAGCCTGGCATGCCATTGAGCATCTTGAGCAGCGTCGCCCGTGAGGCGCCTCTCGGCTCGCTGCTAGTCGCGTTTCTGGCGGGTGTAGCCATTGGCCGACGCCGTTAAATTCCAGGTCCTCCCTTAGTGCTTCCTGACGCTACCGCTTAAGAAAAGTATTCCATTCCTTGGGCCAGGGTCCGGGTTGAATCGACATCGCGCAACCCCACGTCGCTCGGCACGCTGATCTGAACGCCATCACCGTCTCGAACAGCGAACGAAGCCGCGACCATCGCAGCTTCGAAAGCGGCTTCTTTCGTTCCGTAGACGCCACCAACACGCACGCGATCGACGTAGACGACCCCAGCCCACCGGCGCCTTGACGACGTTATAGATCAGCTGAGCCATCACACCCTCCAAATCAGAACCCAAACAAGTAGGCCACCGTGCAGAACGCAAGCGCTATGCCAACCGCGACGATCGCGTCGTGGCGAATTTGGCCCCAGTTCCAGTTCATAGATCTTCCCTGATACCTTTAAAGAATGGATGGCGGACCTTGCCCTCGGCCGACTTCGCCCGATACTCGATCTCGGCCAGGAGTGACGGCTCGACCCAGACGCCACGGTGGGCGATCTTCTTGGCGTAGGGCTGCGTTTTACGGATCAGCGGTTTCAGCCGCGCCTGCAACTCTTTGGCCGACGTGTTATCAAAGCCGTGGTCGACCTTGCCGGCGTAGATCAGCTCCTTGCCCGTCTGCCGGCCTATGTAGAGGCCGTCGAAGCGGTTGTCCTTCAACGCGAAGCCGGCGATCACCAGCGTCTCGCGCTGCGCGCACGTGACCTTTACCCAGTCGTTCGAGCGACCGCTCGAATAGTGGCTATCGCGGACCTTCGAAACCACGCCCTCTAACCCGGTCTTGCAGGCGTGCGTGAGCATCTCCGTTCCATCGACCTCGAAGCTCTCGCTGAACTGGACGTCGGTTTTGTCGATGGTCTTCTTGAGCAGCGCCTTGCGCTCGACTAGCTGCAGCTTCCGGAGATCGTAGCCGTTGAGGTAAAGCAAGTCGAAGGCAACCATGACGATCTTGGTCGATTGCCCCTTTAGCTCGTTTTGTAAAACTGAAAAATCGGTGGTGCCATCGGCCGCCGGCGCGACGACCTCGCCGTCAACGATCGCCGAGCCGGCGCCTATGTGCCAGGCGTCTGATGCGATCTTCTTGAAGCGATGGATCCAATCGTATCCGCGCCGGGTGAAGACCTTGACCTCAGTATTGACGAGATGGACCTGGACACGGTAGCCGTCGAACTTGATTTCGTGGATCCAGCGTTCGCCATTCGGCGCTTTCTCGATCGAGCTTGCCAGTGCCGGTTCGATAAAACCCGGGAATGGTGCTTTAGCGCCGATCGTCGCGGTCTTCTTGCGCTGGAAGGCCATCGCTTAGGACATGCGCATCGGGAGCGGAAGCTGGATATCGTGGTACCGGCCTTCGTGCCGCTCGACGAACTCCTCGAGATAGAACGGAACGTGGCGCAGTTGCAGATCGCAGCGCCGGCGCAACTCGTGCGCAACGTCGCCTGAGACGTCCTGCGACCATTTTTCGGCGGTGTTAAACCCGACGATGCGGACCGGGTTATGATATTGCCCTTCAAGCATATCCATGATGACTGCTTCAAGGTCAACGCGCTCGACGTCGGTTTCTCGGTAAGCGCGGCCGTTGCGGCCAAAGTCGTCGAGGACGATGTAGACGGTCTGATCGTCGCCATTGGGCACGATCGAGGGTGTCCAGCCGGATTTACGCATTGCAACTCTCCACGCAACTGACTGAGGCTAAAATAAAATATGCCACAACTTGTTCCGGGGCGCACAGGCGTGTTTTTAAAATCGTTAGTGCTGGTAAGGCGGGTACTAAGGCCAAGCGACCTCGCCTTGCGGGGCAATGCATAGGCGAGGCCGATGACACAGATGGGCAAATCTGGAGGACCAATCCAGCCGCCATGTACGTGCTACGGTCGGCGGACAGCCTCGTTTCACGGCAGTCTCTGAATTTTAGAGAGGCTGGACGCTGGAGAAAGCGCTGGAACCTGCGAGCGGCACAAACATTGCTTGAAAAGTTTGAGGCTGACAACTCAGGAACGTGGCCATGGCAACCCAGATCGTAATGGATCACACCGGCGATACCCGACATCATTTCGACGTAGCCGATATTGAAGCGCTCGCAAACGCTGAGGAGCGTTTCGAAAACCTGACTGGCTTCGGTTCGCTTAGTTAAATCGAGGATCGACGCCTCGCCACGCAGCTAGAATACCCCAATTATGCTTCGGCCCAGGGGCGCTCACCGCCGCCGAGTGACGAGCACGCCTACCAAAAACGCGACCGCCAAAGCTTGAACCGGCGCTTGCCGAGTTACTTTTCGTAGAATATTTGCCGGCATCCCCGGCTCTTGAACGGTCTCGAGCGCTCCGTCTAGCCACTGGCTGGCGAATTGGAAGGTCTGCGTGGCCCGATCAGCGAGAGACCTGATTGGTTCTCCGGGTGCACGAGGACGCGAGTCCATCCGATTTAATCGATCCAGCAGGTCGCCCATTTCCGGAATCTCCCGAGTTCTTCAACCAAACGGAACGCACTGGAAAACGTTCCAATCAGAGTAGCCGGAGGCGAACGAGATAAAACGCAGCGCGTGCGAGGAAGGCATGGGCTTCACTGGTAAAGCCCTCTACACAGGCCTCCACATCGCCGCGACCCGCATCCAGACTGCGCAGGGGAACGTGACCAGCGGGAACATCATCGAGAACGGTGGCGTCACGCTGGGCGCTGGACTTACACCCCAAGGGCTCGTTGCCGTGAGCAAACTGTGTGGTCTGCTTATGGCCGATTACGTAGTAAGTCCCGCGCGCCACCGGGCGGCCGCTTGTTGCTCGCGCATGGCAAGTGTCAACACCAGTAACCCCGGCATACTGAGGTGTTGCTCATCGTCGATGAATCCGAGCCGCCGAAGGCTTTCTACATCTGCGGCATTTTGGTTGCGCAGGGAGCCACCGCCAAACAATTGGATCAGCATGCGTTGCTGTGACCGGCTTAATTCGTCCCAAGGCATTGTGGGCATCTTGACGGTTCCCGTGATCCCAGACCGTCGCCTAATCGGCTACGTCGTGAACAGCCGCCGGGCTTCTGCCGGCAACATTTCTCGTGCTTGTGGTGTCAATCGTGAACCCTTGACGAGATCGATGCGCTTCAAAGTAAGGAGCGCGACGGCGTCGCAGAACTCGGCGGAAACACCGTCTTCCAGCATTTCTATGACGCGCTGCTCATCGGCGTCGAGATCAGTCCATGTAAGGCCGTCCATTGCGCACCTCGACTCGCCACAGATCCCCCGCGCCATGATCGGACGTCTATCGTTAAAGCTTTATTAAAATTCGAGAGAGGCGGACTACAGCGAGTACCGACCGGCATCGAGGGGCTGTATTGATGGGTTAGTTCTCGACCGCGAACCCACTGCCGCGAATGAGCGCATATGTTGGCGCTAGGCCGATGGTCCACCCCATTGGAGCCACGCTAAAGGCTCAGTCTAAGAGCCAGCCTTCCGCGGAGACCGCCGCTTGGAAGGTTCGCCAAGCCCAGGCTTCGCTCACGCTTGATGCGTAAACGTTGTCGAGCGCTTTACGCTCTCGAATTTGAACGATTACCCTTCCGATATTCTTACCGCGGCGTGACCCCGTCGGTCGAGGCTAGGCCCAAACTCTTCCGAAGATGATCTACAGAGCTTTGTCCGAGATCCTGAAAGCTCAGCAATGTTTCGTCGGCTATTTCGCGGACCTCGCCGACTGTCTTTAGGCCTGCGGCCGCCAGCACGTTCCGTATGCGAGCTGGAAATCGAATGTTTTCGATAAGCGTGTTGTCCGGTAACTCCGGTGCCGGATCTATCAGCAGTCGCCCGCTCATTTCCTTGCCTTTAGCCCGATCTCGTCGAAACGGCGACTAAACGAGCCTGACATGAACTGCTTTTGTCTTTCCATGGTGGTCGCCCCATTTCATAAATCAAACGTTGGCCTGTTCTGAGATCGCCCGGATGAATGCCGGCCTCTTCGAGCGCGCTAACGTGCAGGAACATATCTGCTCCACCCTCATCTGGGCGGATAAATCCAAAGCCCCGATCGGCGTTCCACCAAATCAGCGTACCGAGAGCCATAATGTCTTCAGATTTGCCATGTCATGCCCTTCTTAGCCGGCATGCGACCACGATTCTCCGCAGAGGGAATTGTCAAAGCGACAAATCAGGTGCGGGTATCAGGCGGCGGCTGCATTCGTTCTCTGGGCAGACCGGTGGGTAGCCGCAAAGTGCGGGAGGCCCGTGAAGGGAGGGCCAACCTGTCTTCGTATCTCTCCGCGAGATCCAGCAGGCGCCTCTTGGTGAATGGGTCGGCTTTTTCCGCAAGGCTGCGGCACCGGTCTACCTGCGCTTCCAAAAATAAACTGTCCATTTTCAACCCTAGGCAACAAACTACTTCAAACGCGCGGTGTCGAAAGCCGGCCCGGTTATGGCAACATCTCGCCACGATTTCTCAACCTCTGACTAGTCCCCACATCATGATCGCATAATAGCCAAGGATCGCGACGACAACATTGATCGCGAGCGCTATCATCACTTCAACGGGCAATAATCGCTTTTTCTCAAATGGGTCCATCGCGCCATTCTCACGGCGTTTGCGGATCAAAATAACCTTCCGCACCCCGAGAGAATACCTCAGCCGCGAAGCCGCGATAGATCCTAAAGGCGTTTTAATGACGAAATTGGGCGACTGTTGCGCGGCTGCGTCACTTAACGCCGCGCGAGATTTGCCCCGTAATGTCTAAATGACTGTCGTCGGTAAGACGCCAGGCTGCCGTTCCGAAGTAAGCCGTCAGCGCCAACCCGTGGCAATTAAAAGCATAAAGGAAATCCGGCTCATTTCTTGAGTTCCGATGGGCCCTGATTTTAATAAGTGAGAAGGATGAGCACTTTTCGCTGAGTTGGGGAATGCAAGCGACCGGCTAACACCCCGGAGTTGCCAAATGGGCAAATCAGATGAGGCCGTTTGAGCTTGGGCCGCGCGTTTAAGTGCAGCCGGCATCAGGTAAAATCGTCTTTCGAATGAAGCGCCGGCGTTGATCGATCGGGGAAACGCAGCCGGTAACGTTAGGCTGCTCACGCGGGGTCTCTTAAGCAATAACGCAGCGGGTAAAGGGAGCGCATTGAGTAGCGGTTCATCAGTTTGGCTTATCTGGATGAGGCCAGTCTTTCGATCTGGTCGAAATCCAACGCTGCGCCTCTTCCTCAGTTGCAAAATCGCCGACGTGCGAATCCGGGCCGTAGCCGGTAGTTATTGCCACGAACCATCGGCCGGTCTTGTTCATTTCTGCGCGAAATTTCTGTTTTTCAGCCATAGATCATTATGCTGCCTGAGCCGCCTCGCGTGAGCGGCAATCCGCTGCCGGTTGCGCTTCCCACCAATCGGCCCCCCGCGTTTCATGACTTCAGCTCCGGTTTCATCCAGGAAGTCAGAAACATCGCCGGCAAAGAACCGAATGTAGCCCATCTCGATTTCGTTCGGCGGGAAGTTGCTGCTTCCCCTCGGCTTGCTTTTGCGATATCCTTAAATGATGATTAAGTCAATTAAAGATATCGCAAAAAGGCCCAGGGGGCGGCCCAAGACGACGGGCCCGGGGACCGGCGTGTATGTAAAGATGCATGACCGACATCTTGATGCGCTGGATAGCTGGATCACAAGGCAGAAAGAGACCGGTTTGTCCCGTCCCGAAGCCATCCGCCGCCTGGTTGAGCTTGGGCTGAACAAGAAAGCGAAGTGAGAGATACGTCGGCGATTTTTACCAAAGGAGATTTCCAAGAATGGCTACCAAGAAATTGCACCCACGCACGTCCGGCCCCGCCGACGCTAAGCTCGGCGAAAAAATCCGCATCCGGCGGACCGCGGCCGGAATGAGCCAATCCGAACTTGGCGAGGCGCTGGGCGTTTCGTTTCAACAAATCCAGAAATATGAAAGAGGGGCCAACCGGGTCAGCGCGGTCCGGCTCGAGCAAATCGCAACGGCGCTTAACGAAAGCATATCTTATTTCCAAACCGACGGGCACACCGTCAGCAAGGCAGGACAGGAGCTGCAATCCCTGATGACCGATCCGATCAATCTGCGAATGTGCCGCGCGCTCTCCGGTCTCGATAACCAAACCATGCGCTACCAGTTTGTGCGGCTGGTCGAAAGCGTTAGCGGAATCACTGTCGAGTAGTGGTCAACTGGAATGAGCACCGCTTGGTCGGGATCGGCCTCAAGGCGAAGGGGAAATAATGCCGGCGCGGTCTAGTCACATTCCGACCTACCGCGAGCGCGCGATACTCCAACCACTAGTTGGGAGGGATTGGTTGCCGGTCGGTAAGCTTTCTTCTGCCGCTGCGCCATTGACGATTTCCAGGATGTGCAAAAAGGGCTGGCTAGAGCGTAAGCGGGATACGACCTTGGGCTGGACCTATCGTGTTACTGAAACAGGTGAAGCTGCACTGAAACTTTTGATTCCGTGGAAGCCACGCTCGCCGATCGAGGAACGGAAGGCAACGCCCGAGCCTTCCGCCGGCGAGGTGATCGCCAAACCCTGATCGAAGCTTGAGCCGAAAGGTGAATAACTGCGTATTGGAGAGAGTTGTGGGAATTGCCAATTTGAAAGACGAAAGCATTTTGCGCTTGTACGACAATGTTCGAAATCAGGTCGACGCCGACCGCGGATCGCAACATAAATTCACGATAGGCGCCTCGGTTAAGCAGTACGCTACGGCACTGCGTGAAGAATTGACCAGGCGACGGCTGCAGCACACACCCATCGAATGGCCTTGGGAATAATGCCGAAGTGGTCATATGCGGACAATCTGCCGCTCGGTAGCGCTGCCAGTTCAACTAAATCGCTTAAGGCCGTTGCAAAGCAAACTCAAACGAAAGCCGGAGGCGGTCGCGCGGTCCGCGCGGCGGTTACCCTGGCCAACCATTGCTCCAAGAAAATCGTTAGGGCAGGTGTTAGGGCGGCGCTCGCACGATCACAAAATAAAACCAATAACTCAATTGCTTGTGAAAAATACAGAGCGGAGACGATCTCCGCCCATTCTGCAATCTGGGCTTGCCGCAACAACGATGACGTTAACCGCCTTAATCCGCCCGCGCGACGAAGTGATCGAATAGAGGCGCTGTTTGCTGCGGTGAATGAGTTTCTGTTTGTACCCTTAAAGACATGCCGCAGAAGTCTGAGAACGTCCGGTTGTCGGGGGTAGATCGGAAACGGTTTCAGTTTCTTCTCGAACAGGGTCTGAACTGACTTCTCGATTGTGTCGGTGGTGCCGGTCAATTCAACGACCGTGCCAGTACCGATGCGGAAGAGTTTGATGTCGCTCATACAGGCCCCTCACCAAGCGCCTTGGCCACGTTGCGGAAGCGGTCGAGGGCTAACTCCAGGCTTTCGACGATTTCGGCCGCAACTTCGTCAGGCGGAGGCAGCAGATCGGGATCGTCGAGCGCGTGATCCTTTACCCAAAAGATGTCGAGATTGACCTTGTCACGCGCCAGCAAGGTGTCTATCGGGAACCGCTTGAACTTTTCAAACTCGTCGCGCTTGGAGCGGTGGCCAGACTGGTAGCAGGCGATGAAGTCATGGAGATCGGCCCGCACCATGGGGCGTTCTTTCAATGTGAAGCGCTGGTTGGTACGTAGGTCGTAAATCCAAAGGTCCTTGGTGGCGGCGGTTTCGGAGGGCGGCTTCTTATCGAAGAACAGTACGTTAGCCTTCACGCCTTGCTTGTAGAAAATCCCCGTCGGCAGCCGCAGCAGCGTGTGAAACTCGAAGTTCTTGAGTAATCTACGGCGGATAGTCTCTCCCGCGCCGCCCTCGAACAGGACATTGTCGGGCAGCACGACGGCAGCTTCGCCGTTCGGCGCCAGCACGGTCATGATGTGCTGGAGGAAGTTCAACTGCTTGTTCGATGTGGTGACGAAAAAGTCCTGCCGGTCGTAGTCCTCGCGCTCACTGTCGATCTCGCCGTCATCGCGAACGATGCGGTAGCTTTGCTTCTTGCCGAACGGCGGATTGGTGAGGATGACGTCGTAAGTCTTGCCGCCCGCGCCGAGCAGCGCATCCTTGGCCTCGACGATCGAGTCGACGCCGGTAATGCCGTGCAGATAGAGGTTCATCGCCGCGAGGCGAACGACCTCCGGCACGATATCGACGCCTGAAAACTTGCCTTTCAGCGCGGAGTAGACTGCTCGATCGCGTGCCTTCGGGTGCCGCTTCATTTGCTCCCAGGCGGCGAGCAGAAAGCCCGCCGTGCCGCAGGCCGGATCATGGATAGTCTGGTGCGGCTTCGGATCGACCACCTGCACCATGGCTTCGATCACCGAGCGTGGCGTGAAATATTGTCCGGCGCCTGATTTGACGTCCTCGGCGTTGCGCGCGAGCAGGCCTTCGTAGATGTTGCCTTTCACATCGACGGGCAGGCCGAGCCAGACTTCGCTGTCGATCAGGCCGACCAGTCGCTTGAGCTTGGCCGGGTCCTGAATCTCGTTCTGCGCCTTCAGAAAGATCGCGCCGATGATGCCGCCCTGTTTGGACAGCTTATCGAGCAGCTTTACGTAGGTCGCGTTCAGCGCCTCGCCGGAGAGGTCCTTGATGTCACCCCAACGCGCGCCGTCGGGCAGCATAGAAGCTTCGCCGATCTGCGTGACACGCTCCTCGTCCATCTTGAGGAAAAGGAGATAGGAAATCTGGCTGATGTAGGCCTGATAGGAGACGCCCTGATCGCGCAGCACATGCGCAAAGTTCCAGACCTTGGCGACGAGGGATTGGGCGTTCATGGCTGCGCGCTATCAATGTCTGCGGAACGCAAGCCGAAGCCTTTCGCGAGCAAGATCGTCGATCAATCCGAGATTGTAGAGATGTTCGATTAAAGCTGTTTCATTCACCTGCAAGCGATTGGCAAAGGTTTCGAACTCGCCCCGGCTCGTTTCGAAATGAACTCGCCAACCTTTTACCAACAGTGCCCTTGGCATTAGCAAATAAGCCGCAAAGGCGTTTGCGCGACGCTCGATGCCTGGCGCAACCCAGGGACCGCTTACATGCGTCACGCGTCGCGCACGAGAGCGATCATGCAGGACATGGCAAAGTTCATGCGCGAGTGTATAGCGCTTTCCATATTCGTTCAGGTTGAACGGGCTTGTCACGTTCAATAGGACGGCGGGCGTGAAGTCGTGGCCAGCGAGCGCGACACCGCGGATGCTCTCAGTTTCGAGCGCCTTCTCCAGGACGTCGATGCCAAGGTCGGAAGCGATCTTTCGAACGTCAACCCACTCCTGCTCGCCCGGCAGCTCTAGTTTTTCCAAAAAATCTTCCGCGAACGAATAACCGTCTTCATGCGGAATGCCGAGCGGCACGTTCTGGCTTACTGCGACGAGGTCACGCAAGGCGGCACCGTCTCCACCCCGGGCGCTCGCGGCCAACAGCCCGCAAAGATAATCCACATCTACTTCGCCGAGGCTGGGGCTCACTCCGCCGAACATAGCCACTGCCGGCGAAAACGCCCGTACATAGGGTCTTGCCGCGGTCACGTCCTCATCGACCAACTCAAGTATGCCGATCCGCTCCAGGGATGTTCTCACCAACTCGAGGATGCGTACGTCTACATAGGCGCGATCGAGGACAGCCGCGCTCATAGATGGGATGCCGTCGATCTTGTCAGCAAGAGTTTGCCATGAAGCGCGATCATTGTCGTCCAAAACAGGAGGTTGGCTAACGGCCCAAGTCAGCACCTCCCAAAGGGGGCCAGCGACATCTTCGACAGGCAGGAGTGCAACGCCCGGTTCGGTCGAGAAAATAAAGCCATCGGGTGCGAACAAGGGCGGCTCGGCGGACCAGGATAGTTCAATATCATCCGTCATCCGTCGGATAAAAAGGTCCGGGAAAAGGCCTCCTTCGGCCGCGCTTCTGAGTGCATGTCGGTAATACCATGCCTGCGTCGCCTTGTAGCGCGCGCGGCCTTCGGCGTCCTTGACGCCAATGGTTTGATCCAGCGCCCGATGGCAAGCCATGACCGCCGGCGCGCCGCTACGCTCCGGCCATGCGAAGTCTTCTTCATGAAGCAGGGCCGCCCAGTTCGAGGCAATCCAGTCGAGGAGCGGGGCCAGATACCAGCCGACATACTCTTGATTAGAGGCCTCGCGCCGACTGCTGGTCAACACATGGTTTGCGACCGTAATCCGAAGATCACCCATCGACCATCCGTACCCGGCGGGACGACGCGTGCGTAGCTCCGCGTCGCTCGTCCACCGAACCGCGATTTCAAACCGCTCAGGATTGCCGAAAACGGCAAACTTATTCATCGTCGCTATCCAATGCCCACCTGACGTTGTCCTTCGGAAAGTCTTTATACTTTTTCAAGGAGGGAGTCTTCACCTTGCCCTCGTCCTGCCATTTCGTCTTGAGGTCAGCCGGCACTTTGTTCCAGGGTTCGGGATATCCATGCCATGTGCCGTCTTCGGTGGGCTGGGCCGCAAAGGCAATGCCCCGCATCGTGGCGTAACGCTTGCCCGACCCGTCCGGGTCAGGCTCGCTTTGCTCGAACATTTCGTGCGCAAAGGTCTTTTCCCAATCGTGAATAAATGGATCGCGTCCATAGTTGCTGGAAACTGTCGCGTGTGTCCACTCGGGACACAGAGTGCCTTTCCGGCCCAGAGCGGGTCGATTTTTGTGCTTTGGCGATCCGCGATAAAGCGACTTGCTCATGCGCGTCGCCTCCCTCGTTTTGATCTACGCGGCTCTGTCCCATCTCCTCGCAGACGGGCGAGGAGATGGGCCGCCAACTCGTCGACGGAGTCCTGGAGCACCAAGCGGCCCTCGAAGGCGGCCTTGAGGATGGATTGCTTCAGCCGCGCCGCGTCGGCGGCTTCCGTATCGAGCACGGCCAACGTGTCGGCGCTGGCTGAGAGCGCATCGGAGACACGGCGAAGGATTTCGGCGGCTTCGGCGGGGGGCGGGACGGGGACAGGCAACGCCTCGACTTTGGAAATGCTTAGGGTGTGAAGTCCGGAGGTCGATGCAGCAACTTGCTCAATCTCATCACGTCCATGAGGCGACAGCAGCCACGTAAGGCACCACCGCTGAAGGACCGGCTCGGCAAACCGAGCCTTTATGATGTGATTTTGATGGACACATCCCGCGACTTCACCAACCCAGATTGCGCACCTACCAATTTGATCGATGCTGCCGTTTCCCTCGACGATTAATAGGTCGCCAATTTCGAGCGACGCACGTTGGAGATCGTCGTTGGTGACGCCGATCTCCTTCATCTCAGAAAGGTCCAAGTTGCCCATTTGAACGTTGGCCACTCGAAGGTAGGGCGCCCGAATAGACATCTTTTCGCGCCCTGGATTCTTTGTCAGTCCGCCGATAACGTCCGCCAGTTCACGAATAGTCGCCCAGCCCCAGTGCTCGGGAAGCCCAGGAAGGGAGGATGTGTCGAGGGCGCCGGCGTCGGCAGCCCGTCGGGCGCGGCCCTTTGGCACGCGGTTGCCGTGACGACCCTTGGCGATGCGAGCAAGCAGGTCGTGCCCAGTTTCGGAAACCAAGTTCGCAGCCCGCCAATCCTTCGTCAGTTCGCCGGTGACGGCCGCTTTCAGTAGCGCGCGACGGAAGGTGTCAAGTCCCTTGCGAGCGGCAGACAATGCCGCCTCACCCTCATCGATCTCCGTAAACAGGGCGTCAACCCGCGCCACGATGCGGCGCTGTTCGGCGATTGGCGCGAGGGGAACCCGCAATCGTTCCAACGCCGCAACTTCGATACTATCGACCGTTGTTCCGTCTTTCGAACAATCTTCCAGCACCCGGTTGGCGGCGAGAGCGAGATAGCGAGCGATGTAGTTCGGACTGACGTCGGCATGCGGCGTGAGTGCGCGCAGGTCCTGGTTGAGCGTGACGATCCGGTCGGTGATGGCAACTGGAAATGAATGTTTCAGGATGCCGGAACGCATCACCATCAGGACCGACCCCTGAGGCACGTACTTCGCCGACGACCCTTCAACCGCGGCGGCGGTGACCTTATCTTCGGTCTCGCCGATGACCGCGACCTTCATGTCTTTCGGCGACACCCAGGGGACGGTTCCGTTGGTCCAAAACGCAACATTGGCCTTGGATGGCGTGCCGCCGCCCGTCCACGTGCCCAGCACGCCGAGCGCGACCCAGCACCACCCCTTCGGCAGCGGCCAAGGCCCGTCGGCCTTCGGCAATTCCTCCACTCTTTCCGCCAACGCCACACCACCCGCCATCAAGCCACCAACACATCGTTGAGTTCATCTAGCAAAGCCGGCAGCCGCGCGCCGAACAGTGCGCGTGCCCTGACAACGCCGCCGCGTCCGGAAAACTGCGGCGCGTCCATCATGTCCTCGGGCCTGATTTCGATATTGACAGCGAGGTGATCTCGGATCGCCATCAGCCAAGCCCTTTGTTCGTCGGAATAGGCTCGGCCGGCCTTCTCCTCGCGACCGAGCCATAGATTGAATCGTCCAGCAATAATCGATGGTAACGGCTCTAACGTCTCGCTTTGACCGACGGCATAACGCACCAGCATGACGATGTCAGCCAACGTGCCAGCGGGATTGCCGCGCACCTTGTCGGAGGCAAGACGCTTGTAGGCTCGCCAGATGTCGATCGGCTCGAGCAGCCAGGGCGGGCGCTTCAACGCCTCTTTCAGGTCGTCCACCGCCTCATAGGTCAGCCGCCGTTGGGCATAGGGTAGCCGGTAAAGGATTTGCAGGGCAGCGAGTTCGTCGCGCCGCTCCTCCAGAAAGCGCCTGAAGCGCTCTACTGTGTCGGTAGCCTTTTTCTCGTCCCACCCGGATGAGACGACGGCGTCGGTGGAGATCGTGTCGATGCGAATATCGGCGGCGGCCTTGACGTCCTTCAGCAGACGCCGCAGCGTCGGATCGTCAAAGATGGTTGCCGCCGCATCCTTCGCCGCCTCGCGCTCCTTCTTCTGCTCGGGTTCCGGCGCATCCTTCGACACTCGCGTCGCCAATGCGTCTGGATCGACGGCGTCGAGAAGACGCGAGGCCAGGCCGGAAAGATCGACGCCGCCCGAGGCCTTGACGATCGCAGCGCGGTCCTTGTCGCCGATCCGGCGGTCGAGCGCGGCCAGGCGGGCCGCCAGCGTGGCGAAGGCGTCGTCGTCCCGCCGGCCGGCGGCTACGTCATCGATCAGCCTGTCGAAGGAGATGACTCGGTCGCGCTCCAGCGGCTGCGAGACGGTTTTCACGCTTTCCGACACCCCGACCGCGTCGATCAGCACGAACCGCGTTTTTGCCTCGGCATCCGGCGTCACCTCGCGCAGCTTTTCCGCGGAAATGGTGCGCGCGCCGCGGCCTTTCATCTGCTCGAAATAGAGTTCGGACCTGACGTCACGCATGAAGATCAGCACTTCCAGCGGTTTGACATCGGTGCCGGTGGCGATCATGTCGACGGTGACTGCGATGCGGGGGTTGTAGTCGTTGCGGAACGACCGAATAAGCGACTCGGGGTCGGCGCCATCGGTCTTGTAGGTGATCTTCTTGGCAAAGTCGTTGCCCTTACCGAACACCTCGCGGACGAGGGTCGTGATCTCCTCAGCGTGATGATCATCCTTGGCGAAAATCAGCGTTTTCGGCACCTCTATACGGCCGGGAAACAATTCGGTGAACAGGGATTCCCGATAGGTTTCGAGCACGGTGCGAATCTGGTTTGGCACCAGCACCGAGCGGTCGATCTGATCTGGCGTATAGCTAAAATCCGCTTCCAAGGTTTCGTAGCGCTCTGCCCGGGTGCGCTTGTCGCGCACCGGCAGGTCGTAACCTGCCTTCACCGTTGCGCCGCGCTCTCCGATCTCAGTGCGGATGCGGAATATCTCAAAGCCAACATTGACGCCGTCGACGACAGAACGCTCATAGGGGTATTGCGCAACGAGATTTTTGCCGAAGAAACCCAGCGTGTGCAGCGAGGGTGTCGCGGTCAGTCCCACTGTGAAGGCATCGAAATACTCCAGCACCTGACGCCAGGTGCCGTAGATCGAGCGGTGGCATTCGTCCGTTATGACAAGGTCGAAGCTCTCGATGGGGATCGACGGATTGTATGAAACGAGGCGCTCGCTGTCGGCCCTAGATAGTTCAAAGGACGATGCCTCTTCCTCTTCCTCCGACAACTCCTTGCCGGTCAGCACCGAATAGACCCGCTGGATCGTGGCAATCACGATCTGCGCATCCTTGTCGAGGCCGGCGGCGCCGAGCTTTTGGACGTTGTAGATTTCGGAGAACGACCGGCCGGTTCCGGGCGGCCGGTACGCCAGATATTCGTCACGCGTCTGGCGGACGAGGTTGGCGCGATCGGCTAGGAACAGGATGCGCTTGAACCCGGCGTATGCCAGCAGCCGATAACTCAAGGTGCAGGCGGTGAAGGTCTTGCCGGCGCCGGTCGCCATCTGCACCAGCGCGCGGGGACGGTTCTGAGCCATGGAACCTTCGAGCGCCGACACGGCGTCGATCTGGCAGGCGCGCAGGCCGTCGGTGATGAACGGCGGCATAGCCCGAAGCCGGTCGCGCAAAGTGAGCGGCTCCCTCAGCTCACGTTCCAGCGTCTCCGGCCGATGAAAAGAAAAGACGCGACGCGACACCGAATCAGGGTCGGCATGGTCGCGAAATAGCGTCTCCGTGCCCGAAGCCACATATTCAAACCGGACCTGGCCTTCCTCGCGGACGAGATGCTTCGGCACATCTGCGATGTACCGCGCCGCCTGCTCAGAATAGCCCGAAAGCGTGGTGCCCTCCGCTTTGGCCTCGATCACGCCGCAGAGCTTTCGCCCGACGAACAAGCCATAGTCGACGGGGCCCGAAGCTGTCTGGAACTCGCGGACCGCCACGCCCAGCCCAGCGCCGAGGTTCATTTCAGCCTTGGACTGGATCAGCCAACCGCACGCGACAAGCCGCCGGTCGATCAAAGACCGGGCCTTGTCCTCGGGATGGAAGGCGGATTCGTTCATAGACAACTTTTAGGCGAACCCGTTGCAGTCGTCACTGTCCTTGGAACGGGCTCGACCGTGGGAATCTTGCTCAAGCGCTTGGGCGGGCTCGGGTCCCCCGTCCGGACAGGTTCGGCCCGCTCAGCGGGGTGGATCCCGAAACCGGGCGTTGCGGTTCGGCTGGACGGCGCCGGCGGCCTTTAGGAGGCCGGCCGCCGGCAAGGAGCCCAGAGACCGGCTCCGCGACTAGATCGAGAGCCCGTGGTTAGATCGAGAGCCCGTAGGCAGAGAGTCGCGGATGGGACGACTGGTGAGGAGCTTCCGTTCGGAGTTATGCGGCCTTTAGGTAGGCCTCGTCAGAGGCGTCCGCCGTCAGAATTTGCGCTGTTCGGCTTAGCACCGACAGATGGGGTGTGGCGTCAAGGCTAGTAAGCACAGCAATGCGCGCTGGCGCATCCGCGCCCAAATCACTGACATCCAAAAATTTGGTGACCGCGCTGTTTACAGAGTTTGTGTTCGGCACAACCAATTCAAACACGGCAACTCGGCCAGCGTTTATAATTGCTGCATCGAAATCCCATCGATCCGATGCCCCCCTTATTTTGGGCTTTCGATCGACCTTTGGCTGTCCATATAGACCTTCGAGGCGATCCCACAACATCGCTCGGTAGTCCGCATGATCCACTGATGCCAAGTGGATCAAAGTGTTTTCAACTGCTGTTTTAGCGGCATTGGCAACTGCGACCACTGCAACGACGAGCTCGGGCTCACTGACGTTGAGATCAAAAATCATATTGGAGTCGAAACGGATCGAGAATTTGTTGGCCACGTCAACGGCTATGCGTTGGAAAGCCTTTTCTGCTCCTAACAATCCTGCCTCTCGGCGCGCACCTCCGACGTCCGAGACCAAGAATCCATCACGAAGGCGCGATATCTCTATCCCGACCATAGAGCCGCCCGGATACACCAGGGGCAAAGACAGACGTGCAGTATCGGCGTTGCCTCGTGAAGACACCGTCACAAGCGCTCTAGCAACCTCTTCTGCGATAGCTGTCACGGACTCTAGGATTATGGCCATCAGATCATCGACTGCCAATCTGGCGAACTAATCATGTCCGTCCCTCGGATATTGAACTCAACCCCCAGAATGCGCACAAAATCCCTGAAACTTATTAACTCATCGAGAATCGGTGCAGCAATAGGCAAGTTACCATGCGGAAAGAAGGCCGCGGCCCCTAATCGGGCATTGTCGGGGAAGCGGTGAACGTGCGAACCGTCGACCTTTGCCGGCAGATGTGACAGCGCCGAATGTCGCCTTGCCATCAGATTGAGGTGGGGATCCAGAGGCCAAGCATCCAGCCGTGCTATAGTCACGGTTGAGCGACCGCCCACGACCTCAAGGGTCGCGGTAACGTCTGTATGGCGACGAAAGGGCCACGCGATTATTCGAAGCCTGGTGCCTTCAAGGCCGACGCCGTGCTCATCGCCTAGTGGTATCGTGATATCGATTGTCTCAGCTGCGGTGGTGTGAAGCGCGTCACGTTCCAATTTCACGCGTCTGCCGGATGGAGGAGGTTCGACGACCGGCCAAGTGGGCCAGACAAGGAGCGTCTTCGGTTGATCGTTGATCGCCTTCCAGGCCGTCGGAACGATGCCGCCCGGTGCTTTCGGTTTACTCGCCACCCAATACCCCGACAACCTTCGCGGGCATCATGCGCGAAGCTGAGAAGCGGTCAAGCCGAGCAGGGAGCCTTACCGCTCGCATCCGCAGACTTTCCCCGGCCGTTTGCGCGCTGCCGAGACGCGAACGAGCCCAGAACAGGAGTTTGCCAACCAAGGGCTAAATGTTGCCAACCGACCGTCACCGCGCAGCGGGGCAACAATTCAAGAAGTGGCCATTTTGCAGGGATAATCATGGTGAGCGCGAAGAGACTCGAACGCTCGACCCATGATTAAAAGCGCCACGGGTTCTTTTTGCGACCTTTTTCCGGTGCGGGCCGTGACAGATCGCATTGCTGGGTGGCGATAGGGCAGTCGCTAGGGCAAAACTATTAATTTCGAAGAAAATTATATTATAATCAATATGTTACTAGGGACGGATGGCGGAGCCGGAGGGATTCGAACCCTCGATAGGGCTTTACAACCCTATAACGGTTTAGCAAACCGCCGCCTTCAGCCACTCGGCCACAGCTCCGTTGGGGCCGATATGCCCGACACCGGCGCGAGCCGCAAGCGGCCAATTGCGCGCCGGCGAATTCCCGGCGATTTTGCCCCTTCGGACACCTGATGATGGCGCCCCGGCTTCCGGCAATCCTGAAGCGGAGGCCGGAAGCGGAGGCTGAAGCTAAAGCCTGAAATGGGAAGCCTCGGGAAGGTCCCGACGGGCTTGCGACCCGTATTACAACGGGGTTTCGATCACGCGCCCGTGTTATTTGTGCAACATCGGTCCGAAAACAGTGGGTTAGGGGCGTTTGGGACGCCTGCTTTATGTTGCGTGTGCAGAGACCTTCGGTAAGGGTGATGACGCGACGGAGGGGGGCACCCGAAGTCGTCCCGTTCTAAGTAGTTCGCTGGCCCGCCGCGGGTATGTGCGAACACGAAGTAGCTGAGCAGTGTTCCTCTTTCGGGGGGACGAGGGACCTGCTCAGCGACGACGGCAAATTACCGGGCCAACAAGCTCCGCCCGACATCTGTCCGGCCATTCCCGCCTCTCTGTTCAAAACACCTATCGGTTCTGAATCAACTCCGAGATCGCGGCGGTCGATTCGACGAAGCTTCGCGGACAATTGTCTGCCGCGAGCTTCAACTGGCGCTGTGCTTCCTTCTTGTTCTTTTTCACCAGCGCCAATTCTCCGCCATAGAAATTGGCCTCGCAGGTTTGCGCCAGCCTGGTCCGGGGATCGCTATCGGCGGCCGCCGCGAGGGTCTGTTCGGCGCTGAGCTCGCCGAGATACAGGCGGATCACCGGCGCCGGCCACACCGTCATGTCCAGTTGTTTTGCGGCCTCAGCCAACTGACCCTTGCCGTTATTGCGGCGCTCGGCGAGATCGCGCCACAGCGCGGCATAGGCGTCCTTTGGATTGAGGTCGGCGGCCTTCTTGAAATCAGCGACGGCGTCCGGAAGGCGTCCGCCGATCACAAAATACGCCACGCCCCGGTTGAAGTAGACGGTCGCATCTTCGGCCTCGAGCTTGATGGCTTTGGTGAAGTCGTCCAGCGCGCCGGGGGTGTTGCCCAGCATGTAGAACACCCGCCCGCGCGTGAAATAAGCGGTGGCATAATTCGAGTCGAGCCGGATCGATTGGTCGAGGTCGGCCATCGCGCTCTTGAGGTCGCCCCGGCTTCTGTAGAGGTCGCCGCGGGCAAGAAAGACCATGGCATAGCCGGGATCGAGCCGGATCGACTCGTTCAGGTCGGCCACCGCATGCTCGAAGTCGCCCTTGTTCTTGTAGAGATTGCCGCGCTCGGTATAGGCCCATGCGTTTTTTGGATCGAGCCTGATGGCTTCACTGAAGTCCGCGAAAGCGTGATCGAGATCGGATTTGATCAGATAGGCATTGCCGCGATTGACGTAGGCGGCGGCGTAACGGCTGTCCGCCTTGATGGCTTCATTGCAATCCGACAAGGCGTGATCCGGATCTTTCTTGGCCCACCACCATCCGCAGCGGCTGCCGAATGCGATGGCGCGATTGGCCGCAGTCAGCTTGGGATCCTTGATGGCGCGGTCGCATGCCGCGATGCTTTCATCGGCCTTGCTGACCTCGCCGACGAATTTACAATGATCAAGGTCGCTCTGCGTATCGGCGAGAGCCGGCCCCGAGAACGCAAGCCAGGAGAATGCAAGCGACGTGACCAGTCCAGCGAGGAGCATCGAAAAACGCATATTCCCTCCGGTTTTCCCGCCGCTACGGACGGTTCAAATCCTGTTCCGTTACCTACGTCGCGAAGCGGCTGTCGCGCAACAAGCTTGACGCGATTGATGCGCAGGCTGTGCGCGACCGATCGCGGCTATCAGCCCAATAATTTCGACATCTGTGTGGAGCGGCACGCGATGGATGTGGCCCGCATCTGAGCTACTCTTCTTAAGCGCTATCGATCACGCCAAAATCATCGCGCTGTGATCGCTCCAGGATGGTGCAAGCCGGCAGAGTCGTCGCACGTTCCATGTGACGGAAAATAGGGCAATGAATGGCGTTGTATTGCGCCAATTCGAAGCACCAATAATCACGTCCGGCGAGGCTGTTTTGTCGCGCGTTACAACGGATGGTCGCGTCGCCAAAAACCCGAGGCGTCTCTCGCACAGCGAAATAGAGCCAAGAAAGTAGATACAAAATCAGTGGCTTAGGGAGTTTTTCGGTCCGTCAACGATGCGTGCAGATTTGCAACACACGCCGGAAAAAGGGTTCGGATCGAGTTTCACATGACAAGTTTAAATTGCGTTTAGATCGGCGCAGGGCAATCCTAGTTCAACAAATAGGCATCTTCAGTTCGTCCGTCGGTGACTTTTCGTAGGCGAAACTAGAGTGACCGGAAGATGGGCAAGGATACGCGTTTCACAGGACCATAGGGGGACATATGAAGCTACACAGTAAGGCACTAGTTGCGGCAGCGGGCCTCGCCGCGTTCGCACTTTCGCCGGCCAACGCATACGAAGCAGGCTATCCGGGCTGGCAAACCAAGCCGGGCGCGTTCATTGGATCGAGCGCCGGTGTCCCGCCGCCGGGCATCTACATGTTCAACCAGCTGTTCACCTATCAGTCCAACCTGACGGGACCGGGCACAACGGCGCTTGGACTTGGCAACCGCAACAGCGTGCAGGGCAACGTGGACGTGCAGGGCTTCCTGTTCGTTCCGGGCTGGACCTTCCTCGGTGCGACTTACGACGCCGTCATCGTGCAGCCGTTCATCTCGGCGGGCGTCGGTAATCCGGCTGGTCTCGCCCCGGGCGGCGCCAACGTGTTTTCGGGCGTCCATAACACCTACTTCGTCCCCGTCGAATTGAGCTGGAAGCTCGGGACCAGCGGCTTTGCCGTGAAGACCGGCTTGGGCATCGGTGCGCCGGATGGCACCCAGAACGGCCCGACCGGCCTCGGCAACGTCGGCAATCCCTGGTGGACCTTCCAGCCTGAATTGATCTTGTCGTATCTGGGCAATGGCTGGAACTTGTCGGCCGCGATCTACGACGAAATCAATACCGCCAACAGCAAGGACAACTACACGACCGGTGATATCTTCCACGTCGATTTCACCGCGACCAAGACCATCGGCAAGTGGACGTTCGGTCCGGTCGGCTACTACGTCGCGCAGGTTACGGATGACAAATGCCCGGTTGGCACTTGCACCCTTTTTAACCCGCTCGGCACGCTGACCAATGCTTCGCGCTACCAGCTCTTGGCTCTCGGTGGTCTCGTTGAATACAACTTCGGACCGGCGAGCCTTTCGGTATGGGCAACGCAGGAAGTGTACTCGAAAGCCACGAACAACGCGGCTTCGGCATCGGTCTTCACCGGTGGCAACGACTTCTCGCTCATCACCAAGGGCATGACCGTCTTCGCGACCCTGAGCTATCGTCTCTGGGCTCCCGAGGAACCGGTAAAGCCTGTCATGATCCACAAGTAAGCGCCACATAGGCCTTACGTAACAAAAGTCCCCCTTTCGATAGACGGTTGATCGTCTATCGGGAGGGGGATTTTCTTTTGCCGATAGCGAATGCTGTCCGCCGCTGCGAATGCAGGGCAGGCTCGCTCAAAAATCATCTAATGAATAAGCCGTCGGGCCGGATCTATTCGAGGCTGCCGCGGCGCAGGTCGGCCTCGATCTGCAGCCGCGTTCCGCCGCCAAATCGCGCGCGATAGACCTGCAGATTTTCCATGATCCGCATCACGTAATTACGCGTCTCGGAGAACGGAATCTGTTCGACCCAATCGACCGCGTCGACCTTGGGATCGCGCGGATCGCCATAGCGATCGATCCACTTCTTCACGCTGCCGCGGCCGGCATTGTAGGCGGCAAATGTCATGATGTAGGAGCCGCGGTAGTCCTCGATCAGCCCGCCGAGTTCGGCCGCACCGAGTGCGGCGTTGTAGACCGGATCATTCTTGAGCCGGCCGAGATCGAAACTGGCGCCGTATTTCTTGCAGACATATCTGCCGGCATCCGGCGTCACCTGCATCAGCCCGTAGGCTTGCGCGGGCGAGACCACGGCGGGATTGAAAGCGCTCTCCTGCCGCGCGATCGCGAACACGATGCTCTTTTCGACATCGGGCCCAATCGATTTGAACGGCGGAATCCCGCTCACCGGATAGGCATAGAAATCAAACGGCAGTCCGCGGTTGAGTGCGGCCTTGCCGGCCAGCAGCATCGCGCGCGCGTCGCCGTTGCGCCCGGCCAGTTCGCCGAGCCCGACCAGCACATCGGGATCGCCGTTCTCGCCCATGTCGCCGAAAATCGGAATCGCGATTTCGCCCTCGTCCAGCGCGTAAAGCAACGCCACCGCGCGCACCACCTCGAGCCGCTCGATCGCGCGTCCACGGGCGGTGGGCACGTCGTTCAAGTCGATCTGCGGCAGGCCGAGCTTGGCGCGCGCCAATTGGCCGTAATAGCTGGTGGATTGTTCTGCTGCCGCTGTGTAAGCGGCGCGGGCTTCCTGGGAGCGGCCTGCGGCCTCGGCGGCGCGGCCTTGCCAGTAGCCGGCCCGCGCCAGCGTGGTCGGGTTGACGCTGCCGACGCCGATGCGCGCAAAATGCTGCGCGGCTGTCGCGGGATCGTTGAGAAAGCGCAGCGCAATCCAGCCCGCGGTGAATTCCTGTTCGGTCTTGTAGATGTCGCGCGCGGGCAGGGCGGCGTCGCGCGCGATCAGGTAAGCGTTGCGATGCTCGCCGACGTCGAGCATCTTGCGCGCCAATAGCCGCCGTTCGACCCACCACTCATCCAGATTGTAGAGCCGATTGGGATCCTTCGGCGCATTCAGCATCAGTTGCGCGGCTTCGGGGAATTTCTCTTCCCGCCGCAGCAGCTGGATCCTGCTGAAGATGTAGCCGGGATCGCTGCGCAACTCGCTCGGCACCGCCTCGAGCAAAGCGCGGGCGTTGGAAGCCTTGCGATTGGACGCGATCCGCGCCTTTGCCAGCGCGACCTCGCCGCTGCCGAGCCGTTTGGCGGCGCGCAGCGCGGCGGCCTCCTGCTCGGTGCCGTACAGCATCAGGTCCATGCGGGCCTTCTGATCGCCGGGCGTCAGCAGGGCCCCGAACAGATCGAGCGCAGTGTTTTCAGTGTCCTCCGACATCGAATCGTTGCGCCAGGCCTCGCGCACCAGGCGTTCCGCATTGGCGCGGTCGCCGCGTCCGATCATCGCCCGCGCCAGCGAGAAGCGGCCCTTGGCCGACAGCGGAGATTCGTTCTCGAACCACGCCCATACGGTCGCATCGTCGCGATGATCGTCCCACAGCGCTGCTTCACCGCGCCGGCGCAGGAAGGTCTGCGAAGGCCAACTCGGATTGGCCGTGATGAAGGCGCGGTAGCGCTCGACCGACGCGCCATTGTCGTCGCTGCGCAGGATGATCCACTCGGCGAGCTTCCTGGCGACCGGGTCCGATATGTCGGCTTCGGCCTGCGTCGCATCCGCCGGCTTATGCTTGCGCACGAGCTCGATGACATTCTCCAGCGCGTCGGTATCGGCCTGCGAGGTCGATGTGGTCGCGGCGACAGCTGCCGTCGCCGTTGGTTTGCGGGCGGGCGGCAAAGCCGCATGCTGGCGCGTCGCCGGCATGATCGCGGCCGGCACGGCAGCCGCCGCAGGCGAATTTTTGGCGGCGGTGTTCGACGCCGGCGTCGTTTTGGGTACGACGTTGCGCGCGATCGGACGCGGCTTCGGCAAGGGAATTTTGGGCTTGGCCGCCGACGCATCGCTGGCCCATGCCGCCAACCCCAAGACCAAGCCTGAGGCCAGCGCCAGGGTTGTCGTCATTGCCGTCGATCGCAATGCGGCGGCACGGGCAGATTTGGTCACGGCGTTCCTTTGCGTCGAATCACGGAATGGCGCTGGTCTAGGTCTATTTGATTGAATATGTGGACAAAATAACAATTACGTTCGGCCGCGCCGATGTTTGCGCCATCACCGCGGCAAAATCGCGGCTGGCGGGGTGGTTCTGTGGTCGCGGAACAAGGGTGGGTTACGGCGGCGGGATGGCTCAGGCCTTTCGCGGCCTCGCCGGACCCGGTATGAATGGGGTGCGGCAGGGCCCGCAGCGCGCGTTTGGAGAAGTACATGGCAGCCAAGACAAATTTCCGGGGATCGTTCACCGCCTTGGTCACGCCATTCAAAAACGGCTCGCTCGACGAAGCCGCGTTTCGCGGGCTGGTGAGCTGGCAGATTGCCGAGGGCACCCATGGCCTGGTGCCGGTCGGCACCACGGGCGAAAGCCCGACCGTGAGCCATGACGAGCACAAACGTGTCGTTGAATGGTGCATCGACGAGGCGGCGGGCCGCGTTCCCGTGATCGCGGGCGCGGGTTCCAATTCGACAAAGGAAGCCATCGAGCTCGCGCAGCACGCCGAGAAGGCGGGCGCCGATGCGGTGCTGGTGGTGACGCCGTATTACAACAAGCCGACGCAAGAGGGCATGTTCCAGCACTTCAAGGCGATCAACGATGCGATCGGCATCCCGATCATGATCTACAACATCCCGCCGCGATCGGTGATCGACATGAGCGTGGACACCATGGCGCGGCTGTTCGAACTGAAGAACATCGCCGGGGTCAAGGACGCCACCGCAAGCATGGTGCGGGTGTCGCAGCAGCGCGCTGCGTTGGGTGAGGATTTCAACCAATTGTCGGGCGAGGATGCCACCGTGCTCGGCTACATGGCCCACGGCGGCCATGGCTGCATTTCCGTGACGTCCAATGTCGCGCCGCGGCTGTGTTCGGAGTTTCACCAGGCCTGGCAAAAAGGCGATGTCGCCACCGCGCTCAAGGTGCACGACAAGCTGATGCCGCTGCATACCAATCTCTTCATCGAGTCCAATCCGGCACCGGTGAAATACGCGTTGTCGCTGCTCGGCAAGATGGACGAGACACTGCGCCTGCCGATGGTGCCGGTGTCCGAACCGACCCGCGTCGCGGTGCGCAGCGCGATGGTGCATGCGGGTCTGATCAACTAGATCCTCGAATTATTGGCGACCAATATTCTGGATTGGGAGGGTTTGCTTATGCTCAAGGAATTTCGCGATTTCGCGATGAAGGGCAACGTCGTTGACCTCGCGGTCGGCGTGATCATCGGCGCGGCGTTCGGCTCCATCGTAGGCTCGCTGGTCGCCGATATCATCATGCCGATCGTCGGCAAGATTGCGGGCGTGATCACCGGCGGCGCCGGGCTCGATTTTTCCAATTATTTCATTGGGCTGTCGAAAGACGTCGTCGCGACCAATTTGGCTGACGCCAAGAAGCAGGGCGCCGTGCTCGCCTGGGGAAATTTTCTGACGCTGACGCTGAATTTCATCATCGTCGCCTTCGTGCTGTTCATGGTGATCCGTGCAATGAACACGCTCAAGCGCAAGGATGCGGCCGCTCCCGCCGCGCCGCCGAAGCCGACCCGCGAGGAAGAATTGCTCACCGAGATCCGCGATCTCCTGAAGAAGGCGTGACGTGGCCGAAAAGAACGAACGCCCGATCAAGGTCGTTGCCGAAAACCGCAAGGCCCGTTTCAATTATGCCATCGAGGACACGATTGAAGCGGGCATTGCGCTGACCGGCACCGAAGTAAAGTCGATCCGCAACGGCAAGACCACGATCGCGGAATCCTATGCCGATACCAAGGGCGGGGAGATCTGGCTGATCAACGCCAATATTCCCGAATATCTGCAGGCCAACCGCTTCAATCACGAGCCGAAGCGGCCGCGCAAACTGCTGTTGCACCGAAAGCAGATCAACAAATTGATGGGCGCGGTCGATCGCGACGGCATGACGCTGATTCCGCTAAAGCTTTATTTCAACGAGCGCGGCCGCGCCAAGCTCTTGCTGGCGGTGGCAAAGGGCAAGAAACTGCACGACAAACGCGAGGCCGACAAAAAACGCGATTGGGGCCGGGAGAAGGGCCGCCTGCTGCGCGCGCGGGGGTAGGTTTTCCTCATCCTGAGGAGCGCTTTCTTAAGCGCGTCTCGAAAGATGAGTTCGCGGCTTCATGGTTCGAGACGGCGCAAACGCGCCTCCTTACCATGAGGTCTGAATATGTTGAGACGCTGAGGCAAAGTGCGATGAACCAGAAAAACCTACTCGAAGTCGACTGGAGCAAGATTCCGGCACCGACCGACGATGGCGCCGCGAAGCATCTTGGGGGCATGATGATCCCGCCGCTCAGCCTCGTTGCCACCGACGACACCGCAGTGACGCTGTCGGCGCTGCCGGGCCGCATCGTGGTGTTCGCCTATCCCCGGACCGGCGAGCCCGGCAAGATCAGCCTGGTCGACGACTGGGACATGATCCCGGGTGCGCGGGGCTGCACGCCGCAGACCTGTTCGTTCCGCGACCTGTTTGCGGAATTGAAGGCGGCGGGCGCAAGCCATGTGTTCGGGCTGTCGACGCAAAGCAACGAATACCAGACGGAGATGGCCTCGCGGCTGCATCTGCCATTTCCGGTGCTGTCCGATGAGAAGCTGGCGCTGACCCGCGCGCTGAATTTGCCGACCATGGAAGTGGCTGGACTGACCCTGATCAAGCGATTGGCGCTGATCATCGATGGCGCCCGCATTACGCATGTGTTCTATCCGGTGTTTCCGCCGGATTCGAACGCCGGCGACGTGCTGGCGTGGCTGAAGAAAAATCCGGTGGCTTGAGCTGCGCGTTTGATCTGCAGGGTGGGCAAAGCCAACGGGTCGCGCGAACGCGCGCCCAATGACAGGCTCCGCGTGCCCACCATCTTGCTTACGGGATAAATGGTGGGCACGGCGCAAGCGCGCCTTTGCCCACCTACGAATTCCTACGAAGCTTGATCCAGATCCGCTCTGACCTTCGCAAACACATTGCGAAACATTTCCGGGGTCAGCACCCGCGTATTCGTGTTGTACCGCGAGCAATGATAAGTGTCGTAGAGCTTTCGCGTGCCCGCCGGATGGATCGCGCCGTGTCCAAACGGTGCCGCGGCGCTGCGAATACCCAATGCCTTTAGCGTTGAATCATGAGCGATCCGGCCGAGCGCCACGATCGCGCGCAGATTCGACATGCCCTCGATGGTCGACACCAGAAATGGCCGGCAGGTATTGATTTCCACCGGCAGCGGTTTGTTTTGTGGCGGCACGCAATGCACCGCATTGCCGATCCGGCAATCGATCAGTTTTAGCCCGTCGTCGGGGCGCGCTTCATATTTGCCTTTGGCGAAGCCGTATTCCAGCAGCGTCGCGTAGAGCAGATCGCCGGCGTAATCGCCGGTGAAGGGCCGGCCGGTGCGATTGGCGCCCCGCATGCCCGGCGCGAGACCGACGATCAAGAGCCGCCCGTCGGGATCGCCGAACGCCCGGACCGGCGCGTTGTACCATTCCGGTTCGCGCGCGCGCGCTTCCTCGCGAAACGCCACGAGCCGGGGACAGAGCGGACAATTGCGGTCGGGTTCGGTGCGGAGGAGGGCGCCGGCAACGGGAGCCGGACTTTGCGCCGGTTTGGTCTTAGTCCTCGAAATCGTCGTCATCGGCCCTCGGCGCCATGGTGGTCGCGCGCTGCAGGAATTGCGGCGCGTGATGGCGCGGCTCGCGCGGAGCCGGACGCTCGGCGGGGTCGCGGCCGAGCTTGGATTGCAGCTCGACCAGATCGGTGAAGACGTCGGCCTGGCGGCGCAATTCATCGGCGATCATCGGCGGCTGGCTCGAAATCGTCGAAACCACGGTCACCCTGACGCCGCGGCGCTGCACCGCCTCGACCAGCGAGCGGAAATCGCCGTCGCCGGAGAACAGCACGATCTGGTCGACATGCTCGGCGAGCTCCATCGCATCGACCGCGAGTTCGATGTCCATGTTGCCCTTCACCTTGCGGCGGCCGCTGGCGTCGATGAATTCCTTGGTCGCCTTGGTGACGACGGTGTAGCCGTTGTAATCGAGCCAGTCGATCAATGGGCGGATCGACGAATACTCCTGATCCTCAATGATCGCGGTGTAATAGAAGGCGCGCACCAAGGTTCCCCGGCTCTGGAATTCCTTGAGCAGACGCTTGTAGTCGATATCGAAACCGAGCGTCTTGGCGGTTGCGTAAAGGTTTGCGCCATCAATAAAGAGTGCGATCTTGTTGGAAGCAGGGGACATTCAGTTTTCTCGCGTGGTTGTTGTTATCCATAAACGTTTTTGGCGCGGCGGCAGCAGGCCGCGCATTTCAAAGGACTGCCAAAGACCGGCGGCTGCCTGTCGGGACAGGCCTCGCCGCGCGTGAGGAGAGTCAGGGCAATAGATGAGACTTTTACGACGCAATGAAGCGTTTTCTTGTCCGCACGGCCGATTTGTGTCGGCTCCGAACGCTCCGCTGCTATGCCCCCACCGATGGTTAGCAGACCGGATTACCGACGCAAATCACAATTTAGTCTTGCGAAAGGCCCTCCGCACCTATAACTAGCGCGCATAACCAGCATATTCGGTCCCATTTAACGGAGCGACAGTCGATGGCGCGCGTCACCGTAGAAGATTGCATTGATAAAGTTGATAACCGGTTCGACCTGGTCCTGCTGGCGGCGCATCGCGCCCGCATGATTTCGTCCGGCTCGCAGCTGACGGTCGACCGCGACAACGACAAAAATCCGGTGGTTTCGTTGCGCGAAATCGCGGACTCGACCATTTCTCCCGAAGATTTGCGTGAAGAACTGGTCCATTCCCTGCAGAAATTCGTCGAAGTGGACGAGCCGGAACCCGATACGGTGCCCTTGATCGGATCGGCCGGCGCCAGCGTTGACGCCGACGACACCGAAGTTGCCGTCGAGCGCATGACGGAAGAGGAACTTCTGAAGGGTCTCGAAGGCCTGGCGCCCCCCGAAGAGCAGCCCGAAGAGGACGAGTAGATCGTTCTTGCCGCAGCCTGGGGTTAACCGCTCCCAATCATCCGATTTACCAAAGGCCCGGACATTTTGTTCGGGCCTTTGCTTTTATTGGTATTTTTATGGTTACCTTGGGACCTTGGCTTTAGTCTTGGGCTTGGATGGATTCTGCGGCGGCTGTCTCTCATGTGATCGGGAGATTGGTGCTTTCGCGCTAGACTGCGCCCGGATATCTGAAATCGCGTGGTTCTACGTACCCGATCCCGGGTCCGCATGAGGTAATGATTCAATGGCGTATTGGCGCCGCCGCCCAGGGCAGATGCAGGCCGCGACCGATTCGGTCGCCGTGGTGCCTCCGTCCGCTGCGCCGACAACGGCGCCCGCGGCCAAGCCGGCCAAGCCGCCGCGCACGCGCATGATGCGGCAATACGATCTGGTCGAACGCGTCCGCTCCTACAATCCCGACACCAATGAAGACCTGCTGAACCGCGCCTATGTCTACGCCATGAAGGCCCATGGCTCGCAGACCCGCGCCTCCGGCGATCCTTATTTCTCGCATCCGCTCGAAGTCGCGGCGATCCTGACCGGCCTCAAGCTCGATGACGCGACCATTGTCGCAGCACTGCTGCACGATACCATCGAGGATACCGAGGCGACCCGCGCCGAAATCGACCAGGTGTTTGGGCCCGAGATCGGCGCACTGGTGGAAGGTCTCACCAAGCTGAAGCGGCTGGAGCTGGTCTCGCGCGAGGCCAAGCAGGCCGAGAATTTGCGCAAGCTGCTGCTGGCGATCGCCGACGACGTCCGCGTGCTCCTGATCAAGCTGGCCGACCGTCTGCACAATATGCGCACGCTGGAGTTCGTGCCGCCGGCCTCACGGCGCCGGATCGCGGAAGAAACGCTCGACATCTATGCGCCGCTGGCTGGCCGCATGGGCATGCAGGAGATGCGGGAAGAACTCGAAGACCTGTCGTTCCGCTCGCTCGACCCGGAAGCCTATTCGGTGGTGATGCAGCGGCTGGATGCGCTGGCGGACCGCAACCGCAATTTGATCGGCGAGATCGAAACCCAGCTGTCGAAGAACCTGCAGAAGAACGGCCTGACCGCGCATGTCTATGGCCGGCGCAAGCAACCATTTTCGATCTGGACCAAGATGGAGCGCAAATCGGTCGGCTTCGAACAATTGTCCGACATTTTCGGGTTTCGCGTCGTGATGAAGGACGTCGAGGCCTGCTACGCCGCGCTCGGCGTCGTGCACACGACCTGGCCGGTGGTGCCCGGCCGGTTCAAGGATTACATCTCGACGCCGAAGCAGAACGATTATCGCTCGATCCACACCACCGTGATCGGCCCCGGCAAGCAGCGCGTCGAACTGCAGATCCGCACCCAGGACATGGACCGGATCGCCGAATTCGGTATCGCCGCGCACGCCTTCTACAAGGATGGGGTGGGGTCACCGACCGAACTTTTGAAACGCGAGTCCAACGCCTTCGCCTGGCTGCGCCACACCATCGCGGTGCTGTCGGAAAGCGCCAACCCGGAAGAGTTTCTCGAGCATACCAAGCTCGAGCTGTTTCACGATCAGGTGTTCTGCTTCACCCCGAAGGGAAAGCTGATCGCGCTGCCGCGCCAGGCCAATGTGATCGACTTCGCCTATGCCGTGCATACCGATGTCGGCAACAGCGCGGTCGGCAGCAAGATCAATGGCAAGTTCGCACCGCTATCGTCCGAACTGCAGAACGGCGACGAGGTGGAGGTCCTGACCTCGGAGGCCCAGTCGGCGCCGCCGTCGGCCTGGGAATCGCTCGCCGTCACCGGCAAGGCGAGGGCGGCGATCCGGCGCGCCACCCGCACCGCGGTGCGCGATCAATATGCCGGCCTCGGCCGCCGCATCGTGGAACGGCTGTTCGTGCGCGCCAAGATCGAATATGGCGACGACAAGCTCAAGGGCGCGCTGCCGCGGCTGGCGCGGGCCTCGATCGACGATGTGATGGCGGCCGTGGGCCGCGGCGAGATGAAGGCCTCCGACGTCGCGCGCGCGATGTATCCGGACTACAAGGAAGAACGGGTCGCGCGATTTGGCGCCAAGAAAACGCTTGCCGACAAGCTGAAGCAGAAATCGCCGCCGGATCCGGCGCGCAGCCCCTCGGCGATCCCGATCCGCGGCATCAATTCGGATCTGCCGATCAAATTCGCCCCGAACGGCGGCGCGGTGCCGGGCGACCGCATCGTCGGCATCGTCTCGCCGGGCGAAGGCATCACGATCTACCCGATCCAGTCGCCGGCGCTGAAGGATTTCGAGGAAGAACCCGAGCGCTGGCTCGACGTGCGCTGGGATGTCGACGAATCGACGCCGCAGCGCTTTCCGGCGCGAATCCTGGTCGACAACGTCAACGAGCCCGGCAGTCTCGCCCAGGTCGCCACCGTGATCGCCGAACATGACGGCAATATCGACAATATCAGCATGCACCGGCGCTCGCCCGATTTCACCGAGCTTACCATCGATCTTGAAGTCTATGACCTGAAGCATCTCAGCGCTATCATCGCCCAGTTGCGCGCCAAGGCCGTGGTCGCCCGGGTCGAACGCGTCAATGGGTAAATAACGATCCCTCATGGTGAGGAGCGCGCCCTTGCGCGCGTCTTGAACCATGAGATAGCACGCACTCATCCTTCGAGACGCGGCAAAGATGCCGCTCCTCAGGATGAGGAAAATCCGGTAATCAATTCGAATTCGTTTTTGGGAGTCGCGAGTCCTTCATGGCCCATCCTCCGCTGCGTCTCGGAGTCAATGTCGATCACGTCGCCACGCTGCGCAACGCGCGGGCGGGGCGTAATCCCGATCCCGTGCGCGCCGCACTGGTCGCGATCGAGGCGGGCGCCGACGGCATTACCGCGCATCTGCGCGAGGACCGCCGCCACATCCGCGACGAGGATATGGCGCGGCTGAAGGCCGAAATCTCCAAGCCGCTGAATTTCGAGATGGCGGCAACGCAAGACATGCTGAAAATATCGCTGGCGACCAAACCACATGCGGTTTGTCTGGTGCCCGAGCGCCGCGAAGAGCTGACGACCGAGGGCGGCCTCGATGTGGTCGGGCAGCACAACGCGCTGGCGCCTTTTGTCGCCCGCCTGAACGATGCCGGGATACGGGTGTCGCTGTTTATCGCCGCCGATCCCGCCCAGATCGAAATGGCCGCGAAACTGCGCGCGCCGGTCATTGAAATTCACACCGGCGCCTGGTGCGATGCCGTGGTCGACGGCGATACCAAGAAGGCAGACGCCGAGTGGCAGCGCATTGTCGCGGGTGCTGCGCTGGCGCGCTCGGCCGGGCTCGAAGTCCATGCCGGCCATGGCCTCGATTATGCGACCGCCGAGAAGATCGCCTCATTGCCTGAGATCATGGAGCTCAATATCGGCTACTGCATGATGGGCGAGGCGCTGTTCGTCGGGCTTGGCGAGACCGTTCGCACCATGCGTGCCGCGATGGATCGCGGGCGCCGGAATCTTGCGAGTGCAACATGATCCTCGGCATCGGTTCTGATTTGATCGACATTACCCGCGTCGGCAAAGTCATGGAGCGCCATGGCGAGCGCTTTCTCGGCCGCATTTTCACGGACGCGGAGCGGGCCAAGGCCGAGCGCCGCGCCAAAAACGAGAAAATGGTGGTGGCGACCTATGCCAAGCGATTCGCCGCCAAGGAGGCCTGTTCCAAGGCGCTCGGCACCGGCATCCGGCGCGGGGTCTGGTGGCGGGACATGGGGGTGGTGAACCTGCCGGGCGGCCGGCCGACCATGCAATTGACCGGCGGGGCGCTGGCCCGGCTGCAGGAAATGACGCCCGCGGGATATGAGGCGCGGATTGATCTCAGCATCACCGATGACTGGCCGCTGGCGCAGGCCTTTGTCATAATTTCGGCTGTTCAAACCGCCAAACCCTGACCCGCCGGGGCGGACTTGTCCCTGCACCGCGGCAAAACTAAAAATCCTAGGTTTGTCAGTAGATTAGCAAGTTTTGATGCGGCCGTTGATTGCACGGCCGCGAACAACCGTCTAAAACGCCGCAGGGAACACCAAAACGGGGTAAATTCGGGTCTGCGCCGGGATTTGCTCTCAACATCAGAATCAAGACCATTTTCTTGACGCGAAAGCCAGTCGCTGCTCGCGTGAGGAAAATGCTCTGCCACCGCGCGGGAAATGCGACGGGGAAGTTAGGAAAACGATGAGCGTTACATCCGGCACAAAATCAGAAAGCGGCTTGGGTGAAACCGTCCGCGTCGTCATCCATGCGCTGTTGATCGCTCTGGTGATCCGCACTTTCCTGTTCCAGCCCTTCAACATCCCCTCTGGATCGATGAAGGCGACACTGCTGGTCGGCGACTATCTGTTCGTCTCGAAATATTCCTACGGCTACAGCCACTATTCGTTGCCGATGTCGCCGCCGCTGTTTTCGGGCCGTATTCTCGGCTCCGAGCCGCAGCGCGGCGATGTCGTCGTGTTCCGTCTGCCGAAGGATGACTCGACCGACTACATCAAGCGCGTGATCGGGCTGCCCGGCGACCGCATCCAGATGAAGGAGGGCCTGCTCTACATCAACGAGAAGCCGGTGGTCCGCGAGCGCTTGAGCGACTTCATCGGTGAAGACCCCTGCGGATCCGACGCCACCGCCCGGGTGAAACGCTGGAAGGAGACGCTGCCGAACGGCGTCACCTACGAGTCGCTGGATTGCGTCGACAACGGTTTCTACGACAACACCATCGTCTACACCGTGCCGCCCGGCAATTTCTTCATGATGGGCGACAACCGGGACAATTCGACCGACAGCCGGGTGCTGTCGGCGGTGGGCTACGTGCCGTTCGAGAATCTGGTCGGCCGGGCCCAGATGATCTTCTTCTCGATTGCCGAGGGCGAACACGCCTGGATGTTCTGGCGCTGGCCCACCGCGGTACGCTGGAATCGCATATTCTCCATTGTGCGATGAACGACGAAACGCCTGATATCCAGATTATATCGTCATCCGGCGAAGCAAGCTCCCAGCCTGACGCCGGTCGCGAACCTGCGAAGAAAAAGCGCACCAAGGTCAGCGCGAAGGCCGCCGCGGCGGCGCTCGAGGCGCGCATCGGGCACAAGTTTTCCGATGCTACGCTGCTCACGACGGCTTTCACGCATGTGTCCGCGCTGAAATCCGCGCGCAAGCGCGGCGACAGTTATCAGCGTCTGGAATTCCTCGGCGATCATGTCCTCGGATTGATCGTGTCCGACATGCTGTATCGTGCTTTTCCGAATGCCGATGAAGGCGAATTGTCCAAACGTCTCGCCGACCTCGTGCGCAAGGAGAGCTGCGCGGACGTGGCGAAGTCGCTCGGGCTGCTCGACGATATCAAGCTTGGCGCCGTTGGAGCCGGAGCGGCCGCGCGCCTTCGCAAATCCGTGCTTGGCGACATCTGCGAGGCTGTGATCGGCGCGGTGTTTCTCGACGGCGGCTATAGTGCGGCGGCGCAGTTCGTCGAACGCAACTGGACCGAGCGGATGCACAAGCCGCGGCGGCCGTTGCGCGATCCCAAAACCGTGTTGCAGGAATGGGCCCAGGGCAAAGGCCTGCCGACGCCGGTTTATCGCGAGGTCGAACGCACCGGGCCGCATCACGATCCGCAATTCCGCGTCGCGGTGGATTTGCCGGGACTGGCGCCGGCCGAAGGCGTCGGCGGCAGCAAGCGCGGCGCCGAAAAGGTCGCAGCCTCCGTCATGATTGCGCGTGAGGGCGTCGGCGGCGGCAACAATGATGGATGAAATAACAGACGAGATGGACGACACCCCTGAGGAGACTGCAGCGGAAACCGCAGCCGAAGCCACTGCGACGCGCTGCGGCTTTGTCGCGCTGATCGGCGCGCCCAATGTCGGCAAGTCCACGCTGGTCAATGCGCTGGTCGGCTCGAAAGTGACGATCGTCTCGCGCAAGGTGCAGACCACCCGCGCGCTGATCCGCGGCATCGTGATCGAGAACCACGCCCAGATCATTCTGGTCGATACGCCCGGCATCTTCCTGCCCAAGCGCCGGCTGGACCGCGCGATGGTCTCGACCGCCTGGAGCGGGGCGCACGACGCCGATCTGGTGTGCGTACTGCTCGACGCCCGCGAAGGCCTCGACGAGGAGGCCGAAGCGATCTTCACCAAGCTTGCGACCGTCAAGCATCAGAAAATCCTGGTGCTCAACAAGATCGATCTGGTGCCGCGCGAAAAACTGCTGGCGCTGGCCAAGGCTGCCAATGACCGGCTGAGCTTCGAGCAGACGTTCATGGTTTCGGCGCTGTCGGGCGACGGCGTCGACGATCTGCGCCGAACGCTGGCCGCGATGGTGCCGCCGGGACCGTATCATTATCCGGAAGACCAGATGTCGGACGCGCCGATGCGGCATCTGGCGGCCGAAATCACCCGGGAAAAGATCTTCCGCCAGTTGCATCAGGAGCTGCCATATCAGTCGACGGTCGAGACCGACAGCTGGACCGAACGCAAGGACAAATCCATCCGCATCGAGCAGACGATTTTCGTCGAGCGCGAGAGCCAGCGCAAGATCGTGCTCGGCAAGGGCGGCGCCACCATCAAGTCGATCGGCGCGGATTCACGCAAGGAGCTCGCGGAAATCGTCGGCGTGCCCGTGCATCTGTTTCTGTTCGTGAAGGTGCGTGAGAACTGGGGCGACGACCCCAATCGTTATCGCGAAATGGGACTTGAGTTTCCCAAGGAATGATCGAGCAAAGATCAAGGAATAGTCAGGCAACCGGTATCCGATGAACGTACCCAAGAACGTGCTATGGTTTGAAGTACTGCTGTATCTGTCGCTCACCCTTGATGCGCTGTCGGTCGCGTTCCAGGACCGCACCCAAACCACCGCCGACATGACGGAATTGGTGATCCTGATCGCGAACGTGATCGCGGCCTGCATGATCCTGCTGTTGTGTTATTTCGTCTGGCTCGCCGCGCAGCGGCGCAAGAACTGGCCGCGCTGGGCGCTGCTGGCCTCGCTGGTGCTGTCCCTGATCTCGCTGGTGCAGACGGTCGGCGAGAGCGGTATGCAGATCGACAGCGCGATCGAGGTGGTGTCCTGCGCCCTGACGGCGGCCGGGATGTATTTTTCCTTCACCGGCGACGCCCAGGGCTGGTTCAACGGGTAGGGCATCGCCGTGCCCACCATACCAATCCACATGCTGGCGGTGATCGTCATGGCGGGCTCGCTTCGCTTAGCCCACCCTACGTGATAGACTTTGCATCATGGAATGGACCGACGAAGGCATCGTGCTGGGGGTGCGGCGGCATGGCAAATCCTCCGCCATTGTCGAACTGCTGACGCGCAGCCATGGCCGGCATCTCGGCCTCGTGCGCGGCGGCGCCGGCAAGCGGATGCGGCCGATGCTGCAGCCCGGCAACAGTGTATCAGCGGTCTGGCGCGCCCGGCTCGACGAGCATCTCGGCTATTACGTGATTGAAGGCACGCGGCTGCGCGCGGCGACCGTGCTGGCGTCCTCGCATGCGGTCTATGGCGTGACGCATCTGGCCTCGCTGGCGCGGCTGTTGCCCGAGCGCGATCCGCATGAAGACATCTACGAGATGCTGGAACGCACGCTGGACGATTTCGACGACGCCGGCGAAGCCGCCATTCATCTGGTCAGGTTCGAACTGGCGATGCTGTCCGAACTCGGCTTCGGGCTCGATCTGGAAAATTGCGCCGCGACCGGCGAGACCACCGAGCTGATTTATGTGTCGCCAAAATCCGGCGGCGCGGTGTCGCGGCGCGCCGGCGATCCCTGGCGCGAGCGGCTGCTGCGGCTGCCGCCGTTCCTGCGTCAGGACTTTCCACGCAAGGATTTGGGCCCCAACGGCTGGTCGGATCAGGACCTGCAGGACGGCTTTGCGCTGACCGGCATGTTCCTGCTGCGCCACGTGCTGGAGCCGCGCGGGCAGGGCCATTCCGACGCCCGCGACGGATTTATCAACGCGGTGATCCGGCATCAGGCCAAAGCCGGCGCGTTGCCGTGATGTGAAGTTACTGGGAAGCCTTTTCGCTCGCGGCGACAATCAGTTCGGATTGGGCGATCTGGGCTTTAAGATGCTCGATCTCGGATTGAGTCTCTGGAAACACCTCACCGCCCGTGGTGTTTCCCGCTTCCAGCTCTTCCAGAATGGTACGATTCTTGACGATCTGCTCCCGGTGCCATGCAATTTCGGTATCGTCTCCCGTATCGTCGGTCATGTCGCTGCCCGCCTGTCGTGTCACCAGGAGAACGGCCCGCGTCGGCCATGGTTCCGGTGGAGCGGGCGAGTGTGACGGTTCCGTCACCCGGCCGGGCAGCCTAAATTGCCGACTGATTCGCATCTTGCCCGATTCACCACGAGGGTTTAACGCCTCCCCATGGGAAAACGACAGTTACCACCGGAAGAGCCGGCCGAAATTCACGAGGTGATGCTGCGGGACGCGCTGGAAGAGCGCTATCTCGCCTATGCGCTCTCGACCATCATGCATCGTGCGCTGCCCGATGCCCGCGACGGCTTGAAGCCGGTGCATCGCCGCATCCTGTACGGCATGCGCCTGCTGCGGCTGGGTCCCGGCACGCCGTTCAAGAAATCCGCCAAGATCGTCGGCGACGTGATGGGCTCGTTCCATCCGCATGGCGATCAATCGATTTACGACGCGCTGGTGCGGCTCGCGCAGGATTTTTCTTCGCGCTATCCGATGGTCGACGGCCAGGGCAATTTCGGCAATATCGACGGCGATAATCCTGCCGCCTACCGCTACACCGAAGCCCGCATGACCCCCGTCGCGCAGCTTCTGCTCGATGGCATCGACGAGGACGGCGTCGAGTTCCGCCCCAATTACGACGGCCAGTCCAAAGAGCCGGTCGTGATGCCCGGCGGGTTTCCCAATCTGCTGGCCAATGGCGCGCAAGGCATTGCGGTCGGCATGGCAACCTCGATCCCGCCGCACAACGCCGCGGAACTGTGCGACGCCGCACTGCATCTGATCGACAAGCCCGACGCGAAATCGAAGACGCTGCTGAAATGGGTCAAGGGGCCGGATTTTCCGACCGGCGGCATCATTATCAACTCTAAGGAGAGCATCGCCGAAGCCTACATGACCGGGCGCGGTGCGTTCCGCACCCGCGCCAAATGGAATCAGGAAGAGGGCGCGCGGGGCACCTGGATCGTGGTCATCACCGAGATCCCCTGGCTGGTGCAGAAATCCCGGCTGGTCGAGAGGATCGCCGAACTGCTCAACGACAAGAAGCTGCCGCTGGTCGGTGACGTCAGGGACGAATCCGCCGAAGACATCCGCCTCGTGATCGAGCCGAAGTCGCGCGCGGTCGATCCGGAACTGTTGATGGAATTGCTGTTCCGGCTGACCGAACTTGAAAGCCGAATTCCGCTGAATTTGAACGTATTGGTGAAGGGCCGCATTCCCAAGGTACTCGGCCTCGCCGAATGCCTGCGCGAATGGCTCGACCATCTGCGCGACGTGTTGCTGCGCCGCTCCAATTATCGCAAGGAGCAGATCGAGCATCGGCTGGAGGTGCTCGGCGGCTATCTGATCGCCTATCTCAACATCGACAAGGTGATCAAGATCATCCGCACCGAGGATGAGCCGAAGCCGGCATTGATGGCGGCGTTCAAGCTGACGGAAGTCCAGGCCGACGCGATCCTCAACATGCGGCTGCGCAGTTTGCGCAAGCTCGAGGAATTCGAGATCCGCACCGAGGACAAGAATCTTCGCGCCGAATTGAAGGGCATCAAGGGGCTTCTGGGGTCCGAAGCCGAACAATGGTCCAAGATCGGCGAACAGGTCCGCAAAGTCCGCGACATGTTTGGGCCGAAGACGCCGCTCGGCAAACGCCGCACCCAATTCGCCGATGCGCCGGAGCACGATCTGGCCGCGATCGAGGAAGCCTTCGTCGAACGCGAGCCGGTCACGGTGGTGGTTTCCGACAAGGGCTGGGTGCGCACGCTTAAAGGCCACGTCGCCGATCTTTCCGGGCTCACTTTCAAGACCGACGACCAACTCGGCTCGGCGTTCTTTGCCGAGACCACGTCCAAATTGCTGCTGTTCGCGACCAACGGCCGGTTCTATTCGCTCGACGTCGCCAAATTGCCGGGCGGCCGCGGCCATGGCGAGCCGATCCGCATGTTCATCGACATGGAGCAGGACACCGCGATCGTGTCGCTGTTCGTCAACAAGGGCGGCCGCAAATTCCTGGTCGCGAGCTTGGAAGGGCAGGGCTTTATCGTCAACGAGGACGATTGCGTCGGCAACACCCGCAAGGGCAAGCAGGTGCTCAATGTCGAGATGCCGAACGAAGCCTGCGCGATTGCGACCGTCATGGGCGATACCGTCGCGGTGATCGGCTCCAACCACAAGATGGTCATTTTCCCGATCGACCAGGTGCCGGAGATGGCGCGTGGCCGCGGCGTGCGCCTGCAGAAATACACCAGCGCGTCGCTGTCCGATGTCGCGACATTCGAATCCAAGGCCGGCCTCACCTGGAAGGATTCGGCCGGCCGCGATCAAGCCATGAGCTGGAAGGATTTGTCGGACTGGCGCGGCAACCGCGCCGATGCCGGCCGTCTCGCGCATGGCCTGCCGAAGTCGAACAAGTTCCTGCGCGGCGTGGAGTAGGGCTGCGGCGTCGTCCCTGCGTAACTGCGGGGACGACATGAGGCTCAAATCATTCCTGCCAGCCGCAACACCACCCCGGCCACGCATGATCCGCCCAGTACCGTCAGCATACCGAGATTGAAACGGAACACCGCGGTCGCCGCGGCGAGCGCCAGCACCAATGCCGGGATATCGACGCTCGATAACACCGGCATGTCAAAGGACAGCCCGAACGAGCGCACCGGCGTGGTTTCGCGGAACACGGTATGCAGCGCGAACCAGATCGACAGATTGAGGATCACGCCGACCACGGCAGCGGTAATCGCGGTCAGTGCGCCCGCCAATCCCTTGTTGCCGCGCAGGGTCTCGATGAACGGGCCGCCGACGAAAATCCACAGGAAGCAGGGCGTGAAGGTAACCCATGTCGCCAATAGCCCGCCGAGCGTGCCCGCCAGCATCGGCGACAGCGCGCCGGGCTCGCGATAGGCGGCCATGAAGCCGACGAACTGCAGCACCATGATCAGCGGGCCCGGCGTGGTTTCGGCCATGCCTAGATCCGTCCAGCATTTCGCGGGGCTGTACCCAGTGATAATGCTCGACCGCCTGCTGCGCGACGTAGGCCAGCACCGCATAGGCGCCGCCGAACGTCACCATCGCCATCTTGCTGAAGAACAATGCGATCTGGCTGAACACATTGGCCTCGCCGAAGGCGATCAGCAGCGCGCCGACCGGAAGCAGCCACAGCAGCAGCCAGGTCACGCCGACTTTCAACGCGCGCGGCAGATTGGGGCTGATATGTTCGGGCAATTCCTCGCCAAGCATGCTGCCGATCACGGATGAATCCTTGCCGCTATGCGGGACCGCGGCGAATTCCGGCCGGCCGCTTCTCGCACCGAGATAACCGAAGAGGCCGGCGCCGATAATGATGACGGGGAAGGGTACATTGAAAAAGAAGATCGCGATGAAGGCGATGGCGGCGAGCCCGATCATGATGTTGTTGCGCAGCGCGCGCTTGCCGACGCGGACCACGGCCTGGATCACGATCGCCAGCACCGCGGCCTTGAGGCCGAAGAACAGCGCCTCGATTACCCCGACATGGCCGAAGGCGGCGTAGACATAGCTCAGCGCCATGATGGCGATGACACCGGGCAGAATAAACAGCCCGCCGGCCATGATGCCACCGGCGGTCCGGTGCAGCAGCCAGCCAATATAGGTCGCAAGTTGCTGCGCTTCCGGCCCCGGCAGCAGCATGCAGTAGTTCAGCGCATGCAGAAAACGGCTTTCGGAAATCCAGTTCTTTTCCTCGACCAAAATGCGGTGCATCACCGCGATCTGCCCCGCCGGGCCGCCGAAACTCAACAGCGCCACCCGCAACCAGACCCGAAAGGCCTCGCCGAAGCTGATGCCATGGCCGACTTCAATCTTGTCTGAAGAGGCTATCTTGTTGGGAGATATTGAAGCTGGGGATGACATGGCTGCGCCCTCGCCGGATAAACGGGACGCGATACTTGGGCTTTGCATGCCGCCTGACGGGGAGATCGCATAACCCCATCGGCGTATTACAGCCGAAACCGGCGAGGGCTGTCAATGTATCGTGAGCGGCGTCATGCTCACCATTGTTTGCGACGCTGCGAAGGCGATAAGGTAGTATCCACCACAATGAAATCCGGGAAAACCGGCAGGGGAGAAACACATGAATTGAGCAATAGGTTTCGTGGCGGCGCTTTTACCCGCGGTCTTGCTGGGCACTCTCGCGCAGGCGCAATCGGCCAAACCGGGCGTCGAAAAGCTCTACGTTCTCAATTGCGGTGAAGGCGTCGCCGGCGATATTTCGCGCTGGTCGCCCGGCCTCAACGAAGGCAAGTCGATGGACTTCGTCGACAATTGTTACCTGATCAAGCACTCCCAGGGCTGGTTCCTGTGGGACACCGGCATTACCGACGCGGTCGCGACCATGCCAAATGGTTTGGCGCCCGCCGACCCGAAGGCCGTCACCTGGCATCGTCCCAAGACATTGGCGGCGCAGCTCGATCAGCTCGGCGTCAAGCCGTCCGACATCAAGGCGATGGCGATCTCGCATACCCATCCCGATCACATCGGCAATGTCGAGATGTTCCCGAACGCGATGCTCTACGTGCAGAAGTCCGAATATGAATGGCCGGGCGCCAACAACGCGCCCCGGTTCAAGCCGGAGCATCCGGTCACCAAACTGGAGGGCGATCGCGACATCTTCGGCGATGGCAGCCTGACCATTCTATCGACCCCCGGCCACACGCCGGGCCATCAATCCCTGCTGGTGAAATTGCCCAAGACCGGCGCGGTGATCCTGTCCGGCGATGCGGTGCATTTCAAAAGCAATTGGGAAAACCGCGGCGTCCCCGTCAACAATTTCAGCAAGGACCAGACGCTGGCGTCGATGCAGAAGATCTCGGACACGCTGACCAGGGAAAAAGGGCAGTTGTGGATCAACCACGACAAGGCGCAGCGCGATACGCTGAAAATGTCGCCTGAGTTCTACGACTGAGGAAGGCGCTATTACGCTCCCGCGTCCGGGCATCGTTGGCCCGGCCGTGGTGAGCCTGGATCAGTTGCGCGGGACGGAAACAGGCGGCGGGCCAAACCCGACCGCCTTTTTCGGCTTCAACGTCCCGATATAGAACGATCCGCCAGCGACCAGAAACAGCGCCACCAGATAGACCGCATAGGATTGCGGCGGCGTGATCGCCCATTTCATAAAGCTTCTGATTTTCGCTGCCGCGCCGGTCTCATTTTCCATGCGCTGGTTTTGCGCGAAATGGGCTGACATGGGAAGGGGCTATAAATCAGAGCTGCCTTCAACGTTCGCCTCCGAAACATCCTTCCGCAGCATAAACAGCGCCAGTAGCGCGGCGAGGCTGAGTGCGGAGGAGACGATCAGGATGCGGCTTCCCATGCGGTCGATCAACAGGCCGAACGCCAAGGGCGCAATGGCCTGCGCCATCCGCGCGGGCGCGCCGATGATGCCGAGGCGGTAGCCATAATTTCGCGGGCCGAAGATCGCCAGCGGCAGCGTGCCCCGCGCGATGGTCAGGATGCCGTTGCCGGCGCCATGAAACAGCGCGAACACAGTGGCGGCGCCGCCGCCCGCGAGCGCCAGAATAATCGCGCCGATCGGATGCGTCAGGCAGGCCAGCCGTGTCGATACCAGCGGATGATAGCGGCTGAGGAAACTCGCCTCGACAATGCGCGCCAGCACCTGCGCCGGGCCGATCAGCGCGCCGGCCGATACCGCCTGCACGGTGGTCGCGCCCGCGGCCTCAAGAATGCGCGGCAGATGCGCCGCCATCGCGCCGGTGACGCTCCAGGCCGCGGCGAACGCAAACGCCAACAGCACCATGGTGCGATCAATCGGGATCTGCGGCTTGACCGCGGTCGCGGCCGCCGCCTTGGCGCCCTTCACGGAAGGGAGTATCAGCCAGTTGATCGGCAGGCCAATCAGGATGTGCGCGGCCGCCCAGGCAAAACAGGTCTCGCGCCAGCCGATGGTTTCCAGTCCCCAGGCGGTCAGCGGCCATCCCACGGTGCTGGCGAAGCCCGCCAGCAGCGTAATGCCGGTGATGGCCCGGCGGGCGCTGTCGCTATAGATCCGCCCCAGCGCGGCGAAGGCGGCATCGTAGAGGCCAAAGCCCATGCCGATGCCGAGCAGGATCCAGGCGGCCACCAGCACCGGGATCGAATAGGTCGCGCCGAGCAGCGCCAGTCCCGCAGCCAGCGTAACGTTGGACATCGACAATACAGGCCGGCCGCCGAACAGATCGATCTGCCGGCCGACGCGCGGGCCGAGCAGCGCCGATATCACCAGCGAGGCCGAGAACGCCGCAAAGATCCAGTTCGAGGATACGCCGAGGTCGCGCCCGATCGGATCGGCCAGGATCGCCGGCAGATAATAGCTCGAAGCCCATGCCAGCGTCTGCGTCGTGCCGAGCGCCAGGATGATGGGCAACTGGCGGGCGCTTTGCTCAGGCGCCATTATGATTCCAGGTCGGCACGATCGGCTTCCGCAGTTTGTTGTTCTGTCGTGATCTATCCGAATATGCGGAATAGGCGGAGCGGGCAATTGCCTTTTACACCGCTACCTCATCCTGAGGAGCGGCCTCTTGGCCGCGTCTCGAAGGATGGCCGCGAGCCCGTACGTTGCATCCATCCTTCGAGACGCCATGCTCCGCATGGCTCCTCAGGATGAGGGCCAACATTTACCAGCCTTCCGTTACGCACGATCGCTTGGCATAATGACCGCATGGAACTTGCACACCGCCTCGATCTGATGAACTGGCTGACCGGCCAGGGCCTGACCGGCGCTTCCGAGAACGATCTCGTGCGCGGCTTCTGCGAGCGCTGCCGGGCCGGCGGTCTCGACGTGTCGCGCAGCATCGTCTTCATCGACACGCTGCACCCGATTTTCGAGGGCCGCGGATTTCGCTGGAGCGACATCGAGACCAATGAGGCGGACAGCTTCGAATATGGACCGACCAACGAGGGCGATTCAGCGAAAAACTGGCGCCGCTCGACCTTCTTTCACATGCTCGAAAACGGCTATGATGAAATGCTGATCGATCTGGCCGATCGCGCCTCGCTCGATTTTTCGATGATCGATGAACTGGCCGAGAAAGGCCACCGGCATTTCCTGGCCTTCGTTCACCGGTTCGGCGAAGCCGGCACCATCGGCCAGATGGACTGCCTCTATTCCTACTGGACGACACGGCGCGCGGAAGGTTTCAGCGAAAAGGGGCTGGCGGCGCTGCGCGATCTGGTGCCGGTGCTGGGGCTCGCGATCAAGTCGGCCGCCCATATCGATATCGCGCGCACGCTCGGCCGGGTCTATCTCGGGCGCGACGCCTCCGAGCAGGTGATGCGCGGACGGATATCACGCGGCGTCACCGAGCGCATCAAGGCGGTGCTGTGGTTTTCGGATTTGCGCGGCTCGACCTCGATCAGCGAAAGCATCGCGCCCGACGAGATCATCCCGTTTCTCAACGATTATGCGCAGGCCTCGATCGATGCGGTCCATGATGCCGGTGGCGACGTGCTCAAATTGATCGGCGACGGGGTGCTGGCGATGTTCACCGGGCCGGACATGGCGCTGGCCAAACGCTCGGCGCTTCGGGCCGAACATCATTTCCGGAAAAACCTGGCGGCACTTAATGTCCGCCGCGGCGCGGACGGGCGCCCGATTACGACAGCCTATGTCGGCCTGCATATCGGTGAAGTCTTTTACGGCAATATCGGGAGTGAAGACCGGCTCGATTTCACCGTAGTGGGACCTGCGGTCAACGAGGTCAGCCGGATCGCCTCGATGTGCCGGTCGGTCGATCGCGAATTGCTGGCGTCGTCGGCGTTTCGGGATGGCCTCGACGCCGCGGGCCGCGGCTATCTCGTCTCCACCGGCCGTTTTGCGCTACGTGGCATCGGCCACGCGCAGGATCTCTACACGCTCGATCCCGGCGTTGCGGCTGATGAAGTGGTGACCGGACGCTATGAGCGCTATCTGGCTGGCTAATTCGCTCTCGCCCGCATCGCATACAATCCCAGCGCCAGTACCGAGGCCACCGTAAGCACGATCCCCAGCGCGAACATCGCCTCGCGTGAAATCGTCGCCGCCAGCCACACCCCGATCGCCGCACCCATCATCTGCCAGAAGCCGAGCAAAGCGGATGCGGCGCCGGCTTTTTCGCCGAACGGCGAGAGCGCCTGCGCGGTGCCGAGCGGGTTGACGATGCCCATGCCGAGCAAAAACACGCACATCGCCGCAAGGAACGGCAGGAAGGTGGCGTGGAACAGCGATACCAAGAGGATCGCGACGCTGCCGGTGGCGGCTGCCAGCAACCCGCCTTGAATGGAACGGTCGAGCCCGAAGCGGGGTCCGAGCCGTGTCGCCAACATGCCCGCGGCGAACACGATCATCACGGTGCCGGCGAAGAAAAAACCAAGCTGGATCGGCGTGAAATGCAGCCCCTCGATCAGCACGCGGGGTGCCGCCGAGAACATTGAAAACAATCCGCCCATGATCAGGCTGACGGTCGCGGCCGGAACAAGAAAACGACGATCACCGATCAGGCCGAAATAGTTTTTGGTGATCGCGAGCGGATCGAGCGGAATCCGGGTCGAGCGATGGGTTTCGCCCAGCACCGTGCCGTAGGCGATGGCGCCGATCAGGGCGAAGGCGCCAACAAAGGCGAATTCGGAACGCCAGCCGAAATAATGATCGAGCGCGCCGCCGAGCAGCGGCGAGAAGCCAGGCGCCGCCGCCATCGCGATCATGATCAGCGCCATCGCCCGGCCGAGCGCCGCACCGCTGAAGAGATCGCGGGCGATCGCGCGCGACAAAACCGAGGTTGAACAGGCGCCGGCGGCCTGGATCACGCGGCCGGTCAAAAGGCCGGGCAGGTCGGTGGCAAGACCACACCAGATACTGCCGGCCAGAAACACCGCAAAGCCGATCAATACGGGCCAGCGCCGCCCGTAGCGATCCGAAATCGGTCCGACCCCGAGCTGGCCGAGCGCGAATACGGCGAGGAAAACCGTGATGGCGTGCGTCACGCTGGCGGTGGAGACATTTAGCGACGCCGCCATCTGCGGCAGCGACGGCAGCAGGATATTGGTCGCCAGCGTCCCCGTCGCCGCCAGCATCGCGAGGACGGCGACTTGCGAGAAGGTCGACGAGGCTTCCTGGTTTGGTATGGCTGTCGTCGAGATGGTCTGGTCGGCCATGGAAGCTCCCGGTTTGGATGAGATGATGTATATCATATAAAATGGGAGAGGGAATGGCTTTAACCACCGTCATTGCGAGCGCAGCGAAGCAATCCATGGCCGCAGGAAAGAGTGGATTGCTTCGTCGCTTCGCTCCTCGCAATGACGAGGCGTTGATAGCCGGACATAAACTCAACAGCCCCGCAGCACCTTCGCGCCATCCCCCACCATCGTCGGCTGCCGTGCCAGCCCAACCGCGGGCGACATCAAAATCACCAGCGCCTGGACACCGAAGATCGCGACCGCCAGATAGAGGCAGGCCTCGGCGCCGTAGAATCCGCCGATGAGAGCACCGAGCCCGGCGCCGATCGGCCGGGCGCCGTAGCTCATGATGTTGATCGCGGAGACCCGTCCGAGCAGCCGCGGCGGCGTCACCGATTGGCGCAGCGTCGTGGTGCTGATCACCCACAGGATCGGACCGACGCCGAGCAGGAAGAAGCTCAGGCCGGCCAGCCATGGCGCGGGTATGAAGGTGGTCAGCGCCATCACGCCGGCCGCGACGAAGCCTGCCACGGGCCCTAGCCCGATCACGGTGCCGAACGCCATCCGGCGCATGATCCGCGTAGCCAGCAGCGCGCCGACCACCATGCCGACGCCGTACATCGCCAGCGTGGTCCCGACGCCGGTCGCTGTGAGCTCGAGACGGCGCACCGCATAGGGCACGAACACCGCGAGGATCAGGAACGATCCGGTATTGAAGATGAACTGCGTGATGAAGACCGGGCGCAGCAGATGGTGTTGAAACACGAACGCTGCACCTTCCTTGATGTCCTGCAGCGGATGGCGTCGGGGAGCGGGAGAACGCGCAGGCTCGTAAATGCCCGAGAGCAGCACCACCGCGATAATCGAGAGCATTGCGGCACATCCGAACGCCGGTGCGGCGCCGACCCATCCCACCAAGACGCCGCCGAGCGCCGGTCCGCTGGCAAAGGCGATGGTGCGCGCGAGTTCAATCCGCGCATTCGCCGCGGGGAGCAAATCAGGTGACACCAGCGACGGCACCAGAGCGGGCGCCGCGACGCTGTAGACGACGGTGCCGCAGACCGCGACGAAGCCGAGTAACGCGAGCAAGGGCAGCGTCAGCCAGCCAAACCAGATCAGCAGGAGAGTGCCGAGCAGCGCCGCCGCGCGCAGGGCTTCAGCACCTGCCATCAGCCAGCGCCGCGCGATGCGATCGGCAAGCAAGCCGGCAGGGATCGCAAACAGAATGAACGGCAGCGTCAGCGCGGTCTGCAGCAGGCCGGTCTGGCCTTCACCGACGCCGAGCAGCAGCACGGCGACGATCGGCGCCGCGGCCAGCGCAATCTGCTCGGCCGATTGCGCGGCGAGGTTGGACCAGGCCAGCCGGTTGAAGGTCGGGGGCAGGCGGTGATCTGTGGTCTCGGACATGAAAGCCTCCTGGGCGTTGTTGCGAACAACATGGCCGCCAAGGAGATTCGAACCCACCCGATTCCGGACAGGCTTGTTCCGGATAGGCTTGTTCAGGATAGGACTTGTTCAGGACAGGATTTGGGGAATGCCGAGTTTCCCCTCTACGACACCCTCATCCCCCAATGCTCCGGCATCGTCCGAAATGCCACATGGATGTTGTCGTTCAGTGCCGCCGTCTTGAAGCCATGACGGGCCCAGGCCAGCGCCAGCGCTTGCTTGGTGAACATGGAGATATGGCCGTTGCGCGGCCCGACATACCACCACCCCATACCTTGTTTGTCGAAATCCGCCGGCTGCGTGAGCGTCGAATAAAACACCGCGCCGGGCTCCGCGACACAGTCGACGATCCGTGCGATGCCGGCGACGGGATCGGGAAGATGTTCCAGCGTTTCAAAGCACGTGACCAGATCGAACTTTCCCTCCGGCTGGCGTGCATATTCCGGCACCATCGGATCGTATGTCACGGCTGCCAGAAAGCCGTTGGCGCGAAGCGACGTGCAAAACACGTCGTTGCCGCCGCCGAAATCGAGCACCCGCATGCCGCCCTTGTGAGCGGTCCAGAGATTGGCAACCATGCCCGCGTTGTTGTTCGGTCGCGCGATTTGGTAATCGGGATCGAAGAGGTGGTAGTCGTCATTATAGATGTGCGTCTTGAACTGGTCTTCGCTCCAGTCATCGAACGCATCGGTGAAGAGGAAGCCGCATGACGGGCAGCGCCGATAATAGACCGGCACGCCCGACAAAGGCGGCCGTACGCCGCCGGGAATTTCGCAGGGCCTGTTCATATCCACGACACCGTAAAGCTCCGAGGGAGCCGCGCAGATTTTGCACGATATCGCGGTCGCCGATGTCGGCCGAAGGCCAAGCGGGTGTGAAGACATTGGCTACGCGCCCCAACTTCGCGTCGCGATGCCCGGAAGGGGCGGACGCATTTTCCGTTGCACCCGGATCGTGGCGGCGAGTCAGTGCCGATAGCCGCGCCCTCATCAGGGGCGGGTATGGCTAATTTTGTATTAACGGGCGCGGTCCGGAGCGCTTGACGCTTCCTTTGTCCCCCGCAGGCCGCTGGTGCGGATAAATCCTCGCAGGTCCGGCCCAGGCGTTCGCCTGGGCCGGATGCAGGTCTCGCGTGCTAGCGCTGTTCCTGGGCTGCCGCGGGCGTCTCTGCGTGTGCCGCGGAGGGTTCCCCGGAAGTGGCGAGCTGCTTTGCGGCCAAAGCCGTCGTGAGGCTGGTCAGGGCGTCGGGACCTGCGGCGAAGCCGGCCTCGGTCAGTATCTTGTCGATCATCGGCTTGAACGCCGAAACCGACAACAACTGGCTGGCTAGTCCGTCGCCGAGGCCCAGGCCGCCGCTGGTGCCAGCAGCGCCGCCACGACCGAGCAGGCTTCCGGTGTCGAAGATCCGGATGTCCGAGATTTTCTCGATCGGTTTGACGGCTTCCGCCAGCGCCTGCGGAATGATGTTGATGCGGGCGAGGTTGAGATCGTACTCGACCATCGAAGAACTGAGCTTGTTGCGGGCCTCTGCCTTCAGCGTTGCGACTTCGGCTTCGGCCTGACCGAGCGATTTGACGCCGGCCGCCCGGGTGGTTGCAGCCGTGGCGTCGGCTTTTGCCAATACGTTGATGGCTTCCGCCTTGTTGGCGGCGGCCTGCTTTTCGGCTTCCGCCATCACCGTGATCGGCATCGCGGTGGTTTCCGCGGCTTTTCGCGCCGCGATCACGTTGATGATCTTGTCGCGATCGGCGATTTCGGTGGCGCGTGCGGTGGTGACCTTTTCCTCGGCCGAGATCGCGAGCGCACGTGCGGTTTCGGCAATGGTCTGTGCTTCGGATTGCTCCTTGCTCTTGGCTGCGACGGCAATCGCGGCCTCCTGCGCCACGATCTGGATATCGCGGTCGGCTTCGGTGGTCCGCCGCTTGACCGCCAGATCTGCCTCGATCTTCTTGGTCTCGCGGGTCTGGGTGGCTTCGATCTGTTTGTTGGCGACGGCCAATTCCTGTCCGATGCGATATTCGGCTTCGTTCTGTACTGCGGTCTGTTCGACCTGCGCGGTCTGTGCGCGCATCGCCGCGGTCTTGTTGGCGATATCGCGCTGCTGCGCCAGTTCCGCATCGCGCTTGGTGGTCTCGATGGTCAGGGTGGTCTGCCGGGCAACGAGATCCTGTTGCGCGATGTTGACTTCGGTGGTGCGGACGATCTGGTTGCGTTCCTGTTCGCGTTCCTTGGTGATCTTGGTCAGGGTCGTGAGACCATGCGCGTCGAAGAAATTGTTCGGGTTGAAATGCTTGATATCGCTCTGGTCAAGCCGCGTCAGCGAAACCGATTCAAGCTCGAGGCCGTTGTTCTGGATGTCGGCGCCGACCGCGTCCTGCACCGACTTGACGAAGACGGCGCGCTGTTCCTGAAGCTCCTCGAGGTTCATGGTGGCGGCGACTGAACGCAGCCCGTCGACGAACTTCGCTTCGATCAGTTCGCGCAATTCGGCGGCGTCGTTGGTGCGGTTGCCCAGCGTCTGCGCGGCAAGCGCGATCGACGACATGTCGGGTTTGACCCGCACGTAAAATTCGGCGCCGATGTCGACGCGCATGCGGTCCTTGGTGATCAGCGAATCCGGGCCGCCACGGACCACTTCCAGCCGTAGCGTCTTGAGATTGACCGCCGCCGTGGAATGGAAAATCGGAAGCACCAGTGAGCCGCCGTCGAGCACGACCTTCTGGCCGCCAAGGCCGGTTCGGACATAGGCTTCGTCACGCGTCGAACGCCGGTAGAGTCTGGCGAAAATGATGCCAATAACAAGAACGGCAATAACGCCAATAGCGACGGGTACAGCGAGTTCCCACATTTGTTATGTCCTGTCTGAGGATCGTTGGTGTGCAATAAGGTCGGCGGGGGCGGAGATGGCGATAAAACTCCTGGCGTCACGGTCGACGAGTAGAACGCTGGCGCCGACCGGAAGCGCTTCCGAATCGGGGCTGGCGCGTGCCGCCACGGTGTGCCAGTTGCCGAAGACATCCTTGAGACGGACGCGGCCGGGTAATCCCTGATCGAGCGGCCCGATCGAAACCGTGGCGACCTGGCCGACGAAATCGGCATCGTTCACCGCATAGGTCTCATCGCGCGGGATGATGCGGGCAATGCCGCGGCTCGTGATCCTGACGACCGGTATTGAACCGGCGAACGCAACAAGTCCGGCGATCCAGGTCGGCACCGTGATTCCAAGACCATGGGCGATGCCGTGCAGCATGAACCCTTCGACCGAGAACACGCCGAGCGCCAGGATGATGAAGATCAGGAGCGGAAGGCGCCCGGCATTGATCCAGAGAAACAGGCCGCCGAGGGCGTCGTGACTATCGCCTTCGACGGAGACGTCGTTGCCGAGGAATTCTCCGATCGAAAATCCGACCAACGTGGTCAGTAATTCGATCGCGCCGAGGACGGCCATGATCGCGGCGGCCACTGCGAATGGCCGTACCTCGGGCGCCAGCAGGATGTCGCTGACTGCACTCATTGCTGCGATTTAATCCTTTCCAGCCGTGCCGCGATTTCCTTCTCGCGGTGCAACCGGTCGAGTTCGTCGAGCTCTTTGCCGCCGAGCACGCTGGAGGCCGGAACGCCGGTCACCCGCGCGATCGTCGCCATGGCGAGATCGGCACTCGCTTTTTTGGTCGTCGGAGCCCCCCGGCCAGGTTCATTCGGCGCATGTTGCGCGAGGCTCTGTTCGAGATCGGCGAGACGGGCCTCGGCTTCGCGTCGTGCACCAAGCATCGCCTGCAAGGCCTTGGTCTGCTCATCTATTTCGAGCTCGATGAAATCCGTCGCGCGTTCGAGCGCGATGCCTTGGGACTCCAGATCAATTTGTCGTGCGACACCGGCGCGCGCGAGGTCCTCGCGGTTTTCCGCAATTGCGAGACGAATCTTTTCCGTCAGGCTTGCGGCTTCGGCATCGAGTTCTTCACGCCGCCGTGTGAGACGGAATTCTTCGGCGCGGGATTTTCCGAGCGCATAGCGCGCTTCATCGGCGCCGGCATCGATCTCACGGATCGCTTGTTTGACGACGGCCACCTTGTTGCTGCTCTCGGCGTTGTCGATGGTTTGGCTGGCGATGGCGGCGAGAAGCCGTCCCATACGCGCAAGGATACCTTCGTGAAGCATGGTCTTCTCCTCCGGTGGTGTTGATTTCGATTTGACGGCGATGTGGATTTCGTAGCCGTGACCGTCCGAGATCAAGAGCGCCGGGAAGGGACCATCCCATCCGGCAACATAACCTTGGACATCGAACGGGACCAAGACGCGTCCTCTAACAGTACTGATGGTCAGTGAAGTTGGGCCCTTGATCGCAAACAACTTCTCGTCGAGTGGGATTCGGCGGGCCGCCACCGCGTAACCGGCGCGGTCGCGCAGGCCGAGTGTCACCAGCCGCGCGGGCAGTCCGGTCTCGATGCGGATTTTTTCGTACGCCTGGGCGTGGAGCGAGACGAGGTTTGCGCCCGCAGGCGCGACTTCGGCGAGGATCGCCATCATGCGGTCATAGGCAGCGAACGTCGCTTCAATCGCCTCGATGCCTGCTTCGTCGGGCAGGAGCGCGTAGCGCAGGGTTGCGGTAGGCACTTCGGTCGGTAATTTGATCATTCCCTAACGTAAAGCACTGCTTCGGTGCTTTACAAGATATGGCTCTGATATCATTTCCGTGATCACTAGATGCACTTGCAAATGAGTTGCAATAAGAGAAGTTATCGGTCATCGTGGACCGATGGATGCAAAATCTCCCATTCTGCGGCCGGATTCTCGGCCAGAGGACGCCGCAGGCGCTGCGCCAGAAGCTCCCGGCTGGCGCTCGGCGCGGGGGGAGCCGTCGCTGGCGGGGATGTTCGCGTCGGTGGAGACGGTCAAGCAAGGCCCGTTCTGGCGCAAGCTGCTGGGATTTCTCGGTCCGGGCTACCTCGTCGCCGTCGGCTATATGGATCCCGGCAATTGGGCGACCTCGCTCGCCGGCGGCTCCAGCTTCGGCTACGCGCTGTTGAGTGTGGCGCTGCTGTCGAACGCGATGGCGATCGTGCTGCAGTCGCTGTGCACGCGGCTTGGCGTCGGCGCGGGCCGCGACCTTGCACAGGCCTGCCGCGATTCCTATCCGCGATGGGTGTCGCTGCCGCTATGGCTGTCGGCGGAGATCGCGATCACCGCAACGGATCTGGCCGAAGTGATCGGCACGGCAATTGGCCTCAATCTGCTGTTTCACATTCCGCTCGAGATCGGTGTGCTGATCACCGCCGCCGATGTGTTTCTCATCCTGGCGCTGCAGGCGTTCGGCTTTCGCTGGATCGAAGCCTTTGTGGTCGCGATGCTGGGCGTGATCGCAGCCTGCTTTGCGGTGCAGATCGCGCTCGCCGATCCCGATTGGGGCGCGGTGATCCGGGGCTTTGCACCGACCACGGATCTGCTTGCCAACCGGCAGATGCTGTATCTCGCGCTCGGCATTCTCGGCGCTACCGTGATGCCGCATAATCTCTATCTGCATTCGGGGCTGGTGCAGACCCGCCGCTATGGCGAGAGCATCGGCGAAAAGCGCGAGGCGATCCGGTTTGCGACCCTCGATTCCACGATCGCGCTGTGCCTGGCGCTGGTCATCAATGCCTCGATCCTGATCCTGGCGGCGGCAACCTTCCATCGCGCCGGGAAGACCGATGTCGCCGAACTCGATCAGGCCCACGCCTTTCTGGCGCCGCTGCTCGGCTCGACCCTGGCGCCGACGCTGTTCGGCATCGCGTTACTTTGCTGTGGGCTGAACTCGACCATCACCGCGACGCTGTCGGGCCAGATCGTGATGGAGGGCTTTCTCAATTTGCGCATCGCGCCATGGCTGCGGCGCATGGTGACGCGGATGATCGCGATCGTGCCGGCGATCGTCGTGACGATATGGGCCGGCGAGAAAGCCACCGGCCAGTTGCTGATTTTGAGTCAGGTAGTTCTGAGCCTGCAATTGCCGTTCGCGGTGGTGCCGCTGGTGATGTTCACCGCCAGCCGCGCGAAGATGGGCCCGTTCGTGGCGCCGCGCTGGCTGACGGCGCTGGCCACGATGACGGCGGCCGTGATCATCGCGCTGAATGCGAAACTGGTGTGGGATTATGTGAGTGGGTGACGGTTGCGATATCTGGAAGACGGGAGCGTTCCGAAGTTCCGTTTGTAGGCTTTGCTGAGGTGGGCGGCGTCAGAGAAGCCGCAACGAGCGGCGATCTCGCGCAACGGCGAGGCGGACCGGCGCAGGAGCGCATGGGCCTTTTCAAGTCTGCGCTGCAGGACATAACGGTGAGGCGATAGTCCGGTCGCGGCACGGAAGGCGCGCGCGAGGTGAGCCCGGCTGAGCGCGGCAGTTGAGGCAAGGCTTTCGAGCCGCAGGGGAGCATCCAGGTTTGCTTCGATGAAATCGATAAGCATTCGCAGCCGGTACGGAGACAATGTTTCGCGATACGGCAACCTGTCCATCTGCGCCGTGGCGTGCAACGCGATTACTCGCGTGACGATCGCGTCGATCAGGACATCACAATAGAGTTCATCGCCGGCAAGTCCTTGATCGAAGGCTCGCGTCAGGCGCCGGGTTGCGTCGAGCAGTCCAACATCCCGGCGCGGCGGCAAATTGCGCAGCTCGACCCCGTTTGCGCTCAATCCGGAACCCTCAATCTGATTGGCGACAAACTCAGGATCCATCAATACCAGCAGAACATCGACGCGGTTACGCATCTCGCCATCAAAGATCTCGCCCGGCTGGCCGAGAACCATCGTTCCTTCGACAAACGATCCCGTCGTGGCGGTGCATCCGCTGATTTCCAGGGAAGCATCGTTCTGCGCCAGCGAAAGCGCAACGCGATAACCTGGAAGGAGGGCCGGGATAGGGACGATGCCACCTTGCCGCATGAGGCGGCGGATCGTCAGGCCCGGGAAACGGTCCCATAATTTGGCAACGTCGTAACTATAATACGATCCGTCGTTTTTATGCACAGCATGATCCGTCATCTGCCGAGCTTGCCCCTCCGTGTTGACCCGCCTTCATCTCATGAGGACTATCTCACGACGTTAGATCGAATGCCAATTCGGTCAAAATAACCGCACGATTCGACAACGCGCAGAAGCGTCACTCTCTTGCGACGGCCATCACGTCCTTATCATCTGGGGTATCGGGCCGCGCAAAGGCCCATTTCGCGTTAAGCCAGATGGTGAGGCATCATGTTGCATGGAATGTTCGGCTGGAAGTTCGTCCTTTTACTGGTCCTGCTCGCCGGTTTCGAAGCCAGCCCCTCGGCCGCTCAAGCTCCGAAGCATTTCGTGCTTGTCCATGGCGCATGGCACACGGGAGCCGCGTGGCGTGGTGTCGTGGAGGGACTTGAGAAGCGCGGCTACACCGGCGAAGCCGTCACGTTGCCTGGCTATGGGCCCGGCAACGGCGACCCGGGCACGACAACGCTGCAAGACGATACGCAAGCGTTAGTTGCCGTTCTGAACAAACAGAGCGGACCCGTGATCCTTGTGGCTCACTCGGCGGGAGGCGTGGTTGTTCAGCAGTCCGCGCCGAAGGCGGCAGGCAAGATTGCAGAGGTCGTGTTTCTCGACGCGTTCCTCGCGGATGACGGCAAGCGGCTCCTTGACGCGCTGCCACCGGATATCAAGACGTTGTATGAAAAAACCGCATCCGAAAACAATAACACGTTGCCGGTGCCTCCCGATCTCGTACGCTTTGTGCTGATGCCGGGAGACAGCAAAGAGGCTCAGGACAAGGTTATTTCCAACCTGGTGGTGCAGCCCTATGGATATTATTCGGGTAAGGTCGACGCAAAGGCCTTCGCGGCCATGCCGGTGAAGCGAGCTTTCCTGTTTGCGAAGGATGACAAGTCTCTGCCCCCCGGGGCTTTCAGAGGAATGGTGGCCGCGCTTGGGCCCTTTGATGAAGTCGATATTCCCGGTGGTCATGAAGTCATGTTCACCGATCCCGACGCCGTCGCGGGCGGGTTGGTTGAGTTGGCGCGCAGGCTCGGCCAGTAGGCGACCGGGCGCGCACCACACCCTCCGCTGTCGTCGCCCGGCAAGCCGGGTGACGACAAGCCCTTAATCCTGCGGCTCGGACGGCACTTCGCCTGACGCATCGATGCGTAGCCAGCCGGAGGGGGCGAGGCGCTGCTGCGGCAGGAAGCGGCCCTTGTAGTCCATCTTCTTGGAGCCTTCGATCCAGTAGCCGAGATAGACGTAGGGAAGGCCTTGGCGCCTGGCGCGGGCGATGTGGTCGAGGATCATGAAGGTGCCGAGCGAGCGGCTTTCCTCCGACGGCTCGAAGAACGAATACACCATCGACAGGCCGTCGCTGAGCACGTCGGTCAGCGCCACCGCGATGAGGTCGAGGCCGCGGCCGGTGATGCCGCTGTCGACGCCGCGGCGGCGATATTCGATGATGCGGGTTTCGACGTGGCTGTCCTCGACCATCATCGCGTAATCGAGCACGGTCATGTCGGCCATGCCGCCATGGCGATGGCGCTGGTCGAGATAGGCGCGGAATACCGAATACTGCTCGGAGGTCGGCACGGCGCTGCGCTGTTCGCCGACGATGTCGGCGTTGCGGGCGAGAATTTTGCGGAAATTGCGCGAGGGCCGGAATTCGTTGGCGACCACCCGGACCGACACGCAGGCGCGGCACTGGTCGCAGGCCGGCCGATAGGCGATCGACTGGCTGCGCCGAAAGCCGCCATGGGTCAGGAGGTCGTTGAGGTCGCCCGCCTTGTCGCCAACCAGATGGGTAAACACCTTGCGCTCGTGCCGGCCCGGCAGATACGGGCAGGGCGAGGGCGCCGTCAGGTAGAATTGCGGGGTGTCACGCGAATGTTGGGTCAAGGGGGTCGTCAGCCATTGCAAGCGAAGCGGCCCACAGCATCGCGCCACTACGGTTAACGGTCAATCAATTTACCTGACGGGCGGCCGGGAACAATTTGGCCGCCCGAAAAGCAGGCAAGTACCCCGGTGAACCGCCAGAGGATTAGTAGGCCGGATTAGTAGGTTCGTGCGGCCGTTGGCACGGGGCTGCGGACCGAACTGTTGATCATCACGGTCCCCAGCACGATATCGTGCAGCAGGCGCCGGCGGCCGTTGAACAGTCCGACCAGCAGAACCAGCGGCGACAGCACCGAGACCGAAACCCAGAACAATACCGCGTGCATCGCGCCGAGCACGAAGTAACCGGGCGCGCCGTACCAGGTGCGCAGTTCCAGATCCATCACGCGCATGCCGATGGTCGCCGAATGCGGGCCGCCGAGTGAGGCGCCGTAATAAACGATCGCCCAGATCACCGAGGCCGGCCACGCGATCCAGAACAGTACCCAGCCGAGCCCCAATGTGATCACGCCGAACACGGCGATGAAGAGGTAGCCGAGGATCACCGGGACCGAGAGCACGACGAGGTCGATCAGGCACGCGAAAAACCGCCGGGTCAGCACGCCGCGAAACAGTTCCGGCTGCGTCATGGGATCGAACGCATGCGGCGGCACACCGCCATCGCTGCGCCAGGCGCCGCCTGCAGTCGTGCTACCAGTACGAGAGTTGCCGTTATTCGCTGAACCGCCGTAAGACATGGTCAAATCCTCCCGACCGTGCATTCCCGCGCTGCACATGGGAACCGGCGATGCGTCCGCCAAGGCCCGGGCACCATTAACTAGCGGCAATATTTTTTGCGGCTGTAATAGTATCCATCATCCGTCGTCCCTGCGAACGTGTTCGGTCCCGTGAGATTGGCGAGGGCGTTGTTGTAGGGTGGGCAAAGCGAAGCGTGCCCACCATCTTGCTTCACGGAATACACGGTGGGCACGGCGCAAGAGCGCCTTTGCCCACCCTACGAAGCCGTCACCCCTCCGCCTTCAACCTCTCCGCGGCCTGCGGCGCGAAGTAGGTGAGAATACCATCGGCGCCGGCGCGCTTGAAGGCGAGCAGGCTTTCCATGATCGCGCGGTCGCCGTCGATCCAGCCATGGCCGGCGGCGGCGGCGATCATCGCGTATTCGCCGGACACTTGGTAGACGAAGGTCGGCATCGCGAAGGTGTCTTTGACCCGCCGCACGATGTCGAGATAGGGCATGCCTGGCTTGACCATCACCATGTCGGCGCCCTCGGCGATGTCGAGCTCGACTTCGCGCAACGCCTCGTCGGAATTGGCGCTGTCCATCTGATAGGTGCGCTTGTCGCCGGTCAGCGTTTTGGCCGAGCCGATCGCGTCGCGGAACGGACCGTAGAACGCCGAGGCGTATTTCGCTGCGTAGGACATGATCTGCACGTCGAGGAATCCAAGACTATCCAGCCCTTCGCGGATCGCGGCGACGCGCCCGTCCATCATGTCCGAGGGCGCGATGATGTCGCAGCCGGCTTCCGCCTGCACCAGCGCCTGGCGCACCAGCACGGCGACCGTGGCGTCATTGAGGATCTGGCCGTCCTCGATCAGCCCGTCATGGCCGTGGCTGGTGAAGGGATCGAGCGCCACATCGCAGAGCACGCCGAGGCCGGGAAATTCCTTCTTGATGGCGCGCACCGACTGGCACACCAGATTATCAGGGTTGAGCGCCTCGGAGCCGTGTTCGTCGCGCAGGCTCGGCTCTGTAAAAGGGAACAGCGCGATGCAGGGGATGTTCAGTTTCACCGCGCGCTCGGCGTCGCGCACCACCTGATCGACGGTGATCCGCTCGACGCCGGGCATCGAGGCGATCGCGGTGCGCTTGTTGTGGCCGTCGACCACGAAAAACGGCCAGATCAGGTCATTGGTGGTGAGAACGTTTTCCCGCACCATCCGGCGCGCCCATTCGGCCTTGCGGTTGCGGCGCGGCCGAACCGCGAGATCGAGGCTGGGGGCGGAGAGGGCGGTTTCCCGCCGCGGTGCGTCGCGCATTTCGATCGGACGCCCGAATTTGATCGCCATGTCTGTTCTCTCCTGAGGGGGCAGTCGGGTTTTAAGTCGAAGACCGCTTTTGGTTGGTTCCAACCTAGCACTTCGGGCAGCTTTCGTCACCGCAGGTAAGGTCTGCCACAGGGACGATTGATTTTACCGCCCAAGCGGGCCAAAAGTCGCCGTTGCGCCGCTTTACCCGGTATATTCCAGCCCAATATGCATCACATGAGCAGCCTTTCCTGATGTCTGAAATCCCATCGCGCGACCCCTCGCGGGACAATGCCATGTCGGTGGCGGCGATTTCGTCCGAACGGCACGAATCCGACGACAACGCCTGGACAAGGCGGCTGGTATTCTTCCTGCGCATCATGGCGGTCTTTTCCGTCGCCAAGGGTCTTTATCACTGGGCGCAGGTCACAGGCTTTGTCGGCGGCGAGGAAGAAGCCTTCGAGAACCAGCCGATTGCGTGGCAGGCCGCGACGGTTTATTTCGCGGTGATCGAATTGGTAGCCGCCGTCGGTCTGTGGCTGGCGACGCCGTGGGGCGCGGTGGTGTGGCTGACCACCGTGGTGTCGATGGCGGTGATCGAACTGATGTTTCCGGGAATCTACGGCGGCAGCCTTTACGTCGTGGGATTCGAAGCGGTGACGCTGTCGCTCTATCTGGCATTGGCATGGATGGCCGCGCGCGAACGGCCGCCATAGGGAGTCTTGGATGCAATCTGTGTCCTCATCCTGAGGAGCGCGCACTTGCGCGCGTCTCGAAGGATGGATGAGGGGCCACGTGTTGCATCCATCCTTCGAGACGCATCGCTTTCGCGATGCTCCTCAGGATGAGGACGGGGCTTCTTCTAAAATTTTCGAAGAATTTTTTGCAGTAACTTTTCAGTCACCTTAAACGCTCTGGTTACATCTGTTACGCAGGCGTTTCGAATTTGAACGGTCCTGTTCCCATATGTGACACAGGCCTCGGACGGAGCGTGAACAGGGGGTGCGCACCGTCAATGAAAGGTTGCGAAAACCCCTTTGTTCATCGGCTTAATCCGCGATTCACTGTCTTAAATTCATGATCTCTTTATTGTCTTATTTAAGCTGATCTTCAAACGCGCCCCTTAAGTTGAAGCTATCAGGCGGGACACAAGTTTCGTCGAATAAGTCGATAAAAACGACAACAGGGGAAGTGTCATGATGAAAGCCGTTGCAACGGCGGTGGAAACCGCTGACCGCGCTCCGGGCCAGGCTCCGGTCCAGCCGCTCTATCTCGAAGCATTGACGTTGGTGGAGCGGCTGCACCGCCGCCTGCTCGATGTCATCAAGGACGAATTCGATCGCCGCGGCCGCGCGGACATCAATTCGGTGCAGGCGCTGCTGCTCTATAACATCGGCGACAAGGAATTGACCGCCGGCGAGCTGCGCACCCGCGGCTACTACCTCGGCTCCAACGTCTCCTACAATCTGAAGAAGCTGGTCGAACTCGGCTTCCTCGATCATCAGCGTTCGCGCGTTGATCGCCGCTCGGTCCGCATTCGCCTGACCCCGCAGGGCCAGGAGATCCGCCGCATCGTCGACGCGCTGTATCAGAAGCACGTCAAGACGGTCGAGCAGGTCGGCGGCATCTCGAACGAGGAGTTCGCGACGCTGAACAAGTCGCTGCACCGTTTGGAGCGTTTCTGGACCGACCAGATCCTGTATCGGCTCTGAGAATTTTACGGCTCTGAGATTTGCGGCTCTGAGATTCTTGGCCAAGCCGGCCACTTGAGAAGACCGGCAGCCTTTAAACTCGAGACTTCCCCAAGCGCATCGGCCCGGTCTTCCGGGCCGGTGCGTTTTGCTTTTTTGCGGGCGTTCGCTTCATTTGCTGTCAGCGCCGCAAAATCCGGTTTCTGAAATGGAACTTTTTCACCGCACAGCGCTTATCCCTGCGAATCGGAGATCAAGGCGATGCTGGTCGAGCGCGGATTGCAGGTGATGAATGTCGCTGTGGTGGGCGATGCCTACGCCATCGCGGCGAATTATCTGCGCCGCACCGGCGCCATCGCCGAAACCACCCACACCGACGAGCGCCTGATCGAAATCATCGTACAGATGTTTCACCGCGGCGAGTTCAACAAGATTCGCCTCGCCAATAAGGCGATCACGAGTTTTGAGGCCGAATACGGGCGTTACGAACTGGTCTGATCTTCCAAGCACCCAAATCCACGCGAAGTTCATGAGGACCCATGCAAGCCGCCATCGACCGCATCATGATGACCTACGATCTCCTGCATAACCGGACGGCCGCGGCCAGCATCGAGGCCCGGGCCAAGGTGACGGATTACGTCAACACGCTGTTTGCGGCCGGCGAAAAGGATCCGCATCGGCTCACCGTGTGCGGCCTGACCTATTTGCGCGAAATCGACGGCTCCAGCGATCCGGTCAAGGCGGGATTTACCGGGCTTTAAGCGAAGCGAAGGCGTCCAGTTTCTAAACGCTGGCGGCAGAGCATGATCCGGAAAAGTGGGAACCGGCTTTCCGAAACGATCATGCTCAAGAAATGCCCGGCATTTGGCGCGCCTTGAACAGCCGGCCTTTTTCCGTCACCAGCACGACCGCCAAAGACGCCAGTGTACACAGGAAAAACCCGGTCGCAAACGGCACCAGCGTGCCGTCATAGTCCTGGCCGATCGTGGTGCCGATGCCAATGCCGAGCAGGGTGGTGATCGAACCGTACAGCGACGACGCGGTGCCGGCGATATGGCCCTGCGGCTCCATCGCCAGCGATGTGAAATTGGCGAACATCAACCCGAACCCGAACATCATCAGTGCCGACAGCGCCATGAACAGCGGCAGCGGCATCATGTGCATTTTCACGGCCAGCAGCAGTATCCCCGCCACCGTCGCGAAGCCGACCAGGGCGCCATGCGAAATCACCCGCATGCCGATCCGCCCGACGAAGCGGGCATTGAGAAAGCCCGCGACGGCGATGCCGACCGCGATAGCCGCGAACGCCAGCGGAAAATAACGTCCAAGTCCGTAGATTTCGGTGAATATCTGCTGCGACGAGAAGACGTACGCGAACAGCGACCCCTGCACGCCGCCGGCCGCCAGCGCATAACCCAGGGTCTGCCGGTTGGTCACGGTCTGGCGAAAGGCGCCGAGCACGTCGCGGATCGCCAGCGACTTGCGCTCGGACACGGCCAGGGTTTCCGGCATCCGCAGCGCGCTCCAGATCAGCGCCAGCACGCCGTACAGCATCAACACGATGAAGATGCCGCGCCACTGCGTCAGCAACATCACGGCCTGGCCGATCGACGGCGCGATGACGGGCACAGCAATGAACACCATCATCGCCAGCGACATCACGCTGGCCATGCGGCGGCCGGCATAACAATCGCGAACGATCGAGGTCGCAATCACGCGGGTCGCGGAGGTTCCGATTCCCTGCAGCACGCGCGCCAGCAGCAACATCTCGAACGACGACGCTGTAATCGCAAGCACGCTGGCGATGCAATACAGCGCCATGCCGTCGATCAGGACCGGCCGCCGGCCGAAACGATCCGACAGCGGTCCCATGATGAACTGGCCGACGCCGAATCCGATCAGGAACGCCGACAGCACCGCCTGGGGCCGGTTGGCAACCGTGATGTGGAATGTCGCGGCGATGTTCGGCAGCGCCGGCAGCATCATGTCCATCGCAAACGGATTCAGCGCCATGATCGAAGCGATCACGAGCACAAATTCCGGGAACCCCATCGGCCGATGGCTCGCGGAAACGAAAGTGTCGGCATTGATGTCGGTCAAACCAGCGTACCTCTGGGGAAACCGCAGATATATCGGTCATGCTGCGCTGCACAACCCATCTTCCGGGATGGCTGCCGCGCGACCAGCGGGTTTGGGAGCGAGACAGTCATGGAACGGTCGCAGACATGAACCGTCTGATAACGGCGCACGACGAACCCGAATACCGGGTTTTAAGATTGCACTGAGTTTCAACAGAGATCGCGATGGTGTCTGCGGTGTTCGAACGTTTCCGGTTCAGCTTCTTCGAAGATGAAATGTCCGCGCGCGATGGGCTCGACACGCGGGCGCTCGCCGAACTCAGGGGCGACGAAGTCACCCGGGCAGAGGACATGCTGATCGGATTTCTGCCCGATACGCGCGGCGTCATCGGGCTTGGCATTCTCAGGTCACGCCGCGCCGAACCCCAACTCATACAGTTCTTTGAAGCTGAACAGCGGGGATGGCGCGCGGCTAAAGCAGCGGGCGAGGAGTTCTGGTCGACCCACGGATTGGTCTATCTCGCGAAGGCGCTGTGGCGCATCCGTCCCGATCCGCGCTGGCGCGACGCGATGATCGACGTGCTGGGCGCGGCCGAAGACTGGAAACGGCAGCCGGCGGCGCAGGCGCTCTGCGAAGTCTGCGATCCCGTTGCGGTGCAGGCGCTGATCAAGGCGCTCGACGATACCGAACCGCTGGTGCGCTACCACGCGGCGAGGGGGCTTCTGCTCATCCACGGTGCGCCCGTCGATACCACAGACCCCGCCCACATGATGTACCGGGTGATGTCCAGGGATGCCGCGCGGCGCGATGGCGGCAAGCAGGACATCCTGGCGGCCATCGATGGGCGCCCGGTCGGCGCACTCTAGAACGTTTACGAGAGAAATGCCGTTATCGCTGGAGGAGCGGAGCAGCGAGCATGACCTCATCCTGAGGAGCGGCCACCGGGTCCGCGCAAAGCGCGGCCCGATGATAAACTCCGCACGCGTCTCGAAGGATGGCTGCGAGTCCAAGTGTTGCATCCATCCTTCGAGACGCGCAAGGGCGCGCTCCTCAGGATGAGGATTGGAGAGGCGGCGAGAGCCCGATCCTTACCAGGCGTAACGTACCACGCCCTTGCCGGCGTAAGAGCGCGTGACGTTGGAGAACTCGCCTTCGAACGTGGCCGCGGTTGACCAGCCATTGGTCCATTTCCATTCAGCGGACGCCGAGGTCAGCGCCGAGTCGGACGCCTGCGCGGCGCCGTTGACGACGAAGCTGGCGCCGGGCAGGGCCTGGAAGGTCGCGCCGACAGCGCGATCCGGATTGTAGTCATGGGCCCAGGCAAAGCGGCCGCGCAGCGTGAAGACCGCATCGCCGTTCCAGGAATTTTGCAGCGCAAAGGATTTGTCGGTGCGGATGCCGAGTTCGCTGCGGCTGTCGGTGACATCGCGCGCGCCGTAGTTCAGCGCGAAGGTGGCGGCGCCGGAGACGACGCTCTCAGTATACGACGGCAGACTGAAGGTGGTGGCCTGTCCGGCGGCATAGGGCGTGATGCCGATGCCGCCATCGACGAACGGGGCAAGGAAGCGATAGCCGGCTTCGACGCGGCCCGAATAGGTGTTGGCATTGAATTCGGCGTGCAGCCGATCGATGCCGGCGGCGGTCACGGTGCGGTCGGTGGTGATGTCCTGCCAGCCATAGGCGATGGCGCCGGAGATATAGGCCTGACCTATGTTGTGACGCACGAACGCGCCGGCTTGAAAGAGGTCGGAATGCCCTGAGCCGCTGTTGTTGACGCCAAAGCTGGTGCCGCCGCCAGCCAGCGAGAAACCGGCAATGGTGAACGGTGAGAAGCGATAGTCGGCGCCTACGGCAGTGCCATAAATCCGCGAGGTTGAGCTGTTGGAGCCTACGGTCGCGTTGCCGTCGGTGGTCTGCGAACCGCCGTAGCCCGCAACCCATGTGCTCCAGCGCGCCTCAAAAGGCGTGACCGGACCCTTGACGAACATCGCATTGGCGTCGCGTGCGGCGCCGGTCTTTTGAGTGGATGCATAACCAGCCGGCGCGCCGCCCGGCGCTTCAAAGCCGTCGCCGCGACCGGCCATGAACGGATCGGTCATCAGATTCATGAACTGCGTCATCGCGTCGAACGTGGTCTGCTGCGAGCCGGTCGCGGTCTCGCCGGAGACCTGGCTCAGCCCGGTCGGCGTCAGCGCGCCGAACGCCAGCGGAATGCCGCCGGTGGTGTTGAAGAAGTTGGTCAGCGTATTGGCGACGTGCTGCTGGTTGCCGTTCAAGCCGGAGCCCGGAGCCGCGCCGCCGGAGGGAGGCGGCGTGAAATTCAGTGCCAGGTTCAGGAAGACATTGGTGGCGCCGTAACTCAGGCTGGCCGTAAAGTTCGTCGGCAGGTTGGTATTAACCAGAGAGCCGAAGGTGCCGACACGGGAGCCCGTGCTCAGGATGTTGTATTGCTTGGTGACGTAGCTGCCATTGGCAAAGATCGCATTGACGGTCGCGCCGCCCAGTGTCGAAGCGCCGGTCACATGGACGAACGACGATGTGGTCGGGTCGATATTGACGGCATAGGTCGATGCCGCCGTGAAGCCGAGGTCGCCAAAAACCGTCAGCGACGAGCCCGGCGTACCCGAGCCCGGCGCCAGCGTGCCGCCTGCGATCGAGGTGGCGCCGAGGGCGCCGGTACCCATCAGCGTACCGCCGGCATTCACCGTGGTCCCGCTCGACGATGCCAGCGAGCTGTTAATGACCAGGGTGCCACCGTTGACCGTGGTCGCGCCGGAGTAGCCGATGGAGCCTGTTATCGTTTGGGTGCCGCCGCTCAGAGTCAGCCCGCCACTGCCGCTGATCATACCATTGTATGTATCGTTTGCCGCGGTCAGGGTCAGGGTGTGGGTGCCCAGGAATACATTGGCGCCGGCGTTGGTTCCCGCCAGCGACTTGATGGAGGAATCCACGGACATCACCGAGAGATCGAGGGCGCCGTTATTGATTACCCTGCTCGAATTGGCGATTGAGGCGGTACCCAAAAGCACCAGATGCTGGTTGACGTTGACGGTCGTCACACCGCTATAGGTGTTGGTGCCACCGAGTTCGGCCAGGCCGCCCGTGACTGTTAGTCCGCCGCTGCCACCGATGGTGCCGTAATAAACGTCGACCCCGTTTCCGTTGGTGATGGTCAGGGTTTTCGAACCCAAATTCACATTGCTGCCGGACACGCCGTTCAGCGAAACGATCGAAGCGCCGGACGTTGTCCCGGAAATATCGAATGTTCCGGCCGCGTTAGTGAGGTTGATCTGGCTAGACAGGGCAATGCTGCCCGCTCCCGTCAAAGCCAATGTCCCGGCCGCAATCGTGGTCACGCCGGTATAGGTGTTGGTGCCGGAGAGGGTGAGGGTGCTTGTACCGAGTTGCTGAACTTGGGCGCCGGCGCCGCCCAGATTGTTCGCGATCGAAATCGAGCCGGCACTGGCGTTGTTCACCAGTCCGGTCGTGGTGCCGAAATTAACGTCCGTCCCGGTCACCGTATAGGACTGCGCATTGGTATTGAACGTCCAGGAGTCCGGGGTAATCGGACCGGCCGTCACCACGACCGAAGACGCGCCGGTGCTGGCGAACTGCGCCGATTGGCCGCCATTAACCGGTGGGGCCCCGGCGGGCGGATTGCTCCAGTTGGTTCCGAGATTGTAGTCGGTGGTGGTGGTCGTGCTGCCGGTGCCGCCCCAGACGCTTTGCGCCTGTGCCGCGCTGGGAAAAAACGCCCCGCCTGCCAGCGTCGCCGGTCCCAGAAAATACAACCAGCACCGCCAGCGAATGCCGGAAGCAATCAAGCGACCAAAAAACAAATGCGCCTCCAGCAAAATCGAAGCGAGAAATTTCGAATCCTGCCCACGTTTTTAGTGATTTTCGGGAAATCGGCTTGGACTGGACGTCACCCGGTGCGGACTGAGCGTCACTCTTGAACGATTGAACGGTTCTGTTGCCGATGGGAGACAAGTTGCGCCGCGCCTTAACTAAATTTCCCTGAGGCCAGTACGATGCTCACGACATCATTGATGGACAGATCACGCATCGGAACGAACACGATGAGGCGCCGTTGTCGGATAGCGCCGCTTTATCCGCGCCCAACGAGGAACGGTTTGATGACCCAAAAATTTGATCCGGCGCCCAAAGACAAGCATGCGGTCGATCCAAAGGATGCAACCAGGGCCGACAAGTCGAAAACGAATTTGAAGGCAAACTCCTTAACAGAGGGTCTGGAGGAAAGCTTTCCGGGATCCGATCCTGCCAGTGCGACCCAACCGAAGAAGTCGAGAGATGCCTGAGTGAGAGGGTAATCAGCCTCGCAGGTTCCGAAAAATGTTCCCTCAGATCGGCACAATGTTTGAGGGAACGAATGATCCGTCCTCGCATTTTCCCACCATTGAAATCGGAGGATGGACCATGAAGAAATCTCTGTTTGCTGCCGCGTTGATCGGCATCATTGCGACGCCGGCTTTCGCGGATGAAGTGGGCGTTCGAGTAGGGCCCGTTGGCGCCGGCGTCACCGTCGGCGAATCTCACGACCGTGATTATCGCGACCGCGATCGCACTACGGTCATCAAGGAGCGTGAACCCACCGATCGGACGACCGTGATCAAGAAGGAAGATTCCGACGGCACGCGCAGCAAGACCGTCATTCACGACAACAACTAAGCGCGAAAAGGGGGCTCCGACTGATCTCGGAGCTCTCTTGCTTCCATTGTTTGGAGGCGAGACCCGTGATCCGCAAATTGCAATCAGGCGAGTACCGGCTGTATTCGCGCAAGGTGAACCCGAAGACCGGCAAGCGCCGCAATCTCGGCACCTTCAAATCCCGCGCGGCAGCGGAAAAGCACGAGCGCGACGTTCAGTATTTCAAGCGGCACTAGTTCTGCGCGCTGACGCAGAGCGCGCCGCCTCGCGTTTAGGCGCGAAGATGGAGAGAACCATGGCGCAAGACGAAAAACGACAGGGTATCGTTCTTGATGAAAAGGCTCAGGAACAGCCGGCGGACAAGGATCGCGCCCAGAAGGCGGCAAAGACCAGTAACGCCAAACAGGACGACGAGCTTCAGCCGTTAAGGGAGAAGAGCGGCTTCTAGGGCGCGAGCCTATGAGCTTGGAGCGGACAACGGGTTTCCGCTTTGGCGCGCATAACGGACTCACGTCGAACGTGGGTCCATGTCCGAAAAGTGCCAATACCGGAAGTGAGAGACCTGTTGCGTCGAAGACCAACATTCTTGCCTCGGGCCTCACATGCCGCCTCCCGGAGGGTTTCGCGTAGGATCGTCATACATTGGAGGAGGCCATTTTTCACACTCGAAGCCTCGGTAGCAGGCTGCACCTGCATGACTGGAAGGCTTGGTAACGGGCCACGGCCTACCCGCAGACCGGGGATCGCGGTAGTCATGGCTCTTTTGGGTCTGCTTTTTATGCTTCTTTATTTCCTTGGTGCTGTTCGTCGCAGCCTTGACTGGTGTGACCGTCGGAACCGCCGCCAGCGCCGTCGCGTATATGGCCAGTGTCAAAACCCGGATCGCAGATTTGTTCATGCGGTCATCCTGAGGTGATTGGGCAAGCCAATGTGGAGGCCCATCCATGTTACACCGCGCGAGAACAACAATTCCCTTGGCAATCACGCCAGTTTGTAATTCTTCGAGATTTGGACTGCCGCCAAGTGTCATGTCGGCTCCGGGTCACCTCCGGTCTTCCCAGATAAGCAGACGGTCAGCGTTCAACGGCGTGTCTTAATGGTAGCAATGCCGGTCTAACTGAGTTCGTTCATATGCTATCCAGAAACGCTTCCATTTCATGTGGTGACCTAAGGTGGAAGACACGTTTGGAAGCGGCCATTTCGATGATGAGTTGCCGGTATTTGGGCGTTAGATATCGATTGCAGCGCGGAATGACCCTGTAACTAGAAAGCGTGCTGCGCCAAAGCGGGCTTCCCTTTGGCCAGCCTACCGGATCGGAAAGCAGACCTTTCATCAGACGCTTTGTCACCCGCCAATAGTGAACCGGCAGTGGCAAATCGATGTGAATCAATGTGTCGGCTGCGCCACAGCGCTCCAATACTGTTGTGGTGTCGCCGTAGCCATCGATGATCCATTTGTCTTGCGCCAAAATATCGCAGTGCAGTTTCAAATATTGTTCGTGAGGCACGGCTGCGCCTCCGTCTCGAAATTGTAGCTGATCAATGACGTAAAGCGGCAGCCCCGTAATCACGGCCAATCGCCGTGCCAAGGTTGATTTCCCGCCGCCAGCATTCCCGAACACCGCTACGCGTTTCATGTCGAGTTACAGTAACACGCCGCAAGTCGTTCGTCCGCTCCGGGTCCAGGCTGTGTGAAAACTCCGTCGATGCTATGATTCTGCTGCTGAATCGGCGGGGGGAGTGATGCAGGGTTTCGTGCAAGGGGCGGATCGTCAGCAGACGACACTGTTTCCGGAATGCCTCGATGATTGGGTGGACGAGAGCAATTCCATTCGCGCGGTCGATGTGTTCGTGGATGCGTTAGAACTCCGCGACCTCGGGTTCGATGGCGTTGATCCAGCAGCGACCGGCCGGCCAGCGTACCATCCTTCGGCGATGCTCAAGCTCTACATTTACGGCTATCTCAACCGGATCCAATCGAGCCGGCGGCTGGAGCGCGAGGCTGGCCGCAATCTCGAGGTGATGTGGCTGACCGGGCGGCTTGCGCCGGATCACAAGACCATCGCCGACTTCCGCAAGGACAATGGCCCCGCGATCAAGAAGGTTTGCGCCCAATTCGTCGAGTTGTGCCGCAAGATGGGCCTGTTGACGAAGGCCAGCGTTGCCATCGATGGCAGCAAGTTCAAGGCTGTGAACAGTCGCGACAACAACTTCACGCAAGGCAAGATCCAGCGCCGCCAGAAGCAGATCGAAGAGAGCGTGGCGCGCTACATGAGCCAACTGGACACCGCTGACCGCCGGACTGCCGCAGGAGAAGAGCCGTCGGAAACGGTGCTGCTGACCAAGACGCGGCTTAAGGAAAAGCTGGCGAAGCTTGAAGAAGAAGTGAAGCGGCTGGCCGCGATTGAAAAGGCATTGCTCGCCTCGCCCGACAAGCAGATATCGCTGACCGATCCCGATTGCCGCTCGATGGCAACGAGCGGGCGCGGCTCAGGCATGGTCGCCTACAACGTACAAAGTGCGGTCGACACCACGAACCATCTGATCGTAGCGCACGAGGTCACCAACGTCGGCACCGATAGATCGCAACTGGCGACGATGGCGCAGGCTGCGAAAGCCGCGCTGCACAGCGACTACTTGGACGTCGTTGCGGATCGGGGCTACTTTAAAGGTGAGGAAATCCTGGCATGCGAACAGGCCGGGATCGCGGTCACACTACCCAAGCCGCAAACCTCGGGGGCCAAGTCGGCAGGCCGCTTTGGGAAATCTGATTTTGTCTATTTGGCCAAGGACGATGTCTATCGCTGCCCGGCCGGCGAGAAGCTGGCGCACCACTTCATCGCTGATGAAGATGGTCAGAAAATGCGGATTTACCTGACGAAGGCGTGCCGCACATGCCCGTTCAAGGATCAGTGCACAACGTCCAACGAGCGCCGCATCAAACGCTGGGAACACGAACACGTCGTCGAGGCCGCGCAGACGCGGCTCGATCAAAATCCACAAGCCATGCGTGTGCGCCGCGAAACCGCAGAGCATCCGTTCGCCACGCTGAAGATGCGGATGGGTGCGACGCACTTTCTGATGAAGACGCTGCCGAAGGTAGCGACTGAGATGGCGCTGAACGTACTCGCCTACAACCTCACGCGCGTAATGAACATCGTCGGCATCAAGCCGCTCCTGGTGGCAATCCGGGCCTGAAGAGCTCGTGCTGTTATGCGCATCGTGTGACCGTTCACCTCGCTTAGCGTGGTCTGAGGTTCGCCCGGGTTGACTCCAGAATCGATCCAGCAAAAATATGCTCCAACCGTCGTGTCGACGCGGATCGCCCCGGTTGCGCGCAGTTTTTGGGGGAGGAAAATCGTTTTTACACGGCCTGGGTCATTCGCGTCGATTTGGCATATCCGAAATATTTCCGGTCCTGAGGTAATTTCGGAAATCCCGATTGTCCGATTTTCTCGGTGAAACAGTCGGTGGCTTGCGCATGGCGCGAGTCGGGTTAGAACGCAACAATAATATTTCGGAATTTCAGAATTTTTGCTTTTCGCCGGGACCAAAATCAGTTCTATGTTGTCACCGTCTCGTCCCACTGGAGGGGCGTATCGCGATCGTCACGGACGCGGGGCGGGATGCGGTGGACGCGGATGCGCCTTTGACGAATGGCGCTGAGGCGGACGGCGAAGTCGTGTGGTCCTGACGCCTCGACGCTGGCGTCAAGTCTCGCGCAGGAGACTGCGCGAGGCGACGGTGACAAAAGAGCCCGATCACCGGGGAGAGCACGAAGGAAACCGTTAACACCATCGCGTGCGGGAATGCCGGGTGATCCCGGTGTATCCGTGGTGACTAACGCGCGTGCTTACTACCACTACACGCGCGGCTGCGGGTGCACGGGCACCCGGCATTCCCCACGCCCTCAAGGGGCGGAAATTCAAGCATAGCTCGGGCGTGATGCGCCGCGAGGCTGATGCATTACGTCCTCACATCGTCGTCCCTGCGTTCGCAGGGACGACGCCCAGTGAAGGTCGCGCGAACGCGCGCTTGATGTTAGCGTCAGCATCCGACAAGCTCGCGCCCCCCGAGGAAACAACCCCCATGCTCACGCTGCATCATCTCAACAACTCCCGCTCGCAACGGATCCTGTGGCTGCTGGAGGAACTCGGCACGCCCTATGAGATGAAGAAATATCAGCGCGATGCCACCACACAGCTGGCGCCGCCGGAGTTGACGGCGGTGCATCCGCTCGGCAAATCGCCTGTCATCACCGACGGCAATGTCAAGATCGCGGAATCCGGCGCGATCGTCGATTACCTGATCCGACGTTACGGCCAAAGCGGCAAAGCCGCCCTGATGCCGGCGCCCGACAGCGCTGATTTCGAGCCCTATCAGGAATGGCTGCACTATTCGGAAGGATCGGGAATGCTGCCGCTGATGCTCAACCTCTATGTCGGCAGGCTCAAGGAGGCCGGCGCGCCCTTGCATCCGCGGATCGACAGCGAGATCGCCAACCATCTCGGCTATGTCGAGGGCGCGCTGAAAGGACGGGAGTTCTTCATCGGGACGTCGCTGACCGGCGCCGATATCCAGATGAGTTTTGTCGCGGAAATGGCCAAGGTCTTCAAGAAGCTCGAACCCTATCCGAACCTCAGCGCCTGGCTGACGCGCATGCATGCGCGGCCGGCCTTCCAGCGCTCGGTCGAGAAGGGCGGGGCTTACCGCTTCGCACAATAGCGTTCACGTGTTTGCGAAGGCGGAATTTAGCGGGTTATCTGGGCCTTAAGGCTTTGCTATAGATGGTTATTCCGGGTTGGTCCCGGAAACAGTTTGAAACGCGATCGCATTGCAATGAGCCCTTTCACCCGCCGATCTTTTCTTGCCAATGCCGGCGCCGGTCTCGCGGCGAGCGCGCTGGTGGGCGCGGCGCGTGCGGCTGACGACCAGACGCCCGATCAGATGCTCAACGACCTGATCAGGGAAAATCAGGACAGCGGCCTTGGCAGCGGCTTCGATAATGCTTCGCGCAACGTCAAGCTGCCGAAGAAATCATTGCCGACGCTGTCGCCATCGACCGCGGAAACCACGCAGACTTCAATTGCGCAATACGAGAGCATCGTCGCCAAGGGCGGCTGGCCGGAAGTGTCCGGCGGCGAGGGGCTGAGGGTCGGCGTCAAGAGCCCGGCGGTGCCGTCGCTGCGCACGCGGCTGTCGGTCGCGGGCGATCTCGAGCTTAATTCCGGCGAGCGCGAGGTGTTCGATTCCTATGTCGATGCCGCAGTGCGCCGATTCCAGGTGCGCCATGGATTGCATGCCGACGGCGTGGTGCACGACACGACGCTGCGCGCGCTCAACGTCCCGGCCGAGAAGCGGCTGGCGCAGCTTCGAACCAATGCGGTCAGGCTGAAAAGCCTGAGCGGCAATCTGGGTAACCGCATCGTGGTCGCCAATATTCCGGCGGCGCAAATCGAGGCGATCGAGAACGGCGTCGCGGTGACGCGCCACACGGCGGTGGCCGGCAAGCCGGACCGGCCGTCGCCGGATGTCCACAGCAAGATCGTGCAGATCAACTTCAATCCGTTCTGGACCGTTCCGGTGTCGATCATCCGCAAGGATCTGATTCCGAAGATGCAGGCCGAGCCGGATTATCTCACCCGCAATCACATCCGCATCTTCGATCCCAAGAACAACGAGCTGCCGCCGTCGCAAATCGACTGGTATTCGGCCGAGGCCGTCAATTACAAGTTCAAGCAGGATGCCGGCGATTTCAATTCGCTGGGCTCGATGAAGATCAATTTTCCCAGTCCCGACGGCGTTTATATGCACGACACGCCCTCGAAAGGGCTGTTCGGCGAGGATTTCCGCTTTGCGTCTTCGGGCTGTATGCGCGTGCAGAATGTCCGTGAGCTGGTGTACTGGATTTTGGCCGATAGCCCCGGCTGGTCCAAGGCCGAGATCGACGAGGTCATCAAGTCGGGCGAACGCAAGGACGCCAAGGTGACAAAGCCCTTGCCGCTGTATTGGGTCTATGTGACGGCCTGGGCGACCCCTGACGGCGTGGTCCAGTTCCGCGACGATATCTACAACCGCGACGGGCTGGCGGGCTAACCCAAGGGGCCGGCCGGCAGAGGGGGCGTGGGGCGCCGCCGGGCTGGCATCCCCACCATATCTTGCATAAATATCGAGCGCGTACCGCAAGCGCTTGGCCATTCCCGGGCGATGTGATATCCCGCAAGGACCCTTTCGACCGCCACATCAGACCGCCCGCAATGCCCGTAACAGCTTGCGGCGGTGGAGATATTTTACTCATGAGCTCTTCGACCAGCAGCGCCAAAACCGCCTCCGCGCCCGACTCGTTCTTCACCGCCACGCTGGCTGACGCCGATCCGGAGATCGCGGCCGCGATCCGCGGTGAACTCGGCCGGCAGCGCCACGAGATCGAACTGATCGCCTCGGAAAACATCGTCAGCCGTGCGGTGCTGGAAGCGCAGGGCTCGGTGATGACCAACAAATATGCCGAGGGCTATCCCGGCAATCGCTATTACGGCGGCTGCGAATGGGTCGACGTTGCCGAGACGCTGGCGATCGAGCGCGCCAAGAAACTGTTCGGCGCGGGCTTTGCCAATGTGCAGCCGAATTCGGGCAGCCAGATGAACCAGGCGGTGTTCCTGGCGCTGCTGCAGCCCGGCGATACCTTCATGGGTCTCGATCTCGCCGCCGGCGGACATCTCACCCACGGCTCCCCGGTCAACATGTCCGGCAAATGGTTCAAGGCCTCGCACTACACGGTGCGGCGCGAGGACCAGTTGATCGATATGGATGCGGTGGCGAAGCAGGCCGAGCAGGTACGGCCGAAGCTGATCATCGCCGGCGGCTCGGCCTATTCGCGGCCGTGGGATTTCAAGCGCTTTCGCGAGATCGCCGACAGCATCGGCGCTTATCTCCTGGTCGACATGGCGCATTTCGCGGGCCTCGTGGCCGGCGGCGTCCATGCTTCGCCGGTGCCGCATGCGCATGTCACCACCACCACGACGCACAAATCGCTGCGCGGTCCGCGCGGCGGCTTGATTTTGACCAATGACGAGGCGCTGGCCAAGAAACTGAACTCGGCGATCTTCCCGGGCCTGCAGGGCGGCCCGTTGATGCATGTGATCGCAGCCAAGGCCGTGGCCTTTGCCGAGGCGCTGCGGCCGGACTTCAAAGTTTATGCGAAGAACGTTGTCGAGAACGCCAAGGCGCTGGCCGAAAGCCTGCGCGCGCACGGCTTCGATATCGTCTCCGGCGGCACCGACAACCATCTGATGCTGGTGGACCTGCGGCCGAAGGGCCTCAAGGGCAACGCGTCGGAAAAGGCATTGGTGCGGGCGGCAATCACCTGCAACAAGAACGGCATTCCCTTCGACCCGGAAAAGCCGTTCGTGACCTCGGGTCTTCGTCTCGGTACGCCGGCGGCAACGACACGCGGGTTTGGCGTGGCGGAATTCAAGCAGGTCGGCGGGCTGATCGCCGAAGTGTTGAACGCCGTGGCGCAGTCGCAGGACGGCAGCGCGCCGCTGGTGGAAGCTGCCATCAAGGAACGGGTAAAGGCGCTCACTGACCGTTTCCCGATTTATCAATAAGGTTTTGCTATCAACAAGGTTTTTGCCGGATGCGATGCCCAAGCTGCAACAGTCTCGATACGCAGGTAAAGGACTCGCGTCCGACCGAGGATTCCGCCGTGATCCGGCGGCGGCGGGTTTGCATCGCCTGCAATTTCCGCTTCACCACTTTCGAGCGGGTGCAGTTGCGCGAGTTGACTGTGATCAAGCGCAACGGCCGAAGGGTGCCGTTCGACCGTGACAAGCTGGTGCGCTCGCTGCAGATCTCGCTGCGCAAGCGCCCGGTGGATCCCGAGCGGGTCGAGAAGATGGTCTCGGCGATCGTGCGCGAACTCGAGAGCGGCGGCGAGGCCGAGATTTCATCCGAAGCCATCGGCGAGATCGTGATGGAGCATCTGCGCCAGCTCGACGACGTCGCCTATGTGCGGTTCGCCTCGGTCTATCGCAATTTCCGCGAGGCCAAGGATTTCGAAGCGGTGCTCGGCGAGCTCTCCGGGGACGACGACGCGCGGCTCGCTCTGTTACGCAAATGATCTTCCGCATTCTGGAAGAGCAGTTTGCGCAAAAATCGAAGAACTCGAAGGCTGCTGACCAGCGCTTCATGCAACTCGCCCTGGCGCTCGGGCGGCGCGGGCAGGGCCGGACCTGGCCCAATCCGGCGGTCGGCGCCGTCGTGGTCAAGGACGGCGTCATTGTCGGGCGCGGCTGGACCCAACCGGGCGGGCGTCCCCATGCCGAGCCGGTGGCACTTTCGCAGGCCGGCGAGGCCGCCCGCGGCGCCACGCTCTATGTGACGCTGGAGCCGTGCTCGCATGTCGGCAAGTCGCCGCCCTGCGCCGATGCCATCATCGCTGCCGGGATCGCGCGCGTGGTGTCGGCGATCGAGGATCCCAATCCCGAGGTCGCCGGGCAGGGCCACGCCCGGCTTCGCGCGGCCGGGATCGCGGTCGATATCGGGCTCGGCGCGCAGGAAGCCGCGCACGACCATGCCGGGCATATCAGGCGCATCCGTGACAGACGCCCGCATGTGATCCTCAAGCTCGCGGTATCGGCCGATGACAAGATCGGCGCGGCCGGCCGCAAGCCGGTCGCCGTGACCGGCGAAGCCACGCGAGCCCGCGTGCATCTGCTGCGCGCGCAATGCGACGCCGTCCTGGTCGGGATCGGCACCGTGCAGGCGGATGATCCCGTGCTGACCTGCCGGTTGCCGGGCATGGAAGCGCGATCGCCGGTGCGGGTGGTGCTGGATCGGGCATTGCGCATCTCGGGCACCAGCCGGCTGGTGCATTCGGCCCGCGCGACGCCGCTGTGGGTGATGACGTCGAACCTGTCGGAAGCCCCGGCTGCGATGAAGCTCGGGGCCGCGGGTGCGCAGGTGCTGCGCGTGCCCACCACATCGTCCCCGCCGCCGGGACTGGATCTGATGGGTGTGCTGCATGCGCTGGCGCAAAAAGGCATCACGCGGCTCTTGGTCGAGGGAGGCGCCCGTGTCGCGTCGTCCTTTGTCGCTGCTGACCTGGTCGATGAAGTCTGGCTGTTGCGTGGGCCTGATACGATCGGCGCCGACGGGGTCGCCGCGCTGGACGCATTGCCGCTGTCCGCGATCACAGGGTCGCCCGCGTTCAAGGTCCATGCTAGCGACACCCTGCAAAACGACACACTCACCATCTACGGGCGGGCCTGATGTTTACCGGCATAGTCACCGATATCGGCGAGATCACAGCCCTGACGCCCACGGCGCAAGGCCAGTTGCACCGGCTGCGGATCGCGTGCGGTTATGACCGCGCGACCATCGCGGACGGCGCCTCGATTGCCTGCAATGGCGTTTGCCTGACCGTCGTCGCCTCCGGCGTCGAGCACGGCAAAACCTGGTTCGATGTCGATGCCGCGGCCGAGACGCTCGCGATGACGACGGCCAAGCGTTGGGCTGATGGAACCAGGCTCAATCTCGAGCGCGCGCTCAAGATCGGCGACGAACTCGGCGGCCATATCGTCGCCGGCCATGCCGACGGGGTGGCCACCATCGTCAGCCGTGACGATCTGCCCGACATGGCGCGTTTCACGCTGCGGACCACACGCGATCTGGCGCGCTTCATCGCGACCAAGGGCTCGGTGACGCTGGATGGCGTGTCGCTGACCGTGAATACGGTCGATGACGTGACGTTTTCGGTGCTGATCATTCCCCACACCCTGTCGGTCACGACGCTCAGTGGCTGGCGTGCGGGCAGTGAAGTCAATCTCGAGGTCGATTTGATGGCGCGCTACGCGGCGCGGCTCTCGGAAATGAAGTAGAAGTACCCGTAACCAACCCTTGGCATGGGCCGTCGCTGCGCCTAAAACGCAGCACAACTCCTGAAGAATTCGATTGGTAGATGATGGCAGAGTCACGGCGCGCGCAGTTGAAGGATCAAACCGACATTTCCGGCGCCCGCGCGCTGATTGTCGAGGCACGCTTTTATGACGACATCCAGGATGCGCTGCTGGAAGGCGCTGTTGCCGAGCTGAAGGCCGCCGGCGTCACCCACGACGTGATCACGGTGCCCGGCGCGCTGGAAATTCCGGCCGCCATCGCGATTGCGATCGATGCCGCCGAGAAAAACGGCAAGCCCTATGATGCGGCGATCGCGCTCGGTTGCGTGGTGCGCGGCGAGACCATCCATTTCGAAATCGTATCGATGGAATCTTCGCGGGCGCTGATGGATCTTGCGGTGGCGCGAAAGTTTCCGCTCGGCAACGGCATCATCACGGTGAATACCGACGCGCAGGCGTGGGAGAGAGCACGCGCGAATGAGCTCAACAAGGGCGGCGATGCCGCGCGCGCGGCGCTGGCCATGCTGCGGATCAAACGCCGGCTGGCGCGGACCTGATGATGGCAGACAACAAGAAGGCCCAGGACAAGAAGCCCGCCAAAGGTTCGGACAAGAAAGCCAACCGGCGCGGCGCGGCGCGGCTCGCGGCCGTGCAGGCACTCTACCAGATGGATATCGGCGGCGCCGGGATCAACGACATCTTCGCCGAGTTCGAGAGTCATTGGCTCGGCAACGAGGTCGAAGGCGATACATATCTGCCGGCTGAAGCGGCCTTTTTCCGCGACGTGGTCTCCGGCGTGGTGCGCGATCAGGCCAGGCTCGATCCCGTGATCGACGAAGCCTTGTCGAAGGGCTGGCCGCTGAAGCGGATCGACGCGATTTTGCGCGCGGTGCTGCGCGCCGGTGCTTACGAGCTTGAGCATCGCAAGGACGTTCCCGGCCGGGTCGTGGTGTCGGAATATGTCGATGTCGCGCACGCCTTTGTCGAACCGGATGAGACCGGCATGGTCAATGCGGTGCTCGACCAGATCGGCCGCCAGTTTCGCGCCGATGAGTTCGTGCGCAGCTAGCAAGCTGACGCGGAGGACGGGTCTGGAGGATCGCAAGCGATGAGCTCTGGAGAGGATTCGCTGATTGCGCGCTATTTCCGCCCGCTCGCGACCGATCCCGGCGCGTTCGGTCTTGGCGACGATGCGGCGGTCCTCAACGCGCATGGCGAAGACATCGTGGTCACGACCGATGCGATCGTCGAAGGCGTGCATTTTTTCGCATCCGATCCGCCCGACACCATCGCGCGCAAGGCGTTGCGCCTGAACCTGAGCGATCTCGCGGCCAAGGGCGCCACGCCGGCGGGGTTTGTGCTGACGCTGGCGCTGTCGTCCGCCGAGGATGCCTGGCTGGCGCCATTCGCGCGCGGGCTGGGCGACGATATCGGTCTGTTTGATTGTCCGTTGCTGGGCGGCGATACCGTCTCGACGCCGGGCCCGCGGATGATTTCGATCACGGCGTTTGGGCGCATTCCCGTGGGCAAAACGGTTCATCGCAGCGGCGCCAAACCGGGCGATCGCGTGATGGTGACGGGAACGATCGGCGACGCGGCGCTCGGTCTCGCTATCCTCAAGGGCGGCGCGGTGGCGACGGCGCTCGCCAATGATGCCGCGGCAAAAGAGATGCTGGTCGGGCGTTATCGCGTCCCGCAGCCGCGCAATGCTCTGGCCACGGCTGTCCGTGATCACGCGCATGCGGCGATGGATGTGTCCGATGGCCTGGCAGGGGATCTCGCCAAGCTGTGCGCGGCATCAGGCGTTTCCGCCGTCATCGATGTGCAAAGCATTCCGTTATCCGAAGCTGCCGCGGCATTGCTCGCGCGCGGCACAATCGGCATCGAAGCGCTGATCGCCGGTGGCGACGACTATGAGATTCTGTGCACGGTCCCGGAAGACCGCGTCGACGTTTTCGCGCGGGCGGCAGGCTTGGCGGGGGTAGCGATAACCTCGATCGGAACGATCATCGCGGCGACCTCGTCCCCGAGATTTCTGGACAAGCAGGGTGGCGAGATCGTGCTCAAGCGCCTGTCCTACAGCCATTTCTAGGATTGCCCGAATTCCTTGGGGCGGGATTCCCGGGAAAAGCCCCGGTTTTGGAACAAATACACCACTGAAATCGACCATTTAGGCCTTTCGCAGCGTTGCGCCGGGGATACGATTTTGGCATGGTCCCGCCGATTTGAGGTCACCCTTTGGGCAGGGCAGGCCTTCTTTTTATGCGCCGGCCGCTCCCGCGGTGACAGGCGTGGGTGGGAAACAAAGAAAAATCCGAGGCAAATTCAATGACAGCATTATGGGTGATTGTGCTCTGCGGAGCGCTTTCCATCGTTTACGCCATCTGGGCGACTTCATCGGTTTTGAAAGCGGATGCCGGCAATCCGCGGATGCAGGAAATCGCAGCCGCCGTGCGCGAAGGTGCGCAGGCCTATCTCAAGCGCCAATACATGACGATCGGCATCGTCGGCGTCGTGATCTTCGCGCTGCTGGCCTATTTCCTCGGCATGCTGGTAGCGGCGGGCTTCCTGATCGGCGCGGTGCTGTCGGGGGCTGCGGGCTTCATCGGCATGAACGTGTCGGTTCGCGCCAATGTGCGCACCGCGCAGGCCGCGACCACGTCGCTGGCCGGCGGACTTGAGCTGGCCTTCAAGGCCGGCGCCATCACCGGCATGCTGGTCGCGGGGTTGGCGCTGCTCGGCGTCACCATCTACTTCGCTTATCTCACGCACTACCTGGGCCTCGCCGCCAACAGCCGCACCGTGGTTGACGCGCTGGTGGCGCTTGGTTTCGGCGCTTCGCTGATTTCGATCTTCGCGCGTCTTGGCGGCGGTATCTTCACCAAGGGCGCCGACGTTGGTGGCGATCTCGTCGGCAAGGTCGAGGCCGGCATTCCCGAAGACGATCCGCGTAACCCGGCCACCATCGCCGACAACGTCGGCGACAATGTCGGCGATTGCGCCGGCATGGCCGCCGACCTGTTCGAGACCTATGCGGTGACCGCAGTCGCCACCATGGTGCTGGCCGCGATCTTCTTTGCGACCTCGCCGCTGCTGGTGAACATGATGACGCTGCCGCTCGCAATTGGCGGCGTTTGCATCCTGACCTCGATCGCCGGCACCTTCTTCGTCAAGCTCGGCGCCAACCAGTCGATCATGGGCGCGCTCTACAAGGGCCTGATCGCCACCGGCATCCTGTCGCTGATCGGCGTCGCCGGCGTGATCTACTGGCTGGTCGGCTTCGGTCCGCTGGCCGGCGTGAAATACACCGGCATGGCGCTGCTTGAATGCGGCATTGTCGGGCTCGTCGTTACCGGCCTGATCATCTGGATCACCGAATACTACACCGGCACCGAATATCGCCCGGTGAAGTCGATTGCGGCGTCGTCGGTCACCGGTCACGGCACCAACGTGATTCAGGGTCTGGCGATCTCGATGGAATCCACCGCCGGTCCGGCGCTGGTGATCATCGCCGGCATTCTCGTGACCTACAGCCTTGCAGGTTTGTTCGGCATCGCGATTGCGACCACCACGATGCTGGCGCTGGCCGGCATGATCGTGGCGCTCGACGCCTTCGGCCCGGTCACCGACAATGCCGGCGGCATTGCCGAAATGGCCGGCCTGCCCAAGGAAGTCCGCAAGGCGACCGACGCGCTCGACGCGGTCGGCAACACCACCAAGGCCGTCACCAAGGGCTATGCGATCGGCTCCGCCGGTCTCGGCGCGCTGGTGCTGTTTGCGGCCTATAATGAAGACCTCAAATTCTTC
>CAWBPE010000009.1:0-326461 GCA_963790595.1 uncultured Alphaproteobacteria bacterium | reverse complement strand
ACACGCGGGCCTTGGAGTTGTTCTCCAAGCTGGTATCTTTGAGCCGCCGGGTCGGCGTCTCGACGGCTTTTTCTTTTCAAATTTTCGTCAAACTCATGAGGTGCAGCAAACAGCTGTCGAGCGTTGCAGATCCATTGTTATGGGAGTGTTGCCCGCACCGATGTCTGGCTAGTTCGCTAAACCATACGGCATCAGTGGTCTCAACTTTTTCATAAATCCCCAATGATCGCGGTACGCGATACAATTCCGCGACGAACGTAAGATATCAGCGAACCGTTAAACAAAGATTCCGAATCTTCCGGTCGCGTCCGCTGCGACTTGGACGTTCGTGTCTTATCAAGCCGCGCGCACGGTACTGAGGAACTTCTCGACCTCGCTTTTCAGACGGTCGCTTTCGCCGGCGAGAGATTTCGCCGCAGAGAGAACCTGCGAAGAGGCCGAACCGGTCTCACTGGCGCCGCGCTCGCACGTCAGTAATGTGCGTCGGACACCTGCTGAGTGCCCTGCGCCGCCTGTTGGATGTTGCGGGAAATTTCCTGCGTCGCCGCACCCTGCTCTTCCACCGCGGCCGCAATGGTTGAGGACACCTCCGACAATTTTTCGATGGTGCCGCTGATCTCACCGATCGCGCTTACCGATTCCTCCGTTGCCGCCTGGATGTCGGCGATCTGCTGGCCGATCTCGCCGGTGGCTTTCGCGGTTTGCTGCGCCAAAGCCTTGACCTCGGAGGCGACGACGGCGAAGCCGCGACCGGCCTCGCCAGCGCGCGCAGCCTCGATGGTGGCGTTTAAGGCCAAAAGATTGGTCTGACCCGCGATGGTGTTGATCAACTCGACCACGTCGCCGATGCGGGCAGCCGCCTTCGCCAATTCCCCGACTTGGTCATTGGTCCGACGTGCCTGATCCACAGCTTCGCTGGCCATCCGTGACGATTCCTGAACCTGTCGGCTGATCTCATTGACGGACGAACTCAGTTGCTCGGTCGCCGAGGCCACCGACTGCACGTTGGTGGAGGCTTCCTCGGACGCAGCCGCAACCATTGTCGTGAGCTCCTGGGTGTGGTCCGCGGTCGAGGAGAGTGTGCTGGCGGAGGCCTCAAGTTCGGTCGAGGCCGATGCAAGCGAGTGGACCAATTCGCCGATCATTGCCTCGAAATCGCCGGTGGCGGCGCTGATGCGCATGGCCCGCGCGGCACTAACGGCCCGATCGGCATCGACCGCGTCATCGGATGTCTTCTTGGCGACGAGCGTTTCCTTGAAAATTTGCAGCGCCGTGGCGATGCGGCCGATCTCGGTAGGTTTCGCCCCGGTGAGGAATTTCGGCAGACAATTCGCCGTCGGTCAATTGCCCCATTGGTTTGAGGATCGAGTCTGATACCGCGGCGGATGTCGCGAACCATATAGATCGCCGCGCTAAGACCAAATAGGATCGCGCAGCCGAGAATAACGGCCGTCAGGCGAATAGCGCTCAGATAGGTCGCCTCGGCGCCCTGTCCAGCCACTTCGGCGCCGCTGTCATTGAACTCCACAAGTTTGGCGAGCGTTTGGTCCATCGCGCGGCCGACCGGCACCACCTTGCCGGCGTTGACGTCCTTGGCACCCGCAAGATCGCCCTTGGCGGCGAGGGCCTGCACATCGGCCGACGCCGCGAGAAATGCTCGCCATTGATTTTCCAGCTCTTGCGAAAGATCGCGCTCAGCGGTCGATGAGGTCATCGACTGGTAAGCGTTTGCGCCCTTTTCGAAATCGGCCCTGCGAGCCGCTAGGTTCTTATCAACGTCCGCGCGTTCCGCATCCGCGACAATCAGATAGTCGCGCAGCACCGCGCGAAAACGCGCGGACTGTGTCCGCATCTCGCCGATCCACCGCACCTTGGGCAGCCATTGAGTTTGAATATCCTGGGCGGCAACATTGATGGAGCGCATTTGCATGAAGGCAAATCCGCCGATCATGGCGATCACCAGAAACAGAAATGAGACGATCGTGAAAAGCTTGGTGCTGATGGAAAGTCTTGAAAGCACGACAATGATCCCCGACTAAAATATTGAATATTAACCACTTCGATCCTAATATTTAGCTAACGCCGCTAGAAAGTCGACTTAGCGCCGGTTGGGTCTGACCGGCGGTTTACTGCCTCACCTCCGATCGATATTACTCGACGCGGAGTGACCCGCCTGTTCAGCTTCGGGGCATGGCTTTTTAGGGCATCTCCACCGCTTCATCGCAACAGGCTAGCAACCGCCTCAGCCAACGAGCGGGCGCGGATCGCGTGGAGCATCCTGCGCAACGAAAAGGGCCTTCGACCCCCCCATTCACCTACCTGAGCCGGAACCTCACCCAGTTCGCGGACAGCGCATGTGACGGATCGATCAACGCATCAAGGGCCTTGTAAACCAAATGGTTGCTCGTCAACTGTCCGCTAATGAGACCAAATACGCGTGCGAATTTCCAAGTCACGGCCGCGAGCCGATCAGACAGCCGGACACATGTCAACGACTTCTGCTTTCTGCGCCCAGTCTCACTTGCGAAATGCAGCCCTTATCGCGTTTGAGTGTTTTGTTGATTACTCTCGAAGCGCTCGATCTCGCCAAGGACTTCCCGGTTTAATTGAAGGGCGTTCGAATAACTTCGTCCCAGAGGACTTGCTTCGTCGAGAGTGAAATCCGTGTAGTCGGCAGCATCCTGGCCGCCACCGACATGAACGCCCTTGATCGCCAGTTCTCCCGTTTGCGAGCGAACCAGAATCGGTGACCCACTCGCCCCCCTTGTCGCCGAACAGTTGTTGTATATCGCGTCGTTCGCGACTATGTCAGCGGCCCTGCCGACCGCCATCACCGTGCAACTCTGCAGAATTGGCTCGCGATTGTAGTTGAACTCGAACGCGGCCTGCTCCGGATCACCGTGAATGAATTCCGTTATCTGCTTCGGAAGCGATGGCATACGCAGTTGCCCGGCGGAGACCATGATGAGTTGCTCGCCAATCTCTACGGAAGCTCTCGCCGCAAACGGAAGCGGATGAGCGCCAGGGATGGATTGCCCGAGTCGCGCGATAGCCAGATCCAGATAGAATTCCTTCGCCGTAGACCGGGTGAAGAGCTTTATATTGTGCTCGTCCGTCTCGATAGGTATCCTTCGAAACGGCTCGTGCTTATTCTGCCAGAAGCATTTGTCGAGACTGGCTCTATCTTCACCGTTCTCGTCGACGAAGACGTGTGCATTTGTCAGGATATCTTGCCCCTGTCCGACCAGGAAAGCAGTACCCTGCGTGCCCGGACAAACGACATCGCCGATCGTTTGCCGGAGCTGCGCAATCTCTTGCGCGGACAGGCCAAGCTCTGGTCCCTTGACGCTCAGCAAACCTCGCGGATCAATCCACTGGCCGTTGGCGTTCTTTCTTCCGACTAAATTGACTTGCCGAAGAATGCCCTGAGAGCGGAATTCGATAGCCCCTAGCGAGCCTGATCGAACCGCAAGCGTTGCAATGCAAGTCAAAACAAGTATGGCGTTCATTGAGTTCATGCCAAGGCGATCTCAGGTAACCGGTTTGAGATCAATTGCTGTACTGTCGGCAAAAATCAAGTCCGGCAATCCCGCATTGCGCGGGGCCTGGCGCCGCGTGCGGCATCGGCGGCTTGACATTGTTCCATTCTCACATACGGACTGTCGCATGGATGGTACGGCAATGCTGTGAGAGACCGTCATGCGAGACCACGAATCTCTTTAATGGCGTCTCGATGTCATAGAAGTAGATGTTGGCGATGAAGCCATAGATGCCGGGTCGATGCTCGTCGGTCTGTCGCCATGCACATAGCTTTACCGCGGGATCAGGTTCGCAAGTGCGGCGAGGTCGGCGTGCCCGCGGGCCATAGCGGCGTCAGCCTCGAAGCGGCCGATGCCCTGGTGATAATAGCGCTCCGCGTTGAACTGTTTGGCTTTCATCAACCCGTCATCGGTAAGGCTCGGATGCTCGCGCTTGAGCGCATCGCGGAACTGGGGCCAGTAGCGCTCGTCCTTCCAGCGCGAATACGACATTACCCAGTAGAGATCGTCGAGCGTGCGCGTGATTAGGAGATTGGTCGTGCGCTTCGCCGGCGTCAGCATCACGTCCAGCGTAACGCCATATTTTTTGGTAACATAGGCAAGGATGGTCTCGCAGTAGCCGACGCTGTCATGGCCATCGACGATATAAGGCAATTGTCCTCGCGGCGCCTTCGCCGCATCGAAAATGTGTTCGTGCCGAAACGGCACGCCGGCGAGCTTCAGAAAAGCGAATATCTTTAGACCGTAGCCATTGTTGTCGGCGACGCGAACAGGGACGGATAGGAATAGAGCGTGAGCATGGTGGCCCGTCACGTTCAAGATGGCTGCAGGCTACTTCAAAATCGATCAGTCGGAAACGTCCGGCAGGACAAACACCTGTCGGGACGAAACGGCAACAAGACTGGATAATGGGTCAAAGGCGCCATTCTGGGTGTCGTGCAAATGCCCCCCAATCCGAACACCGAATCAGGGGATGAAGGTCCCGGCTTGTCGGAAACGCTCCGTTAATTGCGATCCTGTGACTTTGACCCTTTTAGGCCAGCAAGTCATTTACCTTCGATGGCTCGCAATGCCTTATTGCGTCGGGCGAACGCCCGCTGTTCGTAACGCTCGAGCGGGTCGAGTTTACTTGCCAATTCGAGGGAAGACTCGCCTTGACGGCGAGATTCTTCAATCATGGCCGCGCGAGATTTTTGGATACGCACGATGTCGATTTCAGCATCCGCGGCAATAATAGCGGCGTCTCCAATATCCTCGCCAGCCGACGACAGCGCCCCGGCGAGCAACATGACATTCTTTTGAAAACCCGGGACCGCGCTAATCGGGATCGAAAGTCCATGGCGTAGCGCGTTTCGCCGCGACCGCGCGTTGCCACCTGCAGAGCGCGGCCCCGAGCTTTTTGGTTGCATTCCGTCGATTTGCGGCAATCTGTCGTTCCGTCGCCATTGTTATTCCCCAGCCTCCCTAAATTCGCCTTCAATGACTTTGTTGGCGGATTCGGTGCGTTGCTGAGACCGTTTCATCCTGCGTCGCTCAAGCTCTCGGTCAAGGATGATACATTTCGACTGCCTGCTGGCTTTCCTTCTATCGAAGCCATCAATAGCTTTTTGACCTTTTATGTAAGCCCGGGCGAGATCCTTTTCAGGGTTACTTGTCATGCCGCTGCATCCGCTTCACTAATCACGAAGGTGATGGGCCTACCCCACTCTTCCAAATCTTCTTCTTGAAAAAACCTTATCACGTCGATTTTGATCCTATCTTCCCGCATCTGTTCCCAGTGTGAGAGGACCAGGTTTTTGACATCCAACCAGTCGCTGGTGGTTTTCGGGTCGTACTCCGCCGCGACCAGAGAGAAAAATGCACTGAAGAGTTGCGGATCTTCACTCTCAAGAAGCGGAGGCGGACCAAGGATTTTCGCGAGCGTTGCCGGCATTTTGGGACCGTAAGCGTTTCGGCGAGGTTTTTGCTTTTCTAGCCCCGATATTGGCCCTGAGGTCTTGCGCACGCGCCGTTGATTGGACACGTTGGTTTCCGACTCGATCCGCTGAACATCAGTGCCGGGAGACATACCGCTAGCTTTTTGGCGATCGGGTTTGTCGGACGACTCAGACATGTCCGATCCTCCGCAATAACGCCGTGCGGAAAATCTCTTTCGCTTTCATCATAGCCCCTTCTACGACCACGGCACGGGGCTGTGGTCTTCTGAGCCCAGTCCAAATGGACTAGGCGAAAAATTCTTGTGGGGGTCGTTGAGAGATAAGCGGCAAGAACCTAATATTGAGTGAAGAAAGGCGCCAAACATTCGCGGCGATGGACCGCTCCAATATAGACAGAGGATTTCCATCGAGAATTTGTTGCCTCCGATGAATAAATTTTTGTGCCGGGAGGCGGACGCCGAAAATATGATGTCATATCCCCCTTCGGCCTGGATCATTGTTGGGCGCTGTATGATCAGTCTTGACCTGCGTCAGATCAGCAATCTTCTCCGGGTTGGTCGAGCACATATTAAACGCGCATTATAATATACATACAACTTTAAAATGTGCGCAAGTAAGAACGGCTGACGGCTTCTATAATGGTATCATTATACTTAAAGTCGAACTTCACCTGCAGAACGAACCCAAATTTCTGCAGTTTTTACAAAGGATTAGATTCCGACAGCCACAGGCCCCGTCCGCTAGGGTGATACAGAGCTGGTTAGAAAGTGTCGGCAGTGATGCGTTCGGGGGCCATGACAAAACGCGCGGTTTCAGCGATGGTGCGCCCCGCACCAAGATCCCCCGCCTGATCTCTACCGGAGTTCTCCGAATGTCCTTTCCGCGCGCCTCACAGGCCCTGTCCCGCTTTACCGTGCTCGATCTCACCCGCGTCCGGGCGGGCCCGACCTGTGTGCGGCAGCTTGCGGACTGGGGTGCCAATGTCGTCAAGATCGATGCGCTGTTGGGCGAAGCCGGCGGCGAACAATTGGGCGGCCCCCGCCGCGGCGCCGATTTCCAGAATTTGCACCGCAACAAGCGCGCGATGGCGCTCAGCCTCAAGGATCCCCGCGGCCTCGAAGTGTTCATGCGCCTTGCCGCCAAGGCCGACGTGATCGTCGAGAATTTCCGCCCCGACGTCAAAGACAAGCTCGGCATCGATTACGAGAGCGTGCGCAAGGTCAATCCGCGCATCGTCTATGGCAGCATCTCCGGCTTCGGCCAGGACGGCCCCTATCACAAGCGTCCGGGCTTCGATCAGATCGCCCAGGGCATGGGCGGGCTGATGTCGATCACCGGCGCGCCGGGCGAAGGACCGATGCGGGTCGGCATTCCCGTTGCCGATCTCACCGCCGGGCTGTTCTGCGCGATGGGCATTCTCACGGCCCTCCTGGAGCGCGACGTCTCCGGCGAAGGCCAGTGGGTGCAGACCTCGCTGTTGCAGGCGCAGATCTTCATGCTGGATTTCCAGGCCGCGCGCTGGCTGATGGAAAAGGACGTCGCCAAGCAGGCCGGCAACAACCATCCGACCTCTATCCCGACCGGCGTGTTCAAGACCTCGGACGGCTACATCAACATCGCCACCACAGGCGGGCGAATCTGGGAACGCTGCGCGCAGGCGCTCGGCGCCCCCGAAATGGTCACCAATCCCGACTATGCCACCTCGGCAGCGCGCTCGAAGAACCGCGACGCGATCAACAAGGAAATCAACGTCCTGACCGCGAAGAAAAGCACCGACACCTGGGTCAAGGAGCTCAACGCCGCTGGCGTGCCCTGCGGGCCGATCTATTCGATCGACCAGATGTTCGACGACGACCAGGTCAAGCATCTCGGTATCGCGCAGGACGTGCCCAACGCCGAGGACCGTCACATCCGCCTGGTCGGCCAGCCGTTCACGCTGTCGCGTACCCCGAGCAAGATGGTGGCGGCGCCGCCGGAATTCGGCGAACAGACCAATGAGGTGCTGGCCGAATTCGGCTTCAGCGCCAGCGAGATCGACGGCTTGCGCGAAGCCAAGGTGGTGTGAGGCCGCGCCTTAGGCCGTCATTGCGAGCGAAGCGAAGCAATCCATAGCGCGGCAAAGGCTGTGTGGATCGCTTCGTCGCTCGCGCTCCTCGCAATGACGGGAGAACGCAACAAGCCCGTCGGCAGGTCTCAGTACTTGGCCACCACCGGGCCGCCGAAGCGGTAGTTCACGCCAGCCCGCAGGATGTTGTCGGTGACGTGTGCGCTGGTGACGATCGGCGCAAACGGAGCCGTGCCGGCGAAGGTGTTGTTGACGGTGCCGAGGTCCACATAGAGATATTCGAGCCGAGCGGTCCAGTTGCCGCTGATGACGCCTTCGACACCGGCGCCGAGGGTCCAGCCCGCCCGCGTCGAACTGGTGCCGGCAAGCGCGGCCACCGTGGCCGGGCCGGGCGGTGTGCCGAAGCTCAATGCCGTCGTTGTCGTCACCGACGCACCGGCAGTCGACTTGACCTCGCCGACGGCGAGACCGCCGGTGATGTACAGCAACACGCGATCGGTCGGCAGCACGCCGATCCTGCCGCGGAAGGTTGACAGCCACGACAGCTTCTCCTCGAGCGAACCGGTCGCCGTGGTCGTCGTCGTTACCGTCGGAAGTGCTCGCGCACCGGGGGCCGGGACCACCGTGACCACCGTTGTGCTGGGCCCGAACAAGGCGGTGCCGCGTTGCCCGGTCGCGTCGATGTCGCCCTCGAGGCCGAACACCCAGCTCTTGCCGTACTGCCAATTGTAACCGATCTGGCCGCCGAACACCCAGCCATCCATATGCTGCGAACCGGTGGCCACCGGCACGGTCGTGCCAATTGTATTCGACGCATTGCCCCAGCTGTAGCCGCCATTGAGACCGATATAGAAGCCGGACCAATTGTAGCCGGGATCCACATAGACCGGCGCCTTGGTGTAGGCCTTCACCGGCAGATCAGCCGCGAGCGCGCCTGTGGCGAACATTGAGCCGACCGCGATAATTCCCGTCAGGAGACGCTTCATGGCAAATCCTCCGGCAGAAAATAAAATATAATCTCCGTCAAAAATACGCCCTCGCAACCCCTGAGTCTGTTACGCGAAAAGCACAACCCGGGTAAATTCAGCCCCGGGCGACGCTATGGTCAAAATCTCACTAAACGCCAAGCATTTGATCCAACTGGAAATTCTCCATCAATCGGCTAGGACCGCACCCGCTCCGGAAACGCCCCCGCCAGCGCGGTGGGCTCTGGCTCAAGCACGCCGCGTTCGGTGATCAATCCCGTCACCAGACGCGCCGGCGTGACGTCGAAGGCGTAATTGGCGACCGGCGAACCCTCGGAAACCACGCGCACGGTCTCGAGCCGGCCGTCCATGGTGCGCCCCCGCATCATCGTGACTTCGTCGGCGTCGCGCTGTTCGATCGGAATTTGCTTGCCGTCAGCAACCGAAAAATCGATCGTCGGCGACGGAAGCGCGACATAGAACGGCACGTCATTGTCGTGCGCGGCGAGCGCCTTGAGGTACGTACCGATCTTGTTGCAGACGTCGCCATTGGCGGCGACCCGGTCGGTGCCGACGATCACGAGATCGACCATGCCATGCTGCATCAGATGGCCTCCCGTATTGTCCGGGATCACCGTGTGCGGCACGCCGTGATGCGACAACTCCCAGGCCGTCAATGAGGCGCCCTGATTACGCGGCCGGGTTTCGTCGACCCAGACATGCACATCCCAGCCGCGATCATGCGCCAGGTAAATCGGCGCGGTCGCGGTGCCAAAATCGACCGCCGCGAGCCAGCCGGCATTGCAATGGGTCAGCACATTGATGCGGTTGTTGGCTTTCTTGTCGGCGCGGAGCTTTTCAATCACCGCGAGGCCATGCGCGCCGATGCTGCGGTTGATTTCGATATCCTGCTCGGCGATTTCGCCGGCGCGTGTAAAGGCGGCGGCAGCCCGCGCCGAGGGCGGCAGCGGCGAGAGGGCTGCGCGCATCTCCTCCAGCGCCCATTTCAAATTGATCGCGGTGGGACGTGTGACGATCAGCCTGTCATGGGCCCGTGCCATCGCCGCGTCCGAGCTATCGGCGCGCATCGCCAGCGCGACGCCGTAAGCGGCCGTGGCGCCGATCAGCGGCGCGCCGCGCACCAGCATGGTGCGGATCGCCTCCGCCGCGGCGTCGCAGTCCGCGATATCGGCGACCACGAATTCATGTGGCAGTCGCCGCTGATCGATCGCGCGGACCGAAACGCCGTCGGCCTCGACCCAGATGCTGCGGAAGTGACGGCCGTCGACCTTCATGCGCGCAACACCCGTCCGGCCACCGCATCGAGTTTTTTCAAGAGTTCTGGATCGCGCGCTTCCGGCGCGGTGATCAAGGCGGTGTCGAGCGCGCGGTCCGAGCCGATCGGGCACGGCTCGTGGTCGCGCGGAAAGTCCCGCGCCAGGCGCGCGACGAGGCCCCTCGCCTTTTCGGCGTTCGAGTTCAGCACGCGAATGATGTCCTGCACCGTGACCGCGTCATGATCCGGATGCCAGCAGTCGAAGTCGGTGACCATCGCGACGCTGGCGTAACAAATCTCGGCTTCGCGGGCGAGTTTGGCTTCGGGCATGTTGGTCATGCCGATCACCGAATAGCCAAGACCCTTATACGTCAGGCTCTCGGCCAGACTCGAGAATTGCGGCCCCTCCATGCAAACGTAAGTCCCGCCGCGCGCGAACGCGATGCCCTCGGCTTCGGCCGTCGCGGCCAGATGCTGCGACAATCGTGGCGCAACCGGATGCGCCATCGACACATGCGCCACGCATCCCCGGCCGAAAAACGAACTCTCGCGTTTATGCGTTCGATCGACGAACTGATCGACAATGACGAAAGTCCCGGGCGGCAACTCTTCCTTGAAGGAACCACAGGCCGACAGCGAGATCAGGTCGGTGACCCCCGCCCGCTTGAGCACATCGATATTGGCGCGGTAGTTGATGTCGGAGGGCGACAGCCGGTGACCCTTGTCGTGCCGCGACAAAAAAACGATCGGCAGACCGGCGATGGTGCCCCGGCGCAGCGCCGCCGACGGCTCGCCCCAGGGGCTTGAGATCACCTCGTCGCGGGCGTCTTCCAGGCCCGGCAGGTCGTAAATGCCGGATCCGCCGATAATGCCGAGCACCGCCTTTGTCATGATGTCTTCCAGCTCTGTTTCAGGTTCGCATGCTTGCGAATGTTCGACTATATTGCGGGGCAATAATCAACCATTGTTCTCAGGCAAGGAAAGTTGATGCCAGCCATGAGTGACCGGGCGAAGCGCCAATCCATCATCGACGCCTGCCTGCGCATGAACAGCCTTGGCATTAATCAAGGCACATCGGGTAATATCAGCCTGCGCCATGACGATGGCATGCTGATTACGCCGACCGGCACGCCTTACGAAACCATGCAACCCGAGCAGATCGTGTTCATGAATCTCGACGGCTCGGTTGCGGCCAACCAGCACCCCTCCTCTGAATGGCGGTTTCATCGCGATATAATCAAAGCGCGCCCCGAAGTGAACGCGGTGGTGCACGCCCATCCTCCTTATTCCACCATTCTGGCAATCATGGGCATGGCGATCCCGGCCGTGCACTACATGATCGCCTGCGCCGGCGGCGACACCATTCGCTGCGCGCCCTACGCGACATTCGGCACCGAAGAACTGTCGCAACACGCCGTTGCCGCGCTCGAAGACCGCTCGGCCTGTCTGCTGGCGCATCACGGCATGATCGCGGTCGGCCCCTCGCTCGCCAAGGCGATGTGGCTCGCGGTCGAAGTCGAAACCCTGGCGCGGCAATATCACGGCTGCCTCCAGATCGGCACGCCGCCGCTGCTGCCGCGCGCCGAGATCGAAAACGTGATGGGCCGGATGGCGGGGTATGGGCATGCGGAGGAGTGAAAGTTCAGAACGCGCATGAACCACCGCTGTCGTCCCTGCGCACGCAGGGACCCATAACCACAGGACGTTGTGTTGCGCGAAAATCCTCCAACAGCATCCTTCAACGATAGGCCGCGGCGTATGGGTCCCTGCGTGCGCAGGGACGACAGTGAGTGTGACGCACGACCCTGATTCAATTTCACACGTCTGCAAGACACACCTCCGCGTTCCCGCGGCTCAAAACGCCCGAGTCATGCCAGAAACTTCCGCCCTGAAAACAGAGGGCGTGGGGAATGCCGGGTGCCCGCTGCACCCGCAGCCCCCTGTGCAACAAAAAAGCACAGGGGTAGAAGCCACAGGTACACCGGAGAACCCGGCATTCCCGCACGCAATGGTTTTACGACTTATTTCGTGCTCTCCCCGGTGATCGGGCTGTTTTGTCACCGTCGCCTGCGGATCATCTCCGCAAACTTGACGCCAGCGTCGAGGCGTCAGGACCACACGACTTCGCCGTCCGCAAACCAATGCTCTCGTCAGAAGCACGCTTGCGTCCACCGCATCCCGCCTCGCGTCCGTGACGATCGCGATACGCCCCTCATGTGGGACGAGACGTGCGGATTCTGCCTTTGATTTGGGGTCGCGATCAACAGCGCCGGTTGCGACAGATTAACACGACGGGCAAATCATGCGCGTGTGCTGTTTTGACGAGGTCAACCCAAAAATTTGGTGTGACCGGCGAATGTCCGTTTTAATTCGCGCGTGTTCTTGAGAGTAATCGTACGCCACCTTCATGCAGGTGACGGATGCGCTAACGGTTTCAAAGAAGCCTGCCCGCGCAGGATAATTCCCATGCGCCAGACAGCGGCCGCGCCGATCAAAACAAGGACAGGCTGCAACCAGTATACGAAATAGACGTTTTCGGGGACCCTGAGCATGATGAGCAGGTAGACCCTCTTATACAGCAAGAACGAGCTCGCAAGACTTATCGCGACGCAGCTCCAGCGTTCCACGTCATGACGGATTGTTATCAGTATGGCGGCTGCGATGAATGCCCCATATTCGACGGTCATACCCGCGGCGAACAGCGTCCGCGACGCGATGGAATAGTATGGGCTTTGAAAGAACCGCCATTCCATGGTGAGCGCAAAGAAGCCATTGGCGATCCAAAGCGCCATGATGGCAAGCAGCGCGTATCCGATACGAAAAGCGGGGTGCGACCGTGACATCGTTTCCACCAGCTTGAGCGCGCCGGCGCCGGCCGCAAGCATTGCAAAATAAGCGGCGAATACTTCGTATTTTATCGAAGTTCCGGGGGTGGGTTGGACCCATTCGTGAAGATTGTCGAATATCCAAACCAGGCCAGGCGAAGCGAGGGCAACGCCAACCCAGCGTGGCGAACCGAGCCCTTCAGCAATGTTGAACGCTCCGGCGACGCCGAGAAGGCAGGCGGCGATCGCACAGATCCAGAACCAGGCGGTCATAGAAAACCCCAGCTTCAGAAAGAACGAAACTCCGACAAGGGCTCCCAGCACGACGACAGCGATAATGTAAGATCTGGGAGGCATCCGAAATCTCCTCTGGCCTGCTGTGGCCAATTCGGCCCGACCCCGGACTGATGTGACTGGTATGAGCAAGACAGTCGATACAACCTGGGGTGCACATCTTGGTTTTGCGCGGTACCTGTTGAGACAGTCTTAATCTCACCGCTAAACTTGAGCCCGCGCGGGGCAGCCTCGGGGCATGCTTAGCGATTTCTTTTCAAACGGCAGCGGCTTTAATTCGTACGGTCAACGCGACGCGGCGCGATCGATCCGGCCATGAAAAGCCGCGTCTCGCTTCATTCAAAGTTTAGCACGCAGAGCGTTCCCGGTTGACGAAAGTTCCGTTCACAACCTAGCTATACTCGTCTGCTCTCGTTCAGGAGTTGCGCCTTTGGAAAGTCCCGCGATTTCTTCAGAATTGGAGCGTAAATCTTCCGGCTTGGGCGATCGGCTGCTTTATCTCGCCTTGGCCGCGATATTTTGTGCAGACGTTGTCGTCGCGCTCCTGGATAGGTGGGTGCAACAGCCCCCGGTATCGGAGCGCTATCAAGTTGCGCGGACGGAGCGATACCAGGTTATCCAGACGTTTGCGGGTACAGGGCGGGGCGCTAGATCCCCAATGGGTCTCGCCATGGACAAGGCAGGTCATCTCTACGGCTCGACATTAACGGGCACTATTTTTGTGCTGACCTCGCCATCGCAATCAGGATCGCGCTGGGAGATGCGGGTGCTGGCGAATGTCGATAGCAAGACAATCGGGACTGGGCCGGTCTGGAGCATGATCGGACAGGATGGTGACCTCTACGGCATGACGAATGATGGCGGGACAGTTTACAGACTGAAGCGTGGCGAAAATGGCTGGGGCGATCCGGTCGCTCTTTATCGTTTCACCGAGCCTCTTTCTCCGATGGGGGCGACGCTTCCCGACCTCATCCCCGATCAATCGGGGTCGCTCTATGGCACGACAACCGGCCGCGGCGGCACGGATGCCGGCACGGTTTTCAAACTCAGTCCCGGTCCGAATGGATGGACCGAGACGGTTCTGCATCGTTTTGCTCGCGGCGACGATGATGGAGGCTATCCGAACAGCGGCCTTGCGATAGATGAAGCAGGTGCGCTCTATGGCACCACAAGCGGTGGCGGCAAAGACGAAATCGGCACTGTCTTTAAACTCACTCCCACGGATCACGGATGGCAGAAGACGTTGCTGCACGTATTCATGCAGATGGACGGCTCGGCTGGCAAAGGCGGGCTTGCGCCGATGGCAGGGCTGACGCGGGGTGACGGCGGAACGCTCTACGGTACCACTGCGGGCGGAGGAGAGTTTGGAACGGGGGCGGTTTTCGCTTTGACACCGTCCGCTCATGACGGCTGGTCATATCGTGTGCTTTATAGTTTCAAGCAAGGAGATGGCGACGGCGCCGCTCCCAACAGCCGCCTGGTCCTCGGCAACTCCGGTGCTCTCTACGGAACGACCAAAGGCGGTGGTAACGCATTGAGATACGAAGGGTTTGGCACGGTCTTCAAATTGGCTCCCACCGCGGCGGGTTGGGGTGAAGTCGTCCTGCACACCTTTACAGGTGACGCTGATGGTGCCCGGCCTACGGGGGCGCTGATACGCGACCCCTCAGGAAACTTGTTCGGGACGACCGAGGGGACGGCTCGGAGCGGGGTCGCCACTGGGAGCACAGTTTTCGGGATAGAGACTGGCGCAATCGCTGAAGGCAAATAGGACGCGCCTTCCGGCCCGGGTAGAACTCTAACAATTGAGGTTCATTGAGCTTTACCGAAGCTGGCGGACGAGCCGTCAGGGACGTCGAATCCCGCGGACCCTTCATTCAAGCCACACGTTATCGCTCATCAACAAGAACGCGGCGTCCGGTAACAGCCTGCGGAAGCATCCGCTGCAGTACGCCGTCGCGCAAAACGAAGCCGTGGAAGAGCGCGGCGCCGGCATGCAGACCGATAAGAATAAGGAGCGCATGGCCGCCGACTTCGTGTGCCCGGACGAATAAAGCGCGGATTGCCGGGTCCGGTTCGAATAATGCCGGCACTTGCCAAATGAACAATGCGAAAGAGCGTCCGTGAAACAGGACCTCCCCGAGGCCGGTGATCGGCTGCACCAGGAGCAAGCCATAAAGGCCGAATTCGTTGGCCTTCGCGGTCCATTGTTGCAGCTTCGGCATGCTTTGCGGAAATGGCGGCAGATAAGCGAACCGACGCCGCCAAACAATGCGCGCCAACACGACAGCCCATGTCAGCATGCCCATGGTTCGGTGTGCATCCAGAATTGCAGAGCCGAGGGCCGTTTCGTGACCGACGAATTCGTGCAACCAGATCGTCGTAAACTGACCGATGATGAGGAGCACCGTAAGCCAATGCAGCATAATGCTCGTTGGGTCGAAGCGCTCACTTCTCAACGGCGCCTTTGCGACGATTTTTTCTGCCGTCTCCAAATTCGTAGTCATGATCCTGCTCCAGGTCTTTATTCGGTCATACGGTGACGACCGAAAGGACCCAGCAGGCCGCGAGCTTATTCCGTCATAAAACTTTTCGTGCGGAGCGCGTGATCGCATTTCAGTGGAATCCACCGCGGCGATTCAAATAGCAGACGAAACCGCGGCATTCGCACCGCCTCCTCCCGCGCAAAAGACGGCGGCAATATGAAAGCCGGTTACCGCCTGTTTTTTGATCGCAAGGAATCCGCAGAACGCAAAATTAGAAAAGGAATAAAGCGCGAGAGCGCCGAGTCCTTCCGCGCATTGGCGCAATTCAGCGCCTTTGAGGCCGGTCAGGCCCTGCACGGAGACATGATATGACTAAAAAACCAATTGACGATCGGGAACAGGGCATAGGCCGCCGCGAAGTGCTGGAATGCATGGTCTGGGCCGGCACCGGCGTTCTGTGGGGCATGAGCGGGGGCGTTCCCCATTCAGTAGGCCTCGTCGGCGAAGCGGCGGCCGCGGAGTCCACCGGCTTCACCTTCCTGCAAATGAGCGACAGCCATATCGGCTTTGACAAGAAAGCCAACCCGGATGCGCTGGGTACACTGCGCGAAGCTGTCACCAAAGTGAAGGCGATGAAGATGAGGCCGTCCTTCATCATCCACACCGGCGACATCACGCATCTTTCCAAGCCCGAAGAGTTCGACAATGCCGACAAGGTCTACGGCGAAACCGGCTTGCAGCTTCACTACGTGCCGGGCGAACACGACATGATCGATGAAGGCCAGGGCAAGGCTTATCTCGATCGTTACGGCAAGGGCACCAAGGGCGCGGGCTGGTACAGCTTCGACGATCACGGCGTCCATTTCATCGGCCTCGTCAACGTCGTCGATCTCAAGGCCGGCGGTCTCGGCAATCTCGGCGCCGAGCAACTCGCCTGGCTCGAAGCCGACCTGAAGGGCAAGTCGAACAGCACGCCGATCGTCGTGTTTGCGCATATCCCGCTGCAGGTTCTCTACAAGGAATGGGGTTGGGGCACCGAAGACGGCACCCAGGCGTTCGCGCTGCTCAAGCGTTTTGGCTCGGTGACCATCCTCAATGGTCACATCCATCAGCTGGCGCAGAAGGTCGAAGGCAACATGACCTTCCACACTGCGATATCGACGGCCTTCCCGCAGCCGGCGCCGGGCACGGCGCCTTCGCCGGGGCCGATGGTTGTTCCCCCCGAACGGCTCCGGTCCATGCTCGGACTTTCCACCGTCACCGTGCTGCAGGGTAACAAGCCGCTGGCCTTCGTCGACAAAACGCTGGCCGATGGGAGTCTTTGATATGAACAATCCGAGTAACCGTCTGCGCTCCGCAGTCGCGCGATTTGTTCCCGGCCGCGCCCTGGTGATCGCCATGCTGCTGGGTCCCGTGATCGGAGCGATGCTGGCGTTCGGCACCGTCTCGGCGCAGGAAGCGAATGTTGTGACGATCGACAACTTCAGTTTCACACCGAAGGAATTGACGGTCGCAGTGGGAACGACGGTCAAGTTCGTCAACCACGACGACATTCCGCACACCGTGGTTGAGACCAACAAGATCTTCCGCTCGAAAGCACTCGACACGGACGACTCGTATTCCTACACGTTCGCCACGGCGGGCTCGTTCGACTATTTCTGCAGCCTGCACCCGCATATGGTCGGAAAAATCATCGTCAAGTGACGAAGCGCCCTTGAGATGGGCGTGACAGACTTCGCGATCGCTTCATCGGTACACCGGATCTCCGGTGTACCGATGAGTGCCTTGTAAGTGCCTTGGCCAGGATTATTTGATTTACGGAGCCCGCGTTGCCGCGGCGAATTCGCGTTCAAACGTCGCCAGATCCGCGCCCGGCAAATCGCCCACCGCAACATAGGTGAAATTCCCGTCGCTCCAGCTCCGGACGTTGAAGCCGGAGATCGTTTGCTCGGCAACAGTTTCGCCAAGCCGCAATGTCGTGAGACTGACGGTATGCGCCGCATGCTTGTAGACGATCGTGGCGACCGGACGACTGTCAATCACATCGACCCGCCCTCCCAGCAGCACGAAGCCCTGTGCCGAGAGGTCCGGCACCTGAGGTGATTCAGGCAGCCGCGAGGTGAACCACGGCTTGACCGTGTGACGATCCGAGGATGCGACATCGAACGGCTGCGGCGCCAACAGACCGCGGACATGGCCCGCGACGACCTCGCTTGCGACGGTATCTTCCTGCCCAAAGCGATCGAACGTCTTCAGCACCGAGCCCGAGATCACGGCGCCGAATATGGCGGATGCGGCAAGCGCCTGAAACGACCAGTTCCGGCGACGTAGAAAAGTAACATTGTTTGGCTTCTCGGCCCGATCGCTGACCCGATCGCTTCCACGATCACTTCCACGATCACTTGCCCGCTCCGCATTTATCGTAGCCTGAATCCGGGCTTGCAAATCCGCCGGCATCTCGTCCCGCGGGAGTGCCCGGATGGTCTGCCGCAATGACATCAAACGCGAATAGCGAGCCCGCAACACTTCATCCGTCGCCAGCCGGCGCTCGAACTCACCGGCAGAAACGGGATCGAGTTCGCCGTCGAAATAGGCGGTCAGCTGAAATTCGTCGTTATTTTGCAAGGACGCGCTCATTTTCATTTGCATTTCCGAGAAGCGCCATCAGAAGCTGCCTCCCTCGCGACAGGCGCGACATGACCGTGCCGATCGGAACGTTGGTGATCTCGGCAATGTCGCGATAGTTCATCTCATTGATTTCCCGCAAAACAATCACCTCGCGAAACTGCGTCGGCAACTGGGTCAAGGCCTTCTCGAGTTCGGCAGCATCCGCCTTGATAAGCGCCACTTCCTCCGGCGTCTCTATTCTCGCGCCGTGCAGCCCTTCGTGTTCCAGTTCCTGCTGCTGCGCCGGATTGAGGTCGTTGATGTAGCTGACCTTTCTCGACCGGTTTTTAGCCAGCCAGCTGAGAGCGGTGTTGCGCACGATGGTCAGTGACCATGCCCGGGCGTTGACGGTTCCAAAACCCCTGATGCCCCGAAAGGCCCGTATCGATGCTTCCTGCACGATATCTTCGGCATCCGATGCATTGCCGGCGAGCCATCTCGCGAGGCGATAGGCCTCCGGCAAGTGCGGCAGGAAGATCGCGTTAAAATCGCTCTTGTCGTCCCTGTTTGGCACCACGAAACCGACATTTGCCGTTGGCCGGACACCTGATCCGAGCCTTCCGGCCGGTGCCTTAGCATGTGGTTTTCACGTTCAATACACCGGAAGTACAACCCGAAATAAAGTTGTCGTTATGGCGGACCAGTCCGAAGTGACGATGCTGTTACTCGATCATGTTCCTTCCCCGGCATCCGCGGGTGCAACCTGCACAAATATTAGCAAGTGCAGGCCCGCTTGAATCCGAGAGGGCGCGATTTTCCGGCGCCCTCGATCGGACAACTCCGTCCTCCTCGATCATATGGTGCGGGATGTTGTCGTGATCGATCTTTTCACCGCCGTTCCGAGCACAGCCGTTGGCTCCGGCAACACGAAGGCGAAATTGTCTATCACCTCGCGGCGTGGTGAGCGGCAATCGGTTCATCAGAGTCTGCATTTTAATATCCTCGGATTGGGTGAGCGCGTTGCCGGCGATTGCGAGCGGCCAGATGGCGCATTGCGTCGTGCGAGGAGACCCGGAATTGTCAGGCTTTATTCCCGGGACGGCACCAATAGCAGAGGAAATCCAATCGTCTGATCTCGGGAATATCCCGAATCCATCGGGAGTCCTGTCGGCAGAACATCCGATCGGATGAAGACCCTGGAGCAAAATTGTTATGATCAAAAATTTCGAATCCATGAAGTCGCGGACAACCTTACCAAGGCCAACCTTACTAAGGCCAACCTTACTAAGGCGATGGCATCGCGTCGTGACGGCCAGCCAATTCCGTAGCCAGTCCCGGCAGTCGGTCGTATCGGCCCTCGGCCCACCGATACTCGAATGCAACATTCCTGCCTTCTGAAAAGCCAGCTTGAGCCAGGCCTTCTTGAAACGCACGCAGAGCGGGAACGGCCTCAACAGGCGAACGGGCGCTCAGGAAGCCAATCACAGGCATTGCCGCCTGCTGCGCTCGGGCTGCAAACGACCATGGCAACATCCCGGCACCGACAAGACCGACGAAGTCGCGTCGCCTCATCTCGTCCCCCCATCCTCATCTTCAGATACGCTACCACTCAGGAATACAATTGTCGCGCCCCGAAGTCTGCAACGAGTGGAAGTGAGAACCTGTTATTCGATCACCTCGTCGGCCCGGGCGAGCAGCGTCGGCGGGATTGTAATCCCCAGCGCCTTGGCGCTTTTGAGATTGATGCTCAAAACGTATTGGTCGGGCTGCTCCACCGGAAGATCGCTCGCATGAGCGCCCTTCAAAATTTTATCGACCAAGCGTGCGCTTTGGCGCGCCAACACGCGCAGGTCGGGACCAAGGCTGATCAATCCACCTTCAGCGACGGCCTCCCTGAAGCCGTGACAGGACGGCAGTCCCTGAGCCAAAGCGAGGGCGGCAATCGCAGTGTTGTTGGCATAAGTGAGTGAACCTGACACGACGATCAGCCCCTCGCACCGGGCGGCTTTCATTTCGTTGAAGGCGTTGCCGAGGCCCTCGGCGGAACTGAATTGGATCGGCGTGATGGAGACATTCAGGGCCGGGGCGAATTGTTTGAGCGACTGCATCGCAAACGGAAAATTTGGATCATCGAACGCTCCGAGGACGGCCGTACGTGAAAGATCAGGCAGTATCTCTTTTAGAAACTGCAATCGTTTCGCATAGGTTTCCGAGGCAGCCTCGAACGTCGTGCCGGTCATATTGCCGCCCGGATGGGCGAGGCTCTTCACAAGCCCGATATCAACCGGCGCTCCGACCGAAATAAAGACCACGGGGATGTGCGCTGCGGCAGATTTGGCGGCCACGCCGCCAACAGTGCCCCCAACAACCAGCAGGTCGATATCCGACTGAATCTCGGCAATCGCATCCTGCATGGCCTGAACGGTTGGGACGGCAACTCTCCGCCGGACCAGCTTTATGTTCTTGCCATCGACATATCCCAACTCGTGGAGAGTGCCCACGAAATCGTCCATGTAGGGTGCCCGCTGGCTGCCTTCGATATAACCGACTCGGGGAACGGATTGAGCGCGGGCCGCAAGCGGCCAGCTCGCCGCGGCTCCCAACAGTGCGATAAACGAACGTCGCTTCATTCTGGCCTCAAACTTCGAGCGGCGGCATCCTTACGGTTAAGTCGTATCGCTTGACAGGGCGGAAGCCACGTCCGAGCGCATGAACGTTGAGCTTCTGATGTCGCTTTTGCGCCAACAACCGAAATGGTCGGGCTCATTCGATCACCTCGTCGGCGCGGAGCAGGAAAGTCTCGGGAATAGTCCAGCCCAGGGCTTTCGCGGTTTTGAGGTTGACCGACAAGTCGATCTTGGTGGGCTGCGCCACCGGGATATCTTCAGGCCTGACACCCCTCAGAATCTTGTCGACGTAGTTGGCAGCCTCCCGGAATTGATCGACCTCGTTTGGACCATACGAGATCAAACCACCCTCGGATCGAATGTATTCACGCGCGCCCCACATCGTCGCGATATTCGAACTTCGCGCCGCCGCATTGATGTCGCGCCAGTTCGTGATGACCAGCGAATCCGTACACACGTAAAGCGCCTTGGTCCCGTCCCTCAAGGACGCGATCGCGGGCGCGATGTCGCTCGCCGCAACAACATGTGGGCTCTCGACCGCTAACCCGAGCCCGCGCGCCGTTTCCTGGACCGCGGCCGATTCGCGGGCCGAGCCTGCGTAACCGGCATTGGCAAGAACTGCGAGACGGCTCAATCCGGGTATGGCCTCGCGGAGGATTTCAAGCCGCTTACTGGCAATCTCGCTCGATTGCAGCGAGAGGCCGGTCACGTTTCGACCCGGGTGGGCGAGGCTATCGACAAATCCGCTGGCGACGGGGTCGACGGCAGCCGCGAGCACGACTGGAATCGTACGCGTCGCCTGCATGACCCTTAAGGCCGCACTGCCCACGGTCAGGATCACATCGACCTTCATCTCCACGAACTCGGCCGCCAAGGCGGCATATCGGCTGCTGTCACCTTCGGCCCACCGATAAGCGATCGTTAGGCCGCGGCCCTCAACCCAGCCGAGTTCGCGCAGACGCGCTTCAAAGCCTTTAACCGCGGGTGCCCATGCCGTGGCAGAAGCCGCACCCAGCACGCCTATGGTCTTGCTCGTCTGATCCGCATGCATCGCGCGCGGCCAGACGGCCGCAGCGCCGGCGAGCAAGTTAAAGAAGTCACGCCGTCTCATGCCGCAATTCCCCCTCGTCCCCGTCCCTATCCTATCAGGAACGGACAGCAAAGTGACAAGCCCCTCGGGTTTCCGTTTCGGGTCCAGGCTGTGTGAAAACTCCGTCGATGCTATGATTCTGCTGCTGAATCGGCGGGGGGAGTGATGCAGGGTTTCGTGCAAGGGGCGGATCGTCAGCAGACGACACTGTTTCCGGAATGCCTCGATGATTGGGTGGACGAGAGCAATTCCATTCGCGCGGTCAATGTGTTCGTGGATGCGTTAGAACTCCGCGACCTCGGGTTCGATGGCGTTGATCCAGCAGCGACCGGCCGGCCAGCGTACCATCCTTCGGCGATGCTCAAGCTCTACATTTACGGCTATCTCAACCGGATCCAATCGAGCCGGCGGCTGGAGCGCGAGGCTGGCCGCAATCTCGAGGTGATGTGGCTGACCGGGCGGCTTGCGCCGGATCACAAGACCATCGCCGACTTCCGCAAGGACAATGGCCCCGCGATCAAGAAGGTTTGCGCCCAATTCGTCGAGTTGTGCCGCAAGATGGGCCTGTTGACGAAGGCCAGCGTTGCCATCGATGGCAGCAAGTTCAAGGCTGTGAACAGTCGCGACAACAACTTCACGCAAGGCAAGATCCAGCGCCGCCAGAAGCAGATCGAAGAGAGCGTGGCGCGCTACATGAGCCAACTGGACACCGCTGACCGCCGGACTGCCGCAGGAGAAGAGCCGTCGGAAACGGTGCTGCTGACCAAGACGCGGCTTAAGGAAAAGCTGGCGAAGCTTGAAGAAGAAGTGAAGCGGCTGGCCGCGATTGAAAAGGCATTGCTCGCCTCGCCCGACAAGCAGATATCGCTGACCGATCCCGATTGCCGCTCGATGGCAACGAGCGGGCGCGGCTCAGGCATGGTCGCCTACAACGTACAAAGTGCGGTCGACACCACGAACCATCTGATCGTAGCGCACGAGGTCACCAACGTCGGCACCGATAGATCGCAACTGGCGACGATGGCGCAGGCTGCGAAAGCCGCGCTGCACAGCGACTACTTGGACGTCGTTGCGGATCGGGGCTACTTTAAAGGTGAGGAAATCCTGGCATGCGAACAGGCCGGGATCGCGGTCACACTACCCAAGCCGCAAACCTCGGGGGCCAAGTCGGCAGGCCGCTTTGGGAAATCTGATTTTGTCTATTTGGCCAAGGACGATGTCTATCGCTGCCCGGCCGGCGAGAAGCTGGCGCACCACTTCATCGCTGATGAAGATGGTCAGAAAATGCGGATTTACCTGACGAAGGCGTGCCGCACATGCCCGTTCAAGGATCAGTGCACAACGTCCAACGAGCGCCGCATCAAACGCTGGGAACACGAACACGTCGTCGAGGCCGCGCAGACGCGGCTCGATCAAAATCCACAAGCCATGCGTGTGCGCCGCGAAACCGCAGAGCATCCGTTCGCCACGCTGAAGATGCGGATGGGTGCGACGCACTTTCTGATGAAGACGCTGCCGAAGGTAGCGACTGAGATGGCGCTGAACGTACTCGCCTACAACCTCACGCGCGTAATGAACATCGTCGGCATCAAGCCGCTCCTGGTGGCAATCCGGGCCTGAAGAGCTCGTGCTGTTATGCGCATCGTGTGACCGTTCACCTCGCTTAGCGTGGTCTGAGGTTCGCCCGGGTTAACTCCAGAATCGATCCAGCAAAAATATGCTCCAACCGTCGTGTCGACGCGGATCGCCCCGGTTGCGCGCAGTTTTTGGGGGAGGAAAATCGTTTTTACACGGCCTGGGTCATTAGCAGGCTTCGCCGACGCCTGAACCTCAGGCTTGCCTTATGAAAGCCAGCGGCTACAAACTCCGAACAAGAAGGATTTCACGCCGGAAATAGTGTGCAGCGGAGAAAACCAGTGTCTGCTGGATTGCTCAAAAATCAGCCTGATCATTGAAGAGGACGGACTTTATGCTCAACACGCCTCGCTCCCGCCGCGGCATGGTAACCTCCCCGCATCATCTTGCCAGCGAAGCAGGCTTGCGCGTGTTGCGCGAAGGCGGCAACGCCATCGAGGCAACGCTGGCGATGGCGGCAAGCCTGCCGGTGGTCTATCCGCACATGAATTCGATCGGCGGCGACGGGTTCTGGCTCATTTCAAAAGATGGCCAACCGCCGATCGCGGTGGACGGTTGCGGCGGAGCAGCTTCGGCCGCGACCGTGGAGTTCTACAAGGCAAAAGGCCTGACCGAGATCCCCTCGCGCGGCCCGCTTGCGGCCAATACGGTCGCGGGCACCATCTCGGGGTGGGCCGAGGTGATCAAGATCAATCAGGAGATCGGCGGCAAACTGCCATTGTCGCGGCTGCTCGAGGACGCCGTGTGGTCGGCCGAAAACGGATTCGCCGTGACGTCAGGACAACAGGAACTGACCGAAACGAAATTACCTGAACTTCGGGATTCGCCCGGCTTCATCGAAACATTTTTACTTCAAGGCAAACTGCCGAAGGCCGGGCAGTTGATGAAGCTGCCGGCGTTGGGCGCGACGCTCAGACGGCTCGGCCAGCACGGCGCCATGGATTTCTACACGGGAGAGCTGGCCAAGGAGATCGCCGCTGACCTGAAGCGCTGTGGATCGCCGGTCACGCTGGCGGACCTGGCCTCACAGAAGGCGCAGCGGCGCGAGGCGCTCTCGGTCGGCGTCAAGGATGCAACGCTGTATAATTTTCCGCCGCCGACGCAGGGCCTCGCGTCGCTGATGATCCTGGCGATTTTCGAGCGTCTGAACATCAAGCAAGCTGAAACGTTCGAATATCTGCACGGCATCGTGGAGGCGACCAAACAGGCCTTTCTGGTGCGCGACCGGATCGTCGGCGATCCCGCATTGATGGTGCAGAAGGCCGAAGACTATCTTAAGCCTGAAATTCTCGATCAGCTCGCCTCGAATGTGTCGCCCACGCGCGCGTTGCCATGGCCGGTGCCGGCCAATCCCGGCGACACGGTTTGGCTCGGTGCGATCGACAAGGATGGAATAGCGGTCAGCTTCATTCAAAGCATCTATTTCGAATTCGGCTCGGGCTGCGTGCTCGGGAATTCCGGCATCGTCTGGCAAAATCGCGGATCGAGCTTTCTGCTCCAAGGCGATGGTCCGCGCGCGCTGAAGCCGGGCCGCAAGCCGTTTCATACGCTCAATCCGGCGATGGCGCTGTTCAAGGACGGAAGGCGAATGGTGTATGGCAACATGGGCGGCGAAGGCCAGCCGCAGAGCCAGTCCGCGATCTTCTCGCGCTACGCGATGTACGGTCAGGAATTGCAGGCTGCGATCACCGCGCCACGCTGGTTGCTCGGCAAGACCTGGGGCGATGCCACCGTGACGCTCAAACTCGAGAGCCGTTTCGACCCGCGTGTGGTGCAGGCGATGCGCGACGCCGGACACGATATCGAAATGCTGGCCGACTTCACCTCGACGATGGGTCACGGCGGGGCGGTGGTGCGCCATGCCGACGGCATGTTCGAGGGCGCCACCGACCCGCGCAGCGATGGTGCGGCGATGGGGTTCTGACCTCTTGCACCGGTCGATTTCCTTGGCCCCGGTTCCGCTCCGGTCATTGGCGGACTTCGCCGGCGCCCGATCACGACCCGGCATCCATGCGGTCTTTCAGCCGTCCCTTCATCTTGTTCAGTACGCCGGTCATCACGCGCCGCTCCTCGGCTGACAACTCAGCCGTTACCGCCAAAGCCAATGCGGCGCGCTCCTGCATCAGTAACGCGCAGGCGCGTTCGCCCTCCGCGGTGAGGATCAGGCTATAGGACCGCCAGTCAGATTTTTGTGCGGAGCGAATGAGAAACCCCCGGGCTTCCAGCTCCTTGATCGTGCGCGCAATCTGCGCCTTGTCGCGATCCATCCATGCAGCAAGCTCTTGCTGCGAACACCCCGGACGCCGACTGACAAGAGCGAGTAACCGCCCCTGAAACGGCGCCAGCTTCAGGTCACGGAGCGACGGAAGTTCCTGAAGGCACGATTGGAAAAAACCCGAGACCTCGCGCAATAGCTCAATCAGCTTGTCCATTCTCGCAGCATAAATGATCGGTTGACATAATCAACTAACAAGCTAAGTTGATAATATCAACTGAAGGCGAAACTGGCCGGTCCCATGCCCCATTCCTATCGCGTGACACTGCAACGACAGCCGGCGGATCTGCCCGCCGGCCAGGACGAAAGCCTCAGCTTCGTCGTGACCAACCATGACGAGCTGTTCCAGCTGATGAAGCGGGTCGCCTCACTTGGCATTTTACCCGAGGGCGAAGTGGCTGAGTTCACCACCGGCGTGAAGCTGTTCGGCGAGATCATGCTTCGTCATCGCGACGAACCGTTGTTCGCGGAGTTGGTCCCTCATTTCGGCGCCTTCATGAAGCGGCTCAAGGCGCAATAGTTCAACTCCAACCAGAGAACGAGACCAATGGCTAAAACGATTCTGATCACCGGGGCCTCCAGCGGTATCGGACGGGCTACTGCGCTTTATTTCGCCGAAAGGGGCTGGAATGTCGCCGCAACCATGCGCGACCCGCTCAAGGCCGATCCCGCGCTTAAGCACCCGCAAATCAGCCTGTTCGCGCTGGATGTGACGAACGAAGATTCCATTGCGCGAGCTCTGACCGATTCAGTCGATCAATATAAGAAGATAGATGTGCTGCTGAACAATGCAGGCTACGCCTTGTTCGGCCCCATTGAAGCCATAGACAGTCAGCAGATCCAACAGCAATTCGCGACCAATCTATTCGGCTTGATCGGTGTCACGCAGCAAATGCTGGCGGTGATGAGGGGCGCCGGCGAAGGTTTGATTATCAACGTCTCTTCCATTATCGGCCGCATGGCTCTTCCCTACACCTCGTCCTATATCGCGACAAAATTCGCGGTTGAAGGGTTGAGCGAATCGATGCGCTTTGAGTTGGAGCCGTTTAATATCCGCGTCAAAATAATCGAGCCCGGCAGCATCAACACCGAGTTTGGCAAAAGCAGCAAGCAGACGGTGGTGAGCGAGCCCTATCGCGCGAGCATGACCAAATTTTTGGCTATGTTTACGAAAAGGAACTCCGCGGGGTCCAGGCCGGAGGATGTTGCGAAAGTAATTTACCGTGCGGCGAATGATCCAAGCAACCGGTTGCGCTACCTAGCCAAACCCGGCCCGTTTTTTCGGCTAAATCAAATTTTGCCTGATGCGGTGTGGCGGCGGCTACTGGTGAAAGCCATGGTCAAATAGAATGCGACGGGGCTTCGACGGCGCCCGCCCCCATCCAGGCTTGCCTTGTGAAAACCACCGGCTACAAGCTCCAGACAGGAGATTCCACGCCGGAGGTAATGCAATGATCCGCGCCGCGTTGTTTCGCGCGCTCGTACTGGCAGCTTTTGCCGCGGGGGTGACGCCTGCGGCATGCCTTGGCGAAAACAGCAATGGGTTGCCCGGCAAGGCCACCAAGGAGCTGCCGCCCGAGCTGCTCGCGCTGCTCCAGCAAAAGAACATGCCGAAACATTCACCGATTATCTTGCGCACCTTCAAGGAAGAGGCGGAGCTTGAAGTCTGGAAGCAGGACACGACAGGCCATTTCCAGATCCTCAAGACCTATCCGATCTGCCGCTGGTCGGGCGATCTCGGACCGAAGTTCAACGAAGGCGACCGGCAGACGCCGGAGGGATTCTATGCGATTACGCCGGCGCAAATGAATCCCAACTCCAACTACTATCTTGCGATCAATACCGGCTTTCCCAACAGTTTCGACAAGGCGAACAACCGCACCGGCAGCTTTCTCATGATCCATGGCGACTGCTGGTCGAGCGGTTGCTACGCCATGACCGACGAACAGATCAGCGAGATCTACGCGCTGGCGCGCGATACACTCCTCGGCGGCGCGGCATCCTTCCAGCTCCAGGCCTATCCGTTCCGTTTGACGCCGGCGAATTTGGCGCGGCATCGCAACAGTCCGAACCTGGCGTTCTGGCAAATGCTCAAGATCGGCAACGATCACTTCGAGACGACGCATCTCGAGCCGAAAGTAAATGTGTGCGATCGCGCTTACGTCTTCGATGCGCAGGCGCCCGCCAATTCGGCTGGTCCCCTGGTGTTCAATCCCACCGGCAAATGCCCCGCCTTCGTCGTGAACCCGAAAATCGCGCTGATGGCGCAGGCGAAACAACGCACCGACGAACTCGAATACGCGCAACTGCTCAAGGACAACGCGCCGACCGCGCCCATCTACAGCGGATTCGACGGTGGAATGAACAAGTCATTCCTCGAACAGTTTCCGGGCCGAGCGAGGCTTGCGATGGTGATGCCGTACGCATCCTACCTGCCGCATTTGCCGCCGATCCCCTGGGTCGACAATGACGGTTCGCTCGCGAATAAATGGTTTGGCACCTTGGTGTCCAAGCCGACGGCGTGTGATTGGGCTCATATCGGCTTCCTGTCGAGCGTGCTGGCAGGACACCAGTGCTGAACCGCTGGGTGTGCTCAGCCTGTAGGATGGGTAGAGCACTTGCGACACCCATCACCTTTGCGCGGCGCCAATGTCACCAAGATGCGATTGACATCGCGGAGTTTATCATCGGGCGCGCGTTCGCGCGACCCGTCGGCTCCGCCCATCCTACGGGCTTTGTGCGCGAAGTGGACATCATCGCGTCACGCCACCAAGTTTATGGTCACACGGCCTGGCAAGAACCCCCAGCAAATCATGCGGAGAGCGCGATGCAGCAGAAAAAAGCTATTTTGGGTACCGTAACCGGCAACGATCAGCACGTTGGCTTCCGGGCCATGATTATGAAGCAGGCGATAAAGTACAATCTGGCAGGATACGCCAGGAACGAAGCCAACGGAATCGTCAAGTTCACGATTCAAGGCGACGCGGATCGGCTGGATACGGCGATCGAGGCCATTCGCGAAGGAACGAAGAAATCGTCGAATATCGAAGTCAGTGCAGCGCCAACCGATGTAGACGGCGCTTTGAACACGTTCACGATCATCGACTGGACATCGACCAGCAGAGACATAACCACGCCCTATACCCTCGTCTTTACGCTGCGCGCCGACGATAGCGAGCTCTCCAAATCCGATGCCAAGGACGTCTGGCATCAAATTCTGCGGACGACTCTGCAGGGAGACGATTTGCAGAAGTTGGGCGACGACCATTGAGGCAGCTTCGACGATTGCCCATTCGTTGCTAAGCGCCGTCGGGGGCTGGCCGCCGGTTTTACCCCTCAGTGCCTATTTTGATTTCAGCCCGTAGGATGGGTAGAGCACTTGCGAAACCCATCACCTCGGCGCGCGACGCCATGTCACCAAGATGCGATGGGTATCGCTGCGCTCCACCCATCCTACGGGCTTGCCGATCCGCACATGAAGTTCCGTCTTGCCGATCTTGGCGCCGCCACGTTTGCAACTTCGGCGGCGGAATTCCGGACATTCATCGCGAAGGATACCGACAAATGGGCGAATGTTATCCATACTGCCGGCATCAAACTAAACTGATGCAAGCCTGTTATTTCAGGCACTCGGTTGCAGAAGTTGCGGCAGGTCCCATGCCACGGTCCGTCTGCCGCGCTTGAAGACCGCAACGGGCTGCCGAATTTCCGCGACAGCCTTTTCGGGCGATGGCGCGTCGATCACGACGATGTCGGCCGGATTGCCGACCTCGACGCCGTAATTCCTGAGATTGAGAATGCGCGCCGAGCGATCCGTAATCATGTGAAAGCATTCGGCCAACTCGTCGGGTAGCGCCACCTGCAGCACGTTGGCCTGAAGGTTCGCAATCCTGATCAGGGAACAATCGCCGTAAGGCGTGGACGGGTTCATGATGTTATTTGACGAGATCGAACAATTCACGCCGCACTGAAGCAGAAAATTCGCATCGGCCACGCCGCGATGGACCGCATGATCATGCTTCCTGCCCATCAGGAAAAGATCGGTCGCGGGCAACACGGTGACGTTGATGCCGGCGTCGGCCAGCCGCGCGCCGACTTTTTCCAGCTCTGCCGGCGGCAACAATGAAAGCTTTGCCATGTGGCCAACGGTGACGCGGCCGCCCAGGCCATGCCGCTTGGTGAGTTCGATCACGTCGTAGACATCAAGATGATCGGCGGTCGGACCGACATCGAGATGCATATCGATATCGACATCGAATTCCCGGGCCAGCTCGAAAATACGCAGGATTTGCGCTTTGGCGTCGGTATCGTATCGTGGCGCGGCGCCGATCAGATTTGCGCCTCGCCGCAAACCCTGGACGATCAGCTCTTCCGTTCCCGGCAAATTCGTCAGCCCGTCCTGCGGGAACACGCAAATCTGGATGTCAGCCGCCCATTGGTAGTCAGCCTTGAGCTTCTCGATCGCGTCGAAGCCGCGCATGCCGATGACAGGATCGACTTCGACATGCGTCCTGATGTGCGTGGTTCCGCGCATCAGGCATTCCCTGAGCGCCCGCTCCGCCCGGCCATAAACCTCTTCCGTTGATAGTTTCGGCTTGATCGAAGACGTGTACGGCACGGGACTGATGTCGCGCCCCGGCAAGGCCGGGCATTGCTCGATCAGATAGGCCTTGTCCAAATGAATATGCGTTTCGACGAGTCCGCCACAAACGAGTCTGTGGTTCGCATCATAGGCTTCACCTTCAGCCTTAAGGTCCTTCTCGATCGCGACGATCTTGCCGTCCTTGACGCCGATATCGACACATTCCGTTTGGGCGTCATGGGGAATGAGCGCGTTTCTGATGATCAGGTCCATCTTTTTCTTTCATAAATTTTGGCGGACTCACAGCCGGAGAGAGCCGGCACGCGCGGCGAGGCAACGGCCTCAGTTGATCGTAAGATTGGCGGCCGCAATCACACGCTTCCAGCGAGCGAGTTCTGAATCGATCAGACTGCCCAATTCTTTGGGCGTGCTGGTGCGGGCGTTGATGCCGATCGCTTCAAAGCGGCCTCGTACATCCGAACCGTTCACGACCTTGACGATCGCGCTATTCAGACGGGTCACGATTTCAGGCGGCGTGCCGCGCGGCGCCATGATGGCGCCCCACGAGGTCCCGGCCAGTTCGGGCATGCCGGCCTCGACGACGGTCGGCACGTCCGGCAGCAGTGGCGAGCGATGTTCCGTCGTTACGGCCAGCGGCCTGACCAGGCCACTTGCAGCCTGACTTGCCGCGGAAGCGATTTGCGGAAACATGATCTGGATCTGACCGGCGATGACATCGTTCAACGCTTGCCCGTTGCCGCGATAAGGAACGTGCAGAATGTCGCCCTTCGCCGTCATTTTGAAGACCTCACCGTAGAGATGGGTCGATGTTCCCAGACCGCCGGACCCGAAGCTGAACTTTCCCGGCTTGCTGCGAACAAGTTCCGCCAATTCAGCCAGCGACTTGGCCGGCAAGTTGGGATTCACGACCACCAGATGCCCGGTCTCGTAGGCGAGCGAAATCGGTATGAGGTCTTTGGATGCGTCGAATGTCAGCCCCTTGTACAGGGTCGGATTGACCGACAAGACCCCCATCGGGGCAAGCAGCAACGTGTAGCCGTCGGGCTCGGAGCGGATCACCCGCTCCACGCCGATATTGCCGCCCGCGCCGGTCACGTTTTCCACGATGATGGGCTGTTTCAGCTCCGCGCCCAGACGCTCCGCGAGGACGCGGCCGATCACATCGGCATCGCCTCCAACCGAGAATGGAACGATCAATTTGACCGGCCGCGTGGGGTATTCCTCAGCGCTTAGCGAGCGCGCGGGACCAAGCGACAGCAGGAGAAGCAAGCCTCCCACGAGGTGAAAAATGACGCGCGGCAGACTAACCTTCATGCATCTCTCCAAAAGGGTACCTCGCTGTCATCAAGCGCATTTCGCAACCAATAGAGCTCTGCAAAATGTGTTCCAACATGTCAGGTTACGGCGAGTATCCGGGGCAGGCTTTCGATCGAAACCGCACTAATGAAAGATCCGCCCGGCGTCGATGACGACGGTCTGGCCGGTCATGGTCTCGGTGCGGCACATGGTGACGACCATGTCGGCGCAGTCGTCCTTGTCGGCGGGCTTCTTCAGCAGCGAGGCCGATGCGGCGCGCTCGATCTGCTCGGACTTGAGATTGGCGGTCGCCCGCGTGCCGTCCAAGAGACCCGGCGCCACGCAGTTGACCAGCGTCTCGGGCGCCAGCGCCACCGCCATGCAGCGCGTCAGATGAATGAGCCCCGCCTTCGACACCGCATAGGCGATCGAAGAGCCGGTCGGGGCGAGCCCTGCGACCGAAGCGATGTTGACGATACGGCCTCGCCCCTGCGCCTTCATGACAGGGGCCACCGCCTTGGACAGGCTCATCGGCCCGGTCAGGTTGATGGCCATGATGTCATTCCATACTTCCGGCGTCAGACCATCGAGGTCGGCAAAGGGGATCGCGACGTTGTAAGCGGCGTCATTGATCAGAATATCGAGGCGGCCGAAGGCCTGGGTGACCTCGCCGACCAGCTGATCCACGGCCGCAGCATCGGTGATATCGCAGCCGAAAGCCTGGGCCTTGATTTGGTAACTCGACATCAGTTCGCTGGCGACGCTTTCCGCCTGGTTGCGGCTGCGGGCGTACATCACGGCGACATTTGCGCCCTCCTGCGCGAGCGCATGGCAAATGCGCTGCCCCAGCCCGCCATTGCCGCCCGTCACCAATGCAACCATGCCCTTGAGGTCCATCGCTTCTCTCCTTTAATTTTAATGTGAAATGCGCTGTCGCGCGAAACCTCTCTAGTCGCCGAAACCGACGAACACCGTCGCTTCCTCGACCGACTTTCGTTCGGACACGACAGCATTGGCCGGAAAACTTTCATCCGGCCAGCCCAGCGCGATACTTTTCATGATGACCTGATCATCCGCTATTCCGGCATGCTCTCGCACCACGGGCGATTGCATGATGCCCTGGCTGTTGATGACGGCGCCGAGCCCGCGAGACCAGGCGGCATTGACCAGAGCGGTCGCCACCGCGCCGCAATCGAACGGCGTATCGTCGCTGCCGTCCAGCGCGCGGTCATAGGTCACGATCACGCATACCGGCGCGTCGAACTGACGAAAGCCGCGCAGCACCCAGTCCTGGCGCATCTCCTTGTCGTCGCGCGCGATCCCCATGGCGGAGAACAATTGCTTGGCGACGCCAACCTGCCGGTCGCGATGCGGACCTGCAAAGGGCTGCCCGGTGCGAAACTCGCGCGACTGCGGCACACCTGACACCATTCGCTCGGTGTTGCCGGCGCGGATTTTATTCAGCGGCTCGCCCGTGATGACGTAAAAATTCCAGGGCTGGGTGTTCATCGATGACGGCGCGCGCATCGCCAGACCGATAATTTCCTCAATTAGTGCCTTAGGGACCGGATCGGGTTTGTAACCGCGGATGCTGCGGCGGCCGAGGATAACGTCATCGAACTGCATGTGTTTGGGATTCCCGGGATAACGACTGAACTGGTCCAGTTATTTGCGGCTTTTTCAGCCTTCACGCAAGATTGCCGTGAGGTTCGGATGGTTATCGAGGCCGCCAATGCCTCTGTCCGCTCCTGGCGCCCACAGCAGACATCGCGCCCGTGATCCACGTCACGGAAATCATCCTGAAGGCCGCCTAACCTTCCCTCATCGAACAGGGAGAACGGCGATGGACAGGATTGTTTGGACGCATCTGCATACCGCATTCATTCTCGTGGTCTTGATCGCGATGCTCGGCATGACAATCACCACGGTGAAGGCCAATGCCAAACGTGGATTTCAGGTCGCTGGTAACCAGATCTCGGACTGGAAATGCCATCCGATCCATCCCGGTCAATCCGCCTGCTTCCATATGATCGACGGCAGTCGCATGATCGTGGCAACGAGCTTGAGGTAAGCCGTCACGTTGGATGTCATCCGAGGTCCGAGGCCGTTGCAGATAAGGTTCATGCAGCCTGGAAAGCGGTAGCTATTGAGAGGCTGCGGGCTGCCACCCTTGTGCGGCGCACCATAATCAACCGCTTTTAAAGCTGAGAATCTGTTTGCTCTTTACTTGTATACAAGTGTACAACGTCCGCCATGGCTCTGAGCAAGCGACCACAGACTTCCATTCCCCCGATGGAATCCGCGCGTCTGCGCGGCGGCCGGCTGTTCGATCGTTTGCGCGATGACATCCTGTGCGGGCGTATGCTGCCGGGCGAAGCACTTTCCGAGACGCGGCTTGCCGAGCAACACGGCATCAGCCGCACGCCTGTGCGCGAAGTCATTCAACGGCTGGCCAAAGAAGGCCTGCTTGCAATCGTGCCTCAGGTCGGCACTTTCGTTGCACCGATCAAGCTTTCCTCAGTCACCAGCAGTCAGTTCGTGCGCGAGGCCATCGAATGCCGCGCCGTGCGATTTGCCACCGAGCGCGCGACGCGGCCGCAGGTTGCTGCCTTGCGTCAACAGCTCTCGCACCAGAAGAATGCCCTGGAAAAAAGCGATCAGGCCGCCTTTTTCCGGCTCGATGAGCAGATGCATACGATGATCCTCGGCATCGCCGGTCATCCGCATGCCTGGGACCTCATCGCTTCGGTCAAGGCGCAGCTTGATCGCGTGCGCCATCTATCGCTGGCCGATAAAGGCTGGCCCAGGATGATCTATCGCCAGCACGTCGATATCGTCGGCGCCATCCGCGACAAGGACCCATCCGGCGCCGAACAGGCGATGCAGGCCCATCTGCGCACCGTGTTCGACGCGGTAGAACGCATCGCGCAGGAGCACGCCCGGTTCTTTGAGCTGGAGCCGGCGGCGCTCGATCAGGGGATTGCCTGATATGGAACAAACGTGGCGCTGGTTCGGTCCTGAGGACAAAGTGTCGCTGGCGGAAATTCGCCAGACCGGCGCGACCGGCATCGTGACGTCGTTACATCACGTCGCCTATGGTGTGGTGTGGAGCCGCGACGAGATCGCCCGGCGCAAGAACGTCATTGATGCCGCCGGCGGCTTGCGCTGGAGCGTCGTCGAGAGCCTGCCCGTTGCCGAAGCCATCAAGCTCGGCGAAGGCGACCTGCCGCCCTTGTTCGACAATTATCGCCAGTCGCTGCGCAACCTCGCGGCCGAAGGCGTCACAACCGTCTGCTACAATTTCATGCCGGTGCTGGACTGGACCCGCACCCGATTGGCCACGCCACTGCCGAATGGCGGCACGGCGCTGCGCTTCAATGCCCATGAATATGCGGCGTTCGATTGTTTCATCCTCAAGCGCCCCGGCGCCGAAGGCGAGCAGCGGCCCGATGTTCTCGCCAAAGCCCGCGCCTGGATCGATGCGGCGAGCGAATCCGACAAGGATCGCCTGCTCGCCACCATCATGGCCGGCCTGCCCGGCGCCTATGATCGCTATGACGTGCCGGGACTGCGCAAGATGCTCGCGCGCTACGCCGGCATTGATCACGCCGCGCTGCGCGCCAACCTGAAACGGTTTCTCATCGAAGTGACGCCGACTGCGGAAGAAGCTGGCGTCCGGCTCTGCATTCATCCCGACGATCCGCCGCGCCCGCTGTTTGGGTTGCCACGGGTTGCGTCGACCAGCGACGATCTCGACTTCATCACCGCCGCGGTCGACAGTACGGCCAATGGCATTACCTTGTGCACCGGCTCGCTCGGTGCCGGCCGATCAAATGACCTGCCGGCCATCTCCCGGCGTTTTGCGCCGCGGACACATTTCGTCCATCTGCGCAACGTCACCAAGGAAGACGACGGCTCCTTCGTCGAGGCCGAACATCTCGGCGGCGACGTCGACATGGTACAGGTCATGCTGCCGCTGCTGCGCGAGCAGAAGCGGCGCAAGGAGGCCGGCGATGCCCATTGGCGTCTGCCGCTGCGGCCGGACCACGGCCACCAGTTGCTCGACGACGACAAGCGCGCCACCCATCCGGGCTATCCGCTGTATGGCCGCATGCGCGGACTGGCGGAATTGCGCGGCGTCATGACTGCCCTCGCATCCATCGAGGGGCTGCCGCTATGAGCGCCGCGCGGCTGTCGCATCAAACTCTCGCTTCGCTGCCGGACACGGTGGCGCGGCCGGTCTATGCGGCCGCCGGTCTCACGACGGGCATTGTACATCTCGGCCTCGGCGCTTTCGCCCGCGCCCATCTCGCGTCCTATACGGAGCCGCTGCTCGCCGACGACCCCTGCTGGGGCATTCTCGCCGTCAGCCTGCGCAGCCCCGCCGTGCGCGATGCGCTTGCCCCGCAGGATTGGCTTTATCTGCGCGCCGAGCGGGACGGCGCCGGCGAAAAGCTCCGCGTCATGGGCCCGCTGACCGGCGTTTTGGTCGCGCCTGATGATCCGGCCGCTGTCGTCGCCCGTTGTACCGACGCCGCGGTTCGCATCGTCACCATCAGCGTCAGCGAAAAGGGATACCACCGCCGCGCCGCCGATGGCGCACTCGATGAGGCCGATCCGGCGATCCTGCACGACATCGCGCATCCCGGCAGCCCGCTCACAGTGCCGGGAATTATCGTCGCCGCCTTGCGCGCGCGCCGCGACGCCGGTCTGCCGCCTTTCACCGTGCTGTGCTGCGACAATCTGCCGGAGAACGGCCATTCGACGCGCGGCATCATCGTCCGCTTTGCCGAATTACTGTCGCCCGAGCTGGCGCGCTATATCGCCGATAACGTCGCCTTCCCCAATTCGATGGTCGACCGCATCGTGCCGGCTACCACCGACGCCGACAGATCGGTCATCGCCGCCAGGGCCGGCGTCACCGATGCATGGCCCGTCATCTGCGAGCCGTTCACGCAATGGGTCATTGAAGATCGCTTCCCGCAAGGCCGTCCGGCCTGGGAGCGCACCGGCGCAACCATGGCCGACGATGTGCGGCCCTATGAGATCATGAAGCTGCGGCTGCTCAACGGCAGCCACTCGGCCATCGCCTATCTCGGCCAGCTTGCCGGCCTGCCGACCGTGGCCGACGCCATGAATGAACCGGGCATCGCGCATTTCGTGTCACGGCTGATGAGCGAAGCGGCGACGACACTGCAGATGCCGGGCAGCGTCGATCTGACGGCCTATTGCCGGGCGCTGATCGAACGCTTCCGCAATCCGGCGCTGAAGCATCGCACCGCGCAGATCACGATGGACGGCTCACAAAAACTGCCGATGCGTATTTTCGCAACGGCACAGGATCGCATCGCCAAAGGGCAGCCCGCGCCATGCATGGCGCTGGTCACCGCCGCCTGGCTTCGCTTTCTCAAGCAGCAAGACGACAACGGATCGCCGCTCACCGTGGACGATCCCAATAAAGACAGACTGCTGCAGGCAGCACGAAATGCCGATACGCCGCGGTCGCTCCTGACATCGATCTTTGCCATGACTGACATCGTACCGGCCACGCTGGCGCAGTCCGAAGCCTTCGAAAGCGGCGTGCTCGATGCACTGACCATGCTTTGGACATCGGACGCGAAATCCACCTTAGCCAACTTCAAAAACCGGGGAGAGAAACATGAAGCTCATGAAGACGACACTGATGGCGTCCTGCATGCTGGCCGTCTCGCTGCCGGCGTTCGCGCAGGAAGTACCCGCGCCGGGTAAGAGCCCGCGCATCGACGCCATCAGGAAAGCCGGCGCATTGCGTGTCGGCGTGCTGGCCAACGCGCCGTGGCTGGTCGAAAATACCACCAGCTCGGGCGATCAATGGTCCGGGCCGGCGTGGACGCTCGCGCAGGAATACGCCAACCTGCTCGGCGTGAAGCTGCAGCCGGTCCTGGTCTCGCATGAGACCAAGGTGCCGGTGCTGGCGGCCAACCAGGTCGATATCTCGATCACGCCGCTCGCCGAGAATGCCGAGCGCAAGGCCGTCGCCGATTTCATCCTCTACTCGAACACCAGCGTCTGCATGTTCGGCAAGGCTGACAACGCCAAGTTCGCCCAGGCCAAGTCGATGGATGAGCTCAACAGCCCGGACTACACCATCGCCTATTTCATCGGCGGCGGCGAAGAAGGCTGGGTCAAGCAGCGCTTCCCCAAGGCCAAGCTGCTCGGCGTCGTCAATTCCGGCGCGACCGCGCCGCTTGAAGACGTTATGGCCGGCCGCGCCGACGCTGCGCCGATCAACCGCATTCCTTATGTGCCGATGAGCCGTAAGGTGAAGGGTCTCGCCGTTCTGCCCGCCGCCAATAATTGCCAGGGCAGCCTTGAGAAGGCCCAGCCCGTCGGCATGGCGATCGACAAGAACCAGCCCGCGCTGCTCGAATGGATGACCGCGGTCGAGAAGTCTGTTCACGCCAAGCTCGAAAAGGCGGAAGAAGCTGTCGTCGCGAACATGAAGTAGCACGCAAACGCGAACCATGCCGCCCTCGCCGGGGCCGGCATGGTTTCCGGGATAAAGTAACACTGCCGGATAAAGTAAAATGTCGCTCGACTTCGAACCCGTCATTGAAAGCTGGCAGTTTCTGGCCGGCGGCCTGCTGCTGACCCTGGCACTGTCGGGCCTGACCATCGTGCTGAGCGTGGTGCTCGGCTCGGCCATCGGTCTTGCCCGTTGCTATGGGCCGAAGTGGCTGAGCCTGCCGCTGGTGTTTTATATCGACTCCATGCGCTCGATCCCGGTTCTGGTCGTCCTGGTCTGGACCTATTTCGCGCTTCCCGTCGTCCTTGGCATTACGCTGCCGCCGTTCTGGGCCGCCACGCTGGCGCTGACCGTGCATATTTCCGCCTACGTCGCTGAGATCATTCGTGCTGGCATCATGTCAGTCCGCCCCGGCCAATCGCGCGCGGCCTACGCCCTCGGCATGTCACGCATGCGGGCCATCCGCGACATCATCCTGCCGCAGGCTTTGGTGCGCATGCTGCCGGCGTTCGGCTCGGTGTTCTCGATCACCATCAAGGACACCGCCATTGCCGCGGTTATTGCAGTGCCCGAATACATGAATCGTTCGCAAACCGTCGCCGGGCAGAGCTTCCACCCCGTCGAGGTCTTCATCGTCGCGATGATCGTCTATTTCCTGATCCTGTTCCCGGTTACCCGTTTGGTCGACGCGATCTATTCGCGCTACGCCTATTTGGGGCGGTCATGACATACGATTGGTCCGTCGTCTGGAAGAACGCCGATGTGCTCTGGGAGGGCACCAAGCTCACTATTTTCCTCTCGGTTGTCACGATGCTGATCGCCGTGCCCGGCGGTATGGCGCTGGCGCTGATGCGGCTTTCCGGCAACCGGGCGCTGGCGGCAATCAGCGCGACGTTCGTCGAGTTCTTCCGCAACCTGCCTTTGATCCTCGTCATCTACACGGCCTATTACATTCTGCCGGTGTCGACCGGCATTCGCTTCTCGCCGGTCGCGACCGCCATCGTGGCGCTCAGCCTCAACGTGTCCGCCTACAACGCCGAGTCGTTTCGCGCCGGCATCGCCTCCATCCGCAAGGGCCAGGGCGAAGCGGGCTATGCGCTCGGCATGAGCCGCGCCCGGGTGATGTTCGAGATCGTCATGCCGCAGGCGGTGCGGCGTGTGATGCCGCTGCTCGCCAGCACATGGGTGTCGCTGTTCAAGGATACGTCGCTGGTTTCCGTCATCTCCGTCGGCGAACTGGCTTTTGAGGCGATGCGCGTGCGCTCGCAGACTTTCCGCGTCCTCGAGATGCTGACCGCGATGGCCATCATCTACTGGATACTCGGCTACCCCCAGGCGAAGCTGGTGGACTGGCTTAACAATCGCTATCGGGTGAGCGAATGAACGAAGAAGCGAAACGCGCAAACGCCGGCGGCGTACCGACGGTGTCCTATCACGGCGTGAAGAAGAAGTTCGGCGGCTTCCAGGCGCTCTCGGGCGTGTCGATGGAAGTCTACAAGGGCGAGGTCGTGTGCCTGATCGGCCCCTCCGGCTCGGGCAAATCGACCCTGCTCCGCTGCACCAACGGCCTCGAGCTGATGGACGAAGGCGAGATCAAGCTCGACGGCCAAATGATGCCGAAGGACTGGGACGGCATGCGCCAGGTGCGGCAGCGCATGGGCATGGTGTTCCAGAATTTCGAACTGTTTCCGCACAAGACGGCGCTCGGTAATGTCATGGCCGGCCCGCTCAGCGTGCTCAAACAATCAAAGGACGTTGCCGAAGCCCGCGCCATCGCGCTCCTGAAAAAAGTCGGGCTGGCCGACAAGGCCAACAGCCATCCGGCGCAACTCTCCGGCGGCCAGCAGCAGCGCGTCGCCATTGCCCGCGCGCTGGCCATGGATCCGGCGATCATGCTATTCGATGAGCCGACCTCGGCGCTCGATCCGGAGACCATCGGCGAAGTGCTCAACGTCATGAAGCAACTCGCCGAGGAAGGCATGACCATGGTCGTGGTGACACACGAAATGACCTTCGCCCGGCGCGTCGGCAACTGGATCGTCGTGATGGACCACGGCGCCATCGTCGAGCAGGGATTGCCCAGCCAGATCTTCGACGCGCCGACCAAGGACCGCACGCGCGATTTCTTCAGCCATCTTGGCTGGTCGGGTTGATTAAAATGCGCGACGCCTCCGACATCCTGTCCATGGGTGAGCCCATGGTGGAGTTCAATCAGACCCGCGGCGGCGACGGCGCGATGTTTCTGCGTGACTGCGGCGGCGACTCCTCAAACTTCGCCGTCGCCGCGGCGCGGCAAGGCGCGCGAACCGGCTACATCTCCGCCATCGGCAATGACACCAACGGCGCGCTGCTGCGCGCGCTGTGGCGCGCCGAAAAGATCGACGACGCGCACGTCCTGACCGCCGATGACGCGCCGACCGGCGTCTATTTCGTCAGCCATACCGAGAGCGGCCACCAGTTCGACTTCTGCCGCAGCGGATCGCCGGCCAGCCGCTATCGCGCGCAGGATCTGCCGCTCGACGCTATTGCCAGCGCCAAAGTGCTGCATCTCTCCGGCATCTCGCTCGGCATCTCCGCGTCGGCCTGCGACGCTGGTTACCGCGCCATCGAGCACGCCCGCGCCAGCGGTGTGAGGGTGTCGTTCGATACCAATCTGCGCCGCAAATTATGGTCGCTTGGCCGCGCCCGCGCCGTGATCTGGGATGCGCTTGCGCTCTCGGACATTTGCCTGCCGAGCTACGACGACGTCATTCAACTGTCCGACATGAAAGATGCCGACAAAATCATCGATCGCTGTTTGTCGCTTGGCCCGACAATCGTCGCGCTCAAGCTCGGCGCCGAGGGCGCCCTGGTCGCCGATCGCACGCAGCGTTTCCGCATTCCGCCCTATCCGTGCAAGGCCGTCGATGCCACCGGCGCCGGCGACACGTTCGGCGGCGCTTTCGTCGCGCGGATCGTTGCCGGCGATGGCATCGAACAGGCGGGCCATTACGCCGCCGCGGCCGCCGCGCTGTCGACCGAAGGTTATGGCGCGGTCACGCCGATCCCGACCGCGCATCAGGTCAAGGCATTGCTGAAACAGAAGGGTGACACATGAGCGCGAACGCTTCCTCGATGCGGGCCAGGACGCTGCTCGCCAGCGCGCCGGTCATCCCGGTCATCACCATCGATCGGGCGGCGGACGCGGTACCGCTGGCGCGCGCTTTGGTCAAAGGCGGCCTGCGCGTCATCGAAATCACCTTGCGCACCGACGCAGCGCTGGAAGCCGCCTCCGCCATAATCGCCGAAGTTCCCGACGCTGTCGTCGGCATCGGCACGGTGCTGACGCCGGATGACCTCGAACGGGCCGAGAAGATCGGTGCGGCCTTCGGCATCAGTCCCGGCTATTCGGACGCGTTGCTGCGCGCGGCAGCATCCGGCGAGTTTGCTTATGTGCCCGGGATCCAGACCGCTTCGGATCTGATTGCCTGCGTCACATCAGGCTTCGACGTCGTGAAGTTCTTTCCCGCCGTTTCCGCGGGCGGCATTCCCGCGCTCCACGCGCTGAGTGGACCGTTTCCATCCGTGAGCTATTGCCCAACCGGCGGCATCGGCGAAGCGAACGCGGCGGAATGGACCGCGCATCCAAAAGTGATTGCGGTCGGCGGCTCCTGGATTGCGCCAGCGAGCGCGATTGCCAAAGGCGACTGGTCCGGCATCGAGGCGCGCGCTCGCGCCGCAAGCCGGCTACGGTAGATAGGTCGTCGCCAACTCGCGTAGCCAATATCCTGAGATTGGACCCGCCCACTAGAGCCAAATAGCGGATACCACAGTTGCCAGAGGAGCAAGTACGATGAAGACTTGGCCTCGAAGACTTGGCCTCGAAGACTCGACCTGCCGGAAGACTTAGCCTGCCGCCCGGGCCAATCTGCTTGTTAGAGGGGGAAGAGTGTGCAAATTAAACTTGAGGGTGCACCACCGTTCGAATTACCGGCGATCCAGAACTCGACGGTAAACCTTAAAGGCGACAACGTGGAGATGGTTCTCAACGTGCTGAGAGGCAACAAGCTGGTTCCTGTACATGCATCCATGACTTTCGAAGTTGCTGAAGCGTTGGCATTGCAGCTCGTCACGACCGCGTTCCGGGCCAAGACTTCTAAAAATTAAGAGTCCAGGAATTGAGACTTCGAGAAATTGAGACTTTCCGGAGTTAAGACTTTCCGGAATTGAAGGCGATTTGATTAAGACAATTTGATTGATGAATTGGGAAGCGGCGCGAAGATCAGCCCCAGGGTCGGTTACATGGATCAGAAGATAGTCGACGACATCTACGAATGCTCGTTCGCGCCCGAGCGCTGGCCGAAGGTTCTGGACCAGCTCGCACAAATCACCGATGCCGTTGGCGGCACATTTTTCGTGGCTTCGTCAACGCGGGTGCAGAGCTGGACCGCATCGGAACCGTTGCGTGCCGGGATTGAGCTGTTTGCCAAAAGCGATCTGGTGACACGTGGGCAGCGGGTCTCGCGCCTGCGCGCCGCGCAGCATGCCGGCTTCGTGCTGGAGAAAGAGCTTTACGACACCGAAGAAGAAATGGCCGCCGATCCCGTCTATCGCGAATTGCTGTGGCCCGCGGGACTTGGTTGGGGTACGGGCACAGCGCTGCCGCTGCCGACCGGCGAGACGCTCTGTCTCACCCTGGAACGGTTTCGCATGCGCGGCCCTGTCGAGACTTCCGTCATTGCGCGGCTTGACACGTTGCGGCCTCACCTTGCGCGCAGCGCGCTGATGTCGGCGCGGCTCCAATTGGAGCGCGCACGTATCGCCAGCGAGACCCTGGCCCTGCTCGGCCTGCCTGCGTTGATTTTCGACGATCGCGGCAAGGTTCTCGCGGCAAACGGGTTGATCGAGGCCCTCACCGACCAGATCAGGTGGCACGGCCGGGACCGGATATCGCTGAAGGATTCCAGTGCGCACGCGCTGTTCGAACGGGCGGTCGCCGACATTGACGTCGAAGGCGCTACGCCGGTGCTCTCTTTCGCCAGCCGCGGGGTCGAAGCCGACGCCGCCATGGTCGTTCATATCGTTCCCATCCGTGGCGCCAGCCGCGATATTTTCCAGCGTTGCGCCGGTGTGCTGGTGATGATGCCGGTTGCTTTTCCCGAGGCGCCGCCGGTGGAACTGGTGCGCTCGCTGTTCGATCTGACGCCGGCGGAAGCCCGCGTCGCGCGCAGCCTGACGACGGGAGAAACCATCGAAACGATTGCTTCAAATACAGGCGTATCGCGCAACACGGTTCGCACTCAAGTGCAGGGGGTGCTCGAAAAGACCGGTTGCAGCCGGCAAGCCGAAGTGGTCGCGCTGCTCAGTGGAATTGCGGTCCGCAAAGAGGGCGTATGACACATCCGCCGGCCCGAGCTATCCCGGCAGCGAAATCGGATACGGTCACGCGGAAGAGTGATGCTGTAGCAACTTCACTGTCGTCCCTGCGCACGCAGGGACGACACTGAATGTGACGCTCGACAAGAGAATGCGACAGTTTTCCTTTCAACCTTATCGCGGCAGCGTCGCCAGATAGGCTGATATCGCCAGCATGTCGTCTTGTGTCAGCTTCGCGACGACGGGCTGCATCAACTCCGCACTGGGTCCGCCGCGTATGCCGACCTTGATGTCGTTGAGCTGACGAAACACATACATCGGCGAACGGCCGGTGAGATATGGTACCTCGCCGATGCCTTTCAGGTCTTGCCCGTGACAGGTGGCGCATGCCGGCGTTTGACCGCCCTCGCCCTTCACCAGCGCCTCGCCGCGCTTGACGCTGCCGACAGGCACATGTGCCACAAAGCCCATGCGCGAGTCGCGAAGATGGGCGCGCTCCGGCGCCTCCGGCAGTTCGATGATGCGGTTGCCGATCGGCTCGGTGCCGCCATTGGCGATCGGGAAGCGCATGCCGCCGACGTGCAATTCGGTCTTCGGCACGGTGTCGGTCTCGACCACCCGGGTCCAGGCGACGCGCGGCAGAGCGGCATAATAATGGGCCGCCTCGCGCACTTCCTCGTCACTCACGGCTTTCGCGATCGGCAACATCGAACCGGCGCGGCCTCCCTTGCGGCGACCGTCTTTGAAGTCCGCCATCTGGCGAATAATGTACGCCTCGGACATGCCGGCGATATCTGAGGATTCCGGATGCCCCGCGCCGTTGGTCACGTGGCATTTGGAGCAGGCCTTGACGGCGGGCGCCCTGCCGTTAGCAACCACCGTCGGCATCGCCGGATGATCTTCCGGAAACCAGTCAGGCGGCGCGAAATCATTCTCGACCTGCGCCTGGGTATATTTCCGGCCGCTGCCCGGCAGGGTGTGCTCCACGGTGGCGTCGAACTCGGCGACCGGCGGATTGGCCGGATAGGCCCATTCCGGATTAGGCGGCGCGGCTGCGCCTGGAGCTGCTGCAGGAGCGGCCGACTGCGCCAACACCCCACCAACGACGCCACTGGCAGCAATACCCAGCAACGCAACGACGCCTGCAAATGCGAGTCTCATTTTGTCCCCACCGTACTTTTTGAGCGGCAATAAATTGCCGCTGCTAATTGTTGTCCCGCATTAATCCTGCATCAAACCGAGCGGTCAAGGCGTCCCGAACGCTATACGCGAGGGGTGCCTTTCGACGTGAATGTCGGCACCGGTAACCTGATGCGATCGCTCGTCCGGCTGTAATTGGGGCCGCCCAGCCGCCCGCAGGGAGCAAAGCGGTCAACCCGGACCCGCATCGCGTCGGCGTCGATCAGATCGTCGCGGAAATACATCGCAACGATTTCGCCGAACACGATCGACCGCGACGTTGCGAAATCGAGAATCTTGTAGAGTTTGCATTCCCAGGCAATCGGAGTTTCGGCGATCCTTTGGGTTTCCATCTCCTGCGACGGCGCGAGTGACAATCCGACCGCATCGAGCTCGGAGACATGTGACGGGAAATCGCTGCCGCACAATACCATCTTCTCGAGCAGGCTCTCGTCGACCATGTTGACGACGAATTCCCCGCGCTCCCCGATGTTCTTCAGGGTGTCCTTGATTTCCCCGGGGCGGTGGCTCTCTTCACCATAGAGATCCACCCCGATCACCATCAGCGGCGGGTCCTCACCCATATAGGTGAACGAACTGAAGGGCGCGGCATTGTGAAGCCCGTTCGCGCCGCGCGTCGTCACCAGCGCGATCGGCCGCGGCGCGATGCTGCCGGTGATCAGCCAGTACTTCTGCATGTTGCTCAAACCGGCCATCGCGACATGTGTCATCGTGCCCTCCTCCCTTCATTGCGCCGTTCCGGGAAGCCGATGTTCCGGTAAGCAGATTTGCTTGTAAATGTTATTTCTGTACCAGCGGGCACTCGCTCTCCGCCAGAGGTCGCACAGCCTCCTCGCCCGGGATGGTGCGCAGCACACGGTAATAATCCCAGGGATATTTGACTTCATTGGGGTTTTTCACTTCGACCAGATACATATCATGTACCAGCCGGCCGTCTTCGCGGACGCGGCCGCCATTGGCAAAGAAATCGGTGACGGGATGCGCACGAATCTCCGCCGCCACGCGCACGCCGTCGTCCGTTCCGCTCGATGCGATGGATTTCAGATAGTGCGTCACGGCCGAATAGACACCCGCCTGCGCCATCGTCGGCATCGCATTATGCCGGGCGAAGAAGCGCTTCGACCACGCCCGTGTTTCATCGGTGCGATCCCAGTAAAAGCCGTTGGTCAGGACGAGGCCGCGCGCATTTTCAAGGCCCATGCCGTGAACGTCGGTGATGAAAACCGCCATGCCGACCAGCTTGACGCCGCTCTCGCGCAACCCGAACTCGTTGAACTGCTTGACGGCATTGACCGTGTCGGTCCCGCCATTGGCGAGCGCGACCACCTTGGCTTTCGACGCCTGCGCCTGAACGATAAAGGACGAGAAATCCAGTGTGTTGAGCGGATGCCGAACCACATCGGCAACCGTGCCGCCGGCCTTTTTCACCTGCGTGGAGACATCCGCGGCCATCGTTCTCCCGAAGGTATAATCGGCGGCGAGGATGTACCAGGATTCGCCGCCGCTCTGCATCACGGCTTTGGTGGTCGCGACCGCGGCCGAATACGTATCCCAGGTCCATTGGAAGCTGGTTGGCGTGCAGGACTTTCCGGTGAATTCGGCCGTGCCGGCGCCGGACGCCATGACGATCTTTAGCCGTTCGCGCGCAATCGCCTGAACCGCGAGCGCCACCGACGAGTTGGGGACGTCGGCGATCATGTCGACACCTTCGACGTCGTACCAGCGCTTGGCGATCGCTGCCGCGGTGTCGGGCTTGTTGCCGTGATCGGCTTGCACGATCTCGATCGGCTTGCCGAGCACCGTGCCGCCGAAATCCTCCACCGCCATGCGCGCGGCGATCACCCCGCCCTGACCTGAAAGGGCAGAGAACACACCGGTATAATCCGTCAGCAAGCCGATGCGGACAACGCCGTCCGAGACCTGACCCATGGCATGCTGGGTTAAAGCAAGCGTCACGGAAAATGCTAACAGTGCAACCCTGGTCGACATGCCGCCTCCTAGAATGTCCGGACACATAAAACCTTAGATAGCTAAGCGCCGCGCTTTGGCCTCGTGCGCGCAACTTTTCTATCCTGATATCGCCGGATACGATACGCCGATACGATATGCCGACACGATATGCAGACACGATATGCAGAAAGCATGCCGAGGCCCGGAGGGCTATCAATCAGAAAAAGCTCCTCCGTGTCGCGGGCTTTCCTTATCGCGGGCCGCGCCGGCAGTTTTGCCCTTGCGCCTGTCCCTGCCGGAGACGGACGGCTGAGGGATTATACCAAGGTGTGTGAGGTTAAGACCTGCGCTCGATTGGCGTAAAGCTACGCATCGATCAGAACTATCTCCAACGGGTAATCGCCGATGGAGCAGGAAAATGTCAAAATACAGCGAATACGAATACAGGAAACAACCCGGGTTCGATATGAACGCTTTCGAGGGCGCGAACCAGGCGATCCCGATGAAGACACTCGTAATCTACTGCTTTGACCCCCGGGCCGCCGAAATCCCGCAAGCCGTCGCCGAATATTTTGGGGACGAAGTCTATCCGGGAGAAATCATCACCGACAAAAACGGCACCCGGGTTGGGTCGACGCGAACATTGTTTACCGCGACCAATGCGGGCGGACGCGCTGCCTTCGCTCTCGAGTCCATCGCCGCCATGGATTATATTTTTAGCGTCAAAAACGTCGTCGTCGTTCACCACTCATTCTGCGGCACGACGACCCTGACGCCGGAGCTGATCGTCGAGGAATTCCACGATCATTATCACGCCGATATCTCTGACTTGTTCGATCACGACAGCCTTGCCATCATGGATTTCGAGGAGTCGCTCAACTATGACATCAAGTTGCTTCGCGCGAGCCCGGCTGTTCCGAAGCACATCAAGCTCTATGGCTTCTTCTACGAGATCAGTTCCGGCAAGTTGACCGAAGTCGTGCGGGACATTCCCGCAACTCAGTCCGCGAAAGTCGATGCAAGGCTGACGGTGTGAGCCGCTCCAAAGACTGATAGACTTCAAATTCGAGGCGTCACTTCGCCGTCCGGAAAGCGATGAGACGCTGAGGTGTGTGAAAATTTCCGCTCAAGATCAGCGCAGCAGCTGAAGCACGCTCTGCTGCGACTGGTTGGCGAGTGACAGCGCGGACACCGCGATCGACTGGCGGGTCGACAGCGCCTGGCTGTTGGCCGCTTCCTCGTTGGTGTCGGCCAAGGTCAGGTTCGACGAACCGGTCTGCAGCACGTTGATCAGGTTCTTGTTGAAGTCCTGGCGGACCTGCACGATCGACAGGTTCGAACCCAGCGCGGAAGCTTCCGTGCGGAGCGTGCTGCTGGCAGCGGTCAGCGCGGTCAGCGCCGTGTTGGCCGAGTTGTTGTCCAGGAACGCGCTGCCCGAGGTCAGGGTCGAGAGACCGAGGCCGGCATCGTTGAAGGTGACGCCGGTGATCGCCAGCTTGGAAGCGCCGGTTTCGTCGAACGTCAGATTGAGGGTATCGCCGTTCAACAGGTTGACGCCGTTGAAGGACGAGTCCTGAGCGGTCGTGTTGATCTGCTGCAGGACGTTGTTGTACTGCGTGACCAGGCTGGCGCGGGTGGCCTGCGAGTTCGGATCAACGACGGGGGCCGCACCGCCGGAGGTCACGGCGTTGAACGCCGAGCCGGATACCGTAGACGTGCCGCCGATCGCGCCGATCGTCGACGAAGCCGCATCGTTGGTGGTCACGATGTTGATCGCGCCGGTGGAGGCGTCGATCGTGGCCTGCAGATCGTTCGCCGCCAACGCGCTGTTGAGCCCGTTGAGCGTCGAGATCTGGTTGGCGCCGGTGCCGAAGGTGATGTTGGTCGCCGTCGTGCTGTTGTTGGTTTTGGCAATGGTCAAGGTTTCGCCGGAGAGGCCGCTGGCAGCCGCCGCCGCGCCGGTGTTGGTCGCCGCAACGATGCCAGTCGAGCCACCGGTGGCGGTGCCGGTCACGGCGCTGAGGGCGATGCTGGAGGACACACCCGTTGTCGGGGAAGTGAACGTCAAGGCGCCGCCGACGACCGAAGCGACCTTGTTCACACCGGTGTTGTCGTATTGGTAGTTGATGAGGCTTGCAACATCGGTTGTGCTCAGGCTGGAAGCACTGAGCGACGTACCCTTGGCCGTGTTGTAGGCCGTGACATTTGCGGCGGTGATCGCGATGCTCTTGGCCGTACCGCCATCGACAGTGACCGTGAAGTCCTGGGCGTCGGGAATGGCGTTGACGCCCGTATTGTTGACGTTGTTGGTTGCGCCGAGGCCGACCAGGCCGCCGGTCACGTTGCCCGTAAGGCCGGTTATGCTCACCACCGAGGCTGAGCCAGTCGCACTCGAGGCGAACTGAAGATCGCCACCACCCGTCACGCTCACCGGGCCGACGCCAGTCGTACTGCCGTTGAACTGATAATCGATGATGTTGGCGACGTCCTGCGCGGTGAGCGCGGTAGCGGTACCCGAGAGCGTGCCGCCGGCGCCCGTGAAGGTGGTGACGTTGGCATCGGTGAGGTCGATACTTGCCGAGGTGCCGTCGACGTCGAGCGTGAATTGAACGCCTGGCGAGCCGAAATGGACGGAAGTCTGGACCAAGGTACCCGTAATATCAGCGGCCGTCGTTGCCGGAGTGGTGCCCGAAACGTTGAGGGTTGTGAAGGTACCGGCCGTGACGGTACCGGAGGTCGCAGCGGTGCCGGTGCCGAGCAGATTGTCCGCGGTCGCGCCGGTGATGGCGGCGCTCGTTACGTTCGACTTGGTCGAGTAGCCGACCGGGCTCTGCAGCACCTGGTTGGCGATCGACTGGGCGGAGGCGACCAGGCTCTGCAGCGAGGTGATGCCGGTGTTGGCGGCTTGCAGGACCTGCACGCCGTTGCCGATACCATCGAGCAAATTGTTGATGTCACTGGCGCGGTTGTTAAGGCCCTGCGCCGTGAAGAATTCCGTGGGATTGTCCAGCGCCGAGTTGACCTTGTTACCGGTCGAAAGGTCGTTCTGGGTGGTCGCGAGCAGCGACGCCGTCGATTGCAACGAGAGCAGGTTCTGGCGAACCGACGCGGAGAGAACAATACCGGACATTACCCCAACCCATTCTAGGCTTACTGCGCGGGAAACCTACCGGATGGAACTTAAGAGAAGGTAATCAGATGCTAACGTTGATTAGAAAAATGGTGACCTGTCGCAACATCTTGCGCCACCGAAGGAAAAGCAGCGCTGCATCGGGAGGCCGGGCGAAACTCGCTCAAGGTGCCACGCCAAGCGCCTTCAGCTCGGCATTGGCATTCCAGGCGTTGAAATTGTGCGGGCAATCGCTCGCCGCCAGACGGAAAAGGCGGGTTGCTTCATCTTTCATCCCCTTCGCCAACGACAGCTCCCCACTGTAAAAAATCGCCTCGCAGACCTGACCCTTCTTCCTGGCGGCGTCCGGATTATCCGCGGCAGCAAGCACGGCCGCAGGCGTCATCAGGTCCATGAACAATCTGACGACCGGAGCCGGCCAGACGGTCATGTCAATCCGGGAACTGGCTTGCGCCAGACGGCTCGGAAGATTGATCCGCCGGCCGGCGATATCGGCCCACAGCGCCAGATAGGCATTGGCAGGTATCTGCGCACTTGCCTCGTTAAAATCGGCCACCGCTTTTTCGCCTGAACCGGTAAAGAGATATGAAAGCCCGCGAGAAAAGTAGGCCGCGGATAATTTCGGACTGAGCCGGATCGTCTCATTGTAGTCGGCGATGGCGCGCTCGAAATCGCCCTTGGCGCGATAGGCGTCACCTCGATTGTTGAAGGCCGTGACGAATTTGGGTTCGAGCCGGATCGCCTCAGTGTAGTCGGCGATGGCGCGGTCGTTGTCGCCCTTGGTGAGATAAACGATACCTCGATTGTTGAGGGCCATGATGTATTTGGGATCGAGCCGGATTGCCTCACTGTAGTCGGCGATAGCGCGGTCGTTGTCGCCACTGTCCTTATAGGCGATGCCTCGATTGTAAAAGGCCTTGGCGTCCCGGGGATCGATCCGGACCGCTTCTTCGAAGTCCGCGAAGGCGCGGTCTCTGTTGCCCTTGGCGTTATAGGCGATACCGCGACTGTAGAAGGCCTTGGCGTTTTTGGGATCGAGCCGGATCACCTCGTCGAAATCGGCGATGGCGCGATCCCTGTCGCCCTTGGCGAGGTAGGCGACACCTCGATTGTGGAAGGCGCTGGCGTATTTGGGATCGAGCCGAACCGCCTCGTTGTAATCCGCGATAGCCCGATCCCGTTCGCCCTTGTCGCCGTTGGCGTTAGCTCGATTGTTGAAGGCCATGGCGTCCCGGGGATCAATGCGGATCGCCTCATTGTAATCGGCGATGGCGCGATCAAGATCGCCTTTGGCGCGATAAGCGGCGCCGCGATTGCTGAAGGTTATGGCGGATTTGGGATCGAGCCGGATCGCCTGAGTGTAATCGGCGATAGCGCGATCGGTGTCACCCTTGGCGCTGTAGGCGAGGCCTCGATTGTTGAAGGCCATGACGTATTTGGGATCGATGCGGATGGCCTCGCTGTAGTCGGCGATGGCGCGGTCGATGTCGTCCCTGGCGCGGTAAGCGATACCCCGGTTGTACAAGGCCACCGCAGCTTGGGGATCCAGCCGGATCGCCTCACCATAGTCGGCAATGGCGCGGTCCAGGTCGCCTTTGTCGCTGTAGGCGCTGCCACGATTGACAAAGGCCATGGCGAATTTCGGATTGATGCGGATCGCCTCATTGTAGTCGGCCACCGCGCGATCAAGGTTGCCTTTGTAGCTGTAGGTGACGCCCCGATTGTTGAAGGCCATGACGTGTTCGGGATCGATGCGGATCGCCTCATCATAGTCGGCGATGGCGTGGTCGAAATCGCCCTTGTCGCGATAACCGTTACCCCGGTTGGTATAGTTGATCGCCTGATTGCGCCCGGTCCATTTCCCGGAATTGATGGTCCGTGTACAGGCAACGATCCGAGACGCGGGGTCTCGCAGACTGTCGCAGTCGTCGTCAGCCGCGGCCGAACAGCTCAGGCATATCGTCACGGCAAAAAGCGCGCTCCAAATTCTCCAATCCGCGGGCCTCATGCTATCTCCGTGGGCGAACCTTGATATCCCCGAATATGTGTCGGGATTTGCGGTTCCGGTTCAGATTCAATTGGGCAAAAACAATACCTAGAATGTTGTGCCGAGGGCACTAACTTCCACCGCGACAATCTCAGGTCGGATTTTGCTTTCCGGTCCCTTTTATTGCCGCGGTCAGCTGGCCGATATCCTTTAGTTCGTCGAGTCCATCGATGAGAGACATGATGCGGGCGGAGGTAGCGGCGCCGACAACGGGAACAGCGAAATTCACAAACTTCCGCTCGAGCGAAGCACGGGACAGCGGTCGTTCGGCGTCACCTTCCGGAATCTCCACTGTCTCGAGAACCGATTGACCATTTGCGAAGATGACCTCGACACTTGCTCCTCGCCCTCTCGGAAGCTTGGTCATCAAGGCTTCTGCGGGTTTGACGGAGGTCTTCTCGACAAGTGTCTTCACGTCTGCGGAACGCCAGCGATCCCTCTCGAATTGCGTCACCGTGATATCGCCGTCGAGCAGAGCCATCGCCAGTGTGACGGGAAGGCTGTGATCGGCGGTTCCTCTCGTCTCCGGCCGGAATTTGGCCGGGTCGGCAACGCGCTCGATAATCCCTGGATAAGTCTCGACCCTGATCTCGCGAATCTCCGGGATGCGGCCCTTGATCTTCAAGGAGAGCGTGCAACCAGCCTCGGCCGCCGCCGCCAGTTCGATCTGGATCGGAAACCGCTTGAGGGCAACCCGCGGCAAACGATAGTGCGCGACCTCCAACTCCACCATGAGGTCTGGTTTCGCGGGCTTCGTTTTCGCCGCCATCCACTCCAGCGTTCCCGACGGACCGGTAAAGCCGGCGGCGGCGAGACGGGATGCAAAAATGCCGTCCGCTGCGTTCGCCGCCAGCCCCATCGCCTTCATCATGCTGATCGCGCCGCTGTTGACGACAAAGGAAGTGTAACCACGGGCCGCTGATAGTCCGACCGCGTTGGCGATGGCATCTTTCGGGAGACCCCACAGCTTTCCGACAATAAGCGGAATGCCGTAGGAGGCCGCGCATAGGGGATGAAAACCTCTCTCAACAAAAGAGATTGCATCATTCACCCGAGCACTGGCCTCGTAACCCACAACGATGGCTTCGATGAGATCGCGGCCGCTTTTCCCGCTCGCTTCGCAAACGGCGATGGCGGTAGGCAATACCTCGCTGGGATGCAGCGGTTCGGTGCCGATGTAGGTGTCGTTGAGATCGAGCGAGCGAACCAGCACGCCATTGACGAACACGGCGCCCTCAAGGGTGGCAGGCCGTGGATAGCCGATGATGCTTGCCGCGTTGCCGTCGCCGAAGGTGCTACGGATCGTTTTTTCCGCGATAACGACAGCCTCGGATCCGACGGCGCCAAACGCACAAGCCAAAGTATCCAGAAGTGAACATTTAGCGGAAGCAATCACATCCGCCGGCAAGTCCTCGTATTTAATGGAGAGGGCAAAATCCGCAAGCCTCTGTTCAAGGCTGGCCTTCCCGCCGTCTTCGCTGCCAGCGGCCAAGGCCGGACCTGTGAAATCACCGATAAAGGGAGTGCTTGAAACGAGGGCGGAGGAAACGAAAGTGCCTGCTCGAATGAGAAATGCGCGACGCTCCATGGCTGCCATCCGGGTCGGTCTCGGGCAATTTATGCTGATCGTCCGCGGGGAGGTTTGCAAGCCGTTGCTGCGATTCTCAGCGAGAAATGTCTGCTTCGGGTCACCAACGATGTCGCTCCTTCAGTTCACCAGCTTCACGCCACCACATCGTTCCAATGTGCCATCGGCAACCCCGATACCGGGGCGGTAAATACCGCCAGCCGGGTGCCGCGCAGGGAGCCGATCGCGACTTGTCGCAGATCGTTTCCAAAGAAAGTCAGGCTCGCCATCCACGGCGCAATCGTTCCGCTGCAGGCGAGCATCAATTCCGGCGTGGCTTGTCCCTTGTAAAATGCATCCATCAGTCTTTTCGACGCCTCGGCCGGGGCATCGTCCAGCAAGATCCGCAATTCGCCCTCCGGCGTCAGCGCGAAGATCCGGTCGGCCATGACATGGGTGCCCCACAGATTGCCGTAGGCATCGAACGAAATGCCGTCGATCGGGGCGCCGTGGTCCGCGGGGCCGAAGGTCTGGCGATCGCTCAGCGTCCCGTCAGGGGCTGCCCGCAGGCGGGTGATGCAGGGGCCGCAGGTCTCGACCACATACAGCCATTCCTCGATGGCGTCGAAACGGATCTCATTGGTGAAGCGAAAGCCGTCGGCGACGATGCGAAGCCTGCCACTGTCAGGCTCGTACAGCGCGACGTACCCGTCGGCGAGATCGGGACGAAGCGCCTTCATCCAGTTCTGGATGCGGGTCGAGACCGTGATCCAGTAACGTCCGCGACTGTCGCGCAGCACGAAATTGACCTTGCCGATTGGCTGGCCGTCGATCTGATCGACCAGAACGCGCGTCTGCCCGTCGCGCGTCATCAATTCAAGCCGATCGGTGCCGAAATTCGACACCACGATGTCGCCATTTCCTGCGAACGCCAACCCGTTCGGCAGCGTCCCGGCGGTAAAACGCTCCTCGTCGGACGCCTTTGAAGCAAAGCCGCCTTCGACCGCCTGCGTGATCAGCGACTGCGTCCCGTCAGCGCGGATCTGCATGACCCCGCCCCGCGCATCAGCGCTCCACAGGGTTCCGTCCCGCTCGGCCAGAATACATTCCGGGCGCTGCAGATCGTGTCCGACATAGCTGATCGCGTCGCGATCGATACGGAAGCCGTCGATGGGATTGGATGCCATGGTTTCGTCCATCTCGCGTTTTGTGCGGCACGGGTTCCGGTTTCTATTGAGTTATAAAACCTCGTCTCATAGACTAGTATGTCTCAAGAGGCCGCAGGTCTCACAGAAACTTATAAGGGGGAAAACCATGAAAGCTTTCAAACTTCATCGCACCATGATGGCTTGCGCCGCCGCCTGCATCGGCATGGCCGCCGCTCCGGCGAACGCTGAATTGCTCAGCCACAAGGACCTCACGGCTTCCATCGCGATCGAAATCGCCCAGACCGCCATCGCGACGTGCAAGACCAACGGCTACGCGGTTTCGGTAACCGTGGTTGGTCGCGCCGGTGAAATTATCTTGCAGGTGCGTGGCGACAATACCGGCCCGCACACCTTCGAGAACAGTTTCCGCAAGGCCTACACCGCGCGCACGTTCCGCGCGCCGTCAGGCGCCCTGGTCGACCGGCTGAAGGCCGATCCGACGTTGGGTCTGATCCATCTGACCAACGTCATCGCCAACCAGGGCGCACTCCCGATCAAGGTGGGAGAAGACGTGATCGGCGCCGCCGGCGCATCGGGCGCGCCCGGTGGCGAAAAAGACGAGGCTTGCATCAAGGCCGCTCTCGACAAGGTCGCAGATCAGCTGAAGTAAGCCTGCGATCTCTGCCAGGGCTATGCCTACCAGGGCTTTTCCGGCGTTCAGCTCAAACGGCGGTATTCATACTGTCGACCGATATTGAGCTGAGCCGCTTGGAGGCCAGGGACCTGCCCTCGTACCGAGCCTCATATTTCAATGCGAGGTCGAGCAACCGCTTTTTGGTAAAATCATCGGCGGTGTCTGCCATCAGCCGGCACCGCTGCGCCATTTCCTTTAAATCTTCTTGTTTCATAACCTGACCATATCGCTATTTGTGCCGACCTTCCTAGGGTGACGGCCAAATGCGTCAAGCGCATTGTTGCGCGTATGGTTAAGCGTCCGATGACGCTGGGCCGCGACACGAAGGGGTCGCGTCGCTTGCTCACGCAAATAACCCTCAGTCTTGCAACTTGCGGGTTTGGCGGTCGCCCCACCCCACAACGACGGCGAAAGTGGCGAACATCATCACGACGGCGATAACAACCAGAATGGTATCGAGGGGCATTTTCTTCTCCTATGTTGCATGGAGAAGAGTGATAGGCCTGATGTTGCGGAATTGCCTTGCGCTACATCAAATCGGGGCCGGAGTGATTCACGTGGCGGCGAGTTGATCCAGACGCGCCGTTCCGGTCAACCGAACACCGTCGGGGACGATGATAATGATTTTTCCCCGCGCGAACTTTGTCAGCGTGCGGCTGACCGTCTCGATCGTCAGGCCCAGATAGTCGGCAATATCCTGCCGGGTCATCGGCAGCGGTATCGTCACTGAAATTGCGCCGAGCCGGCCGTAGCGTTTTTGCAGGTTCAGGAGAAACGCCGCGACTTTCTCCTCGGCGTTGCGGCGTCCGAGCAACAGCATCTGATCCTGTGCGAGGCTGAGTTCATGGCTGGCGAATTCGTGCAGGCGCCGCAGCAAATGCGGCTTGCCGTCGATATAGGTCAGAAAGGCTGATCGCGCGAACCGGCAAACCTGCACATCGGTCACGGCTTCGGCCGCGACGCCGTAACGGTCCATCAAGGCGAGCCCCAGAAAATCGCCGGGCAGCGCAAACCCGACGATCTGCCGTCGCCCGTCAGGCAGCGACTTGTACAAACGCACCACACCCTCGGTGACATTGAAAACGCTGCCGGCAATCGCGCCCTGATCGAACAGCATGGTTTTGGGAGCGAACGCCCTGCCCTGGCTGATACGGTCCAGCTCGTCCAGTTCCGACGCCTCCAGCGCGCCGCAGACGCTGAACAGGCGGACCTTGCAGTCGTCGCAGCCATTGGTGCTGCGGCCGTGCTTGCAATCCTGCGTGGCCGAACCGGCACAAGTTTGCGCGTCGGCAACGAGAGACGGCTCGGCGTTTGTCATGGCAAGATCCACCCGTGTTTCCGTCATGGAGTATACTCCAAACCTTTTGACATGGATCAATGATTGCCGTCTTTGACTTGGGTCAATGCCGGGATGGCTGTCCCCCGGCAGTCTCATGGATCACGGGAAGTCATCCATGAACGATCAATTTCAAGCGCTTAGGATCGATCCGGCCAGCGCCGGCGCGGCCTACCCCCTGATACGGCTGCACGATGCCGGAATCAGCCTGCAAAAATGGCGGGTTTTCGCGCGCCGCCGCTGCAGATCCAGGTCCGGGCGCTCCGGCCTGATTGCGATTCGCGATGTCAGGGGCATCGTCCATGCCGTATTCAGCTACCGGACGGACATCGATCTGCGCGCCCGCAAGCGGCTGTGCATCAGCCATTTGATTGTTGCGCATCTGCCGGGATCAGGCATCGATGACGCGGTCAATATCAGCACCAGCCGGATCGCGAGCAAACTCGGCTGCCAAACCATCACCATCGAGCAGATGTTCTCGCCACGAACCAGCGTTGCGCCGGGCTGTCCGACCGCGCAATTCCTGCGCAAGGGAACGCGACTTCCAATCAGCACGCGGCAGCACTGATCGCGCTGCAGGCGCCATGTTTGATCCAGATCATGGCGCGAGAGCCGCAACCCCCCACCATGCCTATCATGGCTGCGAACACGCTCAAGCGCGACATTATCGCGATCGTATCGATCAAAATCACGATCGTGCTGATCTGCGCGTTGTTTGTTTTCGGCCCGCATCAGCGCCCGCAGGTCAACACCGAGGCGACATCCCTCCAGATCCTGAACCACTCAACGGTCAGCAAACAGGAACCCCATTAAATGACTTCCATGGATGTCGTTTCGTTGTCGCGGCTGCAGTTCGGATTGACGGCCCTCTATCACTTCCTGTTTGTGCCGCTCACCCTGGGCCTCGCCGTCCTGCTTGGGGTCATGGAGAGCGTCTATGTGATGACCGGCCGGACGATCTGGCGGGAGATGACGAAATTCTGGGGACTGCTTTTCGGCATCAATTTCGCGATGGGCGTTGCCACCGGCATTACGATGGAATTCCAGTTCGGAATGAACTGGGCCTATTACAGCCATTACGTCGGAGACATTTTCGGTGCGCCGCTGGCGATCGAAGGCCTGATGGCGTTTTTTCTGGAAGCCACATTCATCGGGCTGTTCTTTTTTGGCTGGGACAAACTCACCCGTCTTCAGCATCTGTGCGTGACCTGGTTGGTGGCCCTTGGTTCGAATCTCTCCGCGCTGTGGATTCTGATCGCCAATGGCTGGATGCAGTATCCGGTCGGCGCGAAATTCAACCCTGACACCATGCGGATGGAAGTCACCGACTTCATGCAAGTGCTGTTCAACCCGGTGGCGCAAGCGAAGTTCGTCCATACGGTCAGCGCGGGCTACGTCACCGGCGCGATGTTCGTGCTCTCGGTCAGCGCCTACTACCTGCTCAGAGGACGGCACGTGGAGTTGGCCAGGCGATCGATAACGGTCGCGGCCAGTTTCGGCCTTGCGGCAGCTCTGTCCGTCGTCGTGCTCGGCGACGAGAGCGGTTACACCGCCGGCGAAAACCAGAAAATGAAAATCGCGGCGATCGAAGCGATGTGGGACACCGAACCCGCTCCGGCGTCGTTCACGCTTTTCGGCCTGCCTGATCTCGCCAATCGCCGCACGGACTACGAAGTCAAGATTCCCTGGATGCTGGGCTTGATCGCGACACGGTCGATCGACAAGACGCTGCCCGGCATCAAGGCGTTGGTGGCGCGCGCGGAGCAACGCATCCGCTCGGGGCTCGTGGCCTATGACGCGCTGGGGAAATTGCGGGCGCTCCGATCGAATACGGCGGAAAGAGCGCGTCTCGACGCGACGGCGGCCGACTTGGGGTATGCGCTGCTTCTGAAGAAGCTCCGGCCTGACATCGCCAACGCGACCGCCGATGAGATCACACAGGCCGCCTGGAGCACCGTGCCCGCGGTCTCGCCGCTGTTCTGGAGTTTCCGGATCATGGTCGGGCTCGGATTCTACTTCATTGCGTTGTTCATTGTTGCCTTTGTGCTGGCCAGCCGACGCGAACTGGAACGGTATCCAAGCTTTCTGGTCGTCGCGCTGTTCAGCCTGCCGCTGCCGTGGATTGCAGCCGAGTTGGGCTGGATCGTCGCCGAAGTCGGCCGGCAGCCCTGGGTCATTGAAGGTGTGCTTCCGACATTCCTGGCGGTCTCCAGCATCTCCGCTGCCAATATATGGACCACTCTGATCGGCTTCGTGGTGTTCTATTCGACCCTCGCCGTGGTGGACATCTATCTGATGGTCAAGACCATCAAGGCCGGTCCACTCCCGAACGAGCCCGCGGACCGTCCCATCGGTCGTTTCGCCGTCGTCGATGCCGCAGAATAAAGGAATGCACCATGTTCGATTATGAATCCATGCGGTTGATCTGGTGGGCGCTGCTGGGGACTCTTCTGATCGGCTTTGCTGTCATGGACGGCTTCGACCTCGGCGTTGCGATACTGCTGCCCTATGTGGCGCGCACAGAGACCGAGCGCCGCATTGTCGTCAATACGGTCGGACCGGTGTGGGAAGGCAATCAGGTCTGGCTGATCCTTGGCGGCGGCGCGATCTTCGCCGCATGGCCAATGCTGTATGCGACAGCATTTTCCGGCTTTTATCTCGCAATGTTCCTGGTTCTCGCGGCCCTGATTTTGCGGCCAGTGGCGTTCAAGTTTCGCAGCAAGGTGGCCTATGCGAGATGGCGCAAAATCTGGGACGCCGCGATCTTCATCAGCGGCCTTGTTCCAGCGCTGATTTTTGGTGTTGCCTTCGGCAATGTCATCCTCGGTGTTCCCTTCCGCTTCGACGACACGCTGCGCATGAGCTACGAAGGAGATCTTTTCGGGCTGCTGAATCCGTTTTCTCTTCTCGCGGGACTTGTCAGCGTCGGAATGCTTTCGCTGCACGGCGCAAGCTATCTCGCACTCAAAGCGAGTGGTCCGGTAGTCGATCGCGCGCTTAAAGTGGCACGGTTCGCCGCAGTCGTGACGATCGTGCTGTTTGTCTTGGCGGGTATATGGGTCGCCTTTGGTATCGACGGCTACGTCATAACGTCGCAACTCGCCCACGACGGCCCCTCAAATCCCCTCTCGAAATTTGTGGCGCGACAAGCCGGCGCATGGCTGTCCAACTACCGCGCGTTCCCCTGGACGATCTTGTCGCCGATCATCGCACTCTCCGCCCTGGGGATCACACCCCGGCTTTTAAGCCGCGGCCGACCGGGCGTCGCCTTTATCGCCAGCGGCAGCGGTATTGCAGCAATCATTGCGACCGCAGGACTCAGCCTGTTTCCGTTCATGCTACCCTCCTCTCTCGAGCCTGGCGCAAGCCTCACCGTGTGGGATGCTTCGTCAAGTCATCTCACGCTCAAGATCATGCTCTTCGCGACCGCGATCTTCCTGCCGCTGATCCTGCTTTATACCGCCTGGGTATATCGCGTGCTGCGCGGTCCCATCACAGCGGCATTTATCGAAAGCCATGAGCATTCCGTCTACTAGCTCGAAAACACTCAAGGGGAGAACGACAATGTGGTATTTCGCATGGATTCTCGGTGTCGGCTTCGCCGGCGCATTCGCGATCCTCAACGCGATGTGGTTCGAAGCCCACGCGCAGCCTGGATCGCTTGATGCGGCTCCGACATTGGATCGGCCATGACCATCGCGCAGACGCTGCGGTTTATCTCGTTCGCGATGGCGCTGGCGATAAGTCTGTCCGTGATGCTGTTCCCGTTTCTACTTCGGCATGTACCGCAAACGAGGCTTCACTCCGCCTTGGCGGTCGTTATGCTCGGGACGGCCGGCGCGATGATCCATGGTATTGGATACACGCCTGACGATAAGCTTTTTCGGATATTGTTTGGTCCTGCGATCGCGTGGGCGCTGGTTTTTGCCGGCGCCTTTTGGCTTTTGCAGGGTTAACGACATACGCCCGATTCCGCAGGGCACCCAAGGTTCAATGGCTATTCACCGGCCGGTATCCTGAAGCGCCTTTTCGACAAACCGGTTATCATAGGTCGCTGACATCTTGATGTCGGCCTTGGCGATGACAGGATCGAATTTGACCAGCGCCTTGAGAACATTGTCCGGCGCTTCGCGCGGCATCAGGCCGTCGCGCGAAAAGCTCGGCAGGTTGTTCTGCAGCGCCTGCCGATAGACGGCCTGATTGTTCTGGTAGAAATCCGCGGGCACCTTGGCGATGATTTCATCTGGCGTGGCCGCCGCCATCCACTTCAACGTCCGCACCATCGCACTGGCGATCGCCTGCACGGTATTGGGATTGCTGCTCAGGAATGCCGACGGCGCATAGAGACTGCCGGATGCATAATCGCCGCCATAGATCGCCCGCGTCCCCTCCGCGGTGCGGCTATCGACGGCGACGACGATATCGCCTGCCATCGTCAGTTCGGTGATGGCGAGATCGAGATTTGAGATCGCGTAGAGCTCGCCTGGACGTTTCATCGCCGCGACGGCCACCGCGCCGGCGCCGACGGTGATCGTCGTGACGTCGCTGGGCTGCAGTCCGGCATTGGCCAGGATCAGATTGAGGAAGGTCTGGGTCGCCGAGCCCGGGCCGGTGATGCCGATCGTCTTTCCCTTGAGGTCGGCGGGCGACTTGTAATTCGCCGCCTGCTCCTTTGAAATCCCGAGCACGTTTTGCGGATAGCGGCCGAACAGCACCACGCTTTGCATGCTCTGGCCCTTGGCCTGCATCCGGACCGTGTTTTCATAGGCGCCTGCGACAATGTCGGCGCTGCCGCCGAGCGCGGATTCCAGCGCTTTCGAGCCGGCATTGAAATGCTGCAGTTCGACATTGACGCCGACGGCATCGAAATAGCCGAGCCTCTTGGCGAGCACGACCGGCAGGAAATACATCTGCGCGGGCGGACCTGAGACCGCGATGACCACTTTTGCCTTTTCGACGGTCTGCGCTTGCGCAAACGAGCCCGTTATCAATGACGCGGCCAATACGCAGACCCCGCGAGCAATCAGGCTTAAGCGCATCAACGATCTCCACTCCGTCAGGACATTCCCGATCAAGTGCAATTTATCCCGAGCGGCGGCCGCGGACCATTTTGCATTCGATCAGCTTGCAGCAAATTTTCCTACATGCGCCTCGCAACATGAGAAGAAATACTTTCGATGTGGCGGCGGCGTCTGGCGGCTGCGCCCGCTGACCAATACTTCGCCATTGGCGATGACATAGGCGATGCCGGGCAAGTCACCATGCGCGATCGCATCCGCAACGCTGGTGCCGGCCGACCCTTGCACGGGACCGCAGATGACGATATCGGCGGGCCGGCCCGGGGCCAGAATCCCAACATCAAGACCATGCGCCCTGGCGGTATTGCCGGTCGCGATCGCAATCGCCTCCGCCGGCGACACGCCGCACACCGAACAGATGAAACAGAGCTGACGCAGCATGCCGCGTGGAATCACACCGGTACCGCCGGGTGTGTCCGTGCCGAGTGTCAGCCGCGCCAGCTTGCCGGTCTCCTTGAGGCGGCGGACCGCGCGCTGGGTTGAGCCGTAATTGCCGGATGAACAGATTTCGAGCGCGAAGTCCGTGGTATCGATGACCTTGTCGAGATCATCATCGCTCATCGGGATCGGGCCGCCGCTGATATGCGCGGCGATGTCGGGCTTGAGCCATTCCAGCGTGTCATAGCCGCACATCTCGCTGAGGCCCGAGCGCGAAACCCCGCCGGTGTGGACTTTGATGCGGATTCCGCGCGCGCGGCACCAGGCGTTGTAGCGCAGCGCTTCTTCCTGGTTGGCTGCCAGCGGATAGAACAGATATTTCGCGAGGATTGAATTGGCCGCGGCCAATCGGTCGAAATGCGATTCCGTCATCCCCGGCACGAGAATGACGGTGCCGGCATAGACTTTCGCGCCGCTCCAACGGATGCGGCCCGTGGTCGACGCGGTGACGACCGCCAGCGATGTGACGAGGTCGGGCGTGAGGTTCTGATAATCGAGGCCAGGCACATGCAATTCGCTGGCCGAGATCATCGTCGTCGTACCGCCATGCACGTAATTGCCGATCCAGCCGATGGTGTCCTGAGTCGGCGTCCATTCGCCGAACACCGGATGGACATGCCCATCGACAAGACCGGGCATCACCGCGCTGTTGCCGGCGTCGAGCACGCTGTCGGCTTTGGTGTCGGCCGGAGGGTCGAGTTCGGCGATGCGCTCGCCATCGATCAGGATCGACTTGACCGGCATCTGCGGGTTCGCCAGTTCGCCGGTAAAGAACTCACCGATGTTCTTGATCAGAAGTGTGGACAGCGGCGTCTCCTTTTGGTGCGAAACCGTCCATGCCTCTACCACTTTGCGATGGTCAGGACGAGGTGCATGATCCTGCCGAGCCGGCCTATTGAGCGAACGATCAAATTTGCTACGGTGTCCGCCGGGCGTGAAACAAGATCGTCCCACGGACACTGGAGAACAAAAAAATGCGCCACAAAATGTTGCTGCTCGCCAGCGCCGTGGGGGCCGTCCTTTGCACAAATGTGGCGCAAGCCGCCGAGCTGAAATTGCTCACCGCCGGCGCGTTCAAGGCCACGGTCGTGGCGCTGATTCCCGAATATGAGAAGGCCAGCGGCAACAAGGTTTTGGTCGAGAACGAAACCGTCGGCGGGTTGATGAAGCGGATCCAGGGCGGCGAAAAGTTCGATGTGGTCGTGATGACGCCCGAGACCGTTGACAAGCTCATTGGCGAGGGCAAGGTGACGGCGGGCAGCCGCACCAATCTGGCGCGGGTCGGCGTCGGCGTCATGGTGAAGACCGGCGCGGCCAAGCCCGACATTTCGACCGTCGACGCTTTCAAGAAGGCCGTGCTTGAGGCAAAATCAGTCAGCTTCATCGATCCCGCGAGCGGCGGCTCCAGCGGCATCTATGTCGAGAAGCTGCTTGAGCGCCTAGGGATCGCGGATCAGGTCAAACCAAAGGAAAAGCTCAAACAGGGCGGATACGTCGCCGATTACATCGAGTCCGGCCAAGCCGAGCTTGGCATTCACCAGATCAGCGAAATCCTGCCGCATGCCGGCGTCACATTGGTTGGACCGCTGCCAAAGGAAATCCAGAACTACACGGTCTATGCGGCGGGCATCGGCGCAGGAACCAAGGAAGGCGACGCCGCCAAGGCCTTGATCGCCTCACTGGTTGGCCCGTCGGCGCAGGCGCTGTTCAAATCAAAGGGCATGGAGCCAGGCGCCGATTAGGCCGTTTTCGAGCCAACGGGTCGCACGAACGCGCCCGATGACAGGCTCCGTGGATACCGGTTCGCGTATAGAAAACGCGTCAAACAAAAGACTAGAGCCCGGTTCTGATGCAATCAGAACCGATAAGGCTCTAGGCCGCCTCGCCCCACCCTACTCGCCGCTGCAACATCTTAGCTTCAAGATTCCGTGCGCTCACCGCGCCCGATTTTCCGCGGGCACCAGCCGGCGCTTCACCGGCCTGAGCGCGGCAAGTTTCGCGGCGACAGGTTTCACAAACGGTGCGCGCCGCGGAATCATGAACCGGTCCACCAGAATGGGCTCGTGATCGCCGAGCCGGGTGCGCTCCTCGACCAGGAAGCTCATCACCACGCGCATCTTGAGGACTTCTTCAGCCACAAAGGAGCAATCGTCATCCCGATTGATCTGCTCCCGCATGATGGCTTCCGCCTCCAGCATACTGATCCTTAGTGCCCTGATTTGCTTACGAATTTCGTTGATGCGATTGTCCATGTCTGCTCTCCCGTGTGGACGAGCATCATAAGAACAAAACATGAACAATGAGTCAATAGGGTGAAGTGAGCGCCTGACATTGTGATCGGGATTATCGCAACGGCTGGCCGTGCCGGTGGCGAGCGCGCGGAGCCCGTGCCAATGGTAGGAAAAACCTCACGGAAATCGATCGATGCCGCTTCGAAAAACAATTCCGCTCTTGGCAAGCCTCGCCATCTTGCTCGCAACTCAGCTACCTGCGATGGCGCAGGAGCCTGTTCGCGTGCTGGCGACCGGCGTTTTTGCCACCGCTTTGGAGTCGCTGGCGGCTCCCTTTGAAGTGGCACGCGGCATCAAAATCCAGATATCGATCGGCAATGCCGGTGAAGTCGCCGCGCGTGTGGCTGCGGGCGAGCCCGCCGATCTCGTGATGACATCTTCAAACGGCATCAAGGCGCTCGCCAAACAAAACGCGGTCACAGATGAAGTCGTGATCGGCAAGATGCGGCTTGGCGTCGCCATCCGCACCGGCGCAGCAAAACCGGATCTCTCCTCGGCCGAGGCGCTGCGGGCGCTTTTGTTGTCCGCAGACAAGATCGCCTATATCGACCCGAATGGCGGCGGCACTGCGGGGCCCGCTTTTGAGAAGATATTTGTCTCGCTTGGCGTGGCCGACGCCGTGCATGCCAAGGCCGTGCTCGGCAAGACCGGCAAGGAAATCGTGACGGCGGTTGCATCCGGAAGCGCCACCATCGGCATGACACAGGCGAGCGAACTGGTCGGCGCAAACGGCGTTGCCTTCGCGGGCTATCTGCCGGACACGCAAAACCTCACGACGGTCTATTCCGCTGCGCTCGCGACGCGATCGGCGAATCCGAAAGCAGCCTCCGCTTTTCTGGAATTTGTCACCAGTCCGATCGGGGCCGATCAATTTCACCGGGCCGGCTGGGATATCGAGCGATCACCCGTTAATTCCTTGCGTCGACCCAAAGCCATTTTCCGATAATCACCGCAACCACCATTCCAATCAGTTGCGCCGCGATGAAAGCAATCACGCCATGAGCTGCTTGAGCAGCGCACGAGCAGGCGGTGTCTTTAAATACTCGATCACATGAGGCTCGATGCCTGCATTGCGGATCAGGCCGAGTGTGTTGCGCGAAGTTCCGCAATCAGGGTTGTGATAGATGATGACATCCATGGCTAACAACACGCCGAAGTCTTGGCTGCCGGCTCAGGGGCGGCGCAGCAGGCGCCGCTCTGTTTTTCGTGCGCGATACGCGCGGTGTTCTCGCCCGTGCCGTCGCCGTAAGTCGTGCTCTCTCCCGTCGTCAGGAAGGTTTCCCATGCGATCCCGGCAGGATCATCGATCCACGACTTCTCCGATTTGGCGTAACAGCAAGCAGTGGCGCCCTGCTCGATGATGTTGCCGCCAGCTTCCCGCAAGCGCGCATAAACCTCATTCAACTCGATGGCATTTTCGACCTGAATGCCGAGATGGTCGAGGCCAGGTTCGCGGCCTCGGGTCGAAATTGCCAGGTTCACGCGCGGATCATCAAGCATCCATTTGGCGTAGTCCGTCTTGACGACGGCAGGCTGGGCCGCAAACAGCGCGGAGTAGAAGCCAATGGACTGCTGGATGTCATCGACGGCGATGTGAACATGCAGGCGCTTCATGGTGTTTCCTTTTCAGGCTGAAATTTTCGCGCGTTTGCGTGCGGGCTTGCATTCGACCGCGGGCAGACATCGCGCACCACCGCAGCAATTATCCGTGAGATAGCCAAGCAGGGCGTTCATCGTTTCGAACTGGGCCGCATAGATCATCGAGCGGCCATCACGGCGCACGGTCACGAGGCCTGCCGTACGGAGCCGGTCAAAATGAAAGGTCAACGTATTCGGCGCCAGATCGAGCGCGGTCGCGACCGCACCGGCCGGCATGCCCTCAGGTCCCGCTTCCACAAGCAGGCGGAACACATCAAGGCGATTGTCCTGGGCGAGCGCGGCCAAGGCCGCGACAACATCGATCTTTTCCATATTTCAACGATTATCGAAATAATGACGCCTGTCAAATAATATTTCAACGTCTGCTGAAATATCCTTCTTGGCGCGTTGCACGGTGATCGATGATCATGCCGGGTTCGGCGTCGCCCGGCGCATCGAGGCCAGCCGCCTGGAAACCGCGGTCTGCTTTTGGATCGCGCACCGGGCGCGGCGGACCCACTTCTGGACCTTCCGGCAAACCTCCAACGAGGCGACCCAGCGTTTTGCTGCACTAAACTTGCCGAAGCCCCAGGCGAAGGCCGGGATCGAGAGCAGCTTCTCCCGGCTGATGGCGAACAGACGCTCGACAAGAACCAGCTTTATGATCTCGCCAAGCACGAAGAGCGTGATGCCTGCGACGACGTGTTTGGTTCCGATCAGGTAGATCGCCAGCGGCTTGACCGGCTCGAGAATGATGACGGGCACCGCGAACAACAGAAGCGTCGGATAAGGCCGCAGTGAAATGATCCAGTTGCGTATCCGGTTGGAAACCAGGCGGTCGCCCAGCCATCGGCCCGCGGGCACGGCTGCGGCCATGAAAACCGCATCCACCAGGAAATAGATCATGGCCAGGAGATAGAAGAGCGGTTTGATAACTTTTTTCGTGGAATTTTTCCGGGCCATCTGCGCACCTGTGTTTGGTCTTCACTGGTGATCAATAGACGGCGGATGGACGGCTATTGATGTGACGCGTGTCACGCGTCACTCCGGCGACGCTCGCTGCTCGCGAAAAGAAAAGGGCGCCGAACTGGCCGGCGCCCTTTTGCAGATCTTGCGCGGAGCTTTACTTGCTGTCGCTGAACTTGCTCTCGTCGCCATTGGCGGCGCTCAGCACGCGGACTTTGCAATCGTCCTTGCGGAACAGGTCATCCTTGAGGGCGGCGCTGTGGGCGTTGGAAATCGCCGCCTTGGCGTTCGCTCCCGGACTAACGACAGATCGTTTGGACGGTTCGCCGCCATCGGTATCCGCTTCGCAGCTGACGCCGGCGACCCATTGCTGGCTGGTGACGGTGGCGCATTTATCGGGGACCAGCGACCTCGCGCGGCATCCCGCGACGGCATCCTCACGCGCTTCTTCCTTGTTCGTATACTTTGCTGCGGATTTGTATTGGAAGTCTGGCGCCATGCTGGCAGCTGTCCACTGCCGGCCATCCTGTGCCGGATCGACCATCGTGTAAGCCGGATCACCCGGCGGAAGCATCCCGTCGTCCGGGAGGCTGCGGACATAATCTTCCAGATCGAACGGGATTCCGTCGGGCCCCGGCAGCATGGCCAGGCCGAAGTCGTTGTAATAGTAGGCACCGGCGCCGGCGATCAGGGCCCCGCCGACCCAGCGTGCGGGCCGATAAGCGCCGATCTGGTGCGGCGGGCGCAAATGGCCGGCATGCCCGAGCGCGGCGTGACTTGCGAGCGGAGAACGGCCCGCGGGATTGACCAGACGGTTGGAGGAAAGCGTTTGGCCACCGCCATTTGAAACGTGGGAATTGTTGAAACGTCGCGCCGTGCGGAAATGCGGCACATACGAACGGCGTGGCGCGCTGACGCGGCGCGGCGCCGAGAAATGCGGGGCGGCATGAAAGCCTCCGCCGCCGTGGCTGAAGCCCCGCGCGTCTGCCTCATGCATCATGGTGGTCGTCAAGAGAACACCGAGCACGGCCGAAGCCAGATGGAATAACCGAAACTTGCGCATTGTAATCCCCGTTGTTTGCCACGACCGCGGCGTGTTGATGCCCGGACCATGCCGGACGCGGCGGGGGATCACCGTGACGGACGTCACTTTGCAGGGGGAGACCAATTCCGGGGCCGACGGCGCTGGCGTCGATCCCGCTAATCTGCTGAGATCGCCGGGTTAGCGGCTCCGACAATAAAAAATCTCAAACTTGCAAAAGCACCGAACCCGGATTGGGAGCCATCCGGTGAATCTCGGGCGAAATAAGGGGGGTGATCGTGATCCAACGATCTGTGTGCCGTGCAACAATTTTTGCTGTTCTGCTGGCCGTCATATTTTCCGGTATGGCGACTTCGGCCAAAGCGCAGGGTAAATGGCGCTTGGGCGCGCCGATCCCGCAAGGCGCCAATGAGGTTCTCGGCGCGGTTATCGACGGGCAGGTGTTCGTCTACGGCGGACAGGATGGCGCGACCAACAAACCGCAGGGTATTTTCTACAAATACGATCCCGGCAAGAACGACTGGACGCAACTGGCCGGAAATCCTGTTCCGGTTCACCACGGCGCCGCCGTGGGCATCGGCCACAAATTCTATGTAATCGGCGGCTTCCGCCTGCCGGACACCGGCAAGAGCGGCTGGTATCCTGAAAACAAGGTCTGGGCCTACGATACCGACACGCAAAAATGGTCGGCCCTCCCGGATATGCCGACCGCGCGCGGCGCGCTGGCCGCGGTCGCCGTCGGCAAGAAAATCTACGTGACGGGCGGCGGCGCCATTCCGAAAGGCAAGCAGTTGCCGGACGGACTTCTGCCCGGCGGCGATGTCGAACTGCTCGGCACCACGGAAGTGTTCGACACCGATACCAACACATGGTCGAGTCTCGCGTCGATGCCGACCCCGCGTAATCATCACAGCGTCGCCTATGCCGACGGCAAGATTTACGCGATCGGCGGCCGCGTCGGGTCCTGCTATTCCGGCGGATGGTCGAACAACATCTGGATGAACGAGGTCTACGACATCGCCACCAACACCTGGGCGACGCGGGCACCGATGCCGACGGCGCGGTCCGGCACCGGTATCGTCGCTCTTGGCGGCAAGATCCACGTGCTCGGCGGTGAAGGCTGGGTCGACGATTTCGGCGGCGTCTTCCGCGCGCATGAAGTCTACGATCCCGCCACCAATTCGTGGTCGCGCGCGGCGCGCATGATCACGCCCCGGCATGGCTTTGCGGTCGGGCTGGTCGACAAGACCGTCTATGCCATCTCCGGCGTCAACAATGCCGGCGGCGCCGGCACCTTGTCGGTGGTTTCAGTCAACGAAATCTTCGAAGAATAAGCCTTGGCAACGAGGAGCCATCATCGAAAGCGGGGCGTTTGCAGACTTGCAAGCGCCCTGCCCTCGTTTGCTTTGACCTCAACAGCGGACATCGCATGAAAAAAAGGATTGCTCCGGTCCTCGGTCTTGTGATGTTTTTCGCTGCAAACGAGGGCCATGCAATGGACGAGCTACGCGTCATGATTTCGGGCGGCTTCTCGCTGGCGTATCACGATGTTCTGCCGGAGTTTGAGCGCACCACCGGCATCGCCGTGACTACGTTGTCCGGCTCTTCGCAGGGAACGGGTCCGAAAACCATCAAATACCAGCTTGAAAATGGTGCGGATGTTGACGTCGTGATCCTCTCAAAAGAGGGATTGGACGAGCTGGTCGCGATGGGGCGGATCGCCGATGGCTCGGACGCCGGGCTGGCCGCGGCGCCTCTTGGCGCGGCCGTGCGTCAGGGAAGCCCCAAGCCCGATATCGGCACCGTGGATGCACTCAAGCAGACCTTGCTCGGTGCACGCCTGGTTGCCATGCCCGGCAGCACCAGCGGGCTATTTATGAAAGACGAAGTGTTTCCGAAGCTCGGAATTGCCGACAAGGTGCATTTCAAGATTTTTGCCCGCGGGTCGGAGTCAACGGCCGCGCTGGCGGCGGGCGAAGCGGATTTGGCAATCGGGCCAACCAGCGAACTGGTTGGTCAAGGCGGTGTTGAACTGACGGGACCGCTTCCCGCAAGCGTTCAACTCGTCCAGATTTTCACGGCGGCGATGGTGAAGACGTCGCATCGCACCGAGCAGGCCCGGCGGCTGATTGCGTTCCTCGCATCCGGCGCGACTGAAGCCGCGATCAAAAAGTCCGGCATGGATCCCGTCAATCATCGCTGATATCCGCCCGGGAAGCGCCGCCTGAAAAATTTCGGCCGTCACCCCACAGAGACTTTTTCAACAATATTGCCATGAACTGACATTGACGGTACGGCCCATAGACTAGGTTATTCCTAATCTTCGGGGTGGCGCGGCACATGCATCATTCTGCCGGGCCCGCGCTGGGCTCAGCCGTTTTCTCAGGACGTATCGATGGCCTGATGCGCTCGCGAACCATCTGGAAGACGACGTAAAGCGGCGGAATGACGAAGATGCCGAGCAATGACGCGAAGATCATGCCTCCAAACACCGGAGTTCCGACGTCACGTCGTGCGAGCTGCGAGGCGCCGACGGCAACCACCAGAGGAAGTAGACCAAGGATAAAAGCGAACGACGTCATCATCACCGGGCGGAAGCGCTCCCTTGCGCCCTGGGTTGCTGCCTCGAGCAACGGTACCCCGTGCTCCCGCTTCTCCTTCGCGAATTCGACGATCAGAATGCCATTCTTGGCGGCAAGCCCGATCAGTACGATGATGCCGATTTGTGCGTATAGATCGAGCGTGAGACCAGCGAGCACAATCGCGGTGAACGATCCCAGGATGCCCACCGTGACCGACAGCAGCACCGGCATCGGAATGGTCCAGCTTTCGTAGAGCCCAACCAGAAAGAGATACGCAAACAGCACCGCAAAACCGAGGATGATCCCGGTCTTGCCCTCCGCGCGCTTCTCCTGGAATGCCGTATCGGTCCATTCGCCCGCAAAACCCGGAGGAAGTGCGCGCGCAGCTACCTCCTCCATGGCCTTGAGCGCCTGCCCGGACGAGACGCCGGGCGCAGGCGCGCCTTGAACTGTAACAGCACGCAGATTGTTGTAGCGGATCAGTGACGGCGGACCGACCACGACGCGGACTTCCACCAGACTCCTGAGCGGGATCATCTGTCCTTTGCCATTGCGGACGTTGATCCGATAGATGTCGTCGATACTGGCCCGGTCGGCCGCCTCGGCCTGGACCTGCACCTGCCAGGTGCGGCCGTACAAGTTCATGTTGTTGACGAAATAGCCGCCGAGGGAAGCCTGCAGCGCCTGAAAGACTGAACTCAACGGCACGCCAAGGATCTGCGCCTTGTCGCGGTCGATGTCGAGATAGATCGAAGGGTTCGTTGCCGAGAACGTGCTGAATACGCGCCTCAGTTGCGGATCCTGATTGGCGGCAACCATCAACCCGCGGACGACCTGGGCGAGCGCCTTCGGGTCGCCGCCGCGGAGATCCTCCACCACGTAGGCGAACCCACCCCCGGTGCCGAGACCGACGATCGGCGGCGGCGCAAGGGGTACGACGATCCCGCCCTGGATCTGGCGGAGTTTTGCACCCAGGCGCCGGATCACTTCCTGCGCTCCGAGGGACGGATCCTTGCGCTGGTCGAAAGGCTTGAACGACAACACCATAAATGCGGCGTTCGATTGCGAGTAATTGTCGATGAAGTTCAATCCGATCGCTGACGTGTAGTCGGCAACAGCCGGCTCCTCCTTCACGATGGCTTCGGCCTGGCGGATCACCTCAGACGTCCGTTCGACCGAGGCGCCCCCCGGCAATTGGGCAACAACAAAGAGTGCGCCTTGGTCATCTTCGGGGAGGAACCCGGTCGGGGTGATTTTTGTCAGCCCCACGACGCCGAACCCGCAGACGGCGACAACAACGAGCCCGACGAGCGAGAGCCGCACGATTCGGGCGACCGCATCGCCATAGGCGTCACGCACGCGATCGATCGAGCGCATCACAAACCCCATCACGCCGCGCCGAGGTCCGTGCTGTGGACGCAGCAAGACCCCGCAGAGCGCGGGTGACAGCGTGAGCGCGTTGATCGCCGAGAGAAACATCGCGACCGCGACGGTGACCGCAAACTGGCGGAACAGCTCACCGGAAATGCCGGGGATGAACGCCACCGGCACAAACACCGACAGCAGCACGAGCGTGATCGCGATGATGGGGGCAATGATCTCCCCCATCGCAAGCTTGGTCGCCTCGCCCGGCGAAAGCTCGGGATGCTCCTCCATCACCCTTTCGACGTTCTCGACCACCACGATGGCGTCGTCGACGACGATGCCGATGGCCAGCACGATCGCGAGAAGCGAGACTGTATTGGCGGAATAGCCGACCGCCTTGAGCACGATGAAGGTGCCGACCAGGCTAACCGGCACCGCAAACATCGGGATCAAGGTCGCCCGCAGGTTGCCGAGGAACAGGAAGACCACGATGACGACGAGGACAAACGCCTCAAGCAGCGTCTTCTGAACCTCGTGGATGGTATCGGTGACGAAGGTTGTCGGATCGTAGGTGACCTTCCATTCGAGATCGTCGGGGAATCGCTTTTGCAGCTCGGTAAAGCGATCGCGCACAGCCTTCAGCGTGGCGATGGCGTTGGCACCCGGCGATTGAAAGATTGCAATCACCGCAGCGGGGCCACCGTTGAATCGCGTATCCCTGTCCAGATTGGCGGCGCCCAGTTCCAGCTTCGCGACATCGCCGAGACGCAGCACAGACCCGTCCGGATTGGTTCGCACGGCGATTTTGGCGAACTCCTCGGGCGAGTTCAGGCGGCCCTTGGTCTGAATGTTGAGCTGTAGCTGCTGATCGTCCGAAATCGGCCTCGCGCCGATCCGCCCGACGGCGGCTTGGACGTTCTGCGACTGGATGGCATTGATAATGTCGCCGGTCGTGAGATTAAGCCCGGTCAGCCTGTCGGTCCGAACCCAAGCCCGCATCGCGTAGTCCTGCGGGCCCCACAGAAAAGCGTCGCCGACACCCGGAGTATTCTTGACGGAATCCAGCAGGTTGATGGTGACGTAGTTGGAGATGAACAACGGATCGTGCGTATGTTTCGGCGAGGAAACGGCGATCACGCCGAGCAAGGCCGAGGACTTCTTCTTGACGGTGACGCCTTGCTTCTGGACATCCGGCGGCAGTTGGGACAAAGCGACCTGGACGCGGTTATTGACGTTGACCGCGTTGATGTCGGGATCGGTGCCGAGCTCGAACGAGCAGGTCAGCGTGTAGCTGCCGTCATCGCCGCTCACACTCTTCATGTAGATCATCTTGTCGACGCCGACGACTTGCGCCTCGATCGGCTGCGCGACAGTCGCATCGACAACACCGGAATTGGCTCCCGGATAGAACGTCGTGACCGAGACCTGGGGCGGAACGATATCGGGGTATTGCGCAATCGGGATGGAGAACAGCGCCAGCAATCCCGCGATGGTTGTCACGATGGCAATGACGATCGCGAGCCGCGGCCGATCGACGAAGATGGCGGAGAGCATCGGATCAGCTCCTCTTGAGTATCGTCAGCGGGCTCGCCCGGACCGGTATTCCAGGGCGCACCCCCTGCAATCCTTCGACAATGACCTGCTCGTTTCCGGACAAGCCTTCCTGGACGACGGCATCCGTTCCGCTCTCACCGCCGGGTTTGATCCGCTTCACAACCGCTTTGCCGTCCTCGACCACGAACACGTAGACGCCTTCCTGATCGGCGATCAGGGCCGATTGCGGGACTACGACCATCTCCTTGGGCACGCCGCTTTCGAGCGTCACCCGCACCAGCTGGCCGTCGGTCAGGCCGCTGGTCGAATTCGGGAACGTGGCGCGCACCAGCACCGTGTCGGTGGCGCGATCCACCGTCACGTCGACGAAATTGATCTGGCCGGTTTGGTCGTAGGTCGTGCCATCGGCAAAGCGAAGCCTGGCCTTGATCGCCGTGAGGTCGACCTGGTGAGCGTCCTCCTTCGCTCGCAGGAACTCACGCTGGCTCACCGGAAACGTCACATACATCGGATCCTGGCTGACGACGACAGTGAGCGGGCCACTGTCAGGACCGACGACATTGCCCTTGGTGATGTTGGTACGGCCGATCCGCCCGGAAACCGGCGCGGCGATTTCGGTATAGCCAAGATTGATCTTGGCGGTCTGCAGGTTGGCGTCGTCGCTCAGAATCTGGCCTTTGGCCTGCTCGTCCGCAGCAAGCGCCTGATCCCGCGCGACCGCGGTCCCTGCATTCTTCGCAAGGAGGTCCTCCGCCCGCTCGAGCTGCACCTTGGTGAGTGTTTTCGAGGCGTTGCTCCGCGCCAGCGCGCCTTCCGCCTGCTCGACGGCGGCCTGGAACAGCCCTTTCTCGATACGATAGAGGGGATCCCCTTCCTTGATCGGATCCCCCTCCTTGAACAGCACCGCCTCCAGGAAACCCTGCACGCGCGCACGAATCTCGACGCGATTGACCGCTTCGACGCGCCCGACAAAATCGAGCGACTTCTCGATCGATTTGTGCTCGGCTTTGACCACGCCGACCGGAATGGCCGTGGGTTGAGCCTGTTGCGCAGCAGCCGGGTCCACAAGTCCGCAAATGACAAATACCGCGCAGATCGTGGCTCGCATTGCAAACTCCCATATAGATTGCTTGCTGGATTCGATCGCGATCCCGTGTCTGAATAATCAGAGATAGCTACGTGGCGCCGGCGTTCTTCTCGCCGACGGAATTGGTGACGATCGGTGTCGTCGTCGCAAAAGCTTGGAATCTCGATCGAAAGGATCACAGCATCGGCCGCGCCATCCGGGCTATGACAACGCATCGCCGATTTTCTGACGCCCTGTAACCTCAAGCCTATCGACAAAATAGCTCACGGTAAACTCGTGCCGGAGGCTTCACCAAAAAGGACAACATCGCTTACGTAAACTGCAGCAAATTATCTGAGGAGCGCGGCATCGGTTGGCATGTCGGTTAAGGGTCGGTGCGGGCGAAGCACCGATAGCATGCCGAGGCCAAGCACATTGGCGGTCTTGAGGTGAAGCTTGCCCCCGCGACCCTCCCGACCGCTAGTTCGCCGCCGCGCCCAGATATCGAAACAGGATATCCTTCCACCAGTCGGATTTCTCGACGTCCAGCAGCGTGACGTTGAGCGGCTTTCGCAAAGCGCTGTCGTAGGGCAGCGCAATGGCATAGCTTTGTTGCTCGAAGGTTACGTCGGTGAGTTCGATCGATGAAGAGCCGTCCTGACGGATCATCCATGCCAGGATGGGCCGGTCGTAAGCCAGCGCGTCGATCGTTCCGTCCTGCAAGGCTTCGAAGCCATCCTTCGGCGACACCACGGTCCTGTATTTGATCCGCATCCGCGCCAGCGCATCCTCCGTCGAGGTTCCCCGCACCACGCCAACCCGCACCGTCGACAAATCAGAGAACGTATTGACCGCGCCATGCAGGCGTTTGGTGGTCAACGCCGAGGTAATGCCCGCGGTGAAGACAGCGATTGCAATGACCGACACGATCATCCAGACGATCGCGACGACGCGGCCGGCCAGCGTGGCCGGAGCCGAGCCGCCGGCCGCGCGCTGGGTCATGGTGTTGGTCGACCACCAAACACCCGAGCTGATACCGCGTGCCATTCCGCCGCCGAAACTTTCGTTGGAGCGGCGTTCGAACAGCCAAATCAGCGTGCCGGCGAGAAAGGCGAGGCCAAGCAAGGCCGTTGCGGCCTGCAAAAAGCTAAAGGATGCTATCGAGCGGATCACCGGCCCCCAGCTTGTGATCCGATTGGCTTGCACAGCGACGCCAGTTCCGGTCTGGAAATAGGGCGTGCTGAAATCGACCTGTTGTTGGCGCGCCGGCGTGATCGTGATAGCGGCCACCGCGATATCGAAATCGCCGGATTCGACATTCTCGAGCAAGGATGGGACCGACACCACATCGACGAAGCGATATCGTAATTTCAATGTGTCCGCGACCTTCCGCCAAAGCTCAATGCTGATGCCACTCCAGTTGCCCTGGTCGTCCTTGATCGCGAAGGGTGGTGCTTCCTTGGTGCCGACGATGAGCTCGCGGGCCTCGGCCTGGTTTTCGGGCGCAGCCGCCTGCTGCGCAGACATCGGCAAAGACGCAATCGTGAGCAGCGCCGAGATCAGCGCTATCGCAGTCGACGCCAATCGGAGGCTGTGCTTCATGTGCCCGCCCGGCGCGTAACCGTAAAGCAACGGCGTCTAATCTTTTATATGCCCAGTTTGAACCGGCATGCCGCAAGATTCCTGGAGCCCCGGAATGACCTCGCAGAGAATATAGGCGACATCACCGCTCTTCAATCCAGATTACGTTCAACAGCATTCGCGGAGCATGCTCGGCCGTCAATGGCGCACTTGTCCGCTATGATGGACAGCGTGATGATGGTGGTGCTTGTGGTGAAGGCGGCTCGTCCCGGCAGGCGTGCGGGCAAAGGCGGTTGAGACGGTCGCGATGCTAATGACAACCAAGGCGGCAATCGAAACGATGGTTCGAAGCGACATCAGCAAGTCCTCCCTCAGACTGCTGGGCTTGATGCCCGCAGCGCCTTTGATGAATTTAGCTTCTGCGGGACCCATCGTCTAGATCAATTGCCATCTTCTGTGAATCGAAAGGGATTCACAACGAGCCGCGAACACCCGAAAGCCAAGGCGACATTGTCGTGCTGGACAATCTCAGCGCCCAAAAGTGCCGGGAATACTTGAAGCGACCGCCGAGTGCACCGCAGCATCTTTAAGGATCGTCGATGTCCGAGTCGGGTCAAAACCGGTCCTGACGACCCTGAAACGCGACTTCCACTATGACCCCTCAACAACGAACATCAGATGCCTGGATCGGCGTGTCCGCTTCGCCAACAGGCGACATGAAGACACAGACATCGCGGATCGCATCCGCTCTCGATGATCAACCTCTCAGTGCGCCATCGCGACTTCACCCGACAACTGTTCGCGTCGTGCATCGATCCGAAGCATCCCGACAACGACCGCGCCCACCAGAGCGCAGCCCGCCAGCAACAGAAGGCCCGCGGTGAAATTACCGGTCAGATCTTTCAGATAACCCATCATGTAGGGACCGGCGAAACCGGACAGATTTCCGAGCGAGTTGATGGCGGCGATCCCCGCGGCGGCCGATGCGCCCGACAGGAAGCTGGCCGGAAGCGGCCAGAACATCGGCGGCACGGCCGAGACGCCGATTTGCGCAAAGCACAGCAGCGCCATGATGATGACGGGATTGCTGACGAGGCCTGACAACCCGATACCGGCCGTGGCCATCAACAGCGCTACGGCGACGTGGCCTTTTCGTTCCATGGTCCGATCGGAATGACGGCCGAGCAGCACCATGCCGATGGCTCCGAAAACAAACGGCAGCGCGGCAAGCAATCCGGTCTGGGTATCGCTGACGCCAAAGCCCTTGATGATGGTCGGCAAAAAGAAGGCTATGCCGTAACTTGCGGCATTCAGGCAGAAATACACCAGGGCGCATAATAAAATGCGCGGATCCGTGAGCGACTGCACCAGCGAAAGATGCTCGACCTTCTCCTTGTTTTTCTTTTCGGTGGCCTGCACGTTCACCAGCCAGGCGATCTCGTCCGTTTGCAGCCAGCGGGCCTGCGACGGGAAATCGGTCAGATAGATCAGCACGCCGATGCCCACGATAACCGAGGGCAGCGCCTCAAGAATAAACAGCCATTGCCAACCTTGCAGCCCCCACCCCGACACGCTGAGCAGCATCCCCGAGATCGGCGATCCGATGATCGACGAAATCGGGATCGCCAGCATGAACAGGCTGATGACCCTCGCGCGGTAAACCGCCGGGAACCACAGGGTCAGATAGAAAATGATGCCGGGAAAGAAGCCCGCTTCGCAGGCGCCGAGAAGCAACCGGAGAGAATAGAAAACCCCGGTCGTCGGAATTCCGGTCGCTGATGATATCGAAGGGATAAAGGCGAAAGCAGCCGAGACGATTCCCCAGGTGATCATGATGCGGGCGATCCAGACGCGCGCGCCGACCTTCTCCAGAAAGATATTGGACGGCACCTCAAACAGGAAATACCCGATGAAAAACAAGCCTGCGCCCAATCCGAAGGCGGCCTCACTCAAACCCAACGCCTGATTCATGTGCAGCTTGGCGAAGCCGACATTGACGCGATCGAGATAGGCTACGAAATAGCAAACGATCAGGAACGGAATGAGCCGGCGCATCACCTTGCCGATCACACGTTTCTCCACGTCTTCCATGGCATAGCCTCCCGCTTGGTGTGATACCCGTTTGGGATTCCGGATTATTTTTTGCGAAGTATGACGCGCTTGGACCGTGAGTACAAACGGCATTTCTTTCGCAGTCCACCTCAAAGCAAAATGTTGCACCGCGGTCGTTGGCAGCTGCGCGAAGGTGCGCCGGCCTCTCGGGAATGATCCAAGCCACGATCAGCATCGCAGTCATGCGAACGCCGTGGCTTCCGTGTATTCCAAACCGGGTGTTAGAGTTTGCACTGACGCGCCTTGGCTAAAATCAAAACTGGCTAAAACCAAAAAACGGCGCGCATCATATCCGGGGGGATTTCATGTCCGATCATGAAGGCATGCGCCGACGCGACGTCTTGAAAGGCATCGGCATGACAGGTGCCGCGGTTGGCATCGCGACGACAGCCGCGCCGCCTGTCATCACCGAGGCGCAAGCGCAGACACCTGCACAAGATGCACCGCACGCCCACCCGCATACGCCGGAACGACACGGCGAGGCCACTGAGATCTTCCGCTACTTCACGCCGCCGGAAGCCGCAACGATCACCGCGCTCGTCGACACCTTGATACCCAACGACGATGTCGGCCCCGGTGGCGTAGAGGCTGGCGTGCCCATTTTCATCGACCACGAACTGGCCGGCGCCTATGGGCGCGGCGCCCGGATGTTTCTCAACGGTCCGTTCGGTCAAGGAACACCCCAACAGGGCTATCAATTGCCGTTGCCGCCCGCCGATCTCTACCGGGTCGGCATCGCCGATCTCAACGCCTGGTGCGTCAAGACCCGCGACGGCAAGCGCTTCGACCAGCTCTCAGTGGCCGATCGCGCGGTTGCGCTGAAGGCGCTCGAAGCGGGACAAGCGGAATTCGCGCAAATCCCGTCACGCGCGTTCTTCAGCATCCTGCTGCAGAACACCATGGAGGGCTATTTCGCCGATCCAATCTATGGCGGCAATCGCAACAACGCGGTGTGGGCGATGATCGGATTCCCCGGCGCGATCGGCATGTATGAGGAAGACATCGAGAAATATCGCAACAAGCAATATGTCGTTGCGCCGAAATCCATCCAGGACCTGAGCTAAGGGAAAACGACTATGGCAACGAAGCTCAAGGCAGCCGACATCGTGATCGTCGGCCTCGGCTGGACCGGTGGTATCCTGGCAAAGGAGCTGGCCGATACGGGTCTATCGATCGTGGTGCTCGAACGCGGCAAGCCGCGCGATACCAATCCGGATTTCGCGTATCCCAATGTTCACGACGAACTCAAATACGCCCAGCGCCACGAATTGATGCAGGACGTCTCGCGCGAGACGCTGACCTTTCGCAACAATTCAAGCGAGACCGCGCTGCCGATGCGCCAGCTCGGCTCGTTCCTGCCCGGCGAAGGCGTCGGCGGCGCCGGCGTGCACTGGAACGGCGTCACATGGCGCTGGCTGCCCTGGGACCACGAGCCGCAAAAGATGACGCTGGCGCGCTACGGCAAATCCGCCATTCCGGAGGGCATGCAGCTGCAGGATTGGGGCGTCTCTTACGACGAACTCGAACCCTATTACGACAAGTTCGAATATCTGTGCGGGGTCGGCGGCAAGGCCGGAAACCTCGGTGGCAAGAAGATCGACGGCGGCAATGTGTTCGAAGGCGCGCGCAAGCGAGATTATCCCAACCCGCCGATGATCCAGACCCATGCCGGCGAACTGTTCGAGAAGGCGGCGCGCAGCCTCGGCTATCATCCCTTCCCCGGGCCATCGGCCAACATGACCCAGCCCTACATCAATCCCGACGGCGTCGCGTTCGGGTCATGCCATTATTGCGGATATTGCGAACGCTTCGGCTGCGAAATGAACGCCAAGGCCAGCGCGCATTTCACGGTGATCCCGCTCGCCGCGGCGAAGAAGAATGTCGAGATCCGCACCGACTCGCGCGTCATGAAGGTCAACCTCGATTCTTCGAACAAGCGCGCCGAAAGCGTGACTTATCTGGACGCCGCCGGCCGCGAGTTCGAGCAACCCGGCGGCATGGTGATCCTGGCCGCCTATGCGCTCAGCAATGTCCATCTGATGCTGTTGTCGGGCATCGGCAAACCCTACAATCCCGTGGCCGGCACCGGTGTCGTCGGCCGCAATTATGCGTATCAGATCGGCAGCGGCGCCAACGTCTTCTTCGACGAAAAGACCTGGATGAATCCGTTCATGGGCGCTGGTGCGCTGGCCATGAACATCGACGACTTCAACACCGGCAGCTTCGATCACCTCAAGGAAGGTTTTATCGGCGGCGGCGGCATCTCGACGCCGAGTTCAGGCGGACGCCCGATCGGCTTCCGGCCGGTGCCGCCGGGCACCCCGGGCTGGGGCACCGATTGGAAGCGCGCCGTCGTGCGGCACTACAATCACACGCTCGCCGTGGTCAATCAGGGCAGCGTGATGGGCTATCGCCAGAACTATCTCGATCTCGATCCGACCTATCGCGATCGCTATGGTCGTCCGCTGATGCGCATGACCTTCGACTATCACCAAAACGAGCAGAAGCAGGCGAACTATCTCGCCGATGTCTGCGTCAATATCGGCCAAGCGATGGGCGCCGAGCGCGTCGCACGGCGCGGCGCGCCGCAGCGCTACAGCATCGTGCCGTATCAGAGCACCCACAATACCGGGGGTGCGGTATTGGGAATAGATCCGACGAAAAGTGCGCTCAATCCCTTCTCGCAGACCTGGGACGTGTCGAACGTGTTCGTCACCGGCGCCTGCTCGTTCCCGCAGAATGCCGGCAAGAACCCCACCGGCCCCGTCGGGGCGCTGGCGTTGAGGACCGCGGATTCGATCAAGCGTTATCTTAAGAACCCGGGCCCGCTGGCGCCGGTCTAGGGCTACGCGGCGGTGGAGCGGGCAAAACTTCCGTGCTGCAGGAATTCGATCGTTTGATCGATCACGCCCCGATGGCTCAAAAGTCCGCTGTGAGAGACTTCAACCGTGATGTGATCGGCCATGCCGGTGAGTTTGGAATTTTGCACCGAAACCCTGCCGTCGTTGGGCTTTGGGAGGTTAAGGAAAGACGCAACGGGATCGACAGAACGAGTTCCTGCGACGATGCCGACCGCATAATCCACGGCCGGCAGCGACTTTAGCATGTCGTTGGATCGGGTCGTGAGTTGCAGGCCAGCCGGGCCGTAAAACAACCGGTAAAGGGAAAAATCCTGCAGGCGATCGGCCAATTCGCTGCCGCCGTTCGGCGTTCCCAACATGACGACACGGCCAAGATTTGCCGGCCGGTACTTCGCAATATAGGCCCGCGCCAACAGTCCCCCCATCGAATGACCGACGAAGTGGATCGAGCTTTTGTTTTTCGCGGCAAAATTCGACACCGCCGGATGAACATGGTCAGCGAGAAGATCGATCTGCTTTTTCCGGCTCGGATAGTCGAGATTGAGAGTTTCAATGCCGGTTTCCCTGAGTGCATGCTCCAGTCGTCTCAGGGACCGCGAAGTCCGCGCAATCCCGTGAAGCAAAATTACCCCGGACGATTCCTGCAGGCGATATTCCTCCAGGACATGCTCCCGCAGGTCATGAACCGAGGCAGAGTCTTTCTCACGCGACATCTCGTTCCACAATCGTCGCGGTGTCCCTCGCCTGCGCTGTCGCGGCGACGTAGTCGGTCTTCCCCGAACCCAGCAAGGGAATCTTGTCGACGATCTGGATCGCGGCGGGGACGGCCAGTTCCGAAGCCCCGGACGCCCTGGCCTGAAGCTGCATCGCTGTACGCTCCGCGTCCTTCTGCGTGGTCAGAAGAACGATACGCTCTCCCTTGCGCTGGTCCGGAATGGACACCGCCACTGAGGTGGCCTGCGGCCATATTTTTGCGGCCATCGCCTCCGTTGTCGTCAACGAGACCATTTCACCGGCAATCTTGGCGAAGCGTTTGGCGCGGCCTTTGATCGCAATGAAACCGGCGCTGTCGATCGTCACGATGTCGCCGGTGTCGTACCACCCATCCACGACGGGCTCCAACACGCCGGGATTTTCGGCACGCAGATAGCCAAGCATGACGTTTGGACCGCGCACGGAGAGACGTCCGCCTTCCTCGATGCCGGGTACGGGATCGATACGGTATTCCATCAGGGGCGAGAGCCGCCCAACGGTGCCCGGGCGATTGGCCATCGGTGTGTTCATGGCGAGCACGGGGGCGGTCTCGGTAACGCCGTAGCCCTCGAGCACACGAATGCCGTAGCGTTCCATATAGTTCTGCCGCGTGCGGTCCTTGACGGCCTCGGCGCCGGCGACGACCAGCCGCAGCGTACGGAAATCATAGGCATGGGCCGAACGCGCGTAGCCGGCCAGGAACGTGTCGGTGCCGAACAGGATGGTAGCGCCTGTCTGGTAGATCAGTTCAGGCACGATCCGGTAGTGCAGCGGCGACGGATACATGAAGATCGGAATGCCGGCGAGCAGCGGCATGATGGTGCCGCCGGTCAAGCCAAAGGAATGAAACACCGGCAGGACATTGAATACCTTGTCGTTGGCATTGGCATCGACACGCGCCAGGGACTGCGCTGCGTTGGCGAGGATGTTTCGGTGAGACAGAACCACACCCTTGGGCGTTCCTTCCGAGCCCGACGTGAACAGCACCACCGCCGGATCATCGGCCTTGCGGGCTACCCGCGGCTTCGTGCCCGCGAGCAACCCGGCGATCTTGTCGCCGATGCCGATCGAGCCGCGGACGTCCTCGAGGTAGACGACATTCGCAGCACTTCCGATCGCAGCCATCAGCTTGTCGAGCTTGCCTTTCTCGATAAAGGCCCGTGAGGTCAGGACCGTTTTTACCTGCGCAGCCTTCATCGCGCTTAGCACGCTGACAGGACCCGCGGAGAAATTCAGCATTGCCGGCACTCGACCGATACTTTGCAGGGCCATGAATACCACAGCGACACCCGCCGAATTGGGCAGCAGCACTGCGACGTTCTCGCCCACCTCGGTACCGCGGCTTAACCGCCGGCTCAGCACCTGCGCGCCCAGGATCAGCTTGCGATAGGTAAGTTTGGTTCCGAGCGCATCCTCAATAATGGGCTTGCCGGTATCGCGGTCTCGATAGGCATGGGCGAGCGCCTCGAACAAGGTCTGGTCTAGTATCGCGGTCTTGACCATCGCGTCGATCATGACGTCCTGCAGGGCCGCACCGGCGGCGTTGCGGCGCACCTTGCCGCGCAGCGCCTCATCGATCTCGAGCTTGACCGGCGGAAGGATCGAGATGGTCACTTTGGGGAACCAGGCGCGCTTGATTTCGCCGTTTTTCAGATAGCTGAGGTGCGAACGTTGCGCGCCCTCGATCCGCACCGGCACCACCACGGCACCGGCCTTGTCGGCGATCATCGCGGTGCCGTCGTAAACCTTCATGATCGAGCCCGTCACTGTGATCCTGCCCTCGGGAAAGATCACCACCGGCTCACCGGCCGCGACCAGCTTGATCAGGTCTCGGGCCGCCAGCGGCTTCGACGGGTCCATCGTGTAATGACGGATCAGCCGCAAAAACGGTTTGGCCCACCACGCCTTGGCAATTCCGGTATCGACCGCAAAGCTGGCGTCGAGCGGCAGCACGGCATGCAACAGCGGGCCGTCGATCAGGCTGACATGGTTCGGCGCGATTAGCATGCGGGTGCCGGCGGCGGGCAGATTTTCCAGACCGCGAACTTCGACCCGAAACAGGGCCTTGAACATCAGCGCACCGAAATCGCGTACGCCTTCCTTGCCCCAGGTTGCGAGCACGAACCAGACCATCGCGAAGGTCGCGATCGCCAGCCCGAGGAAAATCCAGGACACCGTCAGGCCCATGTACTGCAGCAACGCCACGATCAGCGAGCCGGTCACCATAAAGCCTGCCTGTATCACGTTGCCGGCCGCGATGACGCGGGCGCGCTCGGCCGGCGCACTCCAGGCTTGCACTGCCGCGAAGGACGGAACCACGAACAGGCCGCCACCGAAAGCGAAAATGAAGAAACCGATCAGCAAGCGAAGACCATCGATCGAGGTCACGAACGACATCGGATCGACTTCGCTGCCATGCGCGGCATGACCGATCGCCCAGGCCAGATCCAGCCCGAGCAGGCCCATCACGATGCCGCCGATCGGCACCAGCGCCAGATTGGGACGCACATGGCTGAGATGGGCGGCAAAGAGCGAACCGGCGGCGATGCCGATTGCGAAAGTCGCCAGGCAGAGCGTGACCACGCCTTCGGTACCGCCGACGCCGTCCTTGATCACGGCGGGCAGCAGCGACAGCACCACCGCGCCGACCAGCCAGAACCACGACACGATCACCATGCCGTCCCACAGGCGCGGTTCGGACCACAGCGTCTTCAACAGCCGAACGGTCGATGTCCATGGATTACGTGTGATCGGCAGATCTGGCGCAGACGGCACCGTGACCGGGATCCGCGACGCAAACGCCCAGCACGCCACCGAGAGGCCGACTACCGCAATCGAGACTACGCCCATATGCGACGAGCCGGACACGAACAATCCGCCGGCAATCGTGCCGATCAGAATCGCCAGGAAGGTGGCGCCCTCCACCAATGCGTTACCCATCGCCAATTCTGACGTCGACAGTTGATCGGGCAAGATGCCGTATTTCACCGGACCGAACAGTGCTGCGACGATGCCGAACAGCGCGAGAGCCACGAACAACAGCGGCACCGAATGCAGGAAGAAGCCCGCCGCGGCAAAACACGCGGCGAAGATCTCGAAAAATTTCAACCGGCGGGCAACGACCGATTTGACATATTTGTCGGCGAGTTCTCCGCCGAGCGCCGACAGCACGAAAAAGGGAAAGATGAACACGGCGCCCGCCACCGAAACCAGCGAGCCACCCTCACCGGACCCGACACCATAGAGGATCATGATGACGAGGGCGTTCTTGAGCACGTTGTCGTTCAACGCGGAACAGAACTGCGCCCAGAATAGCGGGGCAAAGCGTCGGGACGACATCAATTCCTTGATCATGGCCGGGTCCTTTCGTGGAAGCTCCAACAACCTCAGTTTGCGTAAACAGGCAATTGCGTCCCGTTGAGCAGTGCCGAGAATGCACAATGTCCAGTTAATGCGACAAATTTTACGGTCGTTCGCTACTCAATAGTTTCTCAGTTCGCGCTTCTTCGATGCGGTTGATCATGCGGCTGGCCTCATGAACGTCGCGAATATTTTTCGACAAGGTGAAGCAAGACTGAATCACCACCATGCCCATGGCGAAATAAGCCCGGACCCACCAGTCCAGCGGCGGCGCGGCGATACCGCCGCTTTCCTCGCAGGAGGCTGGAAAACCAGATCGAGGATCGATGTCAGGGTATCGCGCATGACAACGACTCCGAAGTTCCGGTTCACGTGAGATGGTGCAGCCCGCGGAAGGGATTGCAGCGCTGGAGCAGATGAAGCCCTGTCGGCGTTTTGCGGCGGGCCTGGGAGTGACGGCGCCGCGCGATCACGGCGCGTCGCGCCGGGATCACGTTGCCGACGTCGCAAGCCTCGGCCAGCCGGTCGACCGGTCCGCAGATGCGGGCGCGCACCGCAGTGAAAGTTTCGACCGCCAATGTGCGAACCACATTGGTGAACCCCTCAACCAGCGCAGCCGCATCCTCAACGAACGTGAAGCCGATTTGGGAAATAAGCGTTTGCATTTTCGTCGTCCTCCGGGTTAATTGAACAATGTTCAATACGGATATGGCAAAAATGAACATTGTTCAAGAAGAATCTTTGCGGGGGCGAAAAAAAGGTAAACGGCGGCAACTTTTGATCGAGGTTGCGCGCCGCGAAATCGGAGCTAATGGATTGAGATCACTAAAGATTCGGGATGTGGCCAGCGCCGCGGATTGCTCGATCGGCAGCATCTATAACGAGTTCGGCGACTTCGACGGACTGATCCTGACGGTCAATCGGGAGACGGTTCAGCGGCTCGACGGCATTCTTGCGGCGGTCCCGGCGGAGGACCCCGTCGATCACCTGTTCGGGCTGGCGGAGGCCTATCTCGGTTTCTTCACCGAACATGCCAATCTGCTGCGGTCCTTGTTCGAACATCGCATGGAGAACGACCGGCCATTTCCTGAAGATCTGCTTGAGATGGTGGTGCGCACCTTCGCGCTGATGCACGCCCCGATGGAACGGCTATTGCCGGACAGGGATCCTGTCGAGGTCGCATTGCTGGCGCGGACGATGTTTTCCGCGGTGCACGGCATCATCTCGCTTGGCCTGGAAGAGCGGTTGGTCGCAGTTCCTCCCAAGAGCCTCGGCGCGCACGTTACGCAATTCGTGCGAACGCATTTGATCGGCATGGGTATCCTGCCCGGCGCTTGACGATCCCTTGCTCGTCGACGTGCGGGTCTCTCCCCGCCCGCGGCGCGCCGAGCCTGTCGATCTCTACCGCGGTTGGGGAGGCGGCTGTGTTGAGGGAACCGGCGGAGCCTCCACCAAAAACGGGCCGATCACTGCGATGCGGCAATCGCGATCATACATGGCGCAGTTTTCCATGGCGCCGTCGACGGCGCTACGTTCGGTCTTGGCGCCGACTTCGGTTCCGGCATGCCCTGTGGCGCCTAACGCCACAGCCTGCCAACCCTCGTTCGAAGTGGCGAGCCGGCGCGCCACCTCCGCGCGCACTTCAGCTTTCAGGACAAAAAGAGCATCCTGCCGATAGAACCCAATCGCTTTCGCCAATGTCGGGACCGCCGCCACAAAGGTATCGTCAAGGGCAACGACGAGGCAGGCCGCTTTGCTGACGTATCCGCAGCGTTCCAAGCTCCGCCGCATGGCCTCTTCCGGGCCGCTCTCGGCCGATGTCGGGAACAGGCGTCCGTTTGGTGAGATCACAAGAGCTTTGGATCTCGGACTGCGACTGTATCGACGCTCTGCCGAATCCTTGATCTCTTGTGTGGCCATCGGAAGTTCGGCCGCCACAAAAGGTCTCTGCACCGGCGCATTGACCCAAGGCATCGGCGGCATCGCGATGTTCGTGCGTTGCGTGACGACGACAGCTCCGGATGCGAAGAGATCGCAACGATACTCGATCTCCGCCAAGGTAGTGACTGTCGAAGGACGCCGCTTCTTGCTTTCGCAGTTCTCCACAGCCGCCTTGTCAGCAATCTCCTGACTGGGCAGACCGCTGACGAAATGGCTCTCGAACGTGTTCATCGCGACCGCCTTGTAGTTCGGCGCGCGCAAATATTCGTCGCGAATGCGTTCCCGATCGACCGTCCTGATAAAAGGAATTGTCTCGGGCACGAGTCCGACACCTTGGGGACCTGGTTGGCTTGCACTCTTCGAAACCGGCGTCGGTTCCGGCGGCGCCGCTGTCCCGCCAACTTGCAACGACAACGAATTGATGCGCTGAGCGCCGGTGAGGACTACTGCCCCTGCTGCCACAACACCGATCAACACGGCTGCGATAGCCCAGGCATTCAACCGTCGCCGCGGGTTCTCTGATATTGTTCCCTGTGGGACAGCGAGAGCACTCAAAGCCGGGACCAACGCTTTCGATGCAGCGTTTGGCAGCTTCATCCCCAGCACGTCGAACAGCGCCTGTGCGTGCGATACGATGGCAAGTTCGGCGCCGAACGCCAACAGTTCTTCCGTGGCCGACACTTCGGTCGCATTGGCCGCCGGCACTGCCAGCAACACCGGACGTCCCGCGTTGAGCTCCTGCTTGAGGCGGCCAAGCGAGTTTGCGAGCTTCTCCGGCACGTGGCTGACAGCACCCACCGTAAGGTCGACGGGCCGCACGCTTCCTGTCACCCACAGAATGCCATCCGCGACATCGTTCTCCTGCGCGAGACGCCCGGCAGCGAGAAGTGCGTGGGCGGCCAGCACACCAAGCTGCCAGCTCGAGCCCGCGTCAATCCGCGCCGATACGTCCAGCCGATAACACGCGTGACCGAACCGCGCTTCGATCACACCGGTCGGCCGCACCACGAATGCATGATAGGCCGAGGCGATGTCTGCCGTCTCGGTAGTGCCGCCTATGCAGGCGACGCTGCGCCCGATGGCAACGTCCTCCTCGGTCAACAATTGTATTTCGACAGGTCCGTTGGTCGTGGCGATCAGGATCCGCAATTTGCCGGCAGTCAGGGACATGGCGGGAGCTTACAAGAGTGGTACGGATTTGTCCTGCTAGGTTACCGACGTGAACTCTGGCGGGTTACACCACGAACGTCCCGGTGGAGGTAGGATCGGCGAGCAGGCGTAGAAAGCCGGCATCCGCGTCGTTGTTCTCGTCCAATACCATCATCACGTCACCCTGCTGATCGGCGCTGGGCAAAGCGCGTTTGATGACTTCGCCCGTCGTGCTTTCCAGCAGCATCGCGCGCGGCGAACTGGTCGGCCCGTTGAAGCGAACGATGACGTAGAGCTGGCCCGGAATCCGCGAAGGATGGATGGCGATGCTGCCGCCATCGAAGCGACGCGCACTGACATTTCCGGAACTCGCGGCCGCAAGTGCGGGCATCTCGAAAGTGGTGGCCTGGGCCTTGAGACGCCGGTAGTCCGCGCGCAGGCGCGGATCGGCGAACAAGGCGCGCTGTTCCTCAGGCGTGAGCGAGCGTGCGGGATCGCTGAGGAAGTGGACAATCTCGGCAACGCCGAAACGGCGCCGCGGGCGCGTCGTATCCGCAACGGCACTGCGCGCGGCATATAGCTGGTCGGCTCGCCGGGCGAAGTCATTTTCGGTTTCAGTGGTCATGGTCTTCACAACCCCGGTCGTGGTTCGATGCGCAGCGACCTGCGGGACCCTAGCATGTTTGGTTTCTCAAGCGACCGCCGGTTTGCCGACGACCGCACCTCAACACTCTTCTACATCGGACTTGAGCGATTTTTCGCGCCACCGCGCTTGCCGGCTAAATCGTGACGTCAAAGTTGTCTCCTCGTAAGTCATTGCTTTATCTTTATTTTTTTAAAACGCCGGATCGTCGCGTCAGGTTTCGGAATTGACGCATCGGCGTTCAAGCGCATACACTCGTACCAGACGAACTGCCGCATTCGTTGCACATCCCCCGCCGAAGACTGCAAATGCCTAGTCCGCCAAGCGCACAGGACGTTGCCGATGCCTTGGCGATGACCTTGGAGCGGGAAGATGTATCGGGCGCGCCCTGGTGTCCGCCCACAGATGCCGTAGCGCTGCGCAAATGGGTTACCGATCGCAGTGCGTCGCTGGGCACCGGCATCCGCCGCGCGGTGCGGTTGGCGCGCCTCATGGCAGTCGCCGACGCTCGCCCCGACTATATCGGCTTTCTTTACGAGCGCGTCGGCACCTTGCGGGCGCGACTGTTTCGCGGGGTTCTCGAACGTGCGGCCACGGAAGGCCATCTGCCGACGAGTATTGCGACATTGACGGAGAACGGCGTGCATCTGCGCGAGGCGGCGCTGGCGCCGCAAGGCGCTCCGCAAGACGCCTTTGAGATCGACTTCGTGCAGATGCCGCGCCTCGCGGCGCTGCTGGACATCATGCACAACGCACTGGGCTTCACGGTAGTGGCGGACTTGCTGGCGCCGCTGCTGCCAAAGATCGGCGCGCCCAAAAGTTCGGCCGACGAGGTCGCGCGTGCCCTGCAGGCGGCGTTGAATGCCTGGCTCAGCGAGCGGCTGGAGAGCAACAATCACATCCTGCAAGCGCAGCAGATCCGTGGCTTCATCGCGGGTCGCGGCCGCCTTGTGCCCGAGACCGTCGATGACGAGACAATCCTGCTGTTCTGGATCAAGGCAGCGGAAGCCAGCGAAACAGTGGGGATCGAGGGCTTCCGCCTCTATCGCACCGTGGCCGCGGCGATGTTGCGCTACCGGCAGGCGTTGCGCGACGCCATGGTGGAACGCCACCTCGAAGACGCGCTCGGACGCGGACTCGAACCCGCGAACGACAGCGCTATCAACGAACAGGTCGACTGGAAGGGCGAGCCTTTCGACTCAAGGGAAGAGCCTTGGCGCTCACCGCTACGGATGCTCACCAAACCGCCCGCGAGCCAGGTGAAATGGCTGACCGCCAAGGAGCAGCATGTGCTGCTGAACTATCTGGGCGGCCCGGCGGACAGCGCAAATGAAACCGATCATGAGTCACCCAATCCCGACGAGCATCCCGATGATGCTGCGTGGCACGGAGGTCTTGCTGGCGACGAGCGCTTCAGCCTCTCTCATTGGCTGACGCTGCTGCGTGCCGACGTCTTCGGCGGCGTGCAGGCTTCGATCGTCGGCCAACTCCGCAAGCGCGCCGATGCCACGACAGCGATTGCAAAAACGATAGAGACCCTGGATGCGTCAGCCTATGCGGCGGCGGCGAACGTCTACGCGGATCTGCGAGCCCAATTGCATGTCGAAAGCCTCGCCGCGCTCGCCTTGCTGATGGAGGCCGGCGCGGCGGAAGCGGTGATTCTGCTCCGCGGGCTTGGCGGCGACGCCGCGGTGGCCGAGATCGTCGGCCTGGCGCGGCGTCAGCCGGTGCTTCTCAACGACGACGAAGATGCAGAGCAGGAAGAAAACGAGACCGGGGATACCGCTGACAATCTTCGCCAAATGATCGCGCCGCGGCTGATGGCGGCGATCGCCGATCCAACCACGGTCGCAGAAGGCGCAGGGCGCATCCTGCTGATCGAAGCCGTGACGGCGCGGCGGAAAGTTAACCGTGCCGGCTTCCGGCGCGAGGATCGCGCCGACCCCGGGATGGCAACCGCGCTGCGGTCCGGGGCAGCCGCGGTCTTTGACGTGATCGACGAACTCGACCGGCTCGTGGGGACGCTTTTGGCCAAGGCCGATGGGGCCGACCTTGCCGGCGATACAGCACGCTTCATGGCAACTTTCCGGACCATCTATTTGGGCGGTGCGGAATAGCGGGAATTGGCGGCACGGCCAGGCGCGTGGGAAAAATCCGTCAAACCCGCTGTGGTGAGAGGACAGGAAGGGGAGCCCCCTTCCTGAAACGATTAACCCTCTCACACACAGGAGATTCTCATGAAAACGCGTTCCACCATCCTCTCTCTTACGGCCCTCACCCTGCTCTCCGTTTCGGCACTCGCACCCACCCAGGCTTCGGCCCGCGGCATGGGCGGCGGCTTCCACGGCGGCTTCCACGGTGGCCACTTCGGCGGCGGTCACTTCGGCGGCGGCTATGGCCGCGGTTATCATAACTGGGGCGGCTACGGCCGCGGCTATCACAACTGGGGCAATTACAGCGGTGGTTACGGGTACGGCTGGCGTCCCTATTTCCGCCCGAGCTACGAGACCAGCTATGGCTACTATGTGCCGGTGCAGGTGCCGGTCGAAGTACCGGTCCCGGTGCAGGTGGCAGTCCCGGTCCCCGTGCAGGTAGCGGTCCCGGTCCCTGTGCAGGTGGCGGTCCCGGTCCAGCAAGCGGTCCCGGTCCCAGTACAGATGGCGGTCCCGCTCCAGCAGCCCGCGCAGTGAACTGCGAGGTATCTGCGACCCCGGACGGCCACCCGTCCAAATGGCTAAGCCCGAGCGGTATCTCCGCTCGGGCTTTTCCTGTTGCGACCTCAATGCCAGGCGCGCGAAAAAAACTTAAAGGGGAATATCAAATCCGCCATGACGGCAAATGTCCTGCTCGTTGTAGTCGTGGCTAACGCCCGATTTGCAGCGACTTTGCGCTCTTTGACCGCCGCCTAAATCATACTTGCTACTTGCCGGGAGAATAATCAGTCATCTTCATGAATATGCGCTCAGGCGGCTTGGCGAGGATTTTACCATCGGCCTCGCTCTCCTCGCGGAATTTGACCCATTCCGGATCGGCCTGGAATTCCTTCCAGTTCTTGTCGGCCGCCTCCTGGCTGGCATGCGACAGAATATAAATCAGCGTGTTGTCTTTCCGCGCATCGTCCGTCGGAATCCAGTAACTCTCACTCTTGATGCCGTGTCTCGCGAAAAGCCGTATCGTGTGATCGGCAAATCGTTTGTTGAGTGCAGGCAAGCGCCCCGGCAACGTCGTGTATGTTCGAAGTTCATATATTCGGCCACCTGCATCCTTTGTCTGGGCAATCGAAGTCTGGGCAATCGAAACCTCGGCTGAAAACCAGCCGAGCCCCGCCATCACCAGAGCGAGAAGCGCTCCTGCCGTCCGCATTCTTGTCATGACTTGCCCTTCTTATTGCTTTTTGAGCTTCATCTCGCGCTGGATCTGTATATCCGTTTGACGCCGTGAGCGGACGTAAACACCTGACAATTTCACTGCCCCAAGGCCTACATCGGGCATTTGTCGTGGAAGCGATCCTGATTATCCTTGACGGCGGGGGCGACGGTCTTGAGCGCAAGCGAGCCATCGGCCTCCTTCACCACGTCCTGCAAATAGAAATTCTGGATCGGGACATGGTTGTTGCCAAACCGGAACGAACCGCGGACGGATTTGAAATTAGCTTTCTCCATCTCCGCCTTCATCGCGTCCTTTTTGGTCAAATCGCCCTTCACCGCGACCACCGCGCTGTTGATCAAATTCACCGCATCATAGGCTTGCGCCCCGTAGCCGCTTGGACGCAGGCCGGGATATTTTTTACGATAGTCGGCGACGAAGCGCTTGTTCTCTTCGTTGGGCAGGTCGTTCACCCATTCCAGCACGCCGAAAATGCCGAGCGCATTTTCCTTTTGCAGCGGCAGCGACAATTCGTCGATCGTACTGTCGGTATAAAGCGGAATCTGCTGCTTGATTCCGGCCTGGACATATTGATTGAGGAATTGCACGCCGGCCGCGCCGGGATAGAACACGAAGATCGCCTCGGCTTTCGAATTGCGCGCTTTCGAGAGTTCGGCCGAGAAGTCGAGCTGTGTCGGCCACACCGTATATTCCTCACCCAACACCTGGCCTTTGAAGGTGGTCCGAAAGCCGCCCACGCGATCTTTACCGGCGGCGTAATTGGGCACGATCAGAAAAACCGATTTGATGCCCTGCTGGTTCATATATTCGCCCATCGCCGCCGGTGCCTGGTCGTTCTGAAACGATGTCAAAAACACGTAAGGCGAGCACAATTCGCCGGCGAGTTGCGAGGGGCCGGCATTGATGCCGATCAGGAAGGTTTTCGAATCGACCGCAGGCTTGAGCGACGCCAGCAGAACGTTCGACCAGTTATAGCCGACGATGAAATCGACATGATCGGACTGAACCAGTTTTTCGGTCTTCTGCTTGCCCACGTCAGGCTTCTGCTGGTCGTCCTCATAGATCACCTCGACCGGCTTTCCGTCCATCTTGCGGCCGATGTGATCGAGCCCCAGTTCGAACGCGTTGCGCGCGTCGGTGCCGATCGCGGCGGTCGGACCGCTGAACGTATTGACGAACCCGATCTTGATCGAATCCGCCGCGATGGCGGGCGGCGCGAACGCGATTGCCATCGCCCCCAATAGCCAGAATGCTCGCATATGGATCGTACCTCCCGACAGGTAACGGCGCACGAGCGCCGGTGGCACCCGCATCGTTTTGCGAAGCATCCTACGAAATCTCGACCGTCGTCAACCGACGATTACGAACGCGAAACGCCGAAGCTGGATGGAGCCACAGCCCAGTCCGCTCCTACTTCAACAGCGGACATTAGATGCCCGGATCGGCATGTCCGTTTGGTGCCAAAACCGGAAGTGCACTTGTTACCGTGGCCATGCTAGTTGCTCCTTTTCAAATCACCGGATTGATCGAAATCGGACCAGTTCAAAATGTTCGCTAGTTCGCGGTTGGCACCGTATTGGGAACCGTCCAGTCTAAGATTCTTATCAAAATACGCGGGTATCCATGGCAGATGCCGCACGATCCCCGTGGTGACCGGTTCATCGGTGCTCTCAAGCGTGATTTCATCCCAGCTAACGCCGGCCCCGAGCGTCTCTTGAAGATCGTTCCGGTCAACTTCGACGACCGTCGCGGGATTGTTGACATCGGCGAATGTCACAAGGTCCGGGAGATCGTTGGGAACGATCTTACGAATACCGCGCACGCGGGAGATGCGCGCCACGCCGTCCAGCAAATCAGGCAAGACCGGACCATATAATTCAGTCAGTAAGTTAATGGCCGGACCCGCGTCTCGCGACCAGCGCACGTCTTTGCCGTATTTTGGATGAAGCTGATTGGTCAGCAAAGCAATCAGCGGCCTCCTGCCGGCACCAAGGTCCAGATAGAGAGCCTCACCATTGAGCTTGTGCATAATGCCGCTCGCAGGAATCGAAACAGGCCAAAAGGTCGCTTCGACAACGCTCGATGCTTTCTTTACACCATCTGGCGTATTGACCGCTATCGTCAGCTTGTAGCGATAGCTCTCGGTCCGCCCGAAACCGGCGAGCCCCAGGGCCAGCAACGCCACTGCCGCGAAACGCAGGAATGAATGGGATTTCACCGGGATGATTGTCACGCTCACGATTTTTGCGCTCAGGCTGCAAAGGTTTCACGTACCGTCACTAGGTTGTGCGAGCTAGTCGCGTCAACCTCTAACCCAGCGAATGCTCAATTTTGAATGAAGCGGGTGCGACTTCCGTTCTGGGTCAAACTCGGCCGTCAGACCGTAGCAGAGCTGGGTCCGTTCATCCCCTAACAGCGGACCTGCGGTCAATGATCCAGCTAGACCGTTTCGTGCCACAGGCGGACAGACCCTTCATTCGATCACCCCGTCCGCGCGGGCCAGGAATGACGGAGAAAGCTCAAGGCCAATGAGTTTGGCGACTTTGAGGTTTACTATTAAATCAAATTCGGTCGGCTGCTCGACTGGCAGATCATTGGGTTTCGCCCCCCGCAAGATTTTATCGACATACTCTGCGGCCCTCCGGAACAAATGCGGCGTATTGGGCCCGTAAGACATCAGCCCACCGCTATCAACATACTCTCGAAAGCCATACATCGTCGGCAAGCGCCGCCGTTGGGCAAGGTCGTTGATGAGAACGCGGTTCGTATTCACGAGTAGATTTGGCGGAACATAAATGGCCTGCATTTGCGGATCGAGCGACGCAAACGCGGGCTCGATGTCACTTACACGGTGGATCGGAACAGTGACAACCTCGAGGCCAAAGCTCTTACTGGCGGCATGGATCGCACCGACGTCCAGCATCGTTCCAGCGTAATCGACATAGGCTAGGATCCCCAAACTCCGCAGCGCGGGAAGGGCTTCCTTTAAAAGTTCAATTCGCTTTCCCGCGAGGTCAGTCGATTGAATGGACATTCCAGTAATATTGCCGCCGGGTCGTGCGAGACTGGATACGAGACCCGTACCTACCGGGTCTGACATCAAGGCAACCACAATCGGAGTTTTGGAACTAGCTTTCCTGGCCGCATCCCCGCCTACCGCAACGAGAACCTTTGCACCAAGATTGACCAACTCGGTGCCTATCTCCGCGTAACGTTCTTCGCTTCCAGCAGCCCAGCGATACTCAATCTTGACTGTCTTGCCATCGACCCAACCAAGTTCATCGAGGCGCCGGACAAACGCCGCTGTCCATGGGACCCAGGCAGCAGGCGTTGCTGCACCCATAAACCCAACTACTGGCAATTTCGTTGTCTGCGCACGAGCGGCGAACGGCGATACCGCGATTCCACCGATTCCCGCCAAAAACTCCCGCCGTCGCATGCGTGATTCCGTCGCTGATCAGATGCAACCTACTGCAATGCCGCCGAGGCGTGAACGGACGCGGTGACGCAGCCAGGTTCGCTTTGCGTCAAACGTGTCGTGTTGACCGTGGGCAGGCCAGTTCCGGTCTACCCCCGATAAACGGATATCAATAGACCGATCCGGTTGGTTCCGGTTCGTGCAAGAGGAAGGTCGTGCCATTTTATTCGATCAATTCGTCTGCTGCAACGAGAATGGATTGCGGCACGGCAAGCTCAAGCGTCTTTGCGGTCCGGGTATTGACCACTAGCTCGAACTTGGTGGGCCGTAACACGGGAAGATCGGCCGGCTTGGCACCGTGCAAAATTTTGCCAGCGTAGACGCCGAGCTGACGATAGGTATCGGAGAGGCTAGCACCATAGCTCAAGAGCCCGCCATCCGCCGGATACTCGCGGATGTGGAAAATGCCGGGTAGCCGATGACGGGATGATAGCGCCAATATCTGGCTTCGACGGGAGTCGAAGAACGGATCGTTCTGCACGATCAGTCCAGCCACCCCGGCCTTCACCAATTCCGCAAGCCCTGCTTCGATCTCGGCATCCGCTGTCGCCTCCTGCACGAACAATTCGCGGCCGAGCGCTTTGGCCGCGACTGTTACCGCCTGTCGATGCTGCGCAACCACCTCGGTCCCGAAACGCGGGTTGACCAGCAAGCCTATGACGTGTGCGGATGGCACCATCGCGCAGAGAAGCTCCACCCGCTTGCCACCCAGGTCTCCTGTGAAAAAGTTGACGCCGGTGGCCGTTCCGGGCCGGTTCATGCTCGTGACGAGGCCGGCGCGCACCGGGTCTTCGCCGACGAGAAAGACAAGAGGATGATCTGGTGAGCCCGCAGCCTTGGCTGCCCGCGCCGCCGGATCCCCCGCTCCCACGATCACCGAAAGGGGGTGGCTGATCAGCTCGGTGACCAATGACGGCAAACTGCTATAGTCGCCCTTTGCCCAACGATACTCGATGCTGACGTTACGGCCCTCGACATAACTCATCTCTTCGAGGCCCCGGCGAAAGGCATTGGTATGGGCCGCAGCTTCATCGGGCGAGCGCGTGCTCAGAAATCCGACCGTCGGCATTATCTGCTGAGCGCGCGAAATTGCTGGCAGGGTAGCCGCAATTCCCAGTCCCGCCATGAAGTCGCGCCGCTTCATTGCCGCCCTCCAAGTTTAGTGGAGCCATCCTATATGAACCAGCCCCTGACGGGTGGCTAAATATGCCGCGAGATCGCAACAAATGTCGGCTTCGGGTCAACAGGCGACCTGACCGCACTCAAGCGCCACTTCCGGTCTAGCCCGATCAACAGACATCGTCGGACCGGTCCGGCATGTCGGTTTCGTGCCGATTTCAGACGACGGCCATAACGTACCTACCTTGAACGCACCCATTCCAGTATTCCTCGGACTTGGCCCAACTCTGGATAGTTTGCCGAAACAGCCGGTGCGCCTTCGATGAACAGCTTGTCTCCTTGAAGGCGAAAAAAGCGTACTTGATCCGTCCCATTCCAAGCTTCATTCCAAGCCACATCGACCTTTGTTGTCAGCCGATTGCCCTCAATCCGATAGAGACCAGTGTACGCAAGCATATTTCGGAAGCTGAAAAGCCGATCTTCGTCCGTTTGCGGTGGTTTGCGTCCCTCGCCAGTAATAACAGCCGTAAAGCGCTCAGGGGTGATAACAAGGTAGCCCGCTGGTTTTTCGCCGTAGATATTCCGGCGCTCCTTTGTTTGGACGCTTTCAGAAACAAATGAGGTAAGCTTCCATACCCCCTCCAGTTCATGCTGTTGTGCGTGCGCCATGGGCAGCCAGAGCGCTACGCAGGCAATAAGTGAAATGAAACTGTGTCGCGTCATAGATGTTCACTCCTCAAGCTACGCGTAATCGAGTGAGACCGCCGCCAAAAAGCAAGACGTTATTGATCATCGAATTCAAAAAGCCGTCCAAAAGGGCACGATGCACCTCGCGCGTTCGAAAGCATAGCCATTTGAGACTAGAGTAGATAATTGCTATCGGTCCAGCACGGGATGAGATGGTCGAATGTTTGTTGTGGGTCAAAGGCGGAAGTCGAACAACTCCCTGCCCTCGCCCGCTCTTATCCCAACAGCGGGCAATACCAATTGGCGTCCAATGTCGGACCAGTGTCCGTAACCGGCTTCAACGCACCGGTTCGATCACGCCGCTGGCCTTCTATCCCCCTTGATAAATTATCCGATATCGCCAAGCATGGCCGCGAACCGTGATTGACGATGGAGATTCCCGTGCGAAAAGACCTGTTGGCGGCGCTGACGCTGGCGACGCTTGTATCAAGCCTCACCACCGCTGACGCGGCCGAGCTCACCGGCACGCTCGCGAAGGTGAAGGAGCTCGGCTATATCACCATCGGGCACCGCGAGGCGTCGATACCGTTCTCCTATCTCGACGACAAGCAGCAGCCGGTCGGCTTCGCCATGGACATCTGCGCCAAGATCGTCGACGCGGTGAAGCGCGAATTGAAGCTGGACAAACTCGAGGTGCGGTACCAGCTGGTAACGTCGGCGATGCGCATTCCGCTGATGGCCAACGGCACCATCGACCTCGAATGCGGCAACACCACCAACAACGCCGAGCGGCAGCAGCAGGTCTGGTACACCAATACGCATTTTCTGACCGCGAGCCGTTTCGTCTCGAAGGTCGAATCCAAGATCAACGGGATCGCCGACCTCAAGGGCAAGACGATCGTCTCGCCGTCCGGCTCGACCAACATCAAGCAGGCGCTCGAATTCAATAACAGATTAAACCTGGGAATGACGATCGTTCCCGCGCAGGATCAGGGCGAAGCGTTCCTGATGGTCGAAACCGGCCGCGCCGTCGCCTTTGTCCAGGACGACATCGTGCTCGCGGGCCTGATCGCCAACGCCAAGGATCCGAAGGCCTATGTGATCTCGGAAGACGCGTTCTCCAAACCCGAACCCTATGGCGTGATGCTGCGCAAGGACGATGTGGCGTTCAAGGCGCTCGCCGATGCCGCGACCGCAAGCCTCTATCAGAGCCCGGAAATGGCGGCACTCTACGCCAAATGGTTCACCCAGCCGATCCCGCCCAAGGGCGCCAATTTGAATATTCCGATGAGCCCGGCGATGAAGCGGGCCTTCGCGAAGCCGACGGATTCCCCGGATCCTTCGACCTACTGATCGGACATATCAGTTGCGATGAGCCAATCCCGGCATCCTGAGCAAAATCGGGCGGAGATAACACATTACCAAACTGACCTTGCGCCTGCGCGCCGCGGAACCGTTATGGGTCTGGGCCATGGCCGTCACTATTCCCCTGATGCTGCTCGCACCGGCGCTCTGGAATGGTTATCCGCTGCTGCAGTCGGACACCGGCGGCTATCTGGCGCGGTGGTACGAAGGCTATCTCGTCCCCAGCCGATCGACCGTCTTTGGCTTGTACCTGCATTACGGCGAAGCGAGCTATTTCTGGATCAACCTCGTGAGCCAGGCGCTGGCAACAATGTGGATCCTGCAGGTGACACTGCGCGTGCTCGGGCTCGCGAAGCCCTGGCATCTGTTCAGCCTGTGCCTCGTGCTGAGCCTGACCACGGCGCTGCCCTGGCTCGCCTCCATGCTGTTGACCGATATCTTTGCCGGCCTGTCGGTGCTGTCGCTGTTTGTGCTGGTGGTTTATGGCGACAGAATTTCCGGAATTGAAAAAGCCGCTTTGTTCCTCCTGACCGCCTTTGCTGCGGCGAGCCACAGCGCCACCATGGCGGTGCTGTTGGGACTATGCATCGTCGGATGGATGGCGCGTCCTTTTATGCGCGAGAAGATCGCAACCGCCTCGCTCGCGCAGGGCACGCTGACCATCGCAGCCGGCGCCATCATGCTGCTATCCGCCAATTTCGCCCTGTCCGGACAGGTCGCATGGACGCCCGGCGGCTCCGCGATTGCCTTCGGCCGCATGCTGCAGGACGGCATCGTCACCCGCTATCTCAGGGATCATTGTGCGCAGCAGCACTTCAAGCTCTGCCCTTATCGCGACGAGTTACCTGAAACGGCGGATGATTTCCTCTGGAGCCGCGAGACGGTGTTCAACAAGCTCGGCCGCTTTCCCGGCCTGGGCGACGAAATGGGCTATATTGCCCTCCACGCGCTGGCCGAATATCCGCTGTGGCAGGCGAAAGCGGCGCTGATCGCGACCAGCGACCAGATGCTCGAAGTGGCCACCGGCGAAAACACCGATCCGCCGACGACAGCCCACACCTATGGCATCATCCGGCGCTATGTGCCTGACAACGTCAAGCCGATGAACGCGGCGCGGCAGCAGACCGGCTTCATCACCTTTGGTCCGATCAATCTGATCCACGTTCCCATAGCCCTGATATCGACGGCGCTGGTCCTGGTCCTGCTGATCACCGCGCTGTTCCAGCGGCGGACCGATGGCGTGACGCTGTTGCTGGCCACGGTGTTTCTCGCAATGCTCGGCAATGCGGTGATATGCGGCGTGATATCGGGACCGCATGACCGCTACGGCTCGCGCCTGGTCTGGATAACGACGTGCACTCTGATGATCGCGGCAATGAAACGCTTTTCGGCGCGAGCGGAGTCACGTCATCCAGGCTAGCAGCCGCGGCCTCATGGCCTTGGCGAGACGGTTCGGGTAGAATTCACCGGCGAAGCCGGTTTAGCAGGGAAAGATACAAACCCAATCACCGCCGCGAGGCCGTCACAAATCGAAAGGCCTGTTCGATGACAGATAGCGAAATTGCGACCAATTTTCACAAGTTGCCTGAAGTACCAATAAATCCTCACGAGGAACTTCTCCTCTGGCACGCTCTTCATCGTCTTGAGGTGAGATATTGGCACGACGTCGACTTCAACGAAGGGCGCACTGCCCATGAATTGTTCACCCCGGACGGCGTGAAGATCGTGGGTAACAACCGGTTTGAAGGGCGTGAACAGATCCGGGCATTTTACGAGTGGCGCGGTCGTCAAAACGGCGTGACAGCAGCGCAACAACTGGGAATTGTCGGCGTAAGAGCCGTGCGTCACCTGATCACCAATCTACAGGTAGCGTCGAGCAGCGAACGCTGCGCGACAGTGATGGGCATAGTCGTTTTCTATGGTGGCAAATCGAAGCGTCAATCAAATCCCCCCATGGTGGCGGATTTGATCAATGAGTGTGTACTGAACGAAGACAATTTATGGCGATTCAAATCACACACAATCCGGCCGGTATTCATGAGTAACGAAACGCCTCGGTCAATGCAGATCCACCCGAATTTCCTAAAGTAACACGCGAGCGAACCGCTGGATCATCCCGGCGACGGCAAAGGTGACGGCAAGGGTCAAGAACGGTCCTGACGACGCCGGCAGACATGGCTGGCCGCCATTGCGGCTTGCGAAGGCTGCACCGGGTATGTCAGGAGAGGCGATGACACACATTTATATGTCCCGCCGGTCGATGATCGGCAGTTTTCTTCCCGGAATGCTCACGAGCGTTGCGATGGCGCAGACTAATCCGCAGCGAACAGCGATGGAGGAAACGACATTGATCAGGCATATCGACGCGGGCGTTCTCAATGTCGGCTATCTGGAGACGGGTCCGGCGGGCGGGTGGCCGGTCGTTCTGCTGCATGGCTTCCCTTACGACATCCATGCCTATGACGAAGTCGCGCCACTGCTGGCCGCCGAAGGTGCGCGCGTCATCGTGCCCTATCTGCGCGGTTATGGTCCGACGCGCTTTCTCTCGGCAGCGTCGCCGCGATCGGGTGAACAGGCGGCCCTCGGCGCGGACCTTCTCGCGCTGCTCGACGCACTGCAAATTCCCTCCGCGCATCTGGCCGGCTATGATTGGGGCGGACGCGCGGCTTGCGTGGTCGCGGCGCTGTGGCCCGAGCGTGCCAAAAGCTTGGTCTCCTACAACAGCTACAACATCCAGGATATCGCCAAGTCTGGCGAGCCGGATACGCCGGAAAAAGAATATGGCATCTGGTACCAATATTATCTGCAGAGCGAGCGTGGGGCCGCGGGCCTGAAAAAGAACCGGCGGGCGTTCTGCCGTCTATTGTGGAAATTATGGTCGCCGACCTGGAAGTTCGATGACGCGACGTTCGAGCGAACCGCGTCTTCCTTTGACAATCCGGATTTCGTCGACGTCGTGATTCAATCCTACCGGCACCGGATGGCGCTGGCGCCCGGTGACCCGGCTCTGGCAGGGATCGAGCAGCGCCTCGCCAAGCAACCTGACATCACCGTGCCCGCGATCACGCTCGACGGCGCCACCGACGGTATCCGGCCGGCCGGCACCGCCGCCCAGGCCGTCCACTTCAAGGGCCGTCACGAGCACCGCGTCATCCCGAATGCGGGCCACAACATTGCCCAGGAAGCGCCGCGCGCCTTTGCCGAGGCGGTGCTTGCCGTACGCGGGATGGGTTGAGCAACGCTATCTTCAGCCGAGTCCCTCGACACCAACCAGACGAGCAGAACTGCAGGCATCCCGGATGCTCTTCAGTCCCTGATAGGTCGGCCCGTTGTAAAATGACTCCCATGCCGCGACCGACGGGAATTCCAGCAGCACAATTCTGCGCGGCTCCCAATCTCCTTCATAAACCTTGTGAGCCCCGCCGCGCACAAGGTATCTCGCCCCCGCCTGCTCCAGCGCGGGCTTCACGCCTGACATGCTACCGGCTGCCGCGCAAAATGAGCCGCCGGGTATGACGCAGCAAGACTGACCTATTCTTGTCGCGCAAACCTTGTAACAATGGAGTGATCTGATGCGATATCTGCCACTTGTTATTGGCGCCGTCGCCGCGTTCGCCGCCGGCAGCGCTTCAGCGCAATCCGTCAACCTCACGGGCAATTACCGCTGCGTTCAGGATTGCCGCGACGGCAATCTGGGCGGCCCCGCCTTTGTCACCCAGAACGGCGATAGCCTGAACCTGGTCACCGAGACCGGCGAGTCCTACCGCGCCTGGCCCGATGTGACCGCGCCGGCCAGCCGGATCTGGGTCGATGTGCGCAACGAAAGCGCCGTCTATTCACCCGATGGCTTGCGGATTCAATTCGACGACGGCCGAGTCTGGGAGCGCGATTTCGGACCGCCTCCGCCGCCGCCCGTTGTCGTGCGCAAGCGACATGTCGTCTATCAGCGATAGCGCATTTCGCGTCTGATCACGTGGCAGGATGGCTGAGAATTGATCACACCCATCCTGCCGTAGGTCGTATAACCGTGCTTCATCCTCATCGCATGAGAGTCAAATGAAGTATATAATGAAGTATATTTTGGTGTCATCTGTCGCCGTGTTGTCGGCAGCGTTACTGGCCCTGTTGACGCCGCCCGCGTTCGGCCAGGTGCCGGACATCAATGCCCGGGCGGTATGCAACGCAAGAGATAGCGACGCCAAGGTCATGCACTCCGCCCCGTTGCAGAGCGTCGCAGAGTGCGTGCAGGACGAGAGCGACGCCAAACAACAGCTCGGAGTCGTCTGGGCATCGACATCAGTCCCAATCCGCAATCGATGTGAGAGCGATGGGCGCGCGCTCGGCACCACGAGCTATCTCGATCTCCTTGCCTGCATCCAGATCGCGGGGGATGAGAAATCGGGTCCCAAGCAGGCAACCGGGAAGCAATGACGGCCCCGGTTCAGCATGGGCTGAGTAACCCAACTCAAGGCGCGCAGTAATAGGCGCGAGGCATGACGCGATAGGCGGCGTAACGATAGAACGGGCGGTAAGCAACACCACGGTAGATCGCGGGCGGCTCCCCTCCATACCAGGCGCCATGATAGAAATTGGCAACGGGCCTTACGACGCACCGATAGGGAATCCATCCATAGGCCGCGGGCGAGCTAGTCCCTATCTCCGGCGGGATAGCCGGCCAAACGTCATGAGCTCGCGCATTTCCAGTGAAGCCTGCAATCGTGGACATGACCAGGAACGCAATGGCGATCCGTCGGCTGAGCATTGACGCCTCCTTCCGAACATTGACCTTCAAGTATCGGACCTTCAAGTATCGGACCTTCAAGCATCGGCGAGCATTTTCTGCAGCTTTAACTGCACCCGCCGCATCCGCCGCCCCCACCACCACCGCCGCAACCGCTACCGCCATCGCCACCGCTTTTCATCGTCTGCGCGGCGGCATGGACCGACCCGTAGGCGGTACCCGAGAGGACGACAGTGCCCGAGAGCGCCACGGCGAGCAGGAGTTCGTGATCGAGCGGCGCCCGCGCCGCCCGCGCCTTTAAGTCCTGATAATCCCTTAGAACGTCCTTGCCGGCACGTGTCCGCGTCGGGCGCGTTGCCAGAACGACGCCGGCGAATGCCGTGAGGACGAGGAGGACGACCAGAATCCCGATCGGGTGGTTTCGTCCTGCGCCTATAAAGGCCTTGGTCGCGCCGAACATCAGGAGAAGGGCGACAAAAGACAGAACGTTCATGCGGAAAGCCACCATCTGCTCGTCGGTCGGGCAGTAACCGAATTGTTGCAGGCGTTCCTGAACTTGCTCGACGAATGGTTTGATCGCTGTCTGGAATTCCTGTCGGGTCATGCCGGGCTGGAACTGCAGAAGCGACGGCCGGCCTCGCAGGATCGCCAACGGCGCCTGGTTCGTGACGGTAATTTTATAATCATTGGACGAGATGGTGGCGCCGTTCCCCGACGTCAGGTTGAGCAATACCGCGTCGCCAAGGCGGCGTGCACCGCCCGCCAGATAGGCCAGCTCCAATATAACTCCGACGCGCTCCTCACCATGAGGAACTGAGTCCTCATCCTACAGAGTCCGCATCCTACTCAGTCCTCATCCTGAGGAGCAGCGCAAAGCGATGCGTCTCGAAGGATGCGGTACGACGACCAGTTGAGCAACAGCTCCCTACTTGCCCTTCCAGACCGGCGTGCGCTTGTTGAGGAAAGCGTCCATGCCCTCGCGAAAATCCTCGGACATGTAGGCGCGCAGGATCAGGTCGCGGCCCTCTTCGCGCGACAGCGTGCGGCGCAGGCGAAGCACCGCTTCCTTGGCGGTCTCCATCGTGATCGGCGCATGGCCGGCGATCATTTTGGCGGTCTCGTCGGCGCGGCGCTGCAGCGTTTCGACGTCGGGAACGATCTCGTTGAGCAAGCCGAGCGACAGTGCCTCGGGGGCCTCGATCAAGCGCGCCGTGAAAATCAGATCTTTGGTACGCGCCGGTCCGACCAGCGCGACCACCCGGCTGATGTTGGACATCGACAGGCAGTTGCCGAGCGTGCGCGCGATCGGAAAACCCATCCGGGTCGACGCAGTCCCGATCCTTATATCGCAGCAGGCCGCAATCCCGGCCCCGCCGCCGGTGCAGGCGCCGGCGATCGCGGCAATGACGGGCACGCGGACTTTTTCCAGCGTGCCGAGCACGCGATCGATCCGCTCCTCATATTCGAGCGCATCCTCGGCGGTCTTGAAGGCGCGGAACTGTGAGATGTCGGTGCCCGAGGCGAACGCCTTTTCGCCGGTGCCGGTCATGATCAACACCTTGATCGAACGGTCGGCGTTGATGCTCTCGCAGAGCGACGCCATCTTCTCGTACATCGCAAAGGTAAACGCGTTGCGCGCCTGCGGACGGTTGAAGGTCATCCGCGCGATGCCGTCGGTGACGGTGTAGATCAGGTCTTCATTGGCTTCGACCGGGGCGTTCATGGCGCGCTCTTTCTGTTCTTGCTTGGCGCCTGTCCCGCGCCCGGGAAAAAATCAAAGCCCGCAGCGAGGCGGGCTTTGAAGTTGATATCCTCTGGTTCAGGCCACCGCGGCCTTCTGCATCGGCACGACGTCACGGGCCTTGAGCACATCCATCGCCGCCAGCACGCCGCCGGCGCGATGCGGGATTTTTGCCAGATCGAGACCCATCTCGACGCCCGACAGCGTCCCCATCAACATCAGATCATTGAAGTGGCCGATATGGCCGATCCGGAACGCCTTGCCCTTGATCTTGCCGAGGCCCGTCCCGAGCGACATGTCAAAATTTTCCAGCACGATCTTGCGGAACGCATCGGCATCGTGACCGTCGGGCACCATGACCGCGGTCAGCGCCGGCGAATAAGCGTGCGGATCGAGACAGACGAGTTCGAGGCCCCAGGCCTTGGCCGCGGCGCGGGTCGCCGCACCGTGGCGCTTGTGGCGCAGGAACACGTTGTCGAGCCCCTCCTCCTCCAGCATCGTGATGGCTTCCTTCAACGCGAACAGAAGATTGGTCGCGGGCGTGTAGGGGAAGGTGCCTTGCTTGTTGATCTCGATCATGTCGTGCCAGTCCCAATAGGACCGCAGCGCGGTGTTAGCCCTGGAGGCCGCGAGCGCCTTTTCCGAGACCGCGTTGAAGCTTAAGCCCGGCGGCAGCATCATGCCTTTTTGAGAACCGGCCACCGAGATGTCGATGCCCCAGGCGTCGTGTTCGTATTCGAGCGAAGCGAGGCCCGAGATGGTGTCGACCATCAACAGCGCCGGATGGTTGGTGCGGTTGAGCGCCTTGCGCACTTCCAGGGGATGGGTGACGCAGCTGGTCGAGGTTTCGTTATGGACCACCAGCACGGCCTTGATGGTGTGGGCGCGATCGGCGGCCAAGCGGGCTTCGATCGCCTCGACGTCGGCACCGCGGCGCCAGTCGGTCGGCAAAAATTCAACATTGAGCTTGAACTTGTCGGCGATGCCCTTCCACAGCACCGCGAACTGGCCGGTCTCGGCCAGCAGCACGGTGTCGCCGGGCGACAGCGCATTGACGATCGCGGCTTCCCAGGCGCCGGTGCCCGAGGACGGATAGATGATGACGGGTTGCTTGGTGCGGAAAATACGCTGGCAGCCTGCCAATACGGCATGGCCGAGCACGGCGAATTCGGGACCGCGATGATCGAGCGTCGGCATATCCATGGCCCGCAGCACCCGGTCGGGTACGTTGGTGGGTCCTGGAATCTGGAGAAAATGCCTTCCAGTGTGCACGGTCATCTAGGCGGTCCTTCCCGAGGGATTCTGTTCGGAGGGTTCGAATATCACTATTTGGCGGGCTTGTCCCCCGCCCGGCGCACACCGTCAATGCATAAGAAGTAGGGCTTTTGGCCCATCCGCAACAATACGGGACCCGCCTTAACGGCCCGTCGACATCAGGCGGTAACCCGCCGGGAAGACCGCTATTCCGCCGGCACCGGACGCCCGGCCGGGGGCATCGCCCCACCCTCTTCGAACGGAATTTCCGGGTGCATCAGGAAGGCCGAGAAACCGCCCAGCAACAGCAGGCCCATCGACATCAGGAACGGCAGATACCAGTTGCCGGTAACGTCGATCACGTAGCCCGCCACCAGCGGCGAGACGATCGCCGCGAGGGCCGAGCCGGTGTTCATCAGGCCGGCCGCGGTGCCCGCATATTTCGGGGCGATGTCCATCGGCACCGACCAGATCGGGCCGATGATGATCTCCGCAAAAAAGAAGCCGCTGGAGAGACACAGCGCGACCAGCGTGATGTCGTGCGTGAACAGGATCGGGAACAGCGACAGCAACGCGCCAACGAAGCCGGTGATGGTGACGCTCAGCCGCGCGAAGCGGACATTGCCGGTGCGCTTGAAGATACGATCCGACATGACGCCGCCGAGGCTGTCGCCGACCACGCCGGCGAAGAACACACCGGAGGCAAACAGCGCGGATTTTTTGATGTCGAGGCTGTAGTTGTTCTTGAAGAACAACGGCAGCCAGTTGAGATAGAGCCACAGCGTCCAGCCGTAACAGAAGTAAGTCAGCGTGACCGGCCACATCCGCTTGACCAGCGGCCCCCACGGCACCTGCGGCCTTGTTTCGCCCATGCGCGGCGGCAGCATCGCGAGTTCTTCGGCGGTAATGTCAGGATGATCCTTGGGCTCGTTGCGGAAATACAGCGCCCAGATCACGCCCCACAGCAGGCTGACAAGCCCAAGCGCGATGAATGAGCCGCGCCAGGTCAGCCAGGCCATCAGCATCGCGATAAGAGGCGGCGTCGCCGCATTGCCGAGCCGCGCGAAGGCGTGCGTGAGACCTTGGGCGAAGCCGCGCTGGTTGGCGGGGATCCAGTTTTGCATCGCGCGGGTCGCGGTTGGGAACGTCGCGCCCTCGCCAAAACCGAGTGCGACGCGGGCGATGAACAGCGTAAAGAGGCTGGTGACGAAGCCGGTCATGATGGTCGACGCGGCCCAAATGAGACCGCACCAGAACAGGGTCTTGCGGGCTCCGAAGCGATCGCCGACCCAGCCGCCGATCACCTGGAACAAGAGATACGGATAGGCGAAGGCCGAGAAAACCAATCCCAGTTGGGTATTGCTGAGGTGAAGTTCCTTCTGGATCTCGCTAGCCGCCGTGCCGATGTTCACCCGGTCGACATAGGTGATGAAATACATGAGGCAGAGCATTGCCAGCACCACATGGGTGGGCTTGAACCGAAGCCGCATTGTCTACCTCCCGAACTTACTTTTGTAGCTATTATGCCGGCGCCGATCGCCGTGCAAATCATGCCGCAAATCAACGGAACCGCAGGCGCTTCAGCCTTAAGTCTTGGCGTTACGTCTTGACCACCTTGAGATGCTCCGGCGCGTTCGACTGGACAGGTTCTTCCAGCGATTTCATCGCCGCGTCAACACCGCCGGCCCGGTGCGGGATGCCTGCTGCTACAAGCCCCATCTCCACGCCCGACAAAGCGCCCATCAGGGTCAGTTCGTTGCACTCGCCGAGATGGCCGATACGAAACACCTTGGCCGCGACTTTGCTCAGACCCGAGCCGAGCGACATGTTGTAGGTCTCGAGCACGGTCTTGCGGAACTTGTCCGCGTCATGACCCGGCGGCATCAGCACCGCGGTCAGCACAGGCGAATATTCCGATGGGTCGAGACACAACACTTCGAGGCCCCAATGCGCGACCGCAGCACGAGTCGCGGCAGCGAGACGCTTGTGCCGCGCGAACACATTGTCGAGCCCTTCTTCCAGCAGCATCGCGATCGCTTCGCGCAGCCCATAAAGCAGATTGGTCGCCGGCGTGTAGGGAAAGAAGCCGTTGGCATTTGGCTTGAGCATTTCTTCCCAGTCCCAATAGGACCGCGGCATCTTGTTGGTTTTCGCGGCGGCGCGGGCTTTCTCGGAGATCGCGTTGAAGCCGAGCCCCGGCGGCAGCATGAATCCCTTCTGAGAGCAACTGACGGTAACGTCGACCTTCCACTCCTCGTGCCGGTAATCGGCCGAACCCAGCGAGGAAATCGTATCCACCAGAAACAGCGCGGGATGGCCTACCCTGTCGATCGCGGCGCGGATGTCGCCGATCCGGCTGGTGACGCCGGTCGAGGTTTCATTGTGCACGACCATCACGGCCTTGATGGTGTGCGCTTTATCTTCTGCGAGCTTGGCCTCGATCGCGGCGGGATCGGCGCCGTGACGCCAGTCGCTCGGGATGAAATCAACTTCAATGCCCCAGCGCGCCGCCATCTGCCGCCATAGCGTCGCGAAATGGCCGGTCTCGACCATCAAGACCTTGTCGCCCGGCGACAGCGTATTGACGATCGCGGCTTCCCAGGCGCCGGTGCCCGACGAGGGAAAGATGATGACCGGACCGGAGGTCTGGAAAATCTTCTGGCAGCCAGCGAATACGGCCTGCCCGAGGGCGGCGAATTCGGCGCTGCGGTGATCGATGACCGGCATATCCATGGCGCGGAGCACGCGGTCCGGCACCGGGCTCGGGCCGGGAATTTGCAGGAAATGGCGACCCTGGGTGCTCATGAACTACTCCTCCGATCTGATATCAGCCCATATTGCATTCAATTTATCGGCCATCAACCAATAAATTGACCACACTTTTCTGTCGACGGCTCTCCGATCCCGTCATATGTTCCGCACCATGAAACCAATGATCCCCAATGATGCCACCTCGAAAGCGATCGGCGACGGCGCGGACTCCGCCCGCGAAGACCTGTCGCTGCATGACGAAATCCTGACCCGGCTGCGCGACCACATCGTCGAGGGCAACATCCCCGACGGCAGCCGCGTTCCCGAACGCCAGCTGTGCGAGATGCTGAAAATCTCGCGCACGCCGCTGCGCGAAGCGCTCAAGGTATTGGCGTCCGAAGGCCTGGTCGAACTCTTGCCCAATCGCGGCGCGCGGGTACGGCAATTGAGCGAGCACGACCTGGCCGAACTGTTCGACGTGATGGGCGGCCTTGAAGGCCTCGCCGGGCGTCTGGCCTGCGAGCACATCACCGACGCTGAAATCGCCGAGATCGAGCGGCTGCATTACGAAATGTACGGGTTTTACCTGCACCGCGACATGCACGGCTATTTCCGGGTCAACCAGCTGATCCACCAGAAGATCGTCGAAGCCTCGCGCAATGCGACGCTCCAGAACAGCTACGCCAATCTGGCGGGGCGGATCCGACGGATTCGCTACTCGGCCAACTTCGCTCGCAAGCGCGAGCGCTGGGGCGAGGCAATGCGCGAGCACGAGACCATCCTGGACGCGCTGCGCCGCCGCGCCGGCAGCGAACTCAGCGACATCCTGTTCGCCCATCTGCGCAACAAGCGGACCGCCGCCGTCGAACATCTCGCGGCCGGCGAAGTCACGGCTCCCGAGCCAGCCTGACACCTCAAGCTGCGGCTTGGATTGCAAATCCAATTTTGCATTCAAAATAGAAACCAGAGTTCAGTAAGTTGTATTTACCGCCATCATCTAGCTCCATGGTTCCAGACGCGCGAAGACGCGCTCCTCACCATGAGGGTCTGGGACCTGATCTTCACGGACCTCATCCTGAGGAGGCGCCAACGGGTCCGCGCGAAGCGCGGCCCGATGACAGGCTCCGCGCCGTCTCGAAGGATGAAGCGATTGAAATGGCAAATGCACCAGCCAGCGTACGGATAGACCATGCTTGCCGGTAATCAGGATGGAATGTCCACCCAGGCGCCATCGCCGCTGGAAAGCCGGCTGCGGCGCGAGATCACCGGCGACGTGCTGTTCGATCCGTTCAGCCGCGGCCGCTACGCCACCGATGCCTCGTTCTACCAGATCGTGCCCGCCGGCGTGGTGGTCCCCCGCAGCATCGACGAGGCGCTGCGTGCGCTGGCCATCGCCCGCGACGACGGGCGGATCGTTACGCCGCGCGGCGGCGGCACCTCGCAATGCGGCCAGACCATCAATAACGGCATCGTTGTCGACTTCTCCAAGCATCTCAATCGTCTGATCTCGCTCGATGTCGAAAACCGGACCTGCGTGGTCGAGCCGGGGATCGTGCTCGACGATCTCAACCGCCAGCTAAAAAAGCACGGGCTGTGGTTTCCGGTCGATGTCTCTACAGCGTCGCGCGCCACCATCGGCGGCATGGCCGGCAATAATTCCTGCGGCGGCCGCTCGTTGCGCTACGGCACCATGCGCGACAATACGTTGTCGATGGATGCGGCGCTGGCCGACGGCACGCTGCTGCATTTCGGCGAGATGCCGCGCGACCTGTCGCAGCTCAATTCACAAGTGAACTTTGGCGACAGCGGGCTGGCGCTGTTTCGCGACATGCTGGCGCTCGGCGCCCGCGAGGCCGGTGAGATCGCCGACAAGTTTCCCAAGGTCCAGCGCCGCGTCGGCGGCTACAATCTCGATGCGCTGGTGCCGCGCAATGCAGCCAATAATCTGGCGCATCTCCTGGTCGGCTCCGAGGGCACGCTGGCCTTCACGACAAAGGTCGAGCTGAAGCTGTGGCCCGTGATCCGCAACAAGGTGCTGGGTGTCTGCCATTTCGGTAGCTTCTATGAAGCGATGGATGCGGCCCAGCATCTGGTAAAACTGCGCCCGATCGCGGTGGAACTGGTCGACCGCACCATGATTGCGCTCGGCCGCGACATTGCGATGTTCCGGCCGGTGATCGATGCGACCGTGCGCGGCGACCCCGATGCGCTTCTGATCGTCGAATTCGCCGAAGAGGACCAGTCGGACAATCTGCAGAAGCTCAAGCAGATTGCCGAGTTGATGGGCGATCTCGGCTTTGGCTGGAACAATCCACAACGCAAATGGGGCGGCGTGGTCGATGTGGTCGAGCCCGCGACGCAAACCGCGATCTCGGAGTTTCGTACCTCCGGCCTCAACGTCATGATGTCGATGAAGCAGGAGGGCAAGCCGGTCTCGTTCGTCGAGGATTGCGCGGTGCCGCTGCCGCATCTGGCGGACTATACCGAACGGCTCAGCGCCATCTTCGCCAAACACGGCACCCGCGGCACCATGTATGCGCACGCTTCCGAAGGCTGCCTGCATGTGCGCCCGGTGCTTAACCTGAAGCTCGACAAGGACGTCAAGGCGATGCGCGCGATCGCCGAAGAAACCTTCGCGATGGTGCGCGAATACAAGGGCTCGCATTCCGGCGAACACGGCGACGGCATCGTGCGCTCGGAATTTCACGAGACGATGTTCGGCCCGCGCATCATCGCCGATTTCAAGGAAGTCAAACAGCGCTTCGATCCCGGGCATGTGCTCAATTCCGGCAAGATCGTCGATGCGCCCAAAATGGACGACCGCAGCCTGTTTCGTTATCCGCCGGACTACAGCATCGGTGACGTGAAGACCGAACTCGACTGGTCGGCCTATCCCGGCGCGGGCGGCGGTTTCCAGGGCGCGGTCGAGATGTGCAACAACAACGGCGCCTGCCGCAAGCTCGAGGGCGGCGTGATGTGCCCGTCCTATCGCGCCACCCGCAACGAGAAAGACGTCACGCGCGGCCGCGCCAATACGTTGCGTCTGGCGATCTCAGGCCAGCTCGGCCCGGATGCACTGGCCTCCGACGAGATGATGGACACGATGAAACTCTGCGTGTCCTGCAAGGCCTGCCGCCACGAATGCCCCACCGGCGTCGACATGGCCAAGATGAAGATCGAGGTTTTGTCCGCGAGAAACGCCAAACACGGACTTTCGTTGCGTGACCGGCTGGTCGGTTTCCTGCCGCGCTATGCCCCGCTGTTCGCCCGCCTCGCCCCGCTGGCCAATTGGCGTAACCACAGCCCGTTGTTGCGCGCGTGGCTGGAACGCGCCGCCGGGATCAGCGCGAAACGCGCGTTACCGGAATGGCGGCGCGACGTGTTCAAGCCCGACATGGAAGTTTATGGCCCGGCCGACGGCAGCGAAGTCGTGTTGTTTGCCGATACGTTCAACCGCGCTTATGAGCGCGAAAATCTCGACGATGCCCTGCGCGTGCTGGTCGCCGGCGGCTATCGCGTGCACATTCCAAAACCCGCCGACAATGGCAGGGCGCTATGCTGCGGCAGAACCTTCTTGTCGGCCGGCCTGGTCGACCATGCCCGCGTCGAACTCGATCGATTGGTCGCGACCTACGCGCCGTTCGCATCGCGCGGTGTCCCCATTGTTGGCCTCGAGCCGAGCTGTCTGCTGACTCTGCGCGATGAACTGCTGTCATTGCGCTCGGACGTATTCGCGAAAAACATCAGCGCCCATGCGCTGTTGTTCGAGGAATTTCTCGCCCGCGAAGCCGCGGCCGGTCGTCTAAAGCTGCCGCTCGGCCCGATCGCCGACAAGGCGCTGGTGCATGGCCACTGCCATCAGAAATCGTTCGGCGCATTCAAGCCGGTCGAACAGGTTCTTCGTCTGATTCCCGATCTGAATGTCGAAACCATCGAGTCCAGTTGTTGTGGCATGGCCGGCGCATTCGGCTACGGCGCCGACACGTATGAAACTTCGATCGCGATGGCCGAGGCCTCGCTGCTGCCCGCGGTGCGGCGCGCCGATGTTGCGGCCCTCGTGGTCGCCGACGGCACCTCGTGCCGCCACCAGATCAAGGACGGCACCGAACGTGCCGCCCTCCATGTCGCCCGCGTGCTGGCCATGAGCCTCGACAGTGCGCGCTCCAAAGTTTCTCCCTCACCCATCGCAAAGGAACCGATCCATGGCTGAACTCTCTCTCGATATCGCCCGCAAGATTCTCGACGCTGCCCTCGCCAAGGCGGTCGAGAAAAAACTAAAACCTCTCGTCATCACCATTCTCGACGTTCGCGGTTGCGTCAAAGCTTCCGCGGCGCAGGACGGCACCAGCCTGATGCGCGGCGAGATCGCCCATGGCAAGGCCTACGGCGCGCTCGCGATGGGCATGGGTTCGCGGGCGCTGTTTCAGCGCGCACAGGAGCAGGCCTATTTCGTCAGCGCGGTGAATACCATGGCGCAGGGCCGGCTGGTGCCGGTGCCCGGCGGCGTGCTGATCCAGAAGGACGGCGTGCTGCTCGGCGCGGTCGGCGTCAGCGGCGACACCTCGGATAATGACGAGATCTGCGCGATCGCGGGTATCGAGGCCGCTGGATTGAAGCCCAACGCGGGCTGACGCGCGCACAAGACACATCCGTTCCGAAGACAGCCGCCCCGTTGAGATCATCAACGCGGGCGGTTTCTTTTGAAGCCCAAAGATGCACATAGCCTCAATCATTGCGTGCAGTTAGGCAAGGGAGCATGCGCTGCGTTGCGGCAGTGTGGCATCATGCGGCTTGCAAAAGTTCCACGGTATCCGAATATGCGCCTTTAATTTTAGGACTAATATTTGAATGGACGACGAACTAAAGCGCGAGCTTCTGCAGCGGCTGACCGCGATTGAAGGCCGTCTCGACGACCTCGAAATCGACCACAGCAACCTGAAGGCGGCTTATGCGAGATCGCGCGCCCATGGCCGCCGATTGTGGTTGCGTCCGCCGATGTGGACGTATGAACAGCATCCGCCCCGCCCGCTCACCGTCGGCTCGCCGTCACTTCCCAAAACGCTGCCGCAAAAGATTCCCACCATCGCGATCGTGACGCCGAGCTTCAATCACAGCCGTTTCCTGCGCGCGACCATCGACAGCGTGATCGGCCAGAATTATCCCAGCCTGTTTTACCATGTTCAGGACGGCGGCTCTGATGACGGCAGCGTCGAGACCCTGAAGAGCTATGGCGACCAGATCAGTTGGCGGAGCGAGCCGGACAAAGGACAGTCCGAAGCCATCAACACCGGCTTTGCGGGCAGCAATGGCGACATCATGGCGTATCTGAACAGCGACGACATCCTGCTTCCGGGCGCGCTCGCTTCAATCGCGAACTTCTTCGCGGAGCGGCCGGATGTCGATATCGTCTATGGGCACCGCATCTTCATTGATCGCACCGGATCGGAAATCGGCCGAGCCATTTTGCCGGTGCATAACGACAAGGCGCTTCATTACGCGGACTATATCCCGCAGGAAACCATGTTCTGGCGCCGCCGGGTCTGGGACAGGATCGGGCCGCTGGATGTCAGCTTCGAATATGCGATGGATTGGGATTTCATCCTGCGCGCGCAAGCCGCGGGCTTCAAACTCGAACGGCTTCGGAAATTCTACGCCTGCTTCCGCGTCCATGACGAGCAGAAGACCACGAGGAATTACGAGCGCGGGCGGGAGGAGATGCAGAAACTGCGCCTGCGCAGTTTAGGGCATGTACCGACCCAGCGCGAAATCTACCGCGCCATGATGCCCTATCTGCTGCGTCAGTTTACGTTTCACTGGAGCTATCAGCTCGGCATCCTGAAACGATGATCCCGGACGATCCTTCATCACCGGCCCCGTTGTTCTCGGTTATCATTCCCCTGGAATATCACCGCGGCCAATGGGAAAAATGCTGGCATGCCTGGAAGGCCCAGACATCAGACCCATCGCTGTACGAAATCATTCTGGTGGTGCCGCCCGACTTTGCGAACAACGATCTGCTGCAGCAGCTTGCACCCGCGCGCCTGGAATTCTCAACCGCGACCCACGACATGGGGCTGTGCACTGAAGGGGCCGCCAAGGCGTGCGGAAAATATCTGATTTTCACCGAGGCGCATTGCTGGCCTGAACCTGACGTCATCGCACGTTGCCGGGAGGCGATCGAACTCCATCCCGAATGGGCCGGGTTCTCCTGCCTGTCGGTCCCCATCACCCACAACCGGCTGTCTGAAGCTGAAGCCGCGATGTATGAAGCCGACATCGAATTCGCGATGCAGGTTCATCCTTGGCGAAAGATCCTCGACCAGTGTTTCGTCACCAGCCGCGAGGCCTATGAGCGCTGTGGTGGCTTCCAGCCGCGATTCGGGCATTTCGCCGAATGGCTGCTTGCCGCGAGCTATTTTCGGCAGGGCTATAAACTCAGTTATTTTCCGGCGGCCCGGTTTCATCACTATTATTCGGGATCTCTTGGCGAACTCAGGGACTTCACGCGCGATTTCGTGGCCGGCGAGGTCAGCTATTTCAGCGAGGCCCATCGTCACGCCGAGGATGGCCTGCTTGAACTTCCCGAGGAATGGATCTGCCAGGGCAATCTGGACCGCGACATGTCGCTGGCCGTCCTGCATCTTGCCGTGCAGAGCCTGGAGCCGCCGCATCATGAGCCCTATGGCTATTTGCCGCGGCCGGTCATCGAGATCGGACGCTGGATTCCCACAGCCATTGCCGGCGATGGGATACCCCGCCTTGGCGCGTCAGCCGCCGCGATAGTGGCGTGGATATCCCTGCGGCTCGCGGCTGTGACCGGGTCCCGGGATTGGCTGCGTGATCGCTTCAAGAACTATATCGCGGCGCTGATCCATGCCCAAAGGCTGAAGGCGATCGGGATGCTGCGCCGGGCCAGACGCAATATCCTGCAGCCGGGCTATGTCGGATTGAACCCCGACGCACTTGCCGCTGACGCCGCCGGCTTCTACCCCCTGGAGAAATATCAGGGCGATGTTTTTCGCTGGAGCGAAACAGCCGCTGCGGTGCGGATGTTTGCTGCCGGGGGACCGCAGGACATATCCATCGACTGCATCACCGCGCGCGACCTGACGGATACAAAATCCGATTTTCGATTTTACATCGATGGCGTGCGCATTCGCGCCACCCAGATCGCGATTGAAGGGAGCCGCATTCGAATAGGCCTCGACCTAACCAAGCCTCGAACATTCATCCTGGGATGGACGTGCCTGCCCTTCCCGGCCGTGGCGGACTCCCGCCAACTCGGCCTGCCCATCAAACGCATCGCATTGATCGGCAGGGGTGCTGAAGACACGCCACGCGTAGAGATGGCCGGCTTTCGAACCACGGAAACCGGGATAACTCCAGCAGAGAGCTCTCCGAATAGTTGAGCGTGGCGGATCGGGCCTTGCGTTCGCCTCCCGGTTGCGCTTGGGTGGTTAAAAGTCTTGGGGGAGACGCAAATGCATGTTTGGGGGAAGCGTGGCGCATGCCGCGCCGAGCGGCCGTATCTATACCCAGGCGACGCTCTCATTTTTAAAGCCATTTCCCTTTTCAGCAGGTGTTTTTCTTGCCGGTGACTTCGCGCGCCTTGCGATTGCCGCGCCAAGACTCTCTCGTCACCACGCTGGTTTTTTGCACCACGATCGTTGTGATATTGGCCGTCTTTCGCGGAACCTTTGCTGCGACTATCGATCTGCGCGTCGATGAAGCCTATTACTGGACCTGGTCGAGGGAGAACGTGATTTCCTATCTCGATCATCCGCCGATCATCGCGTGGTGTGTTCGTGCCGGCACCTGGTTGTTCGGTGACACCAACTTCGGTGTACGCTTTGCCGGGCTGGCCTCAATGCTCTGCATGCAATTGCTGCTGGCCGATGTCGTTCGTCGCGTCGTTCAGGACTTCCGATACGTCGTCATCGCAGTGTTGTTGCCGGACGCGTCCCTGCATTACGGACTTGGCATGGCCAAGGTGACGCCGGACATCGCGCTTATTCCGCTGACACTCGCCATGATATGGTCGCTGGTACGACTTTGGCAGACGAACGATCTGCGCTGGTGGCTGCTTGCCGGCTTTTTTGGCGGCTTGGCAGCGCTGTCAAAGTACACCGTTATCCTGCTGCTGCCGGCCGTCATCGCATTTGCTTTCGTTCCGAAATGGCGCGAGCGGCAGTTGGGAAGTCCCTGGTTCTGGTTGTCGGGCGTGATTGCGATCATGATCGCGTCCCCGATGATTTTCTGGAACGGCGAAAACGATTGGGTTTCGTTCAGATTTCAGCTCGACCGTCCGGACCAGGTGGCAGGCTGGTCGACGAGATTTTTAGTCGATTTTCTCGGCCAGCAATTTTTGCTGGTCGGACTGTTGCTGCTGCCGATTGTCTTGATCGGCACGGTCATGCTGGGCATTCGAGGCTATCGCAACCTGGCGCCGGTGCCCATTCTGCTATCGACCGCGACCATCGTTCCATTCAGCTTCTTCCTTTGGCACGGCGTCGATGCCCGCGTTGGCGATAGCTGGCTGCTATTCGCCTGGCCGATCGGTTTTCTCTGCGCCACCATCAACCTGCAACAATGGAATCATGAATCCCGCTCGTGGCTTGCCCGGGTCGCTCCAGCCGTGATGGTGTTCGCGATAGCGTCCGGCATAGCCGTCGTCCTGGCGACCGAGCTATATTACATCTCCGGAACGGCGAATTATTTCAAGAATGACGACCCGATCGGAAAAGAAGCCGGCTTTGCCGCTGTGGTGGCCGACGCCGAGGCCACGCGCAAATCCGTCGACGCGACCTGGTTTATCACGTCAGACTATCGCATCTATTCAATGCTGCGATGGCACCTGAAGGATGCGGTGCCAGTCGTGCAAATGAACGAACGATCCAGATACATCGGGTTTAACGAGCGTCAGCTCGACGGCCCGGTCGGGTTATATGTTCCGCCTCTGCTGAACCGCTACGCCCCTTTGTGGGACAAGACGACCGCCGTTTTGGAAACGGTCGGAAGCTCCTACTTGGCTTGGCGCAGCTTCAGATACGACACCTATACATTCAAGAGGCTGACAGGGTGGAAACCGACGCTCGCGCCCGCGCCGGGTGATGTTTTTTATGTCGCGAGCCCCAATTGACCGTCTTGAGGTCTTCGTCCTCTAACGTAGGCCACTTCTCCTGATCATGCGCTAACGAATTACTCCCCCGGCCAGGACGGCTTGCGCTTTTCGGCGAAGGCCTTGAGGCCCTCCTTGGCGTCTTCGGTCATCGCCAGCAGCGCGATCTGGCTTTCGGTATAAGCGATGCTTTCGTCGAACGACATCGAGGCGATCGCGCGCATCGCGTATTTGCCGCGCCGGATCGCGGTCGGCGACTTGTCGATGATGCGGCCGATCAGCCAGTCGATCCTGGCGTCGAGTTCGGCCGCAGGCACCACGTAATTGAGTAATCCGGCGGCCTTCGCGGCATGGGCATCGAATGGTTCGCCGGTGATCGCCCACTCATTGACCAGGCGCCGCGGCACCATCGATTGCAGCAGGCTCAAGACCTGCATCGGAAACACGCCGACCTTGACCTCGGGCAATCCGAATATGACGTGGTCGGCCGCGACCGCCATATCGGTCATGCACAACAGGCCCATGCCGCCGGCCATGCAAACGCCGGTGACCCGCGCGATCGCCGGCTTGGTGGCGTTCTGCGACAGCCGCAACAGATCGGCATAGGGCACATTGGGCCGGCTGAAATCCGCCGCGAAGGCCGCGCCGGTGTTTTGGAGATCGGCGCCGGCGCAGAACGCCTTGTCGCCGGCGCCGGTCAACACGATTACGCGCACCTCGTTGTCGTCATGCGCGTCGCGGTAGCCCTGGGCGATGCCGGCGATGACATCAGCGTTCATCGCGTTGCGCTTCTCCGGCCGGTTGATCGTGATCCAGAAGGCCTGTCCGCGCTTCTCAAGGATGACGCTGCTATTGTCGGTCATGGTCGTGCTCGCTGGTGTTGGTCAGGCGGACATCAGCGCACGATCCCGCGCCAGCCAAAAATCGCCCACACAGAGTCCGCCGTGGCGGGAAAGGCAGCACCCTTGCGGATGCTGCCTTTCGTTTTGAACAGACCTAGACGCCGGTCTGCGTAATAAACTTGGTGCTCAGGTAGGCGTCGATCCCCTCGGTGCCGCCTTCTGCACCGTAACCGGAATCCTTCATGCCGCCGAACGGAGTCTCGGGCAGCGCCAATGCGAAACTGTTGATCGACATCATGCCCGCTTCCACCGCCGCGCCGATCGCAGTCGCCGTCTTGGCGGATTTGGTGAAGGCGTAGGACGCAAGCCCGAATGGCAGGCGATTGGCTTCCTCCGCGGCGTCTTCGAATTTGGAGAACGGGGAAATCAGCGCCAGTGGCCCGAACGGCTCCTCGTTCATCGCGCGCGCCGATTTCGACACGCCAGTGACGACGGTGGGTTCGAAGAAATAACCCTTGTTGCCGACGCGGTTGCCGCCGGTCGCTACTTTGGCGCCTTGGCCGACCGCATCCTGAATCATGCTTTCGATCGCGGTGACGCGGCGGTCGTTGGCGAGCGACCCCATCTTGGAGGCGGCATCGAGACCGTTACCGACTGTAATCGCCTTGGCGTTGTCCACGAACTGCTTGATGAAATTGTCGTAGACGCCTTCCTGCACCAGGAAGCGGGTGGGCGAGATGCACACCTGACCGGCGTTGCGATATTTGGCGGCCGCCATGATCTTGGCCGCCGATTCGACATCGGCATCGTCGAACACGATGACCGGTGCATGACCGCCGAGTTCCATCGTCACGCGCTTCATGTGCTGGCCCGCCATCGCCGCGAGGTCCTTGCCAACCCTGGTCGAGCCGGTGAAGGAGATCTTCCGGATGGTCGGGTGCGGGATCAGATATTCCGAGATTTCGGACGGCACGCCATAGACGAGATTGACGACCCCGGCCGGTACGCCCGCATCGGCAAATGCCCTGATCAATTCTGCAGGCGATGCCGGGGTCTCTTCCGGCGCCTTGACGATGATCGAGCAGCCGGCGGCAATTGCCGCGGCCAGCTTCTTCACCACCTGGTTGATCGGAAAATTCCAGGGCGTGAAGGCCGCAACCACCCCGACCGGCTCCTTGATCACCATCTGATAGACGCCGGGCAGCCGCGCCGGAATCATGCGCCCATAGGTCCGGCGCCCCTCCTCGGCAAACCACTCGATAATGTCGGCGGCCACCATGGTTTCCAGCCTGGATTCGGCCAGGACCTTTCCCTGTTCCATGGTCATCAGGGTCGCGATCTTGTCGGCGCGTTCGCGAATGAGATCGGCGGCCTTGCGCATCACCTTGGAGCGCTCATAGGACGAGATATTACGCCAGGCCTTGAAGCCCTTTTCGGCTGATGCCAGCGCCTCGTCGAGGTCGGCCTTCGCGGCATGCGCCACGGTGCCGATCGGCTCTTCGGTCGCCGGATTGATTACCGGAATGGTTTTTCCGGAAGCCGCAGGACGCCATTTTCCGTCGATAAATAATTCCACATTCGGGTAGGTCATTTTCGCTCTCTCTGTCTAAAAGGCTTCCTCCGCCGCGCGGACAACAGCACGTTCGGCGGCCCCATTTCAAGGGGCGATCAGAGCGACCGGAAATCAACCGGCCTTAAGAGGGCTCATGCCTGGAAAACGCGCGCGGTTATTATTTCTCCAGGTTATTTTTCGAGGGTTATTTTTCCGGCTGTTTTTCTCTCGGGTTAATTGTCACGACGGGATGTGGCGCCCACTCGCGCGCCAGCTTTTCCGCCTCCACGATCTGTGCGGGCGTCATCAGCGCCACAAGCCTGTCCCGTTGTTCCAAAGCTGTGAGTTTCGGCGTATCGACCAGCTTGATGCCAACCGGATCGGGTGGCTTGGTATCCCCGGAGGCCGCAGCCAACATGAACCACATCAGCGCCTGGACATAATCCTGAGACGTGCCGCGGCCTGACGCATACATGGCCCCGATATTATACTGCGGACTGTGTATCCAGGTGTTGCCGGGCCGCTCGTAAAGCTTGTTCGCCGCTCGCCGGTACCATCGAAATGCTTCCGCATCGTCCTGCGTAACCGAAACACCGCGTTCGTAAGCGATGCCGATCACGTTTTCCGCGTAGGAAGAGCCTTGCTCCGCAGCGAGACGATACCACTTGAAGGCTTCGGCAAAATTCTGCGGCACGCCCATGCCCAGAGCATAGATATCCGCGAGATTGTTTTGGGCTGCGAGCATCCCTTGATCCGCAGCAAGACGAAACCATTTCACTGCCTCGGCTTCGTTTTGCGCGATCCCCCGGCCGCGCAGATACAAGATCCCGATATCATTCTGCGCGTCCGCCAACCCCTTATCCGCGGCAATGCGCATCCACCGCATTCCCAAGGCATAGTCCTGCGGCACGCCCTGGCCTTTGATGTACATGATCCCGAGAAGGCGTTCGGCATAGGTGTTGTCTTGATCGACCAAAGTTCCGAGCACTCGCAGCGCCGTGACGTAGTCGCCACTATTGAGTGCCGCCTGCGCGTCCTCGAGCGGGCCCGCGTCAGCAGGAAGCACGAACGCCAGGGTCCATAGCGCCAGGGCCCGCAACGTGACGGCAAACGAAATGAGTGGTTTTCTGAATACGACGGCCATCTCGGGTTCTTGTCTGTCTGAAACCATGTCCCTGCGGCTTCATGGTTCGAGACGCGCGAAGATGCGCTCCTCACCATGAGGTCGAGGACCTGGCTCGGACCTTATCCTGAGGAGCATCGCAAAGCGATGCGTCTCGAAGGATGGATGTAGCCGTTGACGTGGGATATCTTCTAGAGCGTTTTCGAGCGAAGTGGATACCGGTTCGCGTGAAGAAAACGCTTCAAAACAAAAGATTAGAGCCCGGTTCTGATTCAACCAGAACCGATAAGGCTCTAAGGCGTCGGGATCGCGGCCGAGGCCTTTTTCACCCAGACCTTGTTGTCGTGGAACGCGGCGCCGCCGAAGGGGGCTACGGCTTCGGCGCCGGTCAGCATGTTGATGCCGCGGCCGCCGATATGGGCCTTGTTCGGGTGCACGGATTCGGCGACCAACACGCCGCGGCGCACGCCATCGAACAGTTTGGCGATCAGCGTCGTCTCGCCGCGCATGTTGCCGAGCGTCACCGCGTCGCCATCGGCGATCGCGAGCGGCGCGGCATCGTCCGGATGGATCATCACGCTCGGCGCGCCCTCGCGGGCCTGCGACGAGGGCGTTTCGTTGAAGCTGGTGTTGAGGAAGCTGCGCGACGGGCTGGTCGCCAGCCGGAACGGATGGATTTCATCCGCCTCCTCGATCGCAGCCCAGTGATCGGGCAGCGACGGCATCTGCTCCCATGCGCCCATCATGCCGGCATTGCCGAGCGGCACGCGCGCCCAGTCGGCCTTGAAATGAAATTTTCTATCCGCATGCGCAAAGCCGTCGAGATAATGCGAGGTGCGGAAGTCCGGCTGGATATCGCGCCAGAGATCCTCCTCCAGCGCCTCGATGCCGCCATGGCCGCTTTTCTTCAGCGTGGCGTCGATCAATTCGCGCGGCGACATCTCGAAGCCGGGATGCACGGCCCCGACGCGACGGCTGATGCCGCGCAACACTTCATGGTTGCTGCGGCATTCGCCGGGCGGTTCGATCAGCTTGGCGCCGACCGAAATGTGCTGGTGACCGCCGCCGTAATAAAGATCATTGTGCTCCATGAACATCGTCGCCGGCAGCACCAAATCAGCCATCTGCGCGGTTTCGGTCATGAACTGCTCATGCACCGCGACGAACAGGTCCGCCCTCGCAAAGCCCTGGCGCACCAGCGCCTGCTCCGGCGCCACCGTCATCGGGTTGGTATTCTGGATCAGCATCGCCTTGACCGGCGGGCCGTTCTTGAGCGCGGCGGGATCGCCGGTCAGGATGCGTCCGATCTTGGATTGATCGAGCTGGCGCACGGTCGGGTCGACCGCGTCATGTCCCTCGATGAGGGATTCATCGAACTTCCAGATCGCGTAATTGTTGAAGAACGCGCCGCCGCCTTCATGCTGCCAGGCGCCGGTTACGGTCGGAATGCACAGCGCGGCGTGCATCTGCGCCGCGCCATTGCGGCTGCGGGTAAAGCCATAGCCGAGACGGAAGAACGAGCGCGGGGTCTGGCCGACCGCGCGGGCAAAGGCCTCGATTTCCGCCACCGGCACGCCTGATATCGCCGACGCCCATTCCGGCGTGCGGGCCGCCAGATGCGCTTCGAGCTCTGCCGGACAGTCAGTGTATTTGTCGAGATAGGCGCGATCGGCAAAACCTTCGCGGAACAGCACATGCATCACGCCGCAGGCGAAGGCGCCGTCGGTTCCCGGCCGCAGCAGGATCTTGATGTCGGCCTGCTTCATGGTGTCGTTGTTGTAGATATCGACCGCCGCGATCTTGGCGCCACGTTCCTTGCGGGCGCGCATCGCATGGGTCATCACATTGACCTGGGTGTTCACCGGATTGGTGCCCCAGATCACGACCAGGTCCGAGACGCCCATCTCGCGCGGATCGACACCCGCGACCCTGCCGGTGCCGGCGGCGTAGCCAACCCGCGCAATGGTCGAGCAGATCGTCGAATAGAAACGGGAATATTTCTTCACATGGGCGAGACGATTGATGCCGTCGCGCATTACGAGGCCCATGGTGCCGGCATAGTAATAGGGCCACACCGACTCGGCGCCGAACTCGCGCTCGGCCTGATTGAAGCGGGACGCGATCTCGTCGAACGCATCGTCCCAGGAGATGCGCGCGAATTTGCCGGATCCCTTGGGGCCGACGCGGAACTGCGGAAAAGTCAGCCGGTCCGGATGATGAATGCGCTCGGCATAGCGCGCGACCTTGGCGCAGACCACGCCAGCCGTATAGCTCTGCTTCTTGGAGCCGCGCACCCGGCCGATGGTGGAATTATCGATCACCTCGATATCGAGCGCGCAGGCCGACGGACAGTCGTGCGGGCAGGTCGAATGCCGGATGTCGATCTTGGCGTGCTGGTTCATACGCTTATGATTACCATCAAAAACCGGGAGAACCAGCGCAATTATCCGGCAGGTAGCTGCGCAAATAGCACGCTAGCCATGCAGAATGGCGTTTCCGGTCAGGGCTTTAGCCGCCCAGATAAGCCCCGCCATTGCTGTGGATAGATTGCCCGTTGATATAGCGGGCGCCCGGGCTGCACAGGAACCGGACCGCTGCGGCGACGTCTTCCGGCCGGCCGCGCTCGCCGGTGAGGGTGTGATGAATCAGATGATGCGCAGGCTCCGGCGTATTCTTGGGGCGCGGCGTGCCGATCAGCCCAGGAACGACGCAGTTCACGACGATTCCATCGTCGGCGAGGTCATGGGCAAGCGCGCGGGTGAAGCCGACGATGCCGGCTTTCGCCGTCACCACATGGGCGCGGTCCCGGGCGCCGGTGTGAGCGCTTAGCCCCCCGATATTGACGATGGTGCCCGCGCCACTTTGGCGCAGCGCCGGCAGGCAGGCCTTCACGCAATGGAACGTGCCGTTGAGGATGACGTCCATCACTTCGCGCCATTCTTCGAAAGTGATCTCGTCGAACCGCTTTTCCCGCCGAAGTGCCGCGTTGTTGATCAGGATATCGATGCGGCCAAAACCTTTTATCGCGGCATCCGCCATCGCCTGGACATCACCGGGATTGGCGATGTCGCCGATGTGAACCAGCGCCTTGCCGCCGGCTGCCTCGATGTCGCGCGCGACCGCCTCGGCCTCGGCGCGATTGCTGCGCGCATTGACCACGACGGACGCGCCGCCGTCCGCCAGCGTCAGCGCAATCGCGCGCCCGATATTGCGCCCGGCGCCGGTGACGATCGCGACCTTGCCGGTGAGTTCTTTGGTGGTCATTGCCCCTCCCTCTTCACGTCACGGCCCCCATACCCTCAACGTCATGCCCGGGCTTGTCCCGGGCATCCACGTCTTTCTTCCTCGCGAAAAGCTAAGACGTGGATGGCCGGGACAAGCCCGGCATGACGATGATGGTTATGCGCGCAGCGACGATATGTCGATCTTCCCGCCATACAGTCCCGCCAGGAACTTTAACGCCGCATCGCCCTGCGATTTGCTCCAGCCACCGTGCTTGGCATTGAGCGCGAATTTGTCGGTGACGTCCTGCCGCGTCAACGGCTCCTGCGCGCCGCCGCGCAGATAGGGCTGCCGGTCTTCGACCACGCTGCCGTCCTTCAGGGTCGCCTTGATATGGCCGGTGTAATTGTTCGGATAGGGATTGTCCGGATCGATCACGAATTTGACCTTGGCGGCAAGCGCCAGCACTTTTTCGTCGCGGATCGCGCTCTCGGTGAAGGCGCCGAGCCCGACGCCGCCATGGACGAAACCGGTCGCCAATAAATATGGCACCGCGAACTTGGCCGCATAGCCGTTGCGCGGGCGCTGCTTGTCGGCGAGCGGCTCCCATAGCCGGTGCACCGTGCCCTCTGCGACCTCGCACAGGATCGCGGTGATGTCTTCGGCCACGATGCCGCGCGCGGCCAGACGCCGCGCGCAATCGATGTAAGGCTGCGCCATGGTTCCGCAGGGATACGGCTTGAACGCCAGCGTATCCGTGACCCAACGCGTGCCGAAATCGCCGGTCAGCGCATCGTAATCGCCCTCGGTGGTGTGCGCGAAACCGTGAAACAGCCCGTGCACGCCCTCGAACACCGTGCGCGGTCCGACAAAGCCGGCCTTGGCCAGCAGCGCCGCGCGAATGCCTGACTGTGCGGCCCAGCCCGCATGCATCCGCTTGGTCCAGGCGCCTTCGGCAAGATATTCGATGATGCCGCCGGCCATGCTGCCGGCAATCCCCAGCGCATCCACGATCTGCTTGGCGCTCAGTCCGAGCGCCGCGCCGACACCGGCCGCCGCGCCCATCGCGCCGAACACCGCGGTCGGGTGAAACCCTGATTTGTGGACGGCCTTGGGCACCACGACGCTCAGCCGACAGAGCACTTCGGTGCCGACCGCAATGCCCGTCAGCGCCATCCGGCCATCGGGATTATGCCGCTCGCAGGCCGCCAGCACCGCGGGCACGATCACAGCTCCGGCATGAACCGGGCCGCCCTCGAACGTATCGTCGAAATCCTCGCCATGCGCGGCGGTGCCGTTGACGAAGGCCGCGCCTGCGGCGGTCAAAGTCGCTGACATGCCCGATCACCGTGCAGGGACCGTCATCGTCGCAGCCGGCCATCGCGCTTTGCACATAGTCTTCATTGCGCGCGGTGACGCAGAGACCAATGACATCGATCAGCAGGTCTTCGCATTTCCGCGCGGTCGATGCCGGCAGCACGCCGGGCTTGAGGCCTGCGATTTTGGCGGCTAGCGTTTCGGCGACGGAGACCTTCGGCAGCTCGGATGTCATGATGGCTCTGTGTTTGAAATGCGTTGCGCGCGCGAGATCAGACGCGGAAGATTTTTGTGTAGCGCGACTTGATGCTGTCGCCCTGCTTTTCTACCGCGGCGGCATCGTCCTTCATGGTTTTAATGTCCTTGAACGGCGTGCGCCCGGCCTTCTCCTGCGTTTGCGGATGCACCGAGCGCAAGCCGCCGATATCGATGATCAGTTGCTGGGCTTCGGGGCTGAAGCAAAACGACTGGAACAGCTTGGCCGCGTTCGGGTTCGGCGAGTCCTTGAAGATGCCGTTGGGGCCGATGATCAAGGGCGATCCCTCGCTGGCATAGACCGGTTCGACCGGGCGTCCAGTCTCCTTCATCTGCAGAATATTGTATTCGTTGCCGTCGGCCATGATGGCGCGCTCGCCGAGTTCGAGTTTCTTCGGCGGATCGGCCGAGGATTGCACCTGCATGATGTTCTGCTTGGCAAGCTGCTCGAACCAGGTCCAGCCGAGATCGCGCTGCATCTGATAGGTCGCGGTCATGATGGTGCCGCTATAACCGGGATGCGCCTTGACGATCTTGCCCTTCCATTTGGGATCGAGCAGATCGGCAAAACTCTTTGGCGCATCTTCCGCTTTCACTAGCGAGGTGTTGTAAGCGATGATGCTGAGCCAGACCCGCCAGCTTGCGAACTGGCCATCGACATCCCTGTGCTCCGGCGGATAAAACTTCGCGACATCCTCCGGCACATAGGGCAGCAGAATGCCGTCGCGCTTCCAGACGATGAAATGCGACGCGTCGGATGAATTCACCACGTCGACCGCGTGGATCTTGCTGGAATATTCCTGGCCGATGCGCTGGAACACGCGCTCGGCGCCGGTGCGCTCGACGCGGACCGCGATACCTGAATACTTGGCCTCGAACGCCTTGGCCAGTTTCTCGGCCACCGGCAGGTCGGTCGAGGTATAGTGGATGACCTGGCCTTCTTTTTTCGCTGCCGCGATCAAAGCCGGCGTCACCGGTTCCGCTGGCGGCGCATCGGCCATCACGCGGGTTGAGAAGGTCGTGCCCGCCAGCGTGCCGCTCAGGACGCCAGTAGCGGCCTTGAGCATGTCGCGACGCGATAATCCCTGTTTTTTCATGTGGCCTTCTGCCGGCGTTTCCTGAGCTTCGGTACACCCGAATGCGTGTTTTATTCCTGCCGCCAAGTTCTTGCCGTCAAGGCCCCGGTCCATCGTCGACAGCCCGTCGCCTTTGCAGCTAGACTTGACAGTTAGACGTGAAAGCTGGATTTGGCCAGCCACCGGCCCGACACAAACAAGTCAGGGGCCGGGGAGAACGAAATGGCGCCTCTAAAGTTCACTCGCAGATTCTTGCGCGGATTCTCGCCAAGGTTCATCCCGGCGCTGGTGGCAACCCTTCTTACGACAGGTCCGTTGACCGGTTCCTGCCAGGCGCAGGACTATCCGGCGCGCCCGATCCGGTTGATCGTTCCGTTCGGCGCCGGCGGCCCGGCGGACGTGGCGGCCCGCCTGGTCGGCAACTACCTGCAGGAAAGTTTCGGCCAGCCGATCGTGATCGAAAACCGGCCCGGCGCCGGCAGCGTGATCGGCACGCTTGAGGCGTCGAAAGCCGCGCCCGACGGCTATACGCTGTTGATGATGTCGAACGCCCAGACCGTCAATGAATTGCTGGTGCCGTCGCGCAAATACCAGTTGATGCGCGATTTCGTGGCGATCGCGCCGGTCAATTATTCCGATCTCGTGATCGTCGTGCACCCATCGGTGCCGGCCAAGACGCTGGCTGAATTCATCGCGCTGGCCAAATCGCAGCCGGGCAAGCTGAATTACGCTTCGTCCGGCCAGGGCACGCCGTATCACATGGCCGGCGAGTTGTTTAAGACCGTGGCCGGCGTCGATCTGGTGCATGTACCCTACCGCAACAGCGGCGAGGCGCGCAGCGGTACCATTGGCGGGCAGGTGCAGATGATGATCGATGCAGTGACGACGATGGCGCCCAATATCACGCAAGGCCAGGTGCGGGCGCTCGCGATCACCGGCAAGACGCGCTCCGATGTGCTGCCCGATGTGCCGACGGTCGCCGAGGCCGGCATGCCTAATTACGACGCCACTATCTGGCTCGGATTGATGGCGCCGGTCGGAACGCCGAAACCGATCGTCGACAAGCTTAACGTTGCCGTGAACGCAGCGGTGAAACGGCCCGAAACCGCCAAACTCTGGGCCGAACAGGGCGCGTTGCCGATGTCGATGAACCCTGAAGAGTTCGACAAATATCTGCGCAACGATATTGTGAAATGGGCCGCCGTCGTCAAACAGATCAGCGACAAGCCGCAATGATAATCAAGCTGCCATGATAATAATGACAACAAGTCTTCGCTGATGCCAATTCACTTCCGCCTCAATGGCGTCGAGACCGATGTCGATGCCGACCCCGATGCGTCGCTGCTGTCGATCCTGCGCGGGCAACTCGGCATGACCGGGCCGCATTTCGGCTGCGGTGCCAATGAATGCGGCGCCTGCAATGTGCTGATCGGCGATCACGCGGTAGCGTCCTGCGACACGCCGCTGTGGTCAGTCGCCGACAAGGACGTCACCACCATCGAAGGGCTTGGCAACCCAGAGGCGCCGCATCCGCTGCAGCGCGCGTTCATTGCCGAGCAGGCGCTGCAATGCGGCTATTGCGTCGCCGGCATCTTGATGAGCGCCGCCGCGCTGCTCCGGCAAAATCCCAATCCGACCAATCAGGACGTGCGGAGCGCGCTCGACCGTAATTTATGCCGCTGCGGTTCGCATAACCGCATGGTGCGCGCGATCCTGCGTGCCGCGGCCGAGATGCAGGCGCCATGACCTCTCCGAACGCCCCCTCGCCTGCTGCGCCAAAACTGCTGCCGAGCCTTGCCGCGAATCCCATGCTGTCGTCATGGATCAAGTTCGCGCCCGAGGGACGCGTGATCGTCTCGCCGGGCAAGGTCGAGATTGGCCAGGGCATCGTGACTGCATTGGCGCAGATCGCGGCTGACGAACTCGATGTCGATCTCGCCCGCGTGCAGATGGTGCGCACCACGACCGCGGGCAGCCCCAATGAGGGCGTCACGTCCGGCAGTCTTTCCGTGCAGCATTCCGGCCGCGCCATCAGACAGGCCTGCGCCGAAATCCGGCAGATGTTTCTCGCCGCCGCTTCAGACCGGCTTGGCGTCGGAACGGACGTGCTCGCGATCAGCAATGGCACCATCTCCGGGCCCGGCAATGTCCAAACCAGTTATTGGGAACTCGCCGGCGATGTCGCGCTCGATCGTCCGGCGACGCCGGGTGTGGTGCCGAAATCGCCGGCGCAGCGAACGCTGGCCGGCGATTCGGTGCAGCGGCTCGATGTGCCCGACAAGGTGTTCGGGCGACCCCGTTTTATTCAAGACACCAAACTGCCGGGCATGCTGCATGGCCGCGTGATGCGATCGGAGCTTGCGGCCGCTACGCTGACGGCGCTGAAGGAAGATGGTGCACGCGCCGTCGCGGGTCTCGTTGCGATCGTGCGCGATGGCAATTTCGTGGGCTTAGTCAGCGAGACCGAGGCTAGCGCGGAAGCCGCGCTGAAAGCCCTGCGTAAAGGCGCGGCGTGGTCGCCGGGCGAAGCGCTGCCTGATGAAAACCAGGTCGCGGACTGGCTGAAAACCCAGCCGGCGGAATCGAGCGTGATCTCCAGCAAGACCGCGCTGCAGCCGGGTGAAATAAAACAGACAATCCGGCGGCAATATTCGAGGCCTTATATCGCGCATGGTTCGATCGCGCCGTGCTGCGCGATGGCGCAATGGACCGGCGACGACCGCGTGCGGGTCTGGACCCACAGCCAGGGCGTCTATTTGCTGCGCTCCGATCTTTCGATGGTACTCAAGCTGCCGCTCGACCACATCATCGTCGAGCATATGGAAGGCGCCGGCTGCTACGGACATAACGCCGCCGACGATGTCGCACTCGATGCGATCCTGCTGGCGAGGGCCGCCGGTGGCCGGCCGGTTCGCGTGCTGTGGTCGCGCGCCGACGAGATGTCGCACGGGCCATTCGGGGCCGCGATGCGGATGGAGGTCGAGGCCGACCTCGACGCGCAGGGCGAGATCGTCGCGTGGCGCCACAGCGTGTGGAGCAACGGGCACTCTGCGCGGCCGGGGCGTCCCGATATGCCCGGCCTGCTCGCGGGAACAGAACTGGCAAAGCCGTTCCCGCGCTCGATCTCCGGCAATCCGCCGGCCGCCAATGGCGGCGGCGGAGACCGCAATTCGATTCCTCTTTATGATTTCCCCTCCTGGCACATCGAATCCCATCGCCTGCTGACCATGCCGGTGCGAACGTCAGCGCTGCGCACGCTAGGTGCGCAGGGCAATGTGTTCGCGATCGAATCCTTTCTCGATGAGGTGGCGACTGAGCGCGGCGAAGACCCGGTTGCATTCCGGCTGCGTCATATGAAGGATCCGCGGGCGCGGGATGTCATTCGCGCGGCCGCCAAACGCGCCAACTGGAAGCCGGCGCCGCGTGACGGCGTCGGTTACGGGATAGGCTTTGCACGATATAAAAACACCGGCGCCTATTGTGCTGTGGTGGCCGAGATCGAGGGTGCCGAAGATATCAGCGTCAAGCGCCTGACGCTCGCGATCGATGTTGGCGAAGCCATCAATCCCGACGGCGTCATCAACCAGATCGAGGGCGGCGCCATTCAGGCCACCAGCTGGGTGCTGAAAGAGCGCGTGCGCTTCGACAATACGCGCATCACCAGCAACTCGTGGAGCGAATATCCGATCTTGCGCTTCACCGAGGTGCCGGAAGTCGACATCGAGATCATATCGCGGCCCGATATGGAGCCGCTCGGCGCCGGCGAAGCCGCGCACGGCCCGGTCGCCGCCGCGATCGCCAACGCCGTTTACGACGCGCTGGGCGTGCGGGTTCGCAACCTGCCGATCACGCGCGACAGTTTGATCGCAGCAATGGAATTGTCATGAGCGCACTCAACATTCTCAGCGGCGGCGCCGCGCACGGCCTGGTCAAGAGTCTCGCGGCCGCCTTCAAGGCCAAAACCGGCCTCGACATCGAAGGCGAATTCGGCGCAGTCGGCGCAATGGCCGGCAAATTGCGTGGGGGCATGCCGACCGACATCGTCATCCTGACCTCGGCGTTGATCGCGGATTTGGCCCGCGAAAATCTCGTCACCTCTGCCTCGATATCGGATGTCGGCCTGGTCGAAACCGCAATGGCCATACGCACGGGCGATCCGCTGGTGGCGGCAACGGATGCCGCCAGCTTGCGCGCCGCATTCCTCGACGCCGACGCGATCTTCGTGCCGGACACGAAAGCCTCCACCGCCGGGATTCATGTTGCGAAAGTGCTGACGCAATTGGGCATCGCCGACGAGGTTGCCGCCCGTTTGCAAATCCATCCCAACGGCGCGACCGCGATGCGCCATTTGGCCGCATCCAAAGCGGCGCGGCCGGTCGGCTGCACCCAGTCGACCGAGATCATCTCGACCGAAGGCGTGGTGCTGTCGGGATCACTGCCACCGGGATGCGAGTTGGCGACGGTTTACACCGCGGCAGTTACAACGAGCGCCGCCCATGCGGCGCAGGCGCGGATGTTGATCGAATTGCTGAGCGGCGCGGAGCAGCGGAAACAGCGCGAAAGCGCGGGGTTTCTCGACGCGAAGTAAGGGGCCGGCGGAGCGTCGCTATATTTATTTTCCCGCTTCCATCCTTCGAGACGCATCGCTCTGCGATGCTCCTCAGGATGAGGTCCGAGAGGATGAAATCTCAGACCCTCATGGTGAGGAGCGCATCGGAGTTTATCATCGGGCCGCGCTTCGCGCGAACCCGTTGGCGCGTCTCGAACCATGAAGAGGGGAACAACGATTTGATAATACGAAAACCCCCTACCCGCCCGCCTTCTTCGACGTGAGCTCCCGATAGCGCTCGCGGCTCTTCAACAAATGCCCCCGCATCGCTTCCCGGGCTTTTTTCGGCAGACGGGCGGCGATTGCCTGCGAGATCGCCTCGTGCTCTTTCTCGATCTGGCCAAGATATTTGCGCAGGCTATCGGGACTGCCTTCAAACGAGCGAATGCTTTGGCGGGGAATAATCAGCCGACCGAGGAATTCGAGAAACTCCGCGAAGCGATTGTTTTGCGTCGCCAGCGCGATCGACTGATGGAACGCGAAGTCTTCCTTGATGCCGCGCTCGCCGCTGGAAATCGCGCGGACGAAGACGCGCTGCGCTTCCCTGATGGCCTTGATCTGAACCGTGCTGGCGCGCTCGCTGGCGATCGCGGCCGCCTCGGATTCGACGGCCATGCGCAGCTCCAGAATATCGAGCACGCTGTCGAGCGACCCCAGGCCGTCGGGATCGATCACATAAGGCTGCCGGCTGCTATCATGATCGACGAAGGCGCCGGCACCTTGCCGCGTTACGACGAGGCCGCGGGCGCGCAGTGCCGAGACCGCCTCGCGAACCACCGTGCGGCTCACGCCCATGCCGCGCATCATTTCCTGTTCCGAGGGCAATTTGGCGCCGGCGGGCAGCTTGCCGGACATGATCTGCTCGGCCAGCCGGTCAACCACCTCTGCACTTAGACTTTTGGGCGATCCAAGCGGCCGCAGCAGCTTGTTGCGGGAAAGCCGCGCCGCGTCGGAAGGATGGCTTGACGCATCTTGTCTGGTCATCGTACAAGTTTGCCACGCTATCGGCAGACCGGCAATGGGTGCATTGACGTTCGTCGCATCGGCCTCGCCGCTCGCGCATCTGAACTAAGCTTGTGAACCAGGTTGTTTGTGAACTAAGCTTGCTTGTGGAGAATACTCTCCCAATAAAAACGGGTCAGAAACTGACCGCTCATTCGTACCGGGAGGACCGCGATGAAGCGTCGCGATTTCATGAAGTTGGGCGTCGGGTTGGGGACGGCTGGTCTGGCAACAGGCCTGCTGCCGGTTTCATCCGCGCAGGCGAAGACGGTTTTCAAGGCATCCGACGTTCAGCCGGTCGGCTACCCCACCGTGGTTGCGACCGAGAATCTGGGCAAGAAGCTGGAGGCCGCGACCGAAGGGCGGCTTTCGGTCCAGATGTTTCCCCAGATGCAACTCGGCGGCGAGAAAGAGACCATCGAGCAGACTCAAATCGGCGCGATCCAGATGTTGCGTTGCAGTGCAGGAACGTTGGGCCCGATCGTTGACGATATCAACGTCGTCAACATGCCCTTCCTGTTCAGCAACATGGCACATGCCGACAAGTTCATGGACGGCCCAATCGGCCAGGAACTGCTCGACAAGATCACCGCGAATGCCAATGCCGGGCTGGTCGCACTGTGCTGGATGAATTCCGGAGCGCGCAGCCTCTACAACACCAAGCACTCGGTCAAAACCATTACCGACATCAAGGGCCTAAAGTTTCGCGTCATCGGCAATCCGATCTTCATCGACATGATGAATTCGCTCGGCGGCAATGGCGTCGCGATGGGTTACGATCAGGTGTTCAGCGCGCTGCAGACCGGCGTGATCGATGGCGCCGAGAACAATCCGCCGAGCTATGTCTTCAGCAATCACTACACGGCGGCGAAACATTTTTCGCTGACCGAGCACCTCGTCATTCCCGAAGTGCTGGTGTTCTCGAAGCGCGCCTGGACCGCGCTCTCCGCCGACGATCAGGCGCTGGTCAAGAAATTTGCCCGCGAGGCGCAGATGGAAGAGCGCGTGCTCTGGAACAAGTACGAGGACCAGGCGATGGAAAAAGCCAAAGCCGCCGGTTGCGAGATCGTCCAGATCGCCGACAAAAAGCCGTTCCAGGACGCGGTCAAGCCGGTGTGGGAAAAGTACGGCCCGAAATACCAGGGCATGATCGACCGCATCCGCGCGATCTAGTCTCATCGATACTTCCGCGTGCAGCTCCTTGGCTGCACGCACTCCACATTTGGTCTGGCAACCAGGAATTCCGGAATGGCCGCATCGTTTCGCCGCGCTATGGATGGCCTCTATCTGCTATGCGTCATCGTCGGCTGTACCGCGCTGGTATTGATTTCGGCCGTTATCCCCTGGGCGGTATTCACCCGTTATGTGCTCAACAGCGCGGCGTCCTGGCCCGAGCCGCTCGCGGTTCTCCTGACCATCGTGCTGACCTTCATCGGGGCGGCCGCAGCCTATCGGCTGAACCTGCACATGAATGTGTCCTACTTTGCCGATAAATTGCCGGCTCCGTATCGTGGCCTGCTCGATCTGCTGGTGCAGCTCCTGATGGCGCTGATCGCGCTGTTCATGATCATCTGGGGTGCGCAGCTGGTCGAAGTGACCTGGTACAATACGATTGCGGATTTCCCGTTCCTGTCGGTCGGCGTGACTTATTTGCCGATCCCTATCGGTGGCATCTGCCTCTTGCTGTTCATCATCGAGCGCATTTTCCTCGGCGCCCCGCCCGATCCGATCCCTCACTCGCATGACACCGTGTCGTTCGACTGATCGAGGAAGGGGAACCGACATGGATATCTTCATTCTGCTCACAACCATGCTGATTTGCTTTCTGATCGGCATGCCGATCGCCTATTCGCTGGCGATGGCGGCCATCGTCGGCGCGTGGTCGATCGGCATTCCCCTCGAAGCGGTGATGCTGAAGATATCCGACGGCGTCAGCAAGGTTGCGATGCTGACGATTCCGTTTTTTGTGCTAGCCGGCGCGATCATGGCGGAAGGCGGCATGGCGCGACGGCTGGTGGCGTTTGCCGACGTGCTGGTGGGATTTACCCGCGTGCGCGGCGGACTTTCCGTGGTCAATGTGCTGGCGACGACCTTCCTCAGCGGCATATCCGGCTCCGCCGTCGCCGACACATCGGCGATCGGTTCGGTGATGATCCCGCAGATGGAAAAGGCCGGCTATCCCCGCGTATTCGCGACCAACCTCACCATCACCGCGTCGGTTCAGGCGCTGCTGGTGCCGCCGAGCCATAATGCGGTGCTGTATTCGCTGGCGACCGGCGGCACGATTTCGATCAGCGCGCTGTTCATGGCGGGCGTACTGCCCGGCCTCCTGCTCGGTTTTTCGCTGATCGTCCTCTGTCTGGTCTTCGCCTACCGCGAAGGGCATCCCCGCGGCCAGACCGTGGCCGCCAAGGACGCGGTCAAGATCACGATCGATGCCGCCTGGGGACTGATAACGCTCGTCATCATTCTCGGCGGCATTCTGGGCGGCATTTTCACTGCGATCGAAGCCGGCGCCGTGGCCTGCATCTGGGCGTTCTTTGTCACCATGTTCATCTACCGCGACTATCGCTGGCGCGACCTGCCGGTGCTGATGCACCGGACACTGCGCACGGTGGCGATGGTGCTGACGCTGATCGCCTGCGCCTCGAGTGTCGGCTACATCATGGCGCTGACGCAGATGCCGGCCAAGATGACCGCGTTCTTCCTGTCGATCTCCGACAACAAATACGTCATCCTGTTTCTGATCAACATCCTGCTGCTGATACTCGGCACGCTGATCGATATGGCGCCGTCGATCCTGATCGGAACGCCGATTTTGCTGCCCGTGATGCAGAATTTTGGCGTCGATCCCGTGCATTTCGGGATGATCATGATGCTCAACCTCGGCATCGGGTTGTGCCATCCGCCGGTGGGGTCGATCCTGTTCGTCGGCTGCGCGGTCGGCAAGGTCACCATCGAGCAGGTGATGCGCAAGATCTGGCCGTTCTACGGCGTGATGTTCTTCGTGCTGATGGTCGTCACCTACATTCCCGAGGTGTCGCTGTGGCTGCCCCGGCACATCCTGCGGTGAACCAGCGCCATTAACGATGGCGCCCAGATTATCTGGCGACGCGCCGGTCGTCTTCCAGATCTTGTCCGTTAACGTCTTGAGCATTCCGGGCGTATTTTTGTAACGCGCGCGTTACCGCCGGCTCGGTCGGAAGCACGGTCGCGCCGGCCCTTTCGATCACAGCAGTCGATATCATGCTGATCCCAGTCGGCGCCGGCTCGTTTTTGGGAGCGAATTCCGTGAAAAACAGCATGACCAAGCCGACGATCGCGACGGCCGTGGCCATCATCGCGGGAACCAGCTCTTTGCTGGGGGTATGCATGGACTGTTTCGCTGCTTCGGCAAATTGTGGTTGGGTAACTTTCCCAAGTTACGTTCTCTTGTGGATGTAAGTTTCAGGGGCGCACGCCGCTATCCGCCAATCCGGTCACTTCACCGTGACTCCGGCTCTATGAGGTCGAACCATGGATGAGCCCAACAGCGCTTTGCTCGATGCGATCGCCGCTGAAGCCGCGGAGGCGTTAACCAATACGCGGCAGATTTCTCCGTTCTCATCGCGTCCGGCGGGGCTGACGATCGACGACGCCTATCGCGTCACGCCTCGGGTGCGGAAAATCTACCAGGCGCGCGGCTCAAAGGTGGTCGGGCGCAAGATCGGATTCACCAATCGCACGATCTGGGACCAATACGGCGTCTACCAGCCGATCTGGGGTTATGTGTTCGACGAAACCGCAAAAGATCTTGCGCAAACCGAGACGCTGGCGCTGCGTGCCTTCTCCGAGCCGCGCATCGAACCCGAAATTCTGTTCGGCCTGGGCTCGGCGCCCTCTGCCGACATGGACGAGCTTGCGCTGTCGTCCTGCATCGCCTGGGTCGCGCTGGGTTTCGAGATCGTGCAATCGATCTTTCCCGGCTGGAAATTTGCCGCCGCAGATACGATCGCGGCCAACGGCGTTCACGGCGCGCTACTGATCGGGCCGCGCCAGCCATTCGCGCCGCAAGCCACGGAATGGTTGCGAACGCTGTCGAGTTTCGAGATCGATCTCAAATGCAACGGCCAGTTGATCGATCAGGGCCGCGCCGGCAACGTGCTCGACGGGCCGCTGTCGGCGCTGCATCATCTCGTGGGGCTATTGGCTGCCGACCCCGTCAATCCGCCGCTCGGAACCAATGAGATCATCAGCACGGGCACACTGACAAAAGCCATGCCGATCGCACCGGGAGAGGTCTGGACCGCAACACCCAGCGGAATTGCGCTCGACGGCGTCAGCATTCGGTTTGAGTGACGGCTACTTCATCGCCGAGAATGTTCCGCCGACCGCCATGAGGTCGGCCTTCACGCCAGCGTCGGTCACGATCTCCGTCGCCTTTGCCAGATAGCCGAGAATTTGCTTGCGGTCGTCGGGCAGCAAATACATCGCCCAGACATCGCGCGTGTCCTTCAGCGCGGCGCTCATCAGGCGCGCATTATCAGACCCGACCCCTTGCGCGACGATACCGATCGCACTGGCCAGCAATTCCGCGGCGCCACCGCGGGCCTTCAGCAGCCCGGCTTCACGGACCGGCGTGCGCTGCTCCGGCGTCAGCGCTTCCATGAACAGATCCAGCGCACGCGACTCGCGCGCCGCGACCCGGATCATGAAGTTCATCGCCTGGGCATACTGGCTTTCATATTCCTTGAGATTGCGAAGCACGGCCATCTCATCCGGGTCAGGGCCGGGCTTGGTGCCGAAATAGACGATCTGCTTGTTGGCGAGGCTTGCCGCCGTAAACCACTGCACCAGCCAGCCGACATCCGCCGCCGTGGACGGCGGCAGCGCGCTCAATTGCGCGAGATCGAAGACTTTTTGAAACAGTTCGGACGCCGGCAGCTTGGCGTAGTCGGGCCGGCCGCCATTCTTGGCGACGCCGTCGAGATAGACCTGCAGCGCCTGCGCGGCTTCTTTCGCACCGGCAGCGCCTTGCGGACCGTCCTGTGCGAATGCCGGAGACAGCAGCGCGATCAATAGCAGCAGGGATCGGAGAATTGGCATGGACGATATTTCCAACGATTGAGGCGCTTCAGATCGGCGTGATTTTCGCGAACTTGACCACCTTGCCCCATTTTTCGGTTTCCTCCGAGATCAGCGAATCCAAATCAGATGGCGAACCACCCAGCATCGCGCCTCCGAGATCGGCCAACTTTGTTCGGAAAGCCGGATCAGCCAGCACCGCATTGGTCTCGACGTTGAGCCTATCGATGATTGCGGTCGGTGTGTTTTTGGGTGTGCCGAGACCATACCAGGTGCTCATCTCATAGCCCGGCACGAAATCAACCAGCGGAGGAATGTCAGGCAGCGTCACCGAGCGGGTCGTGGTGGTGACCGCCAGCGGCCGCAACTGATCGGCGGCTATATAGCCGATCGACGAGGGAATGCTCGCGAATACCACCTGCACCTGTCCGCCGAGCAGGTCGGTCAGCGCCGCCGATTCCCCGCGATAGGGCACATGCGCGAGATTGACCTCGGCCAACATCTTGAATAATTCGCCAGCCATATGGACGGGACCGCCATTACCGCCGGAGCCCATATTGACCTTGGCCGGATTGGCCCTTGCATAGGCGATGAATTCGGGAACGGTTTTGGCCGGCACCGACGGATGCACCAGCATGACATTGGGCGCGCGCAGCAACCCCGCGACCGGCATGATGTCGCGCGCAAAATCAAAGCTGAGCTTGTCGTAGAGCGTTGCGTTGACCGCGTTCGCGGTCGTCGCCAACAGCAGCGTGTGACCATCGGCCGGTGCGTTCACGACAATTTCAGTGGCGATGTTGCTGCCCGCACCCGTCCTGTTCTCGACGACAAAGGGCTTGCCGAACCGCCCGGCCAGCCCCTGCCCGGTCAGGCGCGCGACAATGTCGCTGCCGCCACCGGCGGTGAAGCCGACGATCAGCCGCACCGATCGCGACGGATAGGTTTGCGCCCACGTCAGCCGCGAGACCGCCGGCAGCGCAACGGCGCCGGTAGCGAGATAAAGAAATCGGCGGCGCGGTAACTTCATGACGCAAAGCTAGCTCAATCGCCCATGCCTGCGAAAGGGTCCGTGGCGACAGACCTCCGCCACCCCGCAAGAAATGACCTCGCCGAGGTAGACGACCACACACCCACTCGATATCGTCCCGCGCGACAAAGGCCTGCGACACAAGCGGCCAACCGGGGAAACACGAATGTCTGAAGACGCGCGAAAAGACTTTGAAACAACCCGCCGGACGGCGCTCGGCGCGATGGCCGCCGTGGGTGCCGTGGTCGCGAGCGGCGCTGCGCAGCCCACACAGGCTCAAACCGCACCAAAGACCTTTGTGCTGGTCCATGGCACCTGGCACGGCGGCTGGTGCTGGCGCCGTGTCGCGGATGCGCTGGAGCGCAAAGGCCATAAGGTCTATGCGGAATCCTTGACCGGGCTTGGCGACCGCTCGCATCTCCTGACCAAGGACGTCAACCTGACCACGCATGTCAATGATGTGGTCAATCTGGTCAAATGGGAGGACCTGAAAGACATCGTGCTGGTCGGTCACTCCTCCGCCGGGTTCGTGATCACGCAGGCCGTCGAGCAGATCGGCCCATCCGTCGCCTCGATCGTCTATCTTGATGCTTTTGTGCCGCAGCCCGGCGACAATCTGATCTCGCTGGCCAACCCCGGCCCCCGCAAAGCGCTCGAGGAAGCCGTGGCGCGCGGCGACCTCGTAGCAAAGCCTGTTCCGTCGGCGGCCTTCAAGGTCAATGTGAAAGATCAGCCTTGGGTCGATGCCAAATGCACGCCGCACCCGCTGGCCGCCGTGGCCGAGAAGGTCACCGCTGTCGGCGCACACGAGAAGATCGCGCGCAAGACTTACATTCGCGCCAAGGGGTTTGATAGTCCGGTGTTCGACCAGACATTGGCGAAGATGAAGACGATGCCCGGCTGGAAAACCTATGAAGTGCCGTCGGGCCACGACGTGATGGTCGACATGCCCGAACGGTTGGTCGAAATCCTGCTCGAAGTAGCGTAAGCGCCGTTATCGCGCATTTCCCGGAGGGAAAGATCATGTCGCTCCGATACCGGACTGCAATCCTCGGGTTGTTCGCATTGACCGGAAGTCTCGCTCTCGACATGGGATCGGCGTTTGCGGCTGATCTTCCGCTCATTCCCCGGCATTCCCGAACCCAGCACCCGGCCACATCCGGGCCTGACACGGACCGGCTCGAGGACTTCGCGAGGGGATCCAACGCGGGTTGCACCGCGTGGACCGATGACTGCCGCGCATGCGGCAAAAATCCCGGGGGCGTGGTCTGCTCGAATGTCGGTATCGCGTGCCTGCCGTCCCGGCCGCACTGCACGCGACAATAACGCCGCATGCCTCATCTGCCGGGAACAGCGTTGCCTGAGCTCGTCCGCGATGCAAATCTAAACAAAAATAATAGCGGAGGAAAAAAATGGTCGACCGTCGTACCTTCACCACGCTTCTTGCCAGTGCGATCGCCGTCGCGCCTAAAGCCTCGTTCGGACAGAACGCCATGACTTCGAAATCCGCCAAAGACGTATTCTATGCGAGCACCGGACCCGAGCTGACATTCTATGATCTCGATGTCGATGGCGCCGCCCTCACCAAGCGCGGCACGGTAACGACCGCCGCCAATATCCAATACGCCTGGCCGCATCCGTCGAAACAATATCTGTATGTCGTGTCCAGCGATGGCGGCCCGGGCTCGTCCGGCGCGGTCGGCACCGCGCAGGGCACCGGCGGCGCCAAACACATCGCGAATGTCTTCAAGATCGATCCCGCCACCGGCGCGCTCACGCCCTATGGCGAGACAATAGCGCTGTCCTCGCGTCCGATTCACGCCAGCGTCGATATGGCAGGCGAATATCTGCTGATCGCCCACAACAATCCCTCCAGCCTCACCGTCCTTCGCATCAACAAGGACGGCACGCTCGGCGAACAAATCAAGCAGCCGGAAGGTCTCGACACCGGCAAATATGCCCATCAGATTCGCGCCACGCCGGACAACAAGTTCGTCATCCTGAACACGCGCGGCAACAACGCGCCGACCGACAAGACCATCAATCCAGGTTCCCTGAAGGTGTACGGCTTCAAGGACGGCGTGCTGACCAATGTAGCGGCGATCCAGCCCGGCGACGGCATGCATTTCGGACCACGACACCTCGACTTTCACCCGACGGAGCCATGGGTCTATGTTTCGATCGAGAGCCAGAACAAGCTCTATGTCTACAAGCTCGACCCGAAGACCGGGCTTTCGCGCGATCCGATCTTCATGACGGAAACGCTGGCCGATCCCGTATCGAAATTCGAACAGCAGGCGGGACCGATCCACGTTCACCCCAACGGCCGCTTTGTCTATCTGACCAACCGCGCTTATGCGACCACCGACGTCGATGGCAAGCAGGTCTTCGTCGGTGGCGAAAATTCAGTAGCGGCCTATGCCATCGACCAGAAAAACGGCGAACCGAAGCAGCTCAAAAGCGTCGAAGCCCACGCCAATTATCTGCGCACCTTCGGGATCGATCGCAGCGGGCGCGTGCTGGTGACGGCATCAGTCTGGCCGATGCCGCAACGCGACGGCACAACCCAGCCCGCTGCGCTCGGCGTTTTCAAGATCTCCGATGACGGCAAGCTCAGCTTCGTGCGCAATTACGAGATCGACGCCTCGGCCAAGAAGCAGCAGTTCTGGTCCGGGATAATCACGCTGGCGTAGCGCATCAGATGGCGATCGACAGCACTCAATGACCGCTCGATCGCCATCTTAACAGGCGCTGCTCGACGACCGACATCGCCAGCGCGGTGACATAGCCGACAACGCCCAACAGGATCACGCCGGCGAACAGATCCGCAGATCGAAAGGCGCGTGCCGACAGCAGCACCCAGTGTCCGAGGCCATCGAGGCCGGCCAGAATCTCGCACACCACCGACAGGATCAGCGCCACAGTCAGGCTGAGCCGCATCCCCGAGAGAATATCGGGGCTGGCCGAGGGCAGCGCGATCTTGAAAATGACCGCCAGCCGCGACATGTGCAGCGACCGCGCCACTTCATAGAGCCGCGGCTCGACCGCCGCAAAGCCGTGGATCGTCGCCAGCAGCATCGGCCAGATCGAGCCAAACGCGATCACGAACAGCGCCATGCCCTGGGTCAGGCCGAACATCGCGATCGCGACCGGAATGATCGCCGACACCGGCAGCGGCCGCAAAAACTCCAGCGATGGCGCGACATAGCTGCGCATCGCGCGAGACGATCCGATCATTGCACCCAATGCAATACCGGCGATCGACGCGATCAGCCAGCCATAGGCCATGTGTTCCAGCGTACCCAGCAGCTTGTCCCAGAGGTCGCCGCTGGCAAAGCCACGCACCAGAGAGGCCCAGGCGCGGTCAGGGCCCGGCAGGAACACCGGCGATACCAGCCGCTGGTTGGCGATGATTTGCCACAGCCCGACAAAGCCCGCGGCAACAGCGAGGCTTCCCGCGCGCCAATACAGCACCGCGCGGTTCATGCGGCGTCCCTCACCAGCGCCGCGCGCCCGAACAGATGGCGTTGCGCGACCACGAGGCTCGTATTCAGCAAATATCCGACGGTGCCGATCCATAGCAGATAGGCCAGCATCAGATCGGGCCGCAGCGCCTGCTGCGCCGTCATGATCGCCGCCCCGAGCCCGATCGGGTTGATTGCGATTTCGACCGTGACTGCGACAATCAGCGCGATTCCGGCAGCCAGGCGGAACGCCAGAAAAATCCGCGGCAGCGCCGCCGGAATGATGATCTTGCTGACACGATCGGCCGGCGACAGACGCAGCGCGCGCGATACCTCGATCAAACGCGGTTCGATGCTTCCGACCGCGGCGCGACTCAGGATCAGAACGGGCCACACGCAGGCAAAGGCGACGATCACGATCTCCATCCGGTATCCAAAACCCATCGCGATCAACGCAATCGGCAATAGCGCAATCGACGGGATCGGACGAAGCGCCTCGATGGTGACTTCCATCAGCCGATCGAAGACGTGGAAGATTCCAAGCGCGATGCCGAACGCCAGACCGATGACGCCGCCGATCAATAAGCCGAGAAACGCCGGGATCAGCGTGTCCCGGGTTGCGACCAGTACCGAACCGTCAGCGAAAGCGGAAACCAACGCGAGCACCACCGCGCTCGGCGGCGCCAGAGAATCGCTTTGCAGATGGACCGCGCGCGCCCAGATCTCGAGTGCCACGAGGATCGTCCCCGGCAGCAGCAAAGCCTTGGCGCGCTCCGGGATCATGTCTCGGACGCCTTGATGAAATCGAACAGTTCGCGGCGCAACCGCAGGAACTCGGGGTTTTCCCGCGTCCTCAACTGATCGCGCGGCCGCGGCAGATCGATCTTCAGTTCGATGCCGATGCGGCCGGGATGCGGCAACAGACCGATGACGCGGTCGCCGAGATAAATCGCTTCTTCCAGATCGTGAGTAACAAAGATGACCGTCGCATCGCTGGCATGCACCAGCGACAGCAACTCGTCCTGCAATCCCTGCCGCGTCATCGCATCGAGCGCACCGAACGGCTCATCCATCAACAGCGCCTTGGGCTCTTGCGCGAGGCAACGCGCAATCTGCAGACGCTGCTGCATGCCGCCGGACATTTCCGCCGGATATTTTCCGGCGTGATTGGGCAGCCCTACTTTTTTCAGCAGGCCGTCGATGCGCCCGGCCCGCTCCGCGGACGCGACACCGGCGGCCTCCAGCGCCAGCGACACATTACCGGCCGCGGTTCGCCACGGCAGCAGTGCCTTGCCGTAATCCTGAAACACGATCGCGATTTCGCGCCGCGGCGACAGCATCGGTTTCCCATCGAAGGTCACGGAGCCGCCGGTCGGCTCGTACAGCCCTGCGGCCAGGCGCAGCGCAGTGGTTTTGCCGCAACCCGATGCGCCGATGATGCAGAGGAATTCACCCGGCTTTACCTCGAGGCTGATATTTTCCAGAATCGTCTTGCCGCCAAGATCGAGCGTGACATTTGAGAACACGATCTGCGGCCGCGCCGGATCCGGGTATCTCGCGGGCTGGTTTGCAACGCTGGCTACGCTCACGATTTGCCCTTTTTGTCCGGCGGATAGACGAAATCCAGTGTCGAATGCAGATGCGACGCGAGCATGGCCTGCGCGCCCGCGACATCGCGCGCTAGAATGCGATCGGCAAGACGCTGGTGTTCGGCGACGAATTTCTTGCCGCTGTCAAAGCTGCGCATCATCACCCGGCGATAGCGGTAGGCCTGGTCATACAAATCGGAATGCGCTGTCAACAGCCGCTTCGAGCCGCAGGCCGCCAGCAGCGCGGTGTGAAACGCCTTGTGCAACCGGTCGAATTCCGGCGCGCCCTCGCGGAAATCATTGCCGGTCCGCTCGATATGCTTGCGCATCTGGTGCAGCGCGCTGACAATGCCCGCTTCCCAGGCATCGTCGCCTTGCGCAATCGCAAGCCGCAGCGCCTCGATCTCGACCACCGTGCGCATCCGCGTGATATCCAGCAAATCCTCGCGGCTGACATCGGCGACGCGAAAGCCGCGCTGACCGATCCCGACGATCAGGCCGCGCGATACCAGCCGCGACAGACCTTCACGTAATGGTGTGGCGCCAATTTCATAACGCTGGACCAGATCGACGATGCCAAGCCGCGTACCCGGCGCGAGAGAACCGGCGATGATGTCGCGCTCGACAAGGTTGGCCGCGCGCTCGCTCAACGTATCGGTCTCGGGCACCTCGGCTGAAACGGTTCTCGCCATAATCTCTCCGGCTGCGCCTTTTTATTTGAGCATGATCCCCGCGCAAACGCCCCTGGCGTTTGTCGCGAGGGAAAACCGGTTCCCACTTTTCCGGATCATGCTCTAGTTCAGCATGAGCTTATTGAGATCGACCTTGGTCTGCAGCATTTTCTGCGACGACATGATGTCGATCCACCAGGCCAGTTGACCGGCCTTGAGAACGGGTTCGGACCGGTTCGGCGGCGACGCCTTCACCAGTTCGAGGGCCTGCTTGGTGAATTTCGCGATCGACACTGAGGCCTTGTCACGATCGCTGTTGACGATCTCGGCGCCTTCCATGATCGCGGCGCGGAATTTCTTGATAATATCGGGATTTTTCTCGGCCCAGTCGCGCGCCGCCGCATAGAAGATGATCGGCTCTGTGCGAGCCAGATCGGCGCCGTAATGCGCGGCGACCGTGCCGAGGCCGGCCTTGGTCATCCGCGTCACAAACGGCTCCGCCGTCAGCACCACATCGACGCCACCTGATTTGATGATGTCGGCCATGGTCGGGAATGTCACCTCGACGAAATTCACGCTTTTGGGATCGACGCCCTTTTCCACCAGCCATTTCACAAACAGCACATGCAGGAATGCGCCGAGCCCGGGCGCGCCGACCTTCTTGCCGGCGAAATCTTTGGGTTCCTTGATTGCGACGCCGTTTCGCGCAAAGGCGGCGATGTTGTCATTGGAGCTTGCATTCATCACCGAGGCGCCGGCGACCGCGACCAGATCGAGGCCTCCATCGACCGCCTGCAGGAACACGGTCGATGTCGGGCCACCGATCTGGATCGAATTGGAAAGGATTGCGGCCGGGATGTTCGAATTGATGCCGATCAAAACCATCTCGGCATCGAGGCCGTGCTTTTTGAAGATGCCTTCATCGACCGCGACCATCGCCGAGGCGCAATCCGTCGTCGCGGTGCAGCCGATCTGCAGTTTGGTCTGAGCGCAGGCCGGACCGGCGACCAGCATCGCCGCAAGCGTCGCCGCGGCCAGGAATCCGGTTATGGACTTGGTCATGGATGGGCCTCCCCGACGATATTTTCCGTCGCCTCTTGATTATCGATATTTTATCAGATCATATATTTTATCGAACGACAAGAGGGAGAGCCACGTGAAACTCGCGACATTTCGCTCCGGCGGTGTGGAAAAGATCGGCATGGTCCATACCAATGACTCCGCGCTGTTCGATCTGGCTGCGGCGGCAGATCGAGGCGGCCGAGGCGATCCAGCCTTCGCATCGATGTTGGCGCTGATCGATGCCGGTCCTGCCGCACTCGACCGCGCGCGGGCCCTGTTCGACGATCATGGCAAGGACGACACGCTCTCGATCGATGTGGCCGGCGCCGAAATCCTCGCGCCCATTCCCGAGCCCCGGCAGATGCGCGACGGCATGTCGTTCCCGCTGCATATCCTGCAGGCGCCGCGCGGCCAGCTCAAGCTCGCCGCCCGCGCCAAAAACGATATGGCCGAACTCGCGCGGCTCGACGCCGAGCCGCTCGGCGAACTGCCCGAAATCTATCGCAAGCAACCGATCTACTACATCACCAACCGCTTCAGCGTTCGCGGCACCAACACCACGGTGAAATGGCCGCGCTACAGCCAGGTGATGGATTACGAGCTTGAATTCGGCATCATCACCAAAAACAAGGGCGCGAACATTCCGGCGTCGAAAGCCAAAGACGATGCCTTCATCGACCGCGACCATCGCCGAGGCGCAATCCGTCGTCGCGGTGCAGCCGATCTGCAGTTTGGTCTGAGCGCAGGCCGGACCGGCGACCAGCATCGCCGCAAGCGTCGCCGCGGCCAGGAATCCGGTTATGGACTTGGTCATGGATGGGCCTCCCCGACGATATTTTCCGTCGCCTCTTGATTATCGATATTTTATCAGATCATATATTTTATCGAACGACAAGAGGGAGAGCCACGTGAAACTCGCGACATTTCGCTCCGGCGGTGTGGAAAAGATCGGCATGGTCCATACCAATGACTCCGCGCTGTTCGATCTGGCTGCGGCGGCAGATCGAGGCGGCCGGGGCGATCCAGCCTTCGTATCAATGTTGGCGCTGATCGATGCCGGTCCTGCCGCACTCGACCGCGCGCGGGCCCTGTTCGACGATCATGGCAAGGACGACACGCTCTCGGTCAACGTGGCCGGCGCCGAAATCCTCGCTCCCATTCCCGAGCCCCGGCAAATACGGGACGGCATGTCGTTCCCGCTGCACATATTGCAGGCGCCGCGTGGCCAGCTCAAACTCGCCGCCCGCGCCAAAAACGATATGGCCGAACTCGCGCGGCTCGACGCCGAGCCGCTCGGCGAACTGCCCGAAATCTATCGCAAGCAACCTATCTACTACATCACCAACCGCTTCAGCGTTCGCGGCACCAATACTACGGTCAAGTGGCCGCGCTACAGCCAGGTGATGGATTACGAGCTTGAATTCGGGGTCATCACCAAAAACAAGGGCGCGAACATTCCGGCGTCGAAAGCCGCAGATCACATCTTCGGCTACACCATCTTTAATGACTTCTCGGCGCGCGACGCCCAGCGCGTTGAGATGGAAGGACGCCTCGGCCCCGCCAAGGGCAAGAGTTTTGACGGCGGCAATGTGATGGGGCCCTGGATCGTCACACCGGACGAGATCGGCGATCCCTACGCTTTGAAGATGGAAGCGCGCGTCAACGGCAAGCTGCGCTCACAGGGCGTCACCGAAGGCATGCTGTTTTCGTTCGAGGAAATCATCGCGCATGTCACGAGGGATGAAACCCTGATGCCCGGCGAATTCATCGGGTCCGGCACCGTCGGCAATGGTTGCGGACTTGAACTCGGCTGGTATCTTGAACATGGTGACAGCATCGAACTAGAAGTCGAGAAAATCGGAATCCTGAAGAACAAGGTCGAGCGCCAGGATGCGTAAGGCTGGAAAAGCCGACCGAGAACCAACAAACTTGCGAGGAAACGCCATGGCCAGACGCCTGATCGATATCTCCGTGCCGCTGCAAAACGATATCCCGGCCGATCCGCCCGGCCTCCATCCGCGGATTGAGTATCATGACCACCAGCAAAGCCTGCCGCGGATGCTGGGTTTCTTCGACGGCCTCAAGGCCGCAGATCTGCCGGACGGACAGGCCTGGGCGATGGAAACCGTCCAGCTCTCGACCCATAACGGCACCCATCTCGACGCGCCCTATCACTATCACCCGACCATGAATCGCGGCGAGCGTTCCTGGACCATCGACGAAGTGCCGCTGGAGTGGTGCCTGCAGCCGGGCGTCAAGCTCGACTTCCGGCATTTTGCCGATGGCTATGTCGTGACCGCTGAGGATGTCGAGGCCGAACTCAAGCGCATCGGCCATACGCTGTCGCCGCTCGAGATCGTCGTGGTCAACACCAGCGCCGGCGTCAAATACGGCCAGCAGGATTTTGTCACCTCCGGCTGCGGAATGGGCTATGAGGCGACCATGTATCTGTTGGAGCGCGGCGTGCGGCTGACCGGCATCGACGGCTGGAGCTGGGACGCGCCGTTCGTCTATACCGCGAAGAAATTCGCCGAAACCCGGGACGCCAGCCTGATCTGGGAAGGCCACAAGGCCGGGCGCCATATCGGCTATTGCCATATCGAGAAGCTGCACAATCTGGAACAGCTGCCCTCGACCGGCTTCACCGTGTCGTGCTTCCCGGTCAAGATCGAGCGCGCCTCGGCGGGCTGGACCCGGGCCGTGGCGATCATCGACGGGTAGTGCGGAAGCGGGACATCTCCCGCAAACGGCGGCAAAACGCCCAGATATTGCGCACTCTGCGCCGTTAATCATTTCTCCCGCGGCCTTCGAGCCTGTAACGGGCATCGAAGGCGCGCCATATCTACTTTAGTCTCGCGATCCCAAGCGGGTTTGCAGTGCGGTTCCCCTTGCTGAGAGCGCAGGCACCGCTAGAATGCCCCCAACATCAATGAACAAGGCCGATCAACAAGGCCATCAGTTACAGTGGAGAGAAACGATATGACAAAAACATCCCGATCGCCCGTGTCCCGTTCCCTGTCGAGGCTGCTCGGCGCGACCGCGCTTGGCCTGTTGGCGACGGCGTCCGGTCAGGCGCTCGCCGCGGACCCGATCAAGATCGGCGTCATCGCCGAGGCGCAGGCCATTGCCGGGGCATCGATCCCGCAGGCTGCGCAGATGGCCGCGGACGAAATCAACGCCAAGGGCGGCGTCGATGGCCGCAAGATCGAAATCGTCACCTATGACAACCACTCCTCCTCGGCCGACTCGGTTCGCGCGTTCCAGCGCGCGGTCAATGAGGACAAGGTCAACTTCGTCATCGCCAGCTACATCAGCGAAGTCGTGCTGGCGCTGGAGCCCTGGGCCTCGCGGCTCAAGACGCCGTTCATCACGCCGGGCGCGGCGTCTAACGAGATCAGCAAGAGCGTCCATGCCGATTACGAGAAGAACAAATACACCTTCCACGGCTATCTGACTTCCGCCGCACTGGCGCTGTCGGTCTGCGACGCCGCCAAGGAGCTCTTGGCCGAGCAGAAGGGCATGAAGACCGCCGTCATCATGAGCGAGGATGCCGCCTGGACCAAGCCGCTCGATGTCGGCTACGAGGAATGCCTGCCCAAGATCGGGCTGAAGGTGCTCGATCACATCCGCTTCTCGCCCGACACCACTGACTTCACGCCGATCTTCAACAAGATCGAGGGCGCCAAGCCCGACGTAATCATCACCGGCATTTCGCATGTCGGCGTGCAGCCGACCGTGCAGTGGAAGAACCAGCAGGTGCCGATCCCGATGCTCGGCATCAGCTCGCAGGCCACCAATGAAACCTTCGGCAAGGACACCAATGACGCTTCCAACGGCGTGCTCTATCAGGGCGTCTCCGGCCCCGGCGTCCCGGTGACGCCGAAGTCGATCCCCTTTGCCGACGGCTTCAAGGCCAAGTTCGGCAATTATCCGTCCTACGCCGGCTACACCTCCTATGACGATGTTTATATGATCGCTGACGCGGTGAAGCGCGCAGGCTCGACCGATGCCGACAAACTGGTCGATGCGATGGAAAAGACCGATTGGGAAGGCACCATCGGCCGCGTCCAGTTCTACGGCAAGGACGATCCGTTCACCCACTCGATCAAATACGGCAAGGGCCTGATCACCGGCCTGATGCTGCAGTGGCAGGATGGCAAACAAATCAGCGTCTGGCCCAAGGAAATCGCCAAGGGCACGTTGAAGTTCCCAAGCTTCATCAAGGTCACCTCCAACTGATATCCGCTCGATCATGCTCCCGGGTTTTCCCCCGGGAGCATTTTCGTATGTGCAGCTTTCTCCAGAAGTGAGGCAGCGGTGCTGCGGCCAATCTAGATGCTTGGGCCAATTTAAATGCTTGCTTTTCAGATCCTGATCGACGGTTTTGCCATCAGCGCCTTGTATGCTCTGGGCGCGACCGGATTCACGCTCATCTTCGGCGTCTCCGGCGTGCTCAACCTCTCGCATGGCGCCATCATGGTGCTCGCCGCGGTCGCCGCATGGGCGGCGGCCAGCGTGTTTCACGTCAACACCTATGCGGGTGCCTTGATCGGCGTCGGCGTTGCGCTGATCGCAGCACTCGTCACCTATTTCGCGGTGGTGCAGCCGATCCAGAAATCGACGCGGATTCCCAACGAGGAAAAAGAAATCTTCGTTCTCACCGGCACGCTGCTGTGGGGGATCATGATTCAGGAGCTGATCGCGTATTTCTTCACCAACAACGCCAAGACGGTGTTGCCGATCGTCGAGGGCGTGGTCAATATCCTGGGCGTGCGCACGCCGCGCAACGAAATCTTCACTTCTATCGTCTGCTGCCTCGTGATCGGCCTGCTGTGGCTGCTGGTCAACCGCACCCGCACCGGCAAGGCCGTGCTGGCGGCCTCGATGAATCCGCGCGGCGTCACGCTGCTCGGGCTTGAACTCACCAACATCTATGTCGTGGTCTGGGCGATCTACGGAATTCTAGCGGGCATCGCCGGCGTGCTGCTTGGCATGTTCCTTGGCGTCAGCTCCTACAGCGTCGGACCGCTGACCGCGAGCGCGTTCTCGATCGTGGTGCTGGGCGGCCTCGGCAGCGTATCCGGCTCGCTGATCGCGGCTTTTGTCGTAGGCTATCTCGAGACCTTCACGGCCTATCTGGTGTCGCCGGCCTACCGTACCATTCCGGCGCTGCTGCTGCTGGTCATCGTGATGTATATCCGGCCGCAAGGCCTGCTCGGGAGGCGATGAGCGTGGCGGGTTTCTTCAAATCGCGATTGTTCTTCATCGCACTTGGCATCGTGATCATTGCCTCGACGCTGCCGCTTTACGTTTCCGGCTATATCCTCGGCCTGCTTACGGTCGCGTATTATTTCGGCGTGTTCGCGATGTCGTGGGATCTGCTGTTCGGGTTTGCCGGTGAAGTGAATTTCGGCCCGACCTTCCTGATCGGCGTCGGCGCCTACACCGCCGGAATTTTGAACAACCAATATGGCTGGTCGGTTTATCTCTGCATCGTACTCGGCGCATTGGCCTCGGTGATCGCGGGCTTTGTGCTGGCGCTGCCGGCGCTGCGGGTACGCGGACCTTATTTCGGGCTGACCACGCTGGTTGCGGTGTTGATGCTGCAGAACTTCATCGTCGTGTTCGCTGATTTGACCGGCGGTGAAATCGGCCTCACCATTCCCGATGTCATTTCGATCGATGCCGGGGTCAATTACTGGATCGCGCTCGGCTTCATGACCATCAGCGCGATCATCCTTTACGGGTTGTCGCAGTCACCGATCGGCCTTGTGCTGCAGGCCAGCGGACAGGATCCGGTACAGGCCGGCGCGCTGGGCTTCAACATCGTCAAGCACAAGCTCGCCGCCTTCATCGTCAGCGCCTTCTTCTCGGGGCTCTCCGGCGCGCTGCTGGTGTTTTACTTCGGCACCGCCTCGGTCGGCACCGTGGTCGATATCGCCGTCGGCGTGCAGGTGATCGTCGCCGCGGTGCTGGGCGGAAGACGCACCGTGCTCGGCGCGGCACTGGGCGCGATCTTCCTGATCGTCGCCGGCGAGTTCCTGCGGCCAACCGGAGAATTGGCGACCTTCATCGTATCGACGGTTGCGCTGCTGGTGATTTTGTTTTTCCCCAACGGCTTCCTTGGGGCGGCCCTGTCGCGCGAGGCGCGCTCGTGATGGACGCAACCACCGCCAACCCGCCCGTGCTCGAAGTCCGCGGACTCGTGAAACGTTTCGGCGGCCTCACGGCCGTGAAGAACCTCAGCCTCGATCTGCGCGCCGGCGAAATCTTCGGCCTGATCGGACCCAATGGTTCCGGCAAATCGACCGCGATGAAGTCGATCATGGGCATCGAACGCCCGACGTCGGGCGAAGTGATTTTCCAGGGCGAGAACGTCGCCGGCCTGCCCGCGCACAAGATCGCGCGCAAGGGCTTTGGGATGGTGTTCCAGCATTCGCGGCCGCTGAACCGGCAGACCGTGCTGGAAAACATCATGGTCGCGTTGTTACCGGACAGCCTGTTCATGCTGTTCGCCGACAAGGCGCTGACCGAGCGCGCTAAATGGATCGCCAACCGCGTCGGCCTCGGCGCGGTGATGGACCGCCGCCCGCCGACGCTTCCATTCGCCGATTTACGCCGGCTCGAACTCGCCAAAGCGATCGCGCGCGATCCCAAGGTGGTGCTGGTCGACGAGCCCTTTGCCGGATTGACGCTGGCTGAAGTCGGCACCTTCTCCGAACTGATTAGAAGTTTCCGTGACGAAGGCCGCGCGGTACTGCTGGTCGATCACAACGTCAAGAGCGTCGCGGCATTGGTCGATCGCGTGCTGGCGATGTATCTCGGCGAGGAAATCGTCACCGGCCGCGCCGACGAAGTGATGCGCAACGAAACCGTACGGCGGGTCTATCTCGGCGGCGCCATCGAGACTTCCGCTCGTCCGGAATCCAATTTCAAGGATAAAGTGCCGCTGCTGCAGGTCGAGAATGTCAGCGTCCATTACGGCAAGGCGCAGGCGCTGGAGAACGTCTCGATCCACGTCCATCAGGGCGAATTCGTCTCGGTGGTGGGACTGAACGGCGCCGGCAAGACCACGTTGTTCAACACGATCTCGGGCTTCCTGCCCTATAGCGGCGAAATCGTCCGCGACGGCGAGAAATTGCGCGGCACCAGCCCGGCCCGCATCGCCCGCAGCGGCATTGTGCAATGTCCGGAATCGCGCGAATTATTCGGCGAGATGAGCGTTCGCGAGAATCTCGATCTCGGCGGCCAGCACCTCACCGATGAGGCGCGCGAGAAGCAGCTCGAATGGCTGTTCGACCTGTTCCCGATTCTTAAGGAACGTCAAAGCCAGATGGCGCAGACACTCTCCGGCGGCGAACAGCAGATGCTGGCGATCGGCCGCGCGCTGATGATGCAGCCGAAAATCCTGATCCTGGACGAGCCGACGCTGGGCCTCGCACCCGTCATTCTCGAACTTTTGTCGAAAGCACTGGAAAAATTGCGCCAGACCACGCCGATCACGGTGCTGCTCGGCGAGCAGAACGTCACCTTCGCGCTACCGCATGCGGACCGGGTCTATGTGCTGGAGCATGCGCGGATCGTCTGGGAAGGCGATCCCGGCCGTTTTGCCGCGGAAGCCGGCGAAGGCTATCTCTGATATATTTACCAGAGCGTTTTCGAACGAAGTGGATACCGGTTCGCATAGCAATCAAGTTTACGCAGATTGCGTAGACTTATCTGCGTAGAAAACGCGTCAAACAAAAGATTAGAGCCCGGTTCTGATTTAATCAGAACCGATAAGGCTCTAAAACTTCGGTGGCTCAAAACCGGTTGGCGTCAACAGGCTCTGACGATCGCGGATTTCCATGCCCGGCCGCGCGAGTTGCGTCGGACCGGAATCCGGCAGCGCGTAGACGCCGGCAAATTCAGCCTGGGCGGCTTCCGATATCCATTTAGATGCGGACGGTTCCAGGATCGCCAGCGCAATCAGCGCCACCGCCAGCACCACGGGGAATGCAAAAAACCCGATACGCCAACGATCGGAGAAACTCTCGCTCTTGCCTGATTTGTCGAACGAACCGTGCATGGCCGCCTCCACACTGAGGATGTACCCCACGCAGGGTCTAGCGCACGACGCACGAAGTGAGTGTGAGCTGCTTCACACAGAGTGAAATCAGTGGTTTTGGAGCGCGATTAAAATCGGCCAGCGTCCCCCGCTTCATCCTTCGAGACGCATTGCTTCGCAATGCTCCTCAGGATGAGGGACCCCCGATCCTCATGGCGAGGAGGCGCGAAGCGCCGTCTCGAACCATGAAAGCCACAAATAGCAACGGCGATTTGACGAACTAGAAAGCGCTAATCATCCTCCCCACCCGCGCCTGCCAGCGTCAGCAGCAACTCGGCATCCAGTACCACGATGGCGCCGTGCTCGAGGCGGACCCAGTTGCGCGCGGCCCAGGCGCGCAGCTGCTTGTTGATGCTTTCGCGGGTCATGCCGACCATCTCGCTGATTTCCTGCTGGGTGATCGCGATGGTGCGGCCTTCCGGCGCGGACTTGTGTTTCTCGGTCAGGCGAATGAGCGCGCTGGCGAGCCGGCCCGGCAGGTCCTGCAGAATGACCTGCTCGACCTGATCGCTGGTCCAGCGCACGCGCGCGCATAACAGCTCGATGAATTTCATCGCCAGCGCCGGCTGGCTGCGCACAAAGGGAATAAATTCGCGGCGATCGATCACGAAAATCTCGCAACTGGAATTGGCGGTAGCGTCGGCGGTTCGCGCCAGACCATCGAGCAGCGCGACCTCGCCGAAAATCTCGCCGGGGCCGATCAGGTTCAGGATCGCGCTGCGGCCCTCGGCCGAGGAGATGCTGATCTTGACCGTGCCGCGGATCACCGCGATCAGGCTGGTGCCGGGGTCGCCCTTGGAAAAGATCGTCTCGCCGCGCTTGAGCGTGGAATGCTTGGCATAGCGGCAGAGCTGCTCGAACGCCACGGAATCGAGGTCGCTGAAAATCGGGTGCTTGCGCAGCACCGTCAACTTGTTGCCCGAGCTTCCCCGCGCTGCAGCCGTCTTGTCGTCAGGCACGCCCCAAACCTCCAGCAGCAAAGCCGGCATGACTCCGCAAAAAAGGGCAAACATCGGATTCGGGCAGAGATGTGGGGCCGGACGCCGATGTTGCCGTTATCCAAGCCCCTACACTAGCGAAAGATCATGACCCGACAAGCGTTTGCGGCCGGCTCCGGCGCGGAATGGCAAAGGATTGGGAAATCATCAACCATGAATTCCGCGGAATAGAATACTATTAAAAGTTGCTTTTAATAAAATGATCTATCTTGAGCGTATGGATGCGGAAACGCCGTGTTCATCAAGTTGGGGCAGCGTGCTTTCGTTTCACGGAGAGTGCACGATGCCGCAGATCTGGATGACATATGACGAGATCGCGGGCCTGCTCGGCTGCTCCGCGGACGCCGCCCGCGCCAAGGCGGTCTATCGATCGCTCGATCGCAAGAAAAGCCGCGATGGCCTGACGCGGGTCAAGCTCGACTTGGAGTGGACCGCGCATTTCGTAGCCGCGATCCGTGAGGCCGATCCGGCGCTGGACGAGGCCGTTCGCGGCCTGCAAACGATCCATGGTGAGATGGCCCGCGACGCCGGCGGGATCGCCAGGCTGGAGGCCGCGCCCGATCCCACAGGCTTCGCCCTCAGGCACGGCGGATGATACAGATCCCGGATATCATCCTCGCCGGGTAAAGCCATAAAGCTTCACCACTGGTTGCCAAGCTTTGGGCAAACGGGCAATTTATCTCCATGGTGTCGTCGCCATCGCGTAAATCAGCCGCCAAATCCCCTGCCCGCGCCGCGCGAACCCAATCGCGGCGTCTGCCTGCTGTGCGGCTCGAGGCCGCGATGCCCTGCGACGCGGCTTTCCGGATAGTCGCGCGCCGTTGCCTGAAGGATTTGACCTCCCATCACGCCGCGACCTGCCAGGGCGACGCCGACGCCTTGCATCACATGCGGATTGCGATCACGCAGCTGCGCACCGCGATGTCGTTCTTCTCGCCGATGGTGGCCGGTCCGCAACAGACGCGAATACGCGATGAGTTGAAGTGGTTGAACACGCATCTCGGCGTCGTGCGCGACCTCGATGTCGCGATCGAGCGATTGGGGGAAATCAACCAGCAAAGCCAGCAGGCGGACGATCGATCCTGGAAACAAGAGCGCGCCGTGAGCCAGCAGCATCTGGCGCGGGTGCTTCGATCGACGCGCTATCAGCGGCTGGTCAAAAGCACCGCCGCCTGGGTCGAAAAGGGAGCCTGGTCCAGGAAGACCGGCGCGCAAGCCGGCCAGCAACGCGCCTGCCCGGTCGCCGACTACAGCACACAGCAATTAGCGCGGTGGCAGAAAAAACTCGTGAAGAAGAGCCGCAAGCTGCGCGAGTTCGGCATCAAGAAACGCCATCGGCTGCGGCTCCTGAACAAGAAGCTCAATTACGCCATCGCGTCCATCGCCGACCTGATTTCGAGCGATGAGATGAAGAAGCAGCAGGCGACCGTGAAATGTCTGCGCAAGGCACAGAAATCCTTGGGACAGTTGAACGACGATGCACGGGGCCGGTCGCTGGCGGCCACCGTCGGACGCGGCGGTGCGCTGGCGTCGGAGCAGTTTCTCAGTCCCAAGCGCGAGAAGCTACTGCTTCGGAATGCGGCTGCGGCTTACAAGAGACTGGCTGAGCTGAAGCCGTTGCGGATTTGAAGGGTTCGTCATGCCCGGGCTTGACCTGGGCATCCACGCCTTACTTCACTCAAGTACAAGAAAGACGTGGATGGCCGGGTCAAGCCCGGCCATGACGAAAGACCAACTCTCAGCGCGGCACAACCGCCGTCGCTTCGATCTCTACCTTCGCGACTTTCTCGACCAACCGCACCACCTGAACCAGCGCCATCGCCGGATAATGCGCCCCAAATATCTCGCGATAGATCGCGCCAAGCGCTTTCAGATTCCCGAGATATTCATCCATGTCGACGACATACCAGGTCAGGCGCACGAGATGTTCCGGCCGCGCGCCGCCCTCGGTGAGGATGGCCGCGATGTTGCTCAGCGCCTGACGGACCTGCGCGATGAAATCCGCCGGCAAATGTCCCTGAACATCCCAGCCGATTACGCCACCGGTCACGACAATGCGGCCATCGGCGGCGATACCATTGGCGTAGCCACGCGGCATCGGCCAGCCGCTCGGCTGCAGGATCTGCAGACCTGTTGGCGTCTCGTCCTTGGTCGCAGGCCGGACAGCGAGGCTGGGCCCTTTCGGCATGCTCACAGGTCATTCTCCTTTATTATCATTCCGCGGCCATGCCGGACGACGACGCACCGGTCTCCGCCATCTTGCGCAACGCAAATCGCTGGAGCTTGCCGGTTTGCGTCTTCGGCAACTGGGTCACGAATTCGATCGCGCGGGGATATTTATAGGGCGCGATCTCGCGCTTGACGTGGTCCTGCAGCGCGCTCGCGAGTTCAGCATCGCCTGTGACAGTTGCGGTCAGCACGACATAGGCCTTGACGATCATGCCGCGCGCTTCGTCGGGCGCGCCGACCACGCCGCATTCGGCCACCGCCGGATGGGTCAGCAACGCGGCTTCGATTTCAGGTCCGGCGATGTTGTAACCGGAAGACACGATCATGTCGTCGGAGCGCGCCACGAACGACAAACGCCCCTGCGCATCGCACACGAACGTATCGCCCGTCACATTCCAGCCGTCGCGCGCATAATTCGCCTGCCGCGTATCCGCCAGATAACGGCATCCCGTGGGACCGCGCACCGCAAGCTTGCCGGGCGTGCCCACGGGTAACTCGTTCATCTCGTCGTCGACGATCTTGGCTTCATACCCCGTCACCGGGCGGCCGGTGGTGCCGGCAGCGGCATCGCCAATCCGGTTGGTGATGAAGATATGCAGCATCTCAGTGCTGCCGATGCCATCCAGAATGGTTTTGCCGGTCTTGCGGGTCCAGTCCTCGAACACCGGTGCCGGCAAGGTTTCGCCGGCCGAAACCGCCAGACGAAGCGACGACAGATCAGCGCCCTTGTCCATCGCGGCCATCATTGCGCGATACGCCGTCGGCGACGTGAAGCAGATCGTGGCTTTGTAGGTCTCGATGATCTTGATCATCTCGGCGGGCGACGCATTTTCCAGCAGCGTCGCGGTCGCGCCGAAGCGCAACGGAAAGATCGCGAGACCGCCGAGCCCGAATGTGAACGCCAGCGGCGGCGATCCGACGAATATGTCGTCCGGCGTCACACCGAGGGTTTCCCTGGCATAGCCATCGGCGATGATCAGGAGATCGCGATGGAAATGCATCGTCGCTTTCGGCTCACCCGTGGTGCCCGAGGTGAATCCCAACAGCGCGACATCGTCGCGGCCGGTCTTGACGGCCTCAAAACGAACGGATTTGCCGAGCGCAATCCGGTCGAGCTCGGCATCATGGTTTGATGTGCCGTCGAAATTCACAACCTGCTTGAGAAATTGGCTGGTCTTGGCGCAGGCAACCAGTTCATCGGCGATGCGACTATCGGTCAGCGCCAGCGCGATCTCGGCCTTGTCGATGATCTTGGTCAATTCGCCGGCGCGCAGCATCGGCATCGTGTTGACGACAACCGCGCCGGCCTTGGTCGCGGCCAGCCACGCGGCCACCAGCGCCGGATTGTTGCCCGAGCGTATCAGCACGCGGTTGCCGGGCTTGACGCCGTAATTTTCCACCAGCGCATGCGCCAGGCGGTTCGACCAGTCGGCGAGTTCTTTATACGTGCGCTGGCGGCCATTGCCGATCAGCGCGACCCGGTCGCCATATCCCATTTCGACGATCCGGTCGGTCAGTTCGACCCCGGCGTTGAGATAGTCGGGATATTGAAACTCCGGACGGTCGAGCAACAGGTCCGGCCATTGCTCGAATGGCGGCAGATTTCGCCGCGTGAAATCGTCGACATGCCCCGATGGGCCAAGTTGTGAAGTCCTACCCGACATTTCGCTCGTCTCCATCGTCCCGTCATTTCGGGATCAAAGGCTCAAAGAAATCCAGGGCGTCCGGCAGCGCTCTATCGGCAATCATTTTATACTTAAAGTAATTTTGCGCAATGGGCCTGAGCAGGCCGATCCCACACTTTTTTGGAGGCTGGAAGGCTGCGGTCACAGATTTATATTGTTGCCCATCCTTCGAGACGGCGCTTCGCGCCTCCTCAGGATGAGGTCTAAGGTGTTGAGACAACACATACCCTCATGCTGAGGAGCGAGCATAGCGAGCGTCTCGAAGCATGGCAGCGGGGGCTTACTCAGACGTGTACTAGCGTCCCGCCAATTCGCGCAGGCGCGAGACCATTGGCGAGTTCGGATCGGCCAGCGGCGCAATCGCGGTGAAGTGATTGGCACCGGGAACCGTACCGAACCGGGTCGCAATCCCGGCCTTACCCCAGACATCGACGACGGTCTGGCTCTGGCGGAAATATTCCGCGCTCTCGATGCCGCCGACGATCGCGTCGAGGCTGCCGTGTTTTGGTGCCGGCCACAACAACGGGCTCGCCGCTTTCGCCGTGGCCTGGTCGAGACCCAATGCCTTGTTGATGGAGGTGCCGACCAGCGGCCCCAGTTCGAACAGGCCCGAAATCGTATAGGCCGCGATGACGAGATCGGCCGGCAATGACGCATCGAATGCCGGCCAATCGGTCGCCAGCATGCAGCCTGCGAGATGCCCGCCGGCGGAATGACCGCTGATGACCAATGGCCGTCCCAGCCGCGTCAGTTCACACGTTGCCGACCGCATCTGTCCGATGATGTCTGCGACGCTCACCTGAGGACAGAGATCGTAGCCGGGAATGGCGACGTCGATGCCATGGGCGTTCAGCCCAATGGCCAGATGACTGAAAAACGAAGTATCCAGCGACTGCCAGTAGCCGCCATGGATGAAGACGACGATTGGAGCTTTACTGCCTGCGGGGCTTTGACCGTTGCCCGCGAAGAAATCGATCCGGTTGCGCACGCTCGCGCCATAGGCCGTGGTGCGCGGTGCATGTTTCTCACGATAGGCAGCGGCGTCCTTGGCCCAGCCCGCGACCAGCGCCGGATTTTCCGGCACCCGCGCCCGGTTGTTGTATTCGACCTCGTAATCGATGCCGGTCACGCAATCCCCGCCCGCTTCTGCGCGGACTTCTGCGCCGAGGCCTTGGTCTTGGCCAGCAGGCGCATCAATTCGCGGACATCCTTGGGGCCGAGATCGACGAACAGATCGGCGATCCAGCTTTCATGTTCCGTGGCCATCTTGCGAAACTCGGCGCGGCCGGCCTTTGTCAGCCGGATCACCTGGACGCGGCGGTCGGTATCCGACGTGCGCCGGTCGAGATGACCTGACTCGACGAGCCGCTCGACGAGGCCGGTGACATTGCCGTTGGAAACCATCATCCGCTTCGAGACATCCGACAGCGTCATGCCTTCCGGAACCTTGTCAAGCTGCGCCATCAGGTCGAAGCGCGGCAGCGTGACGTCAAACCCTTCGCGCAGCCGGCTGCGCACCTCGCCCTCGATCAGGGTGGTGCAGGTCAGGAGCCGCAGCCACAGCCGAAGCTCGTTGCCGTGATCTTCCGGGAGTTCGACGGCCTTGGTCTCGGAATCAAGGATCATGTTGCAATCATACCTGCTTCGAACCGAAACGGGGCCGGGACGATCTTTTGACCTTCAAATAATTCAGGGGTGGCCGCAAGTCAAAACGCCGCTGGGCACCCATGATGGGCAGGCTGGCTGACTGACGGGCTAGACTCGGGCTTCCGAGTTACTTTAAGGTTCAAACAATTGGCGCGCGGCTTGCATGGTTTACCCTGGACTTCGCAAGGTGGCGGCGCTGCTTGCGGCGACCGCCATCCTCAGAATAAGCTCCCGGCCCGTAAGGCCCGGATCGTGTAACGCGGACCCCGGCCACGTCAGGCCGATCAGGAGAGAGATCATGAAACAGCAGTTGAGATTGGCCGGATTTGCGCTCGCGTTCGCCTTATCAGCCCATGCGGCGGCCGCGCAGGAAAAGATCAAGATCGGCGTGATCGTAACCTTGTCCGGTCCGGCCGCGGGGCTCGGCCAGCAGGCCCGCGACGGCTTCGCACTCGCGGTCAAGGATCTCGGCGGCAAGATGGGTGGCAAAGACGTTGAGGTCGTGGTGGCCGACGACGAACTCAAGCCCGATGGCGCCGTGAGCAAGGTCAAGGGCCTTCTGGAACGCGACAAGGTCGATTTCGTGGTCGGCCCGATCTTCTCCAATGTCCTGCAGGCGATCCACAAGCCGGTCACCGACAACAAGACCTTCCTGATCAGCCCGAACGCCGGCCCCTCGAGCTATGCCGGCAAGAACTGCAATCCGTATTTCTATGTGACTTCGTACCAGAACGATCAGGTGCACGAGATCCTCGGCAAGGTCGCGCAAGACCGCGGCTACAAGCGCGTCTACATCATGGTGCCGAACTATCAGGCCGGCAAGGATTCCGTCGCCGGCTTCAAGCTCGACTACAAGGGCGAGATTGTCGAGGAATCCTACATCCCGCTCGGCACCCTGGATTTCCAGGTTGAGCTCTCCAAGATCGCTTCGCTCAAGCCCGACGCGGTGTTCACCTTCATGCCGGGCGGCATGGGCGTGGGCCTGGTAAAGCAGTTCAAGCAGGCCGGCCTCGCCGATCAGATCCCGGTGCTCTCGGCGTTCACCGTCGATGAATCGACATTGCCGGCGCAGCAGGATGCGGCGGTCGGCATGTTCGGCGGCGCCGACTGGGCGCCCAACCTCGACAATCCGCAGAACAAGAAATTCGTTGCGAGCTATGAGGCGGCCTATAACAGCGTGCCCGGCACCTACGCGATGCAGGGTTACGATGCAGCCTTGCTGATCGACAGCGCGGTCAAGGCCGTGAAGGGCGACCTGTCGAACAAGGACGCCGTGATCGCGGCGCTGAAGAAGGCCGACTTCACGTCATTGCGCGGCGGCTTCAAGTTCAACACCAACGGCTATCCGATCCAGGACTTCTACCTGACCAAGGTGGCCAAGCGCCCCGACGGCAAATTCCAGACCGAAATCGTCCAGAAGGTGTTCGAGAATTACGGCGACCGCTACGCCAAGGAATGCGTGCCGGGTAATTGAGTATGAGGAAGGGAACAAATCAATGAAGAGCGAGATCACCGGCATCACCCGGGCCAATGAGGGCATGCAGGGCATTTCCTGGAACATTCTCGGCCAGACCTACGTGCCGAAAAGCTGCACCGATCATTCCTTCTCCTGGCACGCGACACTCCCGCCGGGCACCTTCGTGCCGCCGCATATCCATCCGGACCAGGACGAGTATCTCTATATGCTCGAGGGCAAGCTCGACTTCATGCTGGCCGGCGCCGAAGCGCAGGCCACGCCGGGCGATCTCATTCGTCTGGGCATGGGCATGCCGCACGGCATTTTCAACAAGTCGGACCAGACAGCCAAGGTGCTGTTCTGGGTTTCGCCGAGCCAGAGGCTGTATGATCTGTTCTGGGGCCTTCACAACATGAAGGAACAAGTGCCAGAGCAGGTCGTCGCGATGGCGGCCGAATACAACATCCACTTTTTGCCGCCCCCTCCGGGGGCGTGAGCGACACAGCCGTCCTTCCGGGGCGATGCGAAGCATCGAACTACGATGTGCATTTGCACATCGGAGAATCTCGAGATTCCGGGTCTGGTCCTTCGGACCATCCCGGAATGCCGGTGTGAAACACTGAAACCGTCATTGCGGGCGAAGCGAAGCAATCCATAGCGAGGCGTACCTGTGATGGATGGATTGCTTCGCTGCGCTCGCAATGACGAAAACAGCGAAAGCCTACGCCCGCACCGCCGCCAGCCCCGGCAACGCGGCAAAGCCCGCCTTGCTCGCGTACCCGCGCACAATCGCTTCGCGCTGGCTGTAGCTCAGAACCTTGTCGATATCCGCAAATCCATCCGGCGCGATCTGTTCGACGGCGTCGATGACGCCCTCGGGGCCGCCGCGGCGGTTGGAGCGCACGACTTCGGCGGTCATCGGCAAGCGCTTCTGCTCATAGGCCAGCAGTGCCTGGCGCGGATGTTCGGAGCGCGCCAGCAAATCGGCGAGACAACGTGCATCGAGAATGGCCTGCGAGGCGCCGTTCGATCCCACTGGGTACATCGGATGCGCGGCGTCGCCGAGCAGCGTGACGCGGCCGCTGGACCAATAGGGCAAGGGATCGCGATCGCAGGTCGGATACTCATAAAACTCTGACGTCGCCGAAATCAGCCCGGGCACATCGACATAGGGCACCGAGAACCGCGCGACGTGCGGCATCAATTCGTCGCGCCGGCCCGGACGCGACCAGTCTTCGCGGCGCGGCGGCGGCGTATTGCTGTCGCCGACCTTCACCAGCACCGCCCAATTGGTCAGGCGGTTGGACGGGCTCGAGCCCTCCGCGATCGGATAGACCACGACCTTGGCGTTGAGGCCGCCCGCGACGATCATCGATTTTCCGGTCAGGAATTTCGGCCAGTCGCGCGCACCGCGCCACAGCATCAGGCCGTTCCAGCACGGCGGGCCTTCGTTCGGGAATAACGTCTCGCGCACCCGCGAATGAATGCCGTCGGCGCCGATCAGAATATCGCCGCGCACGGTTGTGGTATGGCTGCCGGTGCGATCGAAGAAATGCGCGTTGACGCCGCCCTCGTCCTGGCTGAAGGCGCCGAGCCGGCAGCCGGTGTGAATCGCATCAGGTCCGAGACGTTCCTCGACGGCGCGGTGGATCACGCTCTGCAAGCGGCCGCGATGGATCGAAAACTGCGGTACGTCATGGCCAGCATCGACGCCGCGGGATTCGCGCCAGACTTCCTGGCCGTGGCGATTGAGATAATACAGATCGTCGGTGCGGATCGCGATGTCGTCGAGCTTCTGCAACAGACCGAGACCGGCGAGTTCGCGGATCGCATGCGGCAGCGTATTGATGCCGACGCCAAGCTCGCGGATGGTGTCCGCCTGCTCGAACAATTCGCATCCGATGCCGCGGGCCCGCATCATCAGCGCCGTGGTCAGGCCCCCGATACCACCTCCGACGATAATCGCCTTCATCGTACTACTCCACTCATACTCGGAGCATGATCTCCGCGCAAACGCCTCCGGCGTTTGTCGCGAAGGAAAACCGGTTCCCACTTTTCCGGATCATGCTCTAACGCGCGCCGACGGCTGCTAAGGTCGCATAGCGCCTTACTCCGCCGCAAGCGGCTTTGTCGCCTCCGCCTTCAACTCGGCGCGGGTCTTGGGCTTAGCCTTAATTTTCAGGTCGTCGAAATCCTGCCGATCCCGCACGGAGTTGCGGAAAATCTGCTCCTTGCCGGGCAAATAAGGCGGCGGGCAGAAGATATCATCGGCGCGGTACCACGCCGCTGCCTTCATCGTAAACGCGGGGTCAACCAGATGCGGCCGCCCCAGCGCCACCAGATCGGCCCGGCCGGCGGCAAGGATGGTGTTAACCTGATCTGAAGTCGTGATGTTGCCGACGCACATGGTCGCGACGCGGGCTTCGTTGCGGACCTGCTCGGAAAACGGCGTCTGGAACATGCGGCCATAGACCGGGCGGGAATCGCGCACGGTCTGCCCGGTCGAGACATCCACGAGGTCGACACCAGCCTCGGCGAACGCGCGTGCGATCTTCACCGCGTCATCGCCGACGATGCCGCCATCGGCCCAGTCGGTCGCGGAGATGCGTACCGACATCGGCTTGTGCGACGGCCACATCGCGCGCAACGCCTCGAAGATTTCCAGCGGAAAGCGCAGCCGATTTTCCAGCGAGCCGCCGTAATTATCCGTGCGCGTATTGGTTAATGGCGAAATGAAACTCGCCAGGAGATATCCGTGCGCGCAATGCAGCTCCAGCATGTCGAAGCCGGCGCGCTCGCCGCGCTCGGCAGCCTGCACGAATTCGGCCTTCACGGCCTGCATCGCGGCGCGGTCCATCTCGCGCGGAACCTGGCTATCGGGATAATAGGGAATCGGCGACGCCGACAGCACATCCCAACCGCCTTGCTCGAGCGGACGATCCATGCCGTCCCACATCAGCTTGGTGGCGCCCTTGCGGCCGGCATGACCGAGCTGCAAGCAGATTTTTGCCGCCGAATTAGTATGCACGAAATCAACGATGCGCCGCCACGCGGCTTCCTGCTCGTCGTTCCACAGCCCCGTACAGCCGGGCGTGATGCGGGCGTCACGGCCGACGCAGGTCATCTCAGTAAAGATCAACCCCGCGCCGCCGATCGCGCGCGATCCGTAATGCACCAGATGAAAATCGCCGGGAACGCCTTCGGTCGCCGAATAGGTACACATCGGCGATAGCACTGTGCGGTTCGCGATTGTCATCTCGCGCAATTTCAACGGCTGGAACATCGGCGCCATGGGTTTCTCGACATCGACGTCGAGTCCACCGGCGCGAACCTGCTTGGCAAAAGCCTTATCGACCTCGCTGACAAACTCCGGCGCGCGCAGCGTGAGATTGTCGTAGGTGATCGCCTTGGCGCGCGTCATCACGCCAAAGGCGAACTGCACCGGATCGAAATCCCAGAACCGGTCGACATGCTCGAACCAGACCAGCGACACATCGGCCGCGTGCTGGGTCTTCTCGACCTCCTCGCGCCGCCCCTCTTCATATTGCTTCAGCGCCGCCTCGACCGTCGGCGCGCGCAGCATCGCGTCGGACAGCGCGATCGCGTCTTCCATCGCCAGCTTGGTGCCGGAACCGATCGAGAAATGTGCGGTCGCCTTGGCGTCGCCGAGCAGCACCATATTGTCCTTGACCCAGCGCTTGCTGCGGATCATCGGAAAATTGCGCCACATCGAACGGTTGGTCAAAAGCGGATGGCCCTCGAGGAACCAGCCGAAAATCTCGGCCATGCGATCCGCCGATTGCTTTTCGCTGAGGCCCTTGAGGCCGGCGCGCTCGAAGGTTTCGGGATCGGTCTCGAAGATCCAGGTCGAACGCCCCGCCTCATATTGATAGGCATGGGCGATGAACGGGCCCCACTCGGTCTCCTGGAAAATAAACGTGAAGGCATCGAGCGGCCGGGTCGAGCCCATCCAGGCGAACACGTTGGAGCGCATGTCCACTTCGGGCTGGAAGTGCTCGACATATTTTTCGCGGAAGCGGCTGTTGATACCGTCGGCCAGCACCACCAGATCGGCGTCGGCAAAGCGCGCCTCATCGTCGATGTCGGCCTCGAAGATCAGCGTGACGCCGAGCTCGCGCGCGCGCTGCTGCAGGATCAGCAGCAATTGACGGCGCGAGCAGCCGCAAAAGCCGTTGCCGCCGACCCGGTGCACGGTGCCGCGGAAGTGCACCGCGATATCGTCCCAATAGGCGAATTCCTGGGTGATGCGGCGATAGCTCGGGGCGTCGTATTTCTCGAAATTATCGAGCGTGGCGTCGGAGAACACCACGCCGAAGCCGAAGGTGTCATCGGCGCGATTCCGCTCATAGACTGTAATCTCGGCTTCCGGCCGCTGCTTTTTAAGCAAAATAGCCGAATAAAGACCCGCCGGTCCGCCACCGATGATCGCGATCTTCATGAGAGCCTCCGGTACATCAATTGAACCGTCCGAGATGTTTTAAACCTAAAACAATTTCCCGGCAAGCCCCTTCACCTCATTGTAACCGGATGGAGGGCACCGGCGAAGATGGTTCGAGACGGCGCTATCGCGCCTCCTCACCATGAGGGAGGGGTGGGTGTGCCCCATCAGCCCTCACAGGTCCTCATTCCACCGCAGGTCCTCATCCTGAGGAGCGGCCGCTTGGCCGCGTCTCGAAGGATTGCAGCAAGCTCATGGTTCGAGACGGCGCTTCGCGGGAGGAGCCCCACTCAATTGCCCTGAAACGCCGGTTTCACCTTGTTTGCAAATGCCTCGAACGCGCGGGCGAAATCGGCTGTGGTCATGCACAGCGCCTGCGAAATCGCCTCGGCCTCGATCGCCTCCTCGATCGACATTGCCCATTCCATCGCCAGCATCCGCTTGGTCATGGTGTTGGCGAAGGTCGGCCCCTCCGACACCTGCTTTGCGAGAAGCTGCGCCTGCGACAGCACATGTTCCGGCGCGACGATGCGGCTGAAGAAGCCCCAGCGTTCGCCCTCCTCGGCGGTCATGAAGCGGCCGGTGTACAGAAGCTCGGAAGCGCGCGACTGGCCGATGATGCGCGGCAGGATCGCGCAGGCGCCCATGTCGCAACCGGCAAGGCCAACTTTATTGAACAGGAAGGCGACCTTGGCGCCAACAGCTGCAAGGCGCATGTCGGAGGCCATCGCGATGATAGCTCCGGCACCGGCGCAGATGCCGTCGACCGCCGCGATGATCGGCTGCGGTGCGGCCCGCATCGCCTTGACCAACTCGCCGGTCATACGGGTGAACGCCGTGAGGCCCTTGGTATCCATCTTCACCAGCGGACCGATGATTTCGAACACATCGCCACCGGACGAAAAATTGCCACCGGCGCCGGACACCACGATGGTCTTGACCTCGTCATCGAATGCGCAGGCGCGGAAGAAATCCGACAATTCGCGGTAGCTCTCGAAAGTCAGCGGGTTTTTTCGCTCCGGCCGGTTCAGCGTCACCGTCGCGACGCTGCCGTCGACCTTGAGCAGGAAATGCTGCGGCGAGAAATCCGCCAGCGGCAGCGTGACGGGATTGGCTGGTTTGGTCATGGGGTGTTCCCTGTTCTCGTTGTCATTGCGAGCGCAGCGAAGCAATCCATTCTTTCTTTTCGTCGAGGCATGGATTGCTTCGCTTCGCTCGCAATGACGGTTTCTCTTATACTTCTCCGCCGGCCACCGCGATCGCCTGTCCTGTGATCGCGCCGGCGCCCTCGCCGCACAGCCACAATACGGTATCGGCGACTTCGGCCGGCGACACCAGCCGCCCCTGCGGATTATGTTTGGCGAGTTCGGCCACTGCCTCTTCATGGCTGCGGCCGGTCTTTTTCATGATGGTCTCGATGCTGCCGGCGACCAGATCCGTATCGGTGAAACCGGGGCACACCGCATTGACCGTCACCCGGGTCGTCGCCAGTTCCAGCGCCAGCGAACGCACGAGGCCCACGACCGCGTGCTTGGCCGCGCTATAGGCGCTGACATATGCATAACCCTTTAGCCCGGCGGTTGAGGCGACCGCAACGATGCGGCCATAGGGACGCTGGCGCATCGACGGCAGCACGGCCTGGACGGTGTGAACCACGCCCATGAAATTGATGTCCATCATGCGCTTGAACAGCGCCGCGTCGGACTTTGCAAACGGCGCGGATTCCGCGGCCCCGGCATTGGCGACGAGAATATCGATCGCTTGCCGCGCCGCGGCTTGCGCGATCGCCGCGGTAACAGCGGCCTGATCCGCGACGTCTGCCACCAAAGCAAAATGCGCCGCGCCCTTGGTCACCGCATCATCCAGCGTGGCACGGTCGCGGCCGAGCACCGTGACGGTGACGCCGGCTTTCGCCAGCCCGGCTGCGATCTCGCGGCCGATGCCCCGTCCACCGCCGGTGACGAGCGCATGCAGGGAATGCAGCAGTGCGGGCATGCGCAGTTCTCCTGAATGAATTCACGGACGCCAATTGCATATATTTTAAACTTCAAGCTTTTGCAACTTGACACCCCGCACCCCGCAGGTAGCTTTTAGATGGACAGGCAACAAGGGAGGACGATCATGGCGGCTCTCGAAAAAGGCATCACCCAAAGCGGCACCGGCTATTCCGGCAAGACCTGGAATATCCTCGGACAGGTTTATTTCCCCAAAGCAGTCACCGATTCCACCTTCGCGTTCGAGACCAACAGCGATCCCGGCCAGTTTGTCCCGGTCCACATTCACCCCACCCAAGAGGAATTCATTCTGGTGCAGGACGGCACGTTGGACCTGAAGCTGGACGGCGTCTGGGTGAAAGCCCACGCCGGCGATCTGGTCCGACTGCCACGCGGCATTCCGCACGGCTATTTCAACAAATCGGACAAGCCGGCGCGGGCGCTGTTCTGGGTGTCGCCGACGCAGAAACTCGAAGCGCTGTTCAATCAGCTGCACAATCTGACCGATGTCGCGGAAATCGTCCGCATCTCGGCCGAGCACGAAGTCAACTTCCTGCCGCCCGAAGCCAACGAGTAATGGGTCTCGCGCGGGCCGCTCGGCCGCCGATTATTGCTTGATGTAACGAGTGGCCCTTAACCGGGGCCATTTTCGTAAAGCAACGCTGCCAAAACATTGCTGCCAAGACTTTGCTTTCATGACTTCCGGGGGCCCTCACCGGCTGCTATCCTCTCCTGATAATAAAAACAGTTCAGGGAGAAACTTCCAATGACGACAGTGCGCGACACCAACCGCCGTCGCTTCCTCCAATACCTCGCCACCAGTCCCTTGATGGCCTCCGGCGCCCTGTCGGCTTACGGCGCGGAAACCCCGTCCAAACTGCCAGATCCGAGACTGTGGGCGCCGCCCGGCAGTGGCGACCTCATCAAAAGCCCGAAAGACGCGATCAACGTATTCGAGTTCGAGCCGGTCGCTTACCAGAACACCCCACCCGCCCATTTCGGCTACATGGCGTCCGGTCTGGACGATGAAGTCACGCTGCGCGCCAACCGCGAGGGCTTCCAGAAATTCCAGCTCAATCCGCGCCGCCTCGTCGACGTGTCCAAGGTCGATACGAGTGTCGAATTGTTCGGCATCAAATATGACTCGCCGATCTTCGTGTGCCCGACCGGCGGCAACCAGTTCTTTCACCCGGATGGCGAAGTCGCGGTCGCCAAGGCAGCCAAGGTCGGCAATCACATGCAGATGCTGTCGACCGCGTCGAACTATTCGGTCGAGGACGTCACCAAAGCACGCGGCGCGCCAATCTGGTTCCAGCTTTATGCGTCGCCCCGCTGGGAAGTCGCCCAGGCGCTGATCAAGCGCGCCGATGCGGCCGGCTGTCCGGTGCTGGCAGTGACGGTGGATCGTGTCGCGGGCCGCAACCAGGAAACCATGTTCCGCCTGCGGCGCACCGATACGCGCCAATGCAACGATTGCCATGACCGCAGCAGCTTCGCCGGGCGATCGGCGCGGCGGCACAATTACGACGGCATCGACCTCTCCGGCATTACCGGCGGCGGCGAGGCCTCGAATTTGAACTGGGATACCGTCAAGCGGATGCGCGACGTCACCAAGATGAAGATCATCCTCAAGGGCATCGTCACCGCGGAGGACGCCGAATTGGCCGTGCAGAACGGCATGGACGGCATTCTGGTCTCGAACCATGGCGGGCGCGGCGAGGATTACGGCCGCTCCACCATCGACGCGCTGCCGGAAATCATCACCGCCGTAAACGGCCGCTTTCCCGTGATCGTCGACAGCGGCTTCCGCCGCGGCACCGACGCAGTCAAGGCGCTCGCGATGGGCGCGCAGGCCGTCGGCATCGGCCGGCCGTATCTGTGGGGACTCGGCGCGTTCGGCCAGGAAGGCGTCGAGCGCGTGCTCGAGATCGTGCGCACCGAAACCCGCGCCGCCATGCAGCAATGCGGCGCGCGTTCGGTCAAGGAGCTCAATCCGAGCTTTGTGCGCCGGACGACCTGAGTCGTTTGACTGCTTTGCGTTCGTCATGGCCGGGCCTGACCCGGCCATCCACGCCTATGGATGTCCGCGCTACTTAGGTATCTGGGTACAGACAGACCCATATACGATGAGCGCTCGATTTCGGGCAAAGCAAATTTCAATCATCCTTAAGCACATGCCGCCAGAGTCATTCCTGGAGCGATCGGCACTCGTTCACGAACGATCAGAAATTGTCGATGGCGTTTAAGTTCATATCGCATCAGTCGATCAAATCGATCAGTCAAGGCGCGTTGGCGTCGCAGTGGGACCGGATGGCTTCCGGCCGCCGTTTTCCAGCCTTTACCGATTACACGCCGGAATCCGGCACTACCAATTCAAAACAGATCGTGGTGTGGAATGTCGAAAGCGAAGGCCGTCGGATCAAATTCAGGGCGCTGTATCAGGGCGACAATATCACGGAAGTGTTTCGACTCGGCCTGGGCAGGCAAGACGATGCAAGAAGTCGTTCCGATGTCCCTGCGGCGCCTGACGATCGATCCCACCAAGGAATGCGCCGCAAGCGGCTGCCTCGTCTACACGATTGTCTCCACCATCAACTCGAGCGGCAATCGGGTCGACTGCGAACGGCTGCTGTTGCCGTTCGGATGCGATGGTTCGAAAGTCGAACAAATTCTCACTTCTGTCGAGTTTATCAGCAACCAGGGCGAGGTCCGGCGCCAGAAGATCCTCAACAGTTTTCAGATACAGGCCGATCTTCTTTTTTCCGGCAAGATCAAGTCTGGCTTCACCAAGTCCAATGCTGCACCGGCGACGTCCAAGCAGGCTACCGGTGAAAAACGACGAGCCTACGCGCCGCAAGGTGCTCAGAGCCGGACGGATCAAATTCGCCAAGCAAAGCCTCACCTGCGCGGTTCGCGATATCTCGGCGACCGGCGCCGCACTCGAAGGCGCGAACCTGGCGACGACGCCTGATATCTTCTCGCTGTTGCTCGAAATGGAAACGTCCGAGCGGCGCTGTACCGTGGTGTGGCGCAAGAAGACGCAGATCGGCGTTCAGTTCGGCTGACCACGTCGCCCTTACACGACCCCGCCGAGATAGAGCCGCTTGACGATATCGTTGCCCTTCAATTCGTCGACCGAACCGGCCGCGACCACGATCTCGCCGTGGACAATGATGTAACCGCGATCGGCGATCCGGATCGTCTGGTTGAAATTCTGCTCCGCCATCAGCACCGTCAGGCCGAGCTGCTTGTTGAGCTCGCCGATCTTGGTGATGGTCTGCGAGACCAACAACGGCGACAGGCCCACCGAAGGCTCATCGACCAGCAACAGACGCGGCGACGACATCAGCGCGCGCGCGATGGCCAGCATCTGCTGCTGCCCGCCCGACATGGTGCCGGCAAGCTGGCCCTGCAGTCCCTTGAGCGTCGGGAACGTCTCGAAGGCGAGTGCGAGATTACGATCGATATTGCGCCGGGCCGCCTTTCGGAAGGCGCCGAGCATCAGATTTTCCAGCACGGTCTGCCGCGGAAACAGCCGCCGCCCTTCGGGCACCATCGCGACGCCGAGATCGACGATCGCCTCGGCCGACAGCTTGGTCAGGTCGTGCGCCTCGCCGTCGATCGTCAGCACCATGCTGCCGCGCTGCGGCCGAACCAGGCCGGCGATGCACTTCATCAGCGTGCTCTTGCCGTTGCCGTTGGTGCCGAGCAGAGCGACGGTTTCGCCGGATTCGACATCGAGCGAAACGCCGCGCAGCGCCTTCACGGCGCCGTAACCCGCATCGAGGTCCTTGATGGCGAGGCTAAGTGCCAAGATAGGCCTCCTGCACGCGCGGGTTGGCCATGACTTCATCAGGCTTGCCGATCGCGATGATCTTGCCGGCTTCGAGACACATCACCCGGTCCGAAAAACGCATCACCGCCTGCATGATGTGTTCGATCATGATGATGGTGATGTCCTGCGCCGCAAGGCTCATCAGGAGATCCAGCACCTCGTCGACTTCCGAGCTGGAAAGGCCGGCCATCGCCTCGTCGGAAACCAGCAGCTTTGGATGCGTCGCCAGCGCGCGGGCGAGCTCCATCTTGCGCAATTCCACCTGGCTCAGCTTGGCGGTCGACACGTCGGCCTTCGAGGCGAGACCCATCCGCGTCAGGATCGACATCATGGTGTCGCGCTGTCGCCCGGCCGAAACCACCTCGTCCGCGCGCCCTGCGAAATCGAGCCCGACCATCAGGTTTTCGGCCACCGTCATGCTTCGAAACGGCCGCGGAATCTGGAAGCTGCGCGCAATGCCGCGGCGGGTGCGGATATGCGGCGGCAAACGCGTGATGTCCTCGCCGCCGAATGTCACGGTGCCGGGCTCGGTGCGGAACGCGCCGGAAATGCAGTTGATCAGCGTGGTCTTTCCCGAGCCATTCGGGCCGATCAGGCCGAAGCGCTCGCCCGGACGAATGTCGACGCTGACATTGTCGAGCGCGGTGAAGCCGCCGAATTTTTTGGTCAGCGCGGATATCCGCAGCAGCGGCGGCTGGGCTTCAGGTGTCTGGGTTTCGGGGGACATCATGCTTCGCCCTCGCCGCGGTTGCCGCGAGCTTTCCGAATGAGCCCGATAATGCCTTCGGGCGCACCGACCACGAACAACACCAGCATCACGCCGAGGATCAGCACGTTCACTTCCGACGAGATGGTCACGGTCAGCAATTGCTGCGTGGAGCCCAGCAAGATCGCGCCAATGATCGGCCCCGCCCAATGCGCGGTGCCCCCGATCAGCGACATCGCGAGCACCGAGACCGAGTAATTCAGATTGAACGCCGACGACGGATCCGCGTATTGCAGATACATCGCGGCCGGCGCGCCGGCCGCGCACATCAGCGCGCCAGAGATCACGCACGCCAGCAGCTTCAGCCGCAGCGTCGGCACGCCGGTGCATTCGGCGGCGAGTTCGTCGTCCTTGAGCGCCTGCAGGCCGCGGCCGATCCATGAATTCTGAATATAGCGCGAGATCGCCACCGCCAGCACCACGAGCAGCGCCTGGACGAAAAACAGCATCTGCACATAGCTGTGAACGGCGCGATCAGCGCCGGCTGCTGCATCTGAATGCCGGCCGCGCCGCCGACATATCGCCAGTTGGTGATCGCGGTCTCGATCACGATCGTCAGCGCAATCGTCGCGATCGAAAAGAAAATACCCTGCATGCGCAGGGTCAGAAGACCGAGCGCGAACCCCATCAGCGCGCCGACGACGGCTGCCGCGGCGATCTGCACGGCGAGCGGCGCGCCAATCGCCTTGAACAGGAACACCGCCGTGTAGACGCCGACGCCGAAAAACGCGCTGGTGCCGAAATTGACGTAGCCGGCATAGCCGCCGAGGATATTCCACGCGATGGCGAGCACGATGAACTGCAGGATCACGTAGCAGGCAAAGAACGGATATTGGTTGCCGATGAGCTGCGTCATCACAAAGGCGGCGGCGAGAAACAGGATCGCCCCGATCCAGAAGGCGATGCCGCGGCTATTCATGATCGTCTTCCGAACAGGCCCTGCGGCCGGACGGCCAGAACGCCGAGCAGCATCGCGAACGAAATCGCCGGCGCCCAGGAAGCGCCGAACATGGTCAGGACGATGGCTTCGGCGACGCCGAGGATGATGGCGGCGACCAGCGTGCCGCTCATGCTGCCGAGCCCGGCCATCACCACGACGCAGAATGTCCGCCCGATATAGGCGCGGTCGAGCGTCGGATCGACGGGCGCAACGATGATCAGCAGCGCGCCGGCGATCCCGAGCACGGCCGTCGCAGATGCCGAACGCCCATTGCTTGATCCGGACCGGGTTGGCGCCCATCAGCCGCAGCGCCTCCTGATCCTGCGCCACCGCGCGGATCGCCCGTCCCATGAAGGTTTTCGACAGATACAGCGTCAGCAGGATCGTCAGCGCCCCGGCGCACCGCGAACGCGACCAATCAGCCGGAACGGAATCCGCATGTCGCCGATCCGCCAGGCCTTGCCGATATAGGACGCGGTGACCGATCGCTGGTCGACGCCGAATTGCAGGATGAGCAGCACTTCGATGATGAAGGCGATGCCGAAGAAGAACGCGATGCCGCGCACGCCGGCGTCGCTGCCGCGCTTTTCGAAGGTCTCGTAGTACAGGCGATAGGCGACAAGGCCGAACACGAACAGCAGCGGCGTGATCAGCAGCCCCGCCAGCAGCGGATCGATGTCAAAGCTGTCGTTGAGGAAAAACACGCCATAGGACGCCATCACCAGAAAAGCCGGATGCGCGACGTGGGGCACGTCGAGCAGGCCAAAGGACAGCGACAGCCCGAGGCTTACCGCGGCATAGAAGCAGCCGAGCAGCACGCCGATCACCACCGCGTCCAGCAGCAGGTCAAGTGAAAACAAGTGAGGTCCCCCGTGACCTGTTCTTACGCCGCTTCCTCGCTTCGCGCACGCCCGACAATCTTGATTCTCGTTGATTCGTAGGGACGCATGGTACGGCCAACTCCACGTCATTCGTAGCAAGTCAGCCGTACCATGGTCAGAGAAAAACCGTGAAGTCTAGTTCCGCGCCGCCTCGAACGGGCGTGACGAGTTCGCCGGACTTCAGCTTCTCCGGGAACAGGATCACCTGTTTGCCCGGCTTGCGGAACTGATCCATGTTCTTGTCGACGATGCCGCGGAACTGGGCCTGCAGCGTCGCGGTTTCCTTGCGCTCGCCATCCGCGGAAAACGCGATCGGGCCGACGATGGTCTTGATGGACGTTCTCGCGCAGATATTTGGCGATGCGCCTTCTGGTCGAGCGATCCGGCCGCCTTGACGGCCTGCTCGATGAGCTGGCCGCTGGCGTAGCCGAACGGCGCGAGATAATAGCCGAGCGGATCGACCTTGGCTTCGACGGCGCGTTTCGAATAGGTCTCGAAGAACGCCTTGGTGCCGTCGAAATACATGCTCGGCTCCGGGCAGCCAGGTATTGTAGTTGACGACGCCGTTGAGCAGCGAGCCGAGGTTTTCCATGACCGCGCCGAATTGCAGGCCGACCATGCCGCCGCCGAAAATCTTGACGTTGTCGCCGATCCCGATTTCGTTCACGGCGCGCAAAATGCCGGCCGAATCCGGCGGATAGGACGCGACATAGACGATGTCGGGCTTGGCGGCCTTGAGCGCGCGAATGATGCCGGAGAATTCCACCGTGGTTGGCGGATAGGACTGATCGAACACGATCGGCATGTTCAGCTTCTTGGCGACGTCGCGCGCGGTCACCGCCAGATTCTGGGCAAACTCCTGGTCCGCCGCGAGCAGCGCCATGGTCTTGCCGCCGGCCTTCTGGCCGATGTCGAGGAACGATGCGGCCCAGCTATCGGCCGGCCCCCACGGCGCAACGTTGAACCACATGTCGTGGCCGACCTTGCTGTTCACCTGGAACGAGAAGTTGCCGATCAGGACCATGCCGCGCTGCTTGACCAGCGGCATGATCGGCGCGGTCGGCACCGTGGCGTAGGGCGCGAACAGGAGATCGACCTTGTCGACGTCCAGAAGCTTCGAATAGATCGCCGGCGTTTCGGACGCGCTCGATTTGTCGTCATAGACGACGAGTTCGACCTTGCGGCCGAGCAGCCCACCCCTGGCGTTGATATCGTCTCGCCAGATCTCGGTGCCGAGCAGCGAAGCCTTGCCGCCGCCGGCCAGACCGCCGGTCAGCGCCATGCTCATGCCGATCTTGATCGGCGGCTGGTCCGCGCCGGCGCGAGAGGCCAGCCCAAGCGTGGTGACGGCGATCGTGCCGCCGAGAAATGTCCTGCGTTTCATTGATGATCCTCCCATTTGTCCCATTTCTTGAGGCTATACTGGATGAACAAAGCGGACATCACAACATGCCCTTGGCCCCCAGAGCCCTCAGCATTTGGTTTATTGGCATGGGCCGCGTCAAATCCGTCCCAGCGCCGTCAGGATAACCTGCGGCGTCAGCGGAATCTCGGTAATCACCGCGCCGAACGGCGCAGCGCATCGTTCACGGCGTTGGCCACCGCCGCCGCCGCCCCGCGGTGCCGGCCTCGCCCGCGCCCTTGGCGCCCAGTTCGCTCTCCGACGTCGGCGACACCACGTGGCCGATATCGATATCGGGCATCTCGCCGGACATCGGCACCAGATAATCGGCCATGTTGGCGTTGGTGAGCTGGCCGCGCTCGTCATAGATGCATTTTTCGAACAGCGCCGCGCCGAGCCCCTGCACCACCCCGCCCCGGATCTGCTCGTCGACCAGTTGCGGATTGATGATGGTGCCGCAATCCTCGACCACCCAGTGCCTGAGCAGTTTGACGAAGCCGGTATCGGTGTCGACCTCGAGCCACGCGGCCTGAACGCCGTTGGTAAAGGCGAACGGATATTCGCGCGGCACGAAATGGCGCGTCGCCATCAGTTCGGGCTGGATGCCCGGCGGCAGCGTATCGGGACGGAAATAGACGATCCGGCCGAGTTCGCGCAGTTCGATGCGCGGCGCGCCGTCGCCGGCATTCACGATCGCATTGTTGACGATGTCGAGTTCGGCAGGCGAGGACTGCAGAATCGCGGCGGCCACATCGAGAATATTCCTGCGCAGTACTTTGGCGGCCTGAAGCGCGGCCTCGCCGCCGATGCCGGCGCCGCGCGAGGCCCAGGTGCCGCCGCCATAGGGCGTGTTGTCGGTATCGCCGAGAATGACGCGCACCTTTTCCATCGAGACGCCGAGCACGCTGCCGACGATCTGCGCGGTCAGCGATTCCGAGCCCTGCCCCTGTTCGGTGATGCTGGTCTGGCAGATCACCGAGCCCTGCGCGTCGAGCCGCACCGCGACGCCATCCTGCGACGAGATCTTCGCGCCGCCGACGCCGTAAAACGCCGCGCTCGGATTGGTGACCTCGATGAAGCTCGCAATGCCGATGCCGCGATGAATGTTCTTCTTGCGCAGCGCCGCCTGCTCGGCGCGCAGCGCGTCGTAGTCCATCATCTCCGATCAGCTTGTCCATCGCCGCATGATGCGACAGCAGTTCGAACCGCAGGCCGGACGGCGAAGCGCAGGGATAGGCGTCATCGGCAATCAGGTTGCGGCGGCGGATTTCCACCGGGTCCATGCCGATCTTCATCGCCGCGAGATCGACCAGGCCCTCGGTCACCGAACACGCAATGGGATGGCCGACCGCCGCGATACTGGCACATCACGTTCTTGTTCTGGAACACGACGCGGGCTCGGGCGCGATAGTTCTTGGTCGTGTACGGCCCGCCGACGAGATTGACGACCTGGTTGGCCTCGATCGCGCTGGTGCGCGGATACATCGAATACGGCCCGATGCCGGTGAGATCGTCGATCTCGAACGCCGTGATGGTGCCGTCGCGCTTGACGCCGATCCTGCCCTTGCAGCGATGGTCGCGGGCGTGGATATCGGTATTGAAGCTTTCGATCCGGTCGGCGACGTATTTGACCGGCCGGCGCAGCATTTTCGACAGCGCATAGGTCGCCATCTCGTCGGCGTAGATGTGCACCTTGATGCCGAAGGAGCCGCCGACATCCTTGCAGACCACGCGGACCTGCGCCTCCTCGAGGCCGAGATGCAGCGCCGCGATATTCTGCACCATGTGCGGCGCCTGGGTGCCCTGATAGATCGTCAGCCGCGCCTCGCCGGGATTCCAGTCCGCCACCACCGCGCGCGGCTCCAGCGTCACGCCGGTGTGGCGGCCGAACACGAATTCGGCCTCCACCACCTCGTCGGACTCGGCAAACGCCGCATCGACGGCGCCGGCATCGAGCGTGCGCTCGAACGCCAGATTATCGCCGAGCGAGGCATGAATCACCGGCGTCTGCGGATCGAGCGCGGTGCGCATATCCGTCACCGCATCCAGTTCTTCATAGTCAACGGCGACAAGCTCGGCGGCGTCTTCCGCGACCGCGCGGCTGGTCGCGACGATGGCGGCGACGGCTTCGCCCTGCCAGCACACCCGATCGATCGCGATCGCGCTGCTGCGGCGCCGATTTGAGGCCCTTGAGATGCGTGAGCACGCCGACCCATGGCGTGATGACGGCGGCAAGCTCCTCGCCGGTCACCACGGCGATGACGCCGGGCATTTGCTTGGCCGCAGTCGCGTCGATGCCGATGATCTTCGCATGCGCATAGGGCGAGCGCAGGATACACCACATGCGCCATCCGCGGCAGTTCCATGTCGCTGACATAGAGCCCGCGCCCCTGCGTCAGCCGATCGAGATTGGGCCGCGGCACCGTCTTGCCGATATAGGAATTCGGCCGGTCGAGCACCGAGAGGGTTTCGGGAGTCGTCGGTCACTGCACGCTCATGCGCTGCGCCCCGTGCGCGCCCGCGCGGTGGACTCGACCGCATCGACGATGGCCTGATAGCCGGTACAGCGGCAGTAATTGCCGGAGAGATGTTCGCGGATGCGTTCGCGATCCGGCTCGGCATCATGCAGCAGCAAATCCTGCGCCGCCATCAGCATGCCGGGAGTACAGAAGCCGCATTGCAGCGCGTTGCGATCGCGAAACGCCGCCTGCAGATCGGCGATTTCGCCGCTGTCGGACAATCCCTCGATGGTCTCGACGGAGGCGCCATTGGCCTGCACCGCCAGCATCAGGCAGGAGCGAACGATGTCGCCGTTGACGCGCACGGTGCAGGCGCCGCACACGCCGTGTTCGCATCCGACATGCGTGCCGGTCAGCTTGCAGATGTTCGCGCAAGAAATCCGCCAGATTGAGCCGCGGCAACACATGCGCCTCGATGCGCTCGCCGTTCACCTGAAGCGATATCGACACAGGAGCGATCACAAAACTTCCCCGGCGCGAGTTCAGGACGGCCGAGCAAGCTTCGCCACGCAGCGCGCCAGCAACACCTTGGCCAGATGCCGGCGCATCGGCACGCTGGCCTGTTGATCCTCCTGCGGATCGAGTTCTTCGCCGAGCGCCACTGAGGCCTCTGCCAGCACCGCCGGCGTGACGGCGACATTGAGCAGCTTTGTCGCCGCCGTGGCCAATACCGGTTTATCGCCGACGGCAAAATAGGCCAGCCGCAGATCGGTCAGGACATCGCCTTCGACCATCGCCTGCGCGGCGAGGCCGACAATGCCGTAATCGCCGTGCCGCCGCGCGAATTCGCTGAAGTAATGCGCGGAATGTTGTCGCGCGACGGGTATCTCGACGGCGACCAATAACTCGTCCACTTCCAGTGCCGTCTCATAGATTCCCGTGAAGAAATCCTCGACGGCAATCGTGCGCTCACCCGCCGGGCCTTTGGCGATAATTGTCGCATTCAACGCCACCATGCAGGCCGGCAATTCCGCCGCGGGATCGGCATGCGCGAGGCTGCCGCCGATGGTGCCGCGATTGCGGATCGCTGCATGCGCGACATGCGTGATGGCCTCGCTGATCAACGGCGCGTGTTTGGCGATATCAGACGAGTTCAGGATATCGACATGGCGCGTCAGCGCGCCGATCCGCAACCTGTCGCCGGTCACGGCAATGCCGCGCAGCTCCGTGAGGTCGCCGATATCGACAATGAGTTCCGGAGAAATCAGACGCAAATTCATCGCCGGCATCAGGCTCTGGCCGCCCGAAAGCACCTTCGCCCGATCGCCATGTTCTGCGAGCAACTCGATCGCGTTCATCACGCTGGTTGCACGGGCGTAACTGAAAGCCGAGGCTTTCATGGATGTGACCTCCCCGGCCGAAAATTGGGTATATTTTTGGGATTAGACGGCGGTGCCCCCCAAAGGTCAAGTTTGTTTATCGAACGATTATTTCTGATGACTCGACTTTCGGATTAGTCATAATGTCGCAAACGCGCGCGGTTCAGCGCGCAGCAAAATCGGCTCCAGGGAGGAGCAGACAGACCATGAATCTCGGTTTCTTTACCATGCCGATCCATCCGCTCGACAAGGATTGGCGGCAATCGCTGCGCGAAGATCGCGAAGCCTTCCTGTTGGCCGACGAACTCGGGTTCACCGAGGCCTATGTCGGCGAACACGTCACCGACAAGGCGGAGAACATCACCTCCTGCGTCGCGTTCCTGGCCTGGATCGCCGCCGCCACCAAACAGATCAAGCTCGGCACCGGCACCATCAACATGCCGAACACCCACCCGGCCACCATCGCGTCCAGCCTGGCGATGCTCGATCACATGCTCGACGGCCGGCTGATCTTCGGAATCAGCCCCGGCGGATTGCTATCGGATGCCGAATTGTTCGGCAATCTCGACGCCAACCGCAACGAGATGTTTCTCGAATCGATCAATCAGGTTCTGGAAATCTGGGCCAACGAGCCGCCTTATAATCTGAAAGGCAAATACTGGAACGTCTCGACGGAAAGAACCCTGATCAAGGAAATCGGCCAGGGCTTTATTGCGCGCCCGCTGCAGCGGCCGCATCCGCCGATCGTCGTGACCGCGGTGGCGCCGTTCTCCAAGGGCGTCACCGAAGCCGCCGTGCGCGGCTGGGAACCGATTTCGGCGAACTTCCTGATGCCGGCCTGGGTCAAAAGCCACTGGCCGAAATATGTCGAAGGCTGCGAGCGCGGCGGCCGGCCGGCCGATCCCGCCAACTGGCGCGTCGCCAAGAGCGTGTTCGTCGCCAAGGACGCGGCGACCGCCAAGACTTACGCGACCGATCCGGACGGACCTTATATCTATTACTACCGTTCGCTGTTCACCAAGCTGAAGAAGAACGGCCGCATCGAACTGTTCAAGACCCGCCGCGACCAGCCCGACGAGGAAGTGACGCTGGAAATGGTGTGCGACAAGCTGATCATTTACGGCACGCCGGACAGTGTGGCGGATCAGTTGCTGGCGTTCCAGGAGGAAGTCGGCGAGTTCGGCACGTTGTTGTATGCCGGCAAGGACTGGAAGGACCGCGAGCTTGGACGCCAGTCCATGATCCTGATGGCTGAGAAGGTCTTGCCGCAGATCAATGCAGCCTCCTCGAAAAAATCCAGCGCGGCGGAATAATCCGCAGCGCCAAATCCGCACCCAACATCACATCGCAAAAAGAAGAACTGCCGTGGCCCTTACCGATCGCATTCCCTATCAGGCGCAAATCGACCGTCCAAAACTGAAATTGCCGGGCGGCAAGAAGCTGGCGGTGTGGGTCATCCTCAATGTCGAGGAATGGCGGATCGAGAACGCGATGCCGCGCACCGTGCTGAGCCCGCCGATGGGACAGCCGCTATTGCCCGACGTGCCCAATTGGTCGTGGCACGAATACGGCATGCGCGCCGGCTTCTGGCGCCAGTTCAAGGCGCTGACCGACCGCAACATGCCGGTGACGCTGGCGCTGAACGGCAGCGTCTGCACATCATACCCGCGCGTGGCCTCGGCGGCGCTGGAGGCCGGGTTTGAATTCATGGGCCACGGATTTCTGCAGGGCCCGATGCACAAACTTGAGAACCAGGGCGACGCGATCAAGCGCGCCGTCGATGCGATTGCGAAGTTCACCGGCAAGCAACCGCGCTCCTGGGAAAGCCCGGGCCTGACCGAGACCAACGAAACGATCGATCTTTTGCGTCTTAATGGGATCGAATATCTGGCGGATTGGGTGATCGACGATCTGCCGCAGGATATCGCGACGCCCCATGGCACCATGACCACGATTCCCTATTCGGTCGAGACCAACGACATTGTGATTCATGCGCTGCAGCATCTGCCGTCCGAGCAGTTCCTCAAGCGCTGCACCGATCAGTTCGACCGGCTGTATCTGGAGGGCGATACCAACGCGCGGATCATGGCGATCTCGGTGCATCCCTACATCACCGGCGTGCCGCACCGGATCAAATATCTGGAAGCGCTGCTTGATTACGTCATCAGCCATGACGGCGTGGCGTTGATGACCGCGAGCGAGATCGGCGACTGGTACCGCGCCGAAATGGCCAAAGCCACATAAACAAAAAACACCAGGGACGGGAAGCCGCGCATGATCAATGCCGCCGTGATCGGTTTGGGCTGGTGGGGACAGAATATCCTCAGGAATCTGCGCGACAGTGAGATCATCCGGCCCATACTGGGCGTGGACCCCCTGGACTCCGCACGCACCTCAGCCGCCGAACTCGGCGTCGAGACCGCCGCTAGTTTCGAGGAAGCGCTGGCCAACCCCAAGGTTCAGGCCGTCATTCTCTCGACGCCGCAGGAACGTCATGCCGAACAGATTATCGCGGCCGCCAAAGCGGGCCGTCATGTGTTCTGCGAAAAGCCGCTGTGCACCACCGCTGCCGATGCGGAAGCCGCGATTGCCGCCGTGACCAAAGCCGGCGTTCAACTGGGCATCGGCCACGAGCGCCGGTTCGAGCCTGCCGTCATTGAGATGCGCAAGCGTTTTGCGGCCGGCGAATTCGGCAATCCGCTGCTGGTGGAAGGCAATTTCAGCCAGGACCTGTTCCTGAAACTGCCGCCCGACAATTGGCGGTTATCAAAGGCCATCAATCCGGCCGGGCCGTTGTCGGCCACCGGCATTCACGTGGTCGATCTTTCGATTGCACTATTGGGACGGCCGACCAGCGTCTGGGCGCGGCTGGGGCAACTCGGTAGCCATTTCGAGAATGGCGATACGCTGGCGATCACAATCGGGTTCGAGAACGGCGCCACGGCCCTGCTCGGCGCGGTGCTGGCAACGCCGTTCATGGGACGGCTGGCACTGTTGGGCTCGAAAGGCTGGATGGAGATCCGCGACCGCAGCCATCCGCAGAATTCAACCGGATGGGACGTGACCCGCGTACTGCAGAATGCGGAGCCGGTGACCTCGTTCTTCGGGCCGCATCCGGCGGTGCGCTCGAATCTCGAAGCGTTTGGGCGCGCGGTGGTGGGTGAAGCGGCGTATCCCGTGACGCATGAGGAGATGCTGTCGAATGTGCGAAGTTTCGAGGCGATCCAGCGATCGATCGTGAGCGGGGCGATTGAGAAGATTTAAGCGTTGTTGGTTCCGGGGGCCTCATGGTTCGAGACGCGCGAAGACGCGCTCCTCACCATGAGGGTCTAAGAGCGCGTCCTGGCTCGGATCTCATGCTGGCTCGGACCTCATCCTGAGGAGCGCGCACTTGCGCGCGTCTCGAAGGGTGAAGCGATTTAGGCGCTACCCCACCACCTTCACCGGCGGGCGGCTGATCGCCACCGTGGCGCCGAACACGCGCTCGAAGCCGGCCAGGAAGGCATCCAACGCGTCCGAGATCATCCGCTCTTTGCTTTCGAGCACGGGCAACTCGTAGATGTATTTGCGGACGCCGTAATAGAAAATGCCGCTGTGAAACACCCAGGCCATCTCCAGCTCGGCGGCGCTTGGTTTGGTTTGCAGCGGCATGCCCGCTTCGTGGCGGCATTCCCGGACGATGCGGGTCAGAATCTTGTCCCTGACAACGCCGACATACCAGCGATTGATGTCGAGGCCCTTCAGGCCCGAATAGAGATAGATCCGCAGCCATTTGCGGTTGAAAATCACATTGGTGTAGGCGTCGTAGAATTCCTGCAGCCGTTCGCGGATCGGCTTGGAACGATCCGCCAGCAGCTTTTCCCATCCGGTATCGAACGGCTCGAGATAAACAGTGCGATAGACTTCCTTGATCAGGTCGTCCTTGCTCGGGAAATAGCGATAGAGCAGCGGCTGGGTGACGCCGAGCCGGCGCGCGAGGTCGCGGGTGCCTCCGCCAAATCCCTCTTCCGAGAAGAATTCGGTGGCCTTGGCGACGAACTCCTTGCGGCGATCGTCCGGCGATAATCGTTTCTGCTTGGTACGCGCGCGCTTGGGCGTGGCTTTCTTTTTCATGATCCCGAGGTCACTGGAAGTGTGTCCGCTCCAATAAATCGCCCGTAGCCGCCGCGAGCAAACAAGAGCGGCTCTCCGCGATTATAGGCATAGGCCTCGACCGCGCCGAGGAAAATCACATGGTCACCGCCGTAATAGCGGCTGGCGGCGCGGCACTGGAAATTGGCCACACAGTCGGCGAGCAGCGGCGCGTTGCCGAGGCCCGGCACCCATTCGACACCCTCGAACTTGTCCGCCGAGGATTTGGCGAACTTGTTCGACAGTGCCTGCTGCGACGCGCCGAGGACATTGACCGCGAAATGGCTGGCGTTCTGGAAAATCGGTAACCCCTGAGAAAACATGCCGAGGCTCCATAGCACCAGCGGCGGATTGAGCGATACTGACGCAAACGAATTGCAGGTCAACCCGTAGGGCTTCCCGTCCGCCGTCATCGCCGTGATGATGGTGACGCCGGTGGAGTAGGTGCCGAGCGCGTTGCGGAAATCCCGGGGATCGATCGCCGAAGCGTCGCTGGACAATTCATTGGCCGGATCGGGCGTGGTCGGGTGCTTTGAGGCGTCGTTCATTCCCGGGCCTCAAAGCGTCAGGTTTTCGGAGGGCAGGCCCAACGCAACCCGTCCGTAATTGGTGCCGGCAGCGTCGAAATTAAACGCGATGTGCGAATTGATCGCATGGGCATCGCGGAACTGCCGCTGCAGCGCGCCTGAGGTGGCAAGGCCTCGCGCGCCGCTCGCCGCAAACAGCAGCGACACGGCTTCGGTACACAGATTGACTGAAAACGCCCCGTCACGCCGCATCCGGGTCTTGACGGCGGTATCAGGCGCATGGCCGCGCCGCGCATCGGCCATCGCGGCGATACAGGTCGAGCGCATGATCAGGCGGGCCGCGTCGATCTTGGCGGACGCCTCGGCGATCTTGATCTGCGTACTCTGCAGATCGCCCAATTTGGCGCGATTGTAGGTCGAGGCGCGATGGCGCGCGGATTCGATATAATCATCGAGGCAGGCCTGCGCGTTGCCGAGCGCCACGCCCGACAGCACATAGGGAAACAGCGAGAATACCGGCAGCGCATAGAGCGGATTTGGATTAACGGCGCTGCCGGGCGTGGGTCCACCGGCGAGTTCGTGTACCCCGATCGTCATCGGTTCCGCCACAAAGGCGTCGTGGACTTCGACATCGTTCGATCCGGTGCCGCGCAATCCCGTCGCGTTCCATGTGTCTTTGATGGTGTAGTCGCTTTTGTTGAGCAGAAACACGCGGTATTCGACGCCGTCGGCCTCGTCGTCTGAGAAGACGACGCTGGCCAGCATATTCCACTCGCCGGAATCCACGCCCGACGAGAACGGCCAGCTTCCGCGCAGCACATAGCCACCGTCGACTTTCCTGGCGCGCCCGGCGGGAAAGATAAACGACGACGCAATCAGCGCGTTGACGTCCTTGTTCCACACCAGATCCTGCGCCCGCTTGTCGAACATCGCGAGCATCCAATGATGGCTGGAGAGATTGGCAAAATTCCACGCCGCCGACGCATCCGCCTGCCCGATCGCATCGGCGCAATCGACCAGCGCGACGTAATCGAATTCGGAGCCGCCGACGCGTTTGGGCTGCAGGATTCGAAACAGACCCGCCTCATGCAGATCGCGCTCGGTCTCGGTCGGCAGCCGGCGCATATCCTCGGTTTTGGACGCGCGATCGCGCAAGTGCGGAACGAGAGCCTTGGCCTTGGCGATCATGGCCGCATAGGCGCTGCTGTCGGCGTCCGTTGCCGACGGCAGGCTGGTAGTTGGCTTTGGACCGGCACCTGCCATGTCAGGCTCCCCGCGATTACGCCCGCCGCTTGGCCTTCATATGCGGCCGATCCAGATAAAGCGAGGCCGCAAGGCCTTCCTGGTCCTGTTCGGCGAATTCCGTCAACAGCTTCATCTCGGGAATCCGCGAGCGATCGAGCGTATTGACGTCGGGCCAGTCGATCTCGATCAGGTTACCCGAAGGGTCGCGCAAATACATCTGCACGCAGCCGTCCGGAAGCTCGTTCACGGGATTGCGAAAGGCCTTCGAATCCAGCGCGCCCATCGCCTTGGCGGCCTCATAGGCGGCATGGAAATCATCCACATCCAGCGCGAAGTGCTGGTAGAGCGGAACCTGGTCTTCGAGCTCAAAGATGTGCAATTGCAGATCGCCGCAGCGCAGATATTTGGTCTTGAAACCGAAATTGTAGCTGGGAATGGTCTGCATGCCCAACACGGTTTCATAGAACTTGACGGACTCCGCGAGATTTTTGGTGCCGATCGACAAATGATTGAAGCCCGTGACTTTCATGGTTCGCTCCCTTGAGATAGCGGCGCACGTCATTATACGACGAAGCTGCTTGACCGGTTGCGGTTATTTAACCGTTGTTTATCGACCGATCACTTATTAAGGCGCGGCCCACAGGCCCCGTCAATCAAATTCGACAGGGAAGACGAATCGGCCGGTTAATCCGGCGGAAAAGCCCGCTTCAGCCTGACTTCGCTGTCATGCAGCATAGCCATATCGAGGCGCTGTTGGCTGAGCGCATCGGACGCGCATGTGAAAAGCCGGTAGAATTGCGACCCGTCAAAGGCGACCAGCAGCAAATCCACGCCGGCGTTGAGGGCCTCCACCACGGCGGTGCAGACATTGTGGTTATAGATCGCGCCCATCACCAGATCGTCGGTGATGACGACGCCTTGGTAGTTCCACTTCTGGCGAATGATTCCATCGACAACCCTTTTGGAATGCGATGCCGGACGATCCGGGTCGATCGCCGTCACCGTGACGTGACCGATCATCAACTGCGCGTTCGAGCCTGCCAGAACCTCCCGGAAAGGCCGCCAGTCGGACGCCTCCAGCTCGGCCAGCGAAGCGTCCAGATTGGCGCTGAAATGATGGGTATCGGCGCGCACGCGGCCAAGGCCCGGGAAATGTTTCACGGTGCCACGCACACCTGATGTTTCGAGACCCCGCACATAGGCCAGACCGATTTCGGCCACCGCAGCCGGATCGTCCGATATCGCGCGCTGGCCGGTCAGCGTGTTGAAATCAAACCGGGTGCGCCCTGCCCGCCGAAGATCAAGCACCGGGGCAAAATTCTGGTTCACGCCGATCTGCGCCAATTCCTGCCCGTGGATATGCCCAAACGCTTTCGCTTCTCTCACCCTGATATCCGGCGGCAGACCGGCCAAACTGGCCAAGGCCGGCAGTTCCGTCAGAGGTGGCGACAGATGCGAGACGATGCCGCCCTCCTGATCGGCAGCCACGATCAACGGCGGAAGGCCCGCGACGCGCCGCCGCTCCTGAAGCGCTGCAATCTCGGATTTGATCTCGTCGGTCGTTCGCCCCGCGATATTGTGCCGGGCTACATAGATGCCGGCGATCAGGCCTTGTTCGGCGAGCGGCGCAACTTCGTCGAGTGATGTGTAGCCCACCACAAAATGCTGGCCCAGCATGTGCGCCTGCGCGGCATCCGTATGCAGGACATTTCGTTTGCAGAGTTCAAATGCGGCCTGGGCGTAGAGCATCGAGAGGGATGGCAGGCACCACAACAACACCAGCAACCGTCCCGCTTTGCCGGCGCGCCAATGGCCCCGCTTGATCAGGAAAAAGACAATGAAGCCCGTGATCGACAAAACCAGGGCGGCGGCGCCGTGCAAAAAATTCACATAGGGCTCGTGAATGTTGAAGCCCGCAAAAATAAAAGCCGCACCGAACAGCCAGAGTACGACGGTGCCAACGATTTTTATCATCTGAACGAAACGATCATGGGTAGGAAGTTTCAGCGGATCAATCGCCCGTACCAAACATGTTTGCGAGGCGCCAGCGCATCGGGGGCATCTGCACGGTAATTGCACAAAACTTCCGGCATTCCCCGAAAACCTCGACAGCATCTGCACATCTGCGAGCGATCTTTGATCACGCGATGATGATTGCGCATCGTCCGATCACTGGTTATTCAGGAATTGGACACGGCGTCCCAAGACGACGATCAAGACAGCGATCAGGTTTGCAAGGAGAAAATTTCATGGACAAGACCGTTGGAATTGTCGGGCTTGGCATCATGGGCGGCGCGATCGCCGTCAACCTGATTGAGCGCGGATGGCGGGTGATCGGCTTCGATACCGATGCCGCCAAACGCGCCGAGTTGGCGGCCGCCGATGTCGTCATTGCCGATAACGTCGCACATGTCACGCGCGAAACGCCGATCCTCCTGACCAGCCTGCCCACGCCCGCGGCAGTCGAGAAGGTGGCGCAGGCGATCGCCGATTCCGGGCAGACGCCGCGGATTGTGGTCGAGCTATCGACCCTTACCCTCGCCGACAAGCTGCGGTTTGAGGCCATTCTGAAAAAAGCCGGCCACATCGCGCTGGACTGCCCGCTCAGCGGAACCGGCGCGCAGGCCAAGATGCGCGATCTCATCGTCTATGCCAGCGGCGACAGCGCCGCCATCGCCCGCTGCACGTCATTGTTCGCGGATTTTTCCAAGCAAAGTGCCGATCTCGGAACCTTCGGCAATGGCAGCCGGATGAAATTCGTCGCCAATCATCTGGTAGCGATCCACAACGTCGCGACCGCCGAGGCGATGGTGCTGGCGGAACGCGCCGGGCTCGATCCGAAGATGGTGGTTGACCTGGTCGGCCCTGGTGCGGGCGGCTCGCGGATGTTCCAGATGCGCGCGCCGATGATGGTCCAGGGTGTCTATGAGCCCGCCACCATGAAAGTCTCGACCTGGAAAAAGGACATGGCGATCATCGCGGAGTTCGCCGAGGACGTCGGCTGCGTTACGCCGTTGTTTACGCTGACCCAGCCGGTTTACACCCAGGCGATGGCGATGGGACTGGGCGATCAGGACACCGCTGCGGTGTTTGAGGTGCTGAAGAAAACCATCATCAGCACGCCCAAATCTTAAGCGGCTTAAGGCCGCATCCCGGCGATACTGCACTGCATCAAAAGCGGTTTTGTTGATGATCCGGCGTGCGGGGCACCCATAACCCGGAATACGCAAGGTTATTCACACGGCTGAATGCGTGGTTATCACTTGATCATTTAAGACTTCCGTCCGATAAATCGGTCGTCAAAAAAACAAGAGCGACAAGCGCCAAAATCCAGCTTCAGCGTTCCGGGGGGATTATCCATGACGATATCACGACGACAATTTGTCAGCCGCATTGCAGGTGCAGGGTTCGCCAGCCTGGCGGCGCCGAACCTTGCTTTTGCGCAAGCCGCCGGTCCGATCCGGATCGGACTTCTGGCCGCCAAGACCGGACCGCTCGCCTCCGGCGGCATCGACATGGAACTGGCCTTGATGATGTTCCTGAAGGAGCGTGACTACACGCTCGCGGGCCGCAAGGTCGAACTGATTTCGGCGGATACCGCCGGCGTTCCCGCCACCGCCCGCACCAAGGCGCAGGAGCTGGTCGAAAAGAACAACGTCCATTGCATCATCGGCCCGCTCGCGGCCTTTGAGGCGCTGGCGATCGCCGATTATCTCACGGAAAAGGAAGTCCCGACGCTGGGCGTCGCGGCGGCAGAGGACATGACGCAGCGGCACCCCAGCCCCTGGTTCGTCCGGTTAAGCTCAACCTCGTCACAATGCACCGGTCCGCTGGCGGAATATTCGGCCAAGGAATTGAAATACAAGAAGATCGTCACCATCGCTGACGATTTCGCCTATGGCCATGAAATGTGCGCCGGCTTCCAGCGCGTGTTCGAGGACAATGGCGGCAAGATCATCCAGAAGATCTTCACGCCGCTGGCGACGCCCGACTACGGCAGCTATGTCGCGCAGGTGAAGAACGCGGACGCGATCTTCATGGGTACCGCCGGCTCGAACGGATTCCGCTTCCTGCGCCAGTTCATCGAATATGGCCTGAAGGACAAGATGGCCGTGATCGGCGGCATGACCGCGCTCGACGAATCCGTGTTGCGCAACATGGGCGACGAGGCGCTGGGGATCGTGACCACGAGCTGGTATTCGGCCGAGATCGACAACCCCCTCAACAAGGCCTTCGCGCCGGCGTTCCGCAAGCAGTTCAAATACGACCCCGGCTATTACGCCGCCAGCACCTATGTCTCCGGCGAGGTTCTGGAAGCGGCGCTAAAGGCCACCAAGGCCAATGCGGAAGACAAGAAGGGACTGATGACGGCGATCCGCGGCAGCAGCACCGATACAGTGCGCGGCCTGCTCAAATTCGACGAACTCGGTAACGCGATCGGCGACGTCTACATCCGCAAGGTCACGCGAACCGACGGGCGGCTGGTCAACTCGGTCATCAAGGACTATCCGAATGTCAGCCAGTTCTGGACCTACGACAAGGCCGAGTTCCTGAAAAATCCGGTCTACTCGCGTGACTTCCCGCCGGCCAAGAACTTAGAGCCGTGAATCTGGAGCCATAAGCCTGCTTTCGTTGCGGGCCGACCACCTCGCAACTTTTCGAACGAGATCGGCCGCCGATGCAATTTTGGATTATCCAGGGTCTTAACAGCCTGTCGCTTGGCGGCCTGCTGTTTCTGCTCTCGTCGGGCTTTTCGCTGATCTTCGGCCTGATGCGGCTGGCGAACCTGACGCATGGCGCGTTCTTCATGCTCGGAACCTATTTCGGGGCGATCGCGCTGCGCACCTATACCGGTCTCGATCTCTGGGTGACCGCGCTCGGGGCCGGTATCGCAGTGGCAGCGATCGGCGGCCTGTTCGAACGGCTGATACTGACCCGGCTGAAGACCAATCCGCTCGGGCAGGTGCTGGTGACGCTCGGCATGTCCTTTATCATTTCGGATGCCTGCCTGGCATTGTGGGGCGGCGACTCGATCCCGGTGCCGACGCCGCATTATCTGCAGGCGCCGACCCGCGTGTTTGGCTTCGTGTTTCCGACCTATCGGCTGGTGCTGGTGGGATGCGCCATCGTGGCCGCCATCGCACTGTACTTCCTGCTGGAGCGCACGCGTTTGGGCGCGATGATCCGCGCCGGCGTCGATGATCGCCAGATGGCGCGCGCGGTCGGCATTCCCGTCTCGAACCTGTTCACGATCGTGTTTTGTCTAGGAGCCGGCATCGCCGGCGCCGGCGGCGTGCTGGGCGGGCCGATCCTGTCGGCCTATCCCGGGCTTGACGGCGACATGCTGCCGCTGGCGCTGATCGTCGTCATTCTCGGCGGCATCGGAAGTCTGCTGGGGGCCTTTGTCGGCAGCTTCATCATCGGGTTCGTCTATACATTCGGCTCGGCGCTGTTTCCGGAACTGGCGTACATTATCCTGTTCCTGCCGATGATCTTCGTGATCGCGTTCCGGCCGCAAGGCCTGTTTGGGCGTGTTGGCGCATGAAGTGGATTGCCGCTGCCCTGCTCGCCGTCGCGCTCGTCCTGCTGCCGTTTTTGGCGGGCGATTTCTACGTCAATCTCGCCAGCCAGATGCTGATCGCGGCGATCTTCGCGCTCAGCCTCAATCTGCTGGTTGGCTATGGCGGCATGACGTCGCTCGGGCACGCCTCCTACCTCGGCGTCGCCGCCTATATGTCCGCGCTGCTGACCACTCGCTATGGATGGGGACATGGCGCATCTGCATTGTTCTCGATTCTGGGCACCACGGCGATGGCAGGTTTTTTCGGAGTGATCGCGCTGCGTGCAACCGGGCTCGGCTTTCTCATGATCACGCTGGCGCTGTCGCAGGTGTTGTGGGGACTGGCCTATCGCATGTCCGGCGTGACCAACGGCGATAACGGCATCGGCGGCCTCACCCGCCCGATGCCGTTCGGCATCTCGCTCGACAGCGCCTCGGCGTTCTACTGGTTCGCGCTGATCGTGGCGTCATTCTCATTCCTGATGATGACGATTTTCGCGGCGTCATCGTTCGGCTCGTCCCTGAAAGGCGTACGCGACCAGCCGCGCCGGATGGCCGCGCTCGGCTTCAATCCCTGGATGATCCGCTGGATCACGTTTGTCTATGCCGGTTTCTGGGGCGGCGTCTCCGGATTGCTGTACGTCTACTACAACAAATACATCCACCCGACCTCGCTCTCGACCACGAGTTCGGCGGAGGCGTTGCTTGGCGTGATCGCGGGCGGATCGGGCACAGCAGGTGGGCCCGCCGTCGGTGCCGCGCTGGTGCTGCTGTTGAAGAACTATGTCTCGGCCTATCTCGACCGCTGGAACATGCTGCTCGGCGCGGTGTTCGTCTTCATCGTGCTGGTGATGCCGACCGGCATCGTGCCCGGCCTGACCAAGCTGTTGCACAGGAGGCCGCGATGACTTCCGTTGCGGCTGACCATGCGCTTGAGGTCACCAACCTGAAAAAGGCGTTCGGCGGCCTCGCCGTCACCCAAAACGTGTCGCTCACGATCCGGCCCGGCGAACGCCGCCTGATCATCGGCCCGAACGGCGCCGGCAAGACCACGCTGTTTAACCAGATCAGCGGCGACATGCGGCCCAATTCAGGCCAGATCAAACTATTCGGCAACGACGTCACGACGCTCGCGCCCTATCAGCGCGCGCATCGGGGCCTGTCGCGGACCTACCAGATCATCACGCTTTTTGCCGGCGATACGCTCGAGCACAATGTGACGCTCGGCCTGCTCGGCCTGCGGCCCTCGCGCTGGCAGATGTGGCGGCCGCTGGCATTCTACGGCGATCTCGCCACCGAAGCGCGCAGAACCCTCGATGCGGTCGGGCTGCTGCATCTGGCCGATCATCCGGTGTCCGAAATCGCCTATGGCGAAAAACGCCGGGTTGAGCTCGCGATGGCGCTGGCGCAAAAGCCGCGCGTGCTGCTGCTGGACGAGCCGCTGGCGGGCCTCTCCGACACCGAACGCTCGACCGTCAAATCGCTGATCGGCTCGATCCCGCGGGAAACCGCTGTGATCATGATCGAGCATGACATGGACACCGCGCTCGATCTGGCGGAGACCGTGACGCTGTTGAACTACGGCCGGGTGATCGTCGACGGCGAGCGCGATACTGTCATCGCGGATGAGCGAACGCGCGAGGTCTATCTTGGCGTCTGACGCACTCAGCCTGACCAATGTGAACGCATTTTATGGCGATAGCCATATCCTGCACGGCGTCAGTTTTTCGCTGCGGCCGGGCGGCGTGCTGGCGCTATTGGGCCGCAACGGCGCCGGCAAGACCACCTGCATCTCGACGGTGGTAGGCTTTCTCAAACCCCGCGAAGGCGAGATCAAGCTGTTCGGGGAATCGATCGAAGGCTTGAGCCCCGAGCGCATCTCGCGGCTCGGGATCGGGCTGGTCCCGCAGGGGCGCCGGATTTTTCCTTCGCTCACGGTTCGGGAGAACCTGATCGTGGCGGGGCAGCGCGAGAAAAAAAGCGAGAAGCCGTGGAATATCGCGCGGATTTATTCCATGTTTCCGCGCCTGGAAGAGCGCCACACGCAGCTTGCGGGCACGCTTTCTGGCGGCGAGCAACAGATGCTGGCGATCGGACGCGCATTGATGGGAAATCCCCGGGTGCTGCTGCTCGACGAGCCGTCAGAGGGCCTGGCGCCGCTGATCGTCGCCGAGGTCGGCCGCACCATCAAGCGGCTGAAGGAGGAAGGACAATCCATCGTCCTGGTCGAACAAAATCGCCAGCTGGCGCTCGAGGTCGCGGATCAGGCCGTCATTCTCAACACCGGACGCTGTGTATTTGCCGGCGAGGCCAGTGAAGTCGATGAAGATTTGATCGCACAAAATCTCGGCGTCTTTCGCGCACACTAAGACAACACTCCATCCCTTGAGGGCAAGAACATGAAAATCGGCGTATGCGGAACTGGACGAATGGGCGCGGCGATCGCGCAACGATTGATCGCGGTCGGCCATGAGGTCGGCGTGTGGAATCGCGACGCCAAGAAGACAAAGCCGCTGACCGACGCCGGTGCGAAGCTCTACGCGTCACCAGCCGAACTTGCCCGCAATTGCGAGACCGTTATCGTGATGTTGCTGAACGATGCCGCAACCGAAGCGGTGTATCGCGGGCCAAACGGCGTGCTGAAGGCTGAACTCGGCGGCAAGCTCCTCATCGATATGAGCACGTTGCGCCCGGATACGATGATCTCAGTTGGAACAGCCGTGACGCAAACAAGCGCCGGTTTTGTCGAATGCCCGGTCGGTGGCAGCACCGTACCGGCCAGAGAAGGCAAGCTGTTCGGTCTGGTCGGCGGCACGGATGCCGATGTCAAAAGAGCGATGCCGCTGCTGGAACAAATGTGCCGCCGCATTGAGCATGTCGGTGCGCTGGGCGCGGGCGCGACGATGAAACTCGCGGTCAACCTGCCGCTCCTGGTGTACTGGCAAGCGCTGGGTGAATCCCTGACCATCTGCAAGCCGCTCAATCTTCCAGCAGAGCGACTGATCGACATTTTATCCGACACCGCCGGCGCACCGGCCGCCATGAAGGGCCGCGGCGCCATTATCGCCAAGGTATTGGGCGGAGCGCCGCTTGGCGAAACCGCCTTCGGCATCACCGCTGCGAAAAAGGACCTCGCCACCGCCGTGCAATTTGCGGCCTCGATCCATGCGGAATTGCCGGTCGCGGCCAGCGCGCTTGCGTGCTTTGAGGAGGCGGAAGCCGCGGGCCTTGGCGATGCCGACGCGACCACCGTTTCCGTTCGCTGGTCCCAGCGCCCGGCAAAGAAATAATCGATACCAGTTCCGTAATCACCCCGAACAACAACGCAACAACAACAGAGAAAATTCGATGATCGACAGCATGAACCGCTACGGCCGCACCGCCGCCCGCAACCACGACGCCGACGGCCTCGCCCGCCGCCCCTCCTCCATCACGATCGACATCCACGCCCATATCGTGGTGCCGCAGGCCGCCAAGCTGGCGCAGCCGCATGTCGATCTCAGCCGGGTGCCGCTGGCGCATTTCGCCAATACCGAGACCAAGGCCATCAACGCCCAGCAGGAAAAGGATGTCGGCGAGGTCATGACCACGATCGACCGCCGCCTGTTCGATCTCGACAAGATGGGCATCGACATCCAGGTCGTCGCGCCGGCGCCGCCGCAATGCTATTATTCGGTCGATCCCAAGATCGCCGAGCAGGCACACCGTCTCGCCAATGACGGCGTCGCGGAATATTGCGCGCGCAAGCCTGACCGCTTTGTCGGGCTCGGTGTGGTCACGCTGCAGGAGCCCGAGATCGCGGTGCGCGAACTCGATTACATCATGAACACGCTGAAGCTAAAGGGCGTCGAGATCCTGACCAATGTCGACGGCCAGGAACTGTCGGACCCGAAATTCCGGCCGTTCTGGGCCAAGGCCGAACAGCTCGGCGCTTTCGTCATGATGCATCCCAACGGGTTCACCCATGGCGATCGCCTGACGGACTTTTATTTCAACAATGTGCTCGGCAATCCGCTTGAGACCACACTGGCGCTGCACAAGTTGATCTTCTCGGGAACGCTGGCGCGCTTCCCCGATCTGAAACTGATGGCGGTGCATGGCGGCGGCTATCTGCCGGGCTATTCAGGCCGCATCGATCACGCCTGGGGCGCGCGCAAGGATTCGCATGGCGATCTGCCGCTGCCCCCGACGACCTACCTGCGACAGGTTTATCTCGACACCGTCGTGTTCAGCTACCACCAGCTGGCTTACCTGCTCGACGTGTTCGGTCCCGACCGCATCGTGATGGGAACGGATTATCCCTTCGACATGGCCGAATACAATCCAATCGGCCACGTCGCGGGCGTGCAGGGCATGGACGAGATCACGCTCGCCCAGATCGCCGGAGGCAACGCCGCGCGGGTGCTGGGGCTGGATGTCTAGGCTGAGTCAGTGCCTGATGGTTCGAGACGCGCGGCTGTGCCGCGCTCCTCACCATGAGGGAATAGAGGATCTCATCGCGAAGAGACCGAGTTCCTCATCCTGAGGAGGCGCTCTTGCGCCGTCTCGAAGGATGAAGCGGCAGTCAAACAAAGCAGCAGGCCCGCTCAATGCGCGCTGGCGGTCTTGTATCCCTCTTGCTCGAACGGATGCGACGACTTGAATGCCGGCAGCGCGAAGCAGCGATCGGCAAGACCGGCCACCAGCGGAAAATCCGTCAACTCAAGTTTAAGGAAATGCGCGCTGATCACTTGGCCAGCGATGCAGATATCGGCCAGACCCGGCTCAGCCCCCAGCGCAAACGGCGCCGGCGCGCGGCGCCCCAGCAGCCGTTCATAGGTCGCGAGGCCCTCGATGCTCCAGTGCTTGCCCCACTCTTCGATTGCATGGGCATCAGCGCCAAAGGTCTTGGCGAGATGCTTGCGGACCCGCGGCACCACCAAAGGATGGGAATCGGCCACCGTCATCAGGGCCAATGAACGGGCATAGGCGCGCTCTCCGGCATCCTCCGGCAGCAGCCGCGGCTTGGGCTGGATGTCGTCGAGATATTCGATGATCGCCAGCGACTGAAACAGGGTCTGGCCGCCGTGAATGAAGGTCGGCACAACCCGCTCCGGATTGACAGCGTCATAGCCGGGCTTGAATTGCTCGCCAACCAGAATATCGATCGGGGTTTCCTCGAACGGCAATCCCTTGAGCTTCAGGGCGACCCTGACGCGAAATGAAGCAATCGACCGCCAGAACCCGTAGACCTGTATGCTCATCGAAGAGACCTTTTCCTGTCCAACATTCCACTACGACGCATTCATAGGCTAAAACTGACCGTTAAGGCCAGTCAACTTCTCGCAGCAATTACGCGCGCGAGTTCAGCATCGTGGCAAAGGTCTTTGCGAAAGTATGCGCGTCGCCCGGCCATCGCGCTGAGATGTAGTTACGATCCTGCACCACGAAGGCCGGCCGTGCATCGTCGATGGTATCGCGTTGCAGACCCGATGTCTTGCGGCGGTAATCCGGATCAGTCGCGGGAACATCCATGAAATCGTCAGCGCGGGCGAGCGCGCGCGTTACTTCCTGCTGCACCGACATGAAGCCATCGGGCTGTCCGTCCTGTTCCAGATAAGTCCGGTAATAATTCGGATCCCAAAACCGCATGATGCGGGCGAGCGACCAGGCGCTGCGTTCCAGCGCCCAGGTCAGGGCGGTTGTCCGGTATCCATACAATACCGAACGGCCTGTCTGCGGCGAGATGCTGCGCGCCGCCAGCAGAACGCCGTGACAGATCGCCGCCACCGGTCTATTTGCCTCAAAGAAGCCGATGACGAGGCGCTTTAGAATATTGCTCTCAAGATAATCGCGCATGCCCCGCGCGCGATGCCCGCCGGGCAACAGCAGCGCGTCGAATGCCGTGGCATCGATGTCACCCCAGCGCTTCGGCGCGACATAGTTGGGATCTCCTGTCATCGCGGCATAGGCGTCGCGCGCGTCGCGATTGGCCCTCAGCAGAAGCCCGACGAGAGGAAAATTCCGCAACACCGGAATCGTGCTCCAGAGATCGAGCCCCCTTCCCGTCACCATGATGTCGTCGGCGACGGCCGGCTTTCCGTCAGGCGTCGCAAACCCGACAGCATGGCCGGCATCGACCAGCACGCGCCAACTCACCGCGGCTTCGCTCGGATCAAAATCCCGCGCCGGCAGCAGAAAGAGGACGCGCGCCACGGGCCGGCCCTAGACCAGCAGCACCGTCGAGCCCGTGGTCTTGCGCGCCGCGAGATCGGCATGGGCCCGGGCCGCGTCCTTGAGCGGATAGGTCTGGTTGACCTCGATCTTCACCGCGCCCGATTGCACGACCTCGAACAGTTCCTTCGCCATTGCGACCAGGCTCTCGCGCTTGGCTGCGTAGGTGTGCAGCGTCGGGCGGGTAACGAACAGCGAGCCTTTTTGAGCGAGGATACCGAGGTTCAGCGGATCGACAGCGCCGGAAGATTGACCGAACAGCGCGGCGACGCCGAGCGGTGCCAGGCAATCCAGCGATTTCAGGAACGTGTCCTTACCGACGGAGTCGTAAACCACCGGCACCTTCTTGCCGCCCGTGATCTCCTCGACGCGCTTCACGAAGTCCTCGCGTGAGTAGACGATGGTATGCGCACAGCCATGGGCTTTGGCGAGCGCGGCCTTCTCGTCGCTGCCGACGGTGCCGATCACGGTAGCGCCGAGATGCTTGGCCCATTGGCCGAGAATAAGACCGACGCCACCGGCGGCAGCGTGCAGCAGGATCGTGTCGCCGGATTTGACGCGATAGGTCTGGCGGATCAGATATTGCGTGGTCAGGCCTTTCAGCATCATCGCGGCGGCGGTCTTGTCATCGATCCCGTCAGGCAGCTTGAGCAGGCGATCGGCCGGAATCAGCCGCGCCTCGGAATAGGCGCCAATCGGGGCGGCGCCATAGGCCACGCGGTCGCCGGGCTTCAGATCGGTGACACCGGCGCCGACTTCCTCGACCACACCGGCACCCTCGCCGCCCAAGCCGCTTGGCAACTGCGCGGCGGGATAAAGCCCCGAGCGATTGTAGATATCGACAAAGTTCAGCCCCACCGCGGTATGACGGATGCGCGCTTCCCCGGGCCCCGGCTTGCCAACTGGGACTTCCTCCCAGACCAGAACTTCGGGTCCACCGGGTTTATGAAAGCGGATGGCGTGCGTCATGGAACAACTCCTCACGTGAGATGAAAAAGCGAAAGACGTCCAAAAGCTGAAGACATGGCAGCCGAACAGCTGCCGGCGGCCCTGTGTACAATATGTGCCCGGTAGCGGCTACATCGGTGTGCCGGCCGTTGCCTCGTGTACCAGGAACGTCCCGCATGAGTTGTTCTACTGCACGGCCCTTGAACGCAAAAAAAAGCCCGATGGCCATGAGGCCATCGGGCTGATCTTGCTATCTCGGAATATCGCTACACGGCCTTGTGAAGGCCGGTTCAAACACTCAGATCATCGACTCGTTCCTAAAATCACTTTTTCGCACCCGCACTAAAAACCCCGGCCTTGGCGAGTGCTGCAATGCGGCCTTCGTCGTAGCCGAGGGTCTTGCGCAAGACTTCGCTGGTGTGCGCGCCCAGCATGGGTGCCGCGACGGGATCGGAGGCCGGCGTCAGGCCGAGATGGATCGGCGTTTCGATGTTGGGGACGAAGCCCGCCGCCGGATGCGGAATCTGGCTGACGCGATGGCGGGCACGAACTTCCGGCGAGTTAAAGGCTTCCTCGACGGTACGGAGATAACCGACGGGGATGTTGGCCGCCTTCATCCGCGCGACCCAGTTTTCGCGCGCATCCGAAGCAAAAATTCCAGTGAGGATCGCGCGCAATCTGTCCTTGTTGGCCGAGCGCAAACGACGGTCGAGGAATTCACCGCTGGCCAGATCGGGACGGCCGAGCACCTCGACCACCAGGCGGCGATACAGCCGATCATTGGCGCAGGCAATATAAAACGGCCCGTCGGAGGCCTCGTAGAGCCCGACGGAGGGCGAGCCGTTCGGCGAATTGCCCTGACGGCTCGGATTCTTTCCGGTCATCAAATAGGCCATGCCATAAAATTGTGTCATCGCCACCGCGATGTCGATCAGCGCGACTTCGACATGCTGGCCGCGACCGAGCCGATCGCGCGCGTACAGCGCCAGCAGGATCGCGTTGCAGGCCGCCATGCCCGTCAGCATGTCGACCGCGGGCGGTCCGGTCCGCACCGGCGGTCCATCCGGAAAGCCGTTGAGCGACATGAATCCACTTTCGGCCTGTGTGATCGGATCAAAGCCCGGGCGTGAGGCGAACGGCCCCTGGCGGCCATAGGCCGAGATCGAGCAATAGACCAGGCGGGGATTGGCCGGCGCGACCGAGGCGTAATCGAGGCCATATTTCTTCATTACGCCGGAAGAGAAATTCTCCACCACCACGTCGGCCCGCGCGATGAGTTCGAGCGCAACCTCGCATGCCTCAGGCTTGGTGAGATCGAGCGCTATGCCGCGCTTGCCGCGATTCAGGCTGATATAGGCGGCGCTTTCGCCGGCGAGATCGGCGTGTTCATAGTGCCGGGAATCATCGCCGCCATCGGGGTTTTCGATCTTGATAACTTCCGCGCCGAAGTCGGCCAGCGTCTGTGTACAGGCGGGACCCGCGACGACCCGGGTGAAATCCACCACCAGCAACCCGTCAAGCGCGGTCGGCGCCCCCGTTTCGCGTGGCACCCGGTCCGGCAATGGCGGTCTGGCAGTCATGATCGGCTGGTCCCTTCCCTGGATCGATTGACGGCCATCGAGGGCCGTTCCTTGCCAGCCAGGGGCGTTGAACTACCCGGCGGTGATCCCATATACAGCCCTTTATGGCTTCGCCCAAAAGACTTGTGCCGTCAAAATCGAAGGGGGGTTACAGCCTTTTTGAATAGGTCCGGCCGAGGACCCGAAACCAATCTCGTCGCTGCGTCGGCACGATAAAGCCTCATGCGATGATCTTGCGCCAATACAGCGTATTCGAGTACGCCCATGGATATGGCGGCAGATACAGCCGATAGCCGGCGCGGATGAAATTATTGGCCGAGGCCGGATTGTCGGTCGTATCCGATACCACGCAATGCCAGCCATTGTGCCGCGCCCGCAACTCCATCGCACGCATCAGACGCAATTGAAGTCTGTGTCCGCAATGTTTTTCCAGCACCCCGACCCGGCATATATAGCCTGCATTATGGGCATGCGTTGACGGCACCAGGCCGGCAAAGGCCACTGGCGTCGCGCCGTGAAAGGCGAGCCACCAATGCCCCCAGTCGAAATCCGGCAAGCCTGCCCCGTTGAAGAACGTCAACCGATGCAGATCCCCCAGCGTATCGGCGACGTCGTCGTCCTGACCGTCGGCCTCGCGAATCCTGTACGCGGGGGTCTCGGGCGCTGATTGAGCGGTCGCCAGAAAATTCGGCATGACGCTGTAACCCCACATCGCGACTAGCTGTAGAAAATTTACTTCGGCCCGAGGAGTGAGGGCAAAGTCCGATCGATCGATTGCGCCACGATCGCCGCTGAACGCTCGTCAAGATGAACGCCGTCCGCCCAGCGCAAATCGCTTCTCGAATAATCGATGTGCAGCCATCGATCGGGCGCCGGAAATCTGGCGTGAACGATCTCGTGGGTATTCTTCGCCAGTCGGGACTCTTCCAGCGGCTGCGAATAGGGAAGCTCGAACAATAGCGCGCGCGATCCACGCCGCTCGACTGATGCGATCAATTGCTCGAGCCTGTCGACATCGGCTTTCGTGACATCGGTCGAGTCTTGGGCGTTGAACTGCGCAAGCGCTCGATCGGTGTAGATCCGACTGTCGAAAGCGCTCGGCAGCTGCTTCAATAGCTGATCTAGGGTGGCGGAGACCTGCGCATGCGTGACTGGCACGTGAAGCCAATTCTCGTAGGCCGCGACCGCAGCCCTGACGGGACGGAAAAACAGCGGCTCGGCATCGCTGCGCCTGGAATATCTCTCGACGACAGCTGTGTCCGGCGCTTTCACCAGAACGTTTGTCTCGATCAGGATCAGCCTGGGAAGCCGCGGCTGGTTTGCCACGATCTCCAGCCCGGTCAGAGGAGACCCTCCGGCCAATGCCAGGTTTCGCAGGCGGGGCATTGCGAAATATTCCTCCTTGAGCCGGAAGGTCAGCGAGCTGCCGACAAAAACAACGTCCGGAACGGGCTCCCTCGCATACCGGTTCAATGTGATCAGCGTGCCGTCGCGCGTAGTCGTTGCCGGCAATTGCAGGCTGTTGCCGAACCAGGCTGTCGCGACACCGCACGCGAGTAATAATAACGCGGCGCTCACTGCGCATTTTGCCAACCATCGAACCGCAGACATTTGATGCATGTCCACACTCAAAACTGAAAATAGATGAAGGAGGTTTCGGGGCCCGCTTCAAGATACATCAGCGCGGCTATCGAACCATACAGATACGGCTCCGCGCGGCGCAGCGTTCGCTCGAACACTCCGCCTGATATAAAATGCTGGACGATGACCGGCAGCGAATAGAGCAATGCCAGGCTGTAAAACAACTTTGGTGGATTTGGATTTGTGCTCGCCGCAAACATGCCCGAGAGATAGCTGATGGCATGGTCGAAATTCGGCAGCTTGAAGAAAATCCAGAGCATGCTCACGCAAAAGAAGATGAAACACACGCGGGCAGCCCGGAACAGTGTGGAATTGATCGCCTCGAGCGGCGCCAGTAACGGTCGCTCGATCACGAGCAACACGCCGTGCAACAGCCCCCACATCAGGTAGCTCGGGCCGGCGCCGTGCCACAGTCCGCCGAGCCCCATCACAATCATCAGATTCAGGCAGGTTCGGAAGCCGCCATGGCGGTTGCCACCGAGCGGAATGTAGAGATAGGTCCGCAGCCAGTTCGACAGCGAGATATGCCAGCGGGTCCAGAACTCGGAAAACGATTTTGAGATATACGGCAGATTGAAGTTAACCGGCAGGCGATAGCCGAACAATAATGCGAGGCCGATCGCGATCGCCGAATAGCCGAAGAAATCAGCATAGATTTGGTAGCTGTACAGAAACACCAGCAGCCAGCGATCCTGGGTCTGCAGCGTCTCGTAGAGCGGGAAGTCCATATAGGACGTCATCTCGTTGAGATTGTTCGCGACGTAAAGCTTGAAAAAGAATCCCGTCAGGATCCATTTCGCGGCGTCGACGAATACAACGTCTCCGAGGTATTTCGGCATGATCTGCGGCATGAACATTTCGGCGCGCGTGATCGGCCCCGAAACCAGCTGCGGAAAGAAGATGATGTAAAGGAAGACGCTGGTCAGATCCGGCGGCGGACCTTGCCGCCGGGTCAGGTCGACCAGGAGGCTGATATTGTGAAAGACGAAAAACGAGATTCCGATCGGCAGCGGCAATCGCAGAAGGAAATCGACCGGCGCAACGCCACTCAGGCTCGATGAGCCGGGATCGACGAACAGAAATTTGTATTTGAAGAACGCCAGCAGCGCGAGATTGAAGGCGATGCCGACCGGCAGCCAGAACCGGCGATTTCGCAGCGCCAGGACCAGGAAAAGATGGGTCCCGAATACGGCGACCGCCAAAAGCGGCAAAAGCTGGGGCTGGCCATAGCCGTAAAAGAACAGACTCGCGATCACAAGCCATTGGACCTGGAACGTCCGGAGCAGAGGAAGATAATAAACGGCGAATACAACAGCTACGAATACGCCAAATTGCCACGATGTGAAGGTCATGCCGCCCCGTTGGTGAGGACAGCGAATCTAACACTCTGCCCCGATCGGGTACAGCCTGAACCGCGGCAGCAATGGCAGGAAGCTAGAGACACTAACCTCAACGCAGGTACGCAGAACCGCGGGCAACCGGGTTATTTGAGGCACCGCCTCGCCTTCTCGATTTCCTTGTCGGAAATGCCTTTGGCGCGCGCCCATGATTCCACCGCCGCCTCGCCATATTGGGCGACCGCTTTCTTCACGACCCAGCAGGGAACGGCCTGCGCGGGAATTGAAACCAGCAGCGCAGCAACAACCAGAGCCAAACGTGTCATTTGCCGAGCATGGCTTTGACGCCGAGCCAGACCGCCCCGACAAAGCCGGAGACGATGATGGTGATCACGGCCTTAAAAGTGTAGCTCTGCGCCTGCTCGACGCTTTTCCGCCAACGCCGCAGATGCTGGAAATCGGCTCTCAGTTCCTGCCGATCCTCCTCCTCTATTCCAAACGAAACCAGGATGGTGGCAATGGTGCGTAGAACCACCGCGTCGATATCGCCATGGTGTAGCCGTTGCTGTTCGGCCAGCGTCTCGGCGACAACAGTGCGAATGCGCTCGTCGCTCATCTCGCCCAAACTCATCTTTTGATAATCCCCGCGGTTATCGCTTGATGATCCGCGCCACGTTCTCAAAGCCGCGCTTGGCAAAATAAAATGATACAACGAGATTGGATGTGACGGAGGCGAACCCGGCGAGAGGATCGGTGGTTCCAAGCCCGAGGACTTTGTCCCACACCAGCAATTTTCCCGATCCGCGCCCGCCATGCACCGCCTTGTACCTGGCCGGCGCCAGCAGCGGCTCAAATATTTTCGCTGTCGGAATTTTCAGGATGGACAATGATGCGCTCGATTTTGTGGATCAGTTCAGGAGGCCCCTCGCCGCCATTCTCGATCGCCTGGACGGCCTTGCCCCAGCCGCGATCCAGGATGGCATTGGCGGCGGTCACTTTCGCCGCCGCGGTCGCGTCCTTGCTGCGCATCACGCCGACCAGCACGTTCAGCGCAGTGCGTGTATGGCTTCGCGCCAGCGAGCGGATTTCGGTGACGGCTCTAGGCATGGATGTTCTCGGTGAATACGGCCTCGCCTTCTTCAGGCGCGACGTATTCGCACGGCGCGGTATCGACGTGATCCATCACCAGATCGTCCGGCGGCATCGCCGGGGTCGAAAATCCGATCACACTGCGATGTCGATCTCGGCGCGGGGCGAATGAAATGATCAGGGCATTCATGGCATGGACTCCCACAGCACGATCGCGAGCAAGCCTGCCAGAGCAAGCGATATCAAATAGGCGGTCATTTGGATTCTCTCGTGATCGCAGGCATCAAGGTTCGGACGGCGGCGCGCTTGCAGACGCGTCTTGCGACAAGGCGCTGACATGGGAGATGCTGCGTCCCGAATGCGGCCGCCGCCCGATTTAAAAATTTCGATTTAAAGCAGGATGCAAAAAGCCCGCGGCCGGTTTCCCGGCGCGGGCTCAATTGCCGCGGTCAATTGCTGCGAGGCTGACACTATGCCGGTGATTTGCCCGACGTGGCAAGATTTTTGATCGGCGCCGGAAGCTAGCCCCGAACGAACCACGGCTGCGTTGGATCATCGCGGTAATACCCGCGCAGTTCGTCGTCTTGTGGCGGCGGCGCAAACTGGTCCGGGTTCGACGGATCGACACCCATCAACGCGGCGAGCCGGCCGAGAAGGCCCCCCGATAAATTTGCATCAGCGGCAGGAACCAGCGGCGCGGCCGGAGCACCTGCGTCAAACGCGGATGCTTGCGGCGGGCTGGCATCCAATTGCTTGCGATATTCGAGATAGGCATCCATCAAGGAAAGTGGCCCCTGGGGATTCTCCTGCGGCGGCGTTGGCGAAGGGTCACTGCTGAGGCCGCCAGTGGCGCCATCCGGGGAAACGAACGGCACCGGCGGCGCGCCGGTATCGAACGCGGAAGTACGCGATGGCGTGGCCTCCAACGGCTTCAGACGTTGAATATAATCCATGATGAGGGAAGCCGGCGATTTCTGAGGTCGCTGCGCCGCCCACGCTGGCGGAACGATCCCGGCACCTGGACCGCCTTCCGGAGAAGCGGCACCATTACTGAAGGAATCTGTACGATCCAGAGCAAACGGTACCGCTGGCGCACCCGCGGATGCTTTCGATTTTCCGCCATCCCACAAGAGGTCTCCCAGCATCGTGAACCGGCTTTGATCACCGGCCGCATCGGAACGATCGCGCGTATCGAAGATCGGTGGCGGAGTCGTCCAACGCGGCATTGGCTTGCCGCTGAAGATTCCAAGACGACTTCCAGGTGGAATCTCGGCCTCCTGCGCCGAAACAGGTAAATTTCGGTTGCGCGAGGAAATGCTACGAGGCGAAGAGGTCCGATTTTCGAACGGGCTTCCCGATGAGCCTTGGCCATCGGACGAAACGGCAGGTATCACAGGTGATGCGTTGGCATTTACACGGAGCAATCGCCGCACCGGAATGCTGTCGGCCAGCGGAACCGACGTTGGCTGTATGAGATTCACTGGATCGACGCCGTCGGCAGACGAAAACGAACTTCCGACGCCATTATCTCTGGTGTCCTGCGCGACAACGCGCCTACTCAAAATGGGTTCGTTGCGGTCGTCGCTATCGCTTGTCTTGCGCGCGGAAATATCGTCGGCAGGCCAGCTATTTTCACGTGCAACTACGGTCTGTATCCCACCAGCCGGAGTGAGAACCGCTCTATACGCCTTTGCCGTTAGGTCACCAACGGCTCGCCCCGTTTCCCAGTTCGTAGAAGACAATGTTTCGTTCGAGACATACTTGTCCGCATTTTCCCTGCACTGCTTCCTCGTTGCTTCGATTGAAGCGTTGACGTCATCTGCGACTTTGCTGCCATTCGGATCAGAAATGCCAAATTTCTTCAGGGCAGTTGCAAATGCCTCCTGCATGGCTTGGCTGAGTACCTTTGGATCAATTGTGCAAGCACCTCTCGTATTGAAATATTGGAACCGAGCATCCGCGTATCGGGAATTTTTATAGTACTCGTGGGTTGGATCAAAATAGGGACCTTTAGGATCTCGGTATACTTCGACCGTCCCCGTTACATTATTCCCGTTGTCGTCGGTCGCATCAAATGATTCACTGGCCATGATGGATTTATCCCATTCGCGAAGTTGTCCGCTTAAGGTCATATGATGAGACCAACGGAAAATTTATCGGGGTGGCTCGCACTGCTGAGGCAGCAGAATGTACAGGCCCTTCGATCCTTCCGGACTGCCCCGCACCAAAGCGGCCACATCCGTATCCCTCGTCAGGTCTTGCACCTGCCGGCAAAAATCCTGGTAGCTGGAGCTTTCCGACTTCTTTACAGCCAACCCCAACCAAAGATCGCCAAATAACAAAGAGGTGTCGCAGAATAAGCCTGATATCGCGGGGGTGGCGGACCTGGCACCGAGAGGAGACGGCTTGCTCGTATCGCAGGCGAGGCGATCTCCCAACTGCGGATCAAGTCTTCTGGGATCGCCGGGATCGAGGCTCAGCATGATGAGGGCCGAAACCCCGTGATTTTCACTGTCGAAAAACAACACGCCGGCAGGCACGCGCGGCGACTTCAGCGGGGTGACCAGTTGCAAAATCATCGGGTCCGGCACCGGGAGGCCCAGAGACTCGAGCAGCGCACCTCTTCCTAAAAACGTGATCAGCTTTCGTTCGCGGCTGCGTTGCAACCACACATCAAATTCATCAAACGGAAGGTTGGAGAAATCGTCCGATCCAACCGAGTGGATTTGCTGGAGCGTGGAATATTTTTCGTAAATCTTTTGAAGAGCCAACGGCTGCGCGTAGATATATGCAGGCCACCCATATAACTCGTAATAGGCCTTATTCTTGCGCGTCGATCGAAAATCGCTTTCATTGATCGTTTGCCGTAGCACCGCGAAGGCATTCAAGACGCCGGACCGGGTTCGGGTGGCTCACCCGGATTGAAAAATCCCCGAACACATCACCTCGTTGCACCCTCCAATCGCACGACCGGAGCCTCGGCGACTGATTAAGGGGGTTCCGCAACAGCGCGGCCAGGACTTCTTGATTGATGTACTGCTCGCGGACCGATGATCTCTCCGGCATCGCGAGATGAAGCACGATCCAGCTTTCCTCGATCTCCGGAGGTTGTCGCTCGGCAGCGATCTCGGTCGGGGTATTGGGCGAATGGATTCTTTGAGAGAACGACCACACATCGGTGGTCAGGAGAACGAACGACACCGCAAGAGAGGTCAGAAAAATAATGCTTCGTAACTTTGACTTCTTCCTTGGCGCCCTCGCTGATTCATTTTCAGCCATGTGCCGTCTCACTCTGGATACCCTTTGCGTAAACTGAAACAGGCCAGCCGGGCACACTACATTACAAATGAGTAGCTAACCTGGCTCATTCAACACCCGAATCTATTTAAAAGGCATGGCGCGACGGCGTGATGATGGGTCCGAGGGAAGTCGGCCTCACCAGGGTCGAGAGGCCGTGGCCGACATCAAGCTCGATACTCTTCACAACTTGCCCATTGATATCCCTCGCGGGCACATCCAGAATCCCCAGACCCTCCTTGCAGGGGATAACGAACTCAAAAACGCGACCTAATTCATATTTGAAAAACGTCGGACCGAGATCTTGATCGCACGCCGCACTTTCAACGCGGGTGATCGACATCGCGGCGCCGCCGAGTTGAAGCTTGATGGACTTGATCGGCACCCTCGCGTCTGGCCTCAATCCGAGCAATTGCGTCCAAAGCGCCACCTCTTCCGGGGGCGCAGGATTAAATGAGCGGATGCCCTCACTAAGAGCCACGCAGGGGCTGGAGCTGATCACCGCAAGAAAAACCGCGAGGGCGCGGACAAGGATTTTCACTTGCCTGCCAACACGTGCCATTCTGGTAGCCGGCCAATTTCCGGTTTCATAAAACTGATCACGCTCGGGGGACATGGCCTCTCACTCCGGTTGTTACAGTTGCGTCAAACATTGTCTCGATGATCATTATATATGCTCAGGATGTTTTCAAACCACGTCCCGCGTAATCTTCGCGCACGTGCAGCGCGTTAGTCGCGGATAATTTGAGGAGTTTCTGTGCAGAAGCAGCAACGCAAAAGCCCGCGGCCGGTCTCCCGGCGCGGGCGCGATCGTCGCGGTCAATTGTTGCGAGGCTGACAATGTGCCGGTGATTTGCCCGACGTGTCAAATTTTTCTGGAGGCCGCTCTGGCACCGCGCCGGAACCTATCGGGCGCCTGAGAATTTGCTTGATAGATATTGCAAAACCGCGAATGCTTCGCGGTATATTTCCGCTGGTCACACCGACCCGGCACCCAAGGAATTTATGACCAAGACCGTCCGCCCGAAGACCGAGAAGCCGCGAAACATGCTGTTTCGGCTGCTTGGTCCGGGCCTGGTGACCGGCGCGGCCGATGACGACCCCTCGGGGATTGCGACCTATTCGCAGGCCGGCGCGCAATTCGGCTACGGCCTGTTGTGGACGGTATTTCTCACCACGCCGTTCATGATCGCCATTCAGCTCGTCAGCGGGCAGATCGGCCGAGTCACCGGCAAGGGCCTCGCCGCCAATGTGATGAAGCTGGCGCCGCGATGGCTGGTGCTGGGGCTGGTGTTTCTGCTGGTCGTCGCCAACACCTTCAACATCGCGGCCGACATCGCCGCGATGGGCGAGGCGCTGTCGCTGGTGATCGGCGGCCTCAATCACGAGCATGCGCTGATCTTCGCCTCGACCTCGGTGCTGCTGCAGGTCTTCGTGCCCTACCGCCGCTATTCGCCGGTGCTCAAATTCCTGACGCTGACATTGTTCGCCTATGTCGCGACCGCGCTGACCGTGAACATTCCCTGGAGCACGGCGCTCTTGGCCACGATCTGGCCCAAGCCGACTGTCAACACCGACTATTTCCTGATGGTCGTCGCGGTGCTCGGCACCACGATCAGCCCATATCTGTTTTTCTGGCAGGCCTCGCAGGAAGTCGAGGAAATGAACCAGGGCAAGATCGAACGCCCGCTTCGCGACATGCGCAAAGGCGGCGATCCGGAAATCCACCGCATCCGGATCGACACCACCGTGGGCATGGTGTTCTCCAATGCAATCGCCTTTTTCATCATCCTGACCACCGCGGCGGTGCTCAACGCCCATGGCGTCACCAACATCAATTCGGCAACGCAGGCCGCCGAAGCGTTGCGGCCGCTGGCGGGAAATTTCACCTTCCTGCTGTTTGCGCTGGGTATCATCGGCACCGGCATGCTGGCGATCCCGGTGCTGGCCGGCTCGGCCGCCTATGGCGTGGCCGAAGCGTTCGGATGGCACGCGACGCTGGAAGCCAAGGCGCCGGACGCCGTCGGCTTCTACACCATCATCGCCGCCGCCACCGCGATCGGCTTCGGCCTCACTTTTACGGGCATCGACGCCATTCACATGCTGGTGTGGAGTGCCGTGCTCAACGGCATCGTCGCAGTGCCGATCATGGCGATGATGATGGTGGTCGTCACCAATGTCGAACTGATGGGACGCTTCCGGGCCACGCCCTGGCTGGTCGCGCTGGGCTGGATCGGCACCGGTCTCATGGGGCTGGCGGTGATCGCGCTGCTGTGGTCATCCGTCGCGGGATAGCACAAAAGTGCACGCGGACAATGTCGGCAGCACGTCGCGGCAAAGCATGAAATACTATTTCTGCAGCGCTCGCGGGAAGCGCCATCGCCATGCTAGTGAATAAAGCGTCGGTTTCCGGCTGGCGGCGCGACGAGGAGGCATTGATGAGAAACGATCTGATCGCAAGAGTTACAGCGCTTGTTGTCGTCATCGCCACGATCTTTGGCGCCTTTGCTTATCAGGCATCCGCGCAAAACGCCGTGGGCGGGCCGAAAAAGCCGGTTGCGGTTGGTGGCGCGGCGAAGCAAACCTCACCGGTGGTGCCCGCCAGCAAGGGCGTATCTACCGCGAGTGTTTCACCGTCGAAGTGCGCGAGCGGCTCCTGTGTGGTGAAACACACCAAATAGGCAGACTTGAAATAGCAGGCTTGAAATAGCAGACCTGAAATAGCAGACCTGAAATAGCAGACCTGCCTGAATCGCCGCTAAATCGCCACCTGTCGTCCGATCTCGACGACTTGGTCGTTGGGCAGGCTGAAGAAGTCGCTGACATGGATCGCGTTGCGCTCCATCACCGCAAAGAAGCGCTCCTGCCAAGCCGGCATTCCCAGACCATCCTCGCGGCTGACCACCGTTTCGTGCCCGACATAATAGGTGACATCGCCGACGTCGACCGTACAACCCAGCGATTTGCTGTTGAGGAGTAGATCCGGAATATGCGGCCGCTCCATGAAGCCAAACCGCGCATCCGCGCGCCAGAAATTCGGCGCGACCTCCGTGAGCGCGATCCGGTCGCGCGACGACACCCACGGTACCGACATAATTTCCACACGCAGCACAAACACGTGCTCATGCAGCGCCCGGTTATGCCGGACATGCCAGACCATGACCGGTGGCGTATCCTTCATCGCCCGGGTCAGGAACACGGCCGTGCCGGGCACCCGCGGCACCTTGTTGGCGACAAGCCCGGCCAGGAAATCCTGCACCGGAACCAGTTCCTCATGCAAACGCATCCAGGTCGCGACCGCGCCGCGATGCCAGATCCACATCACGCCATAGACCGAGATCGCGAGAATCAGCGGCACATATCCGCCCTCGGCAATCTTGGTCAGGTTGGCGAGGAAGAACGCGCTGTCGACCACAAGAAAGCAGGCCGCGACCGAGCCCGCCGCAAGCAGGCTCCAGTTCCAGATCTCGCGCATCGCGATGAACAGCAATGCCGAGGTCATCAGCATCGTCAGCGAAACCGCGATGCCATAGGCCGCCGCCAGGTTGTCCGATTTGCCGAATCCGATGGTCAGTCCGACGGTCACGATCATCAGGAGCCAGTTGACGACACCGACATAGATCTGGCCGTAACCCTCCGAAGAGGTCTGCTTGATCTGCAATCGTGGCAGCCAGCCGAGCTGGATCGCCTGCCGCGTCATCGAGAACGCGCCTGTGATGATCGACTGGCTGGCGATGATGGTCGCGATCGTTGCCAGCACGATCAGCGGAATCAGCAGCATCGGCGGACAAAGCCGGAAGAAGATATTGCCGTCGGTCGGCGCGCCCTCCAGCACCAAAGCGGCCTGCCCGGCATAATTCAGGATCAGGCTTGGAAACACCATCCCGAACCAGGCCATCTTGATCGGCCCGCTGCCGAAATGACCCATATCGGCATAGAGCGCCTCGGCGCCGGTCACACAAAGAAACACCGCGCCCAGAACCAGAAAACCGGTCGCGCCGTGCGAGAACAGATAATGAAGTCCGTAAACCGGATTGAGCGCCGCGAACACGCCGGGATGTTGCACGATCCCCGAAATGCCCATTACCGCCATCATCCCAAACCACAGCAGCATGATGGGGCCAAAAAAACGCCCGATCGCAGCGGTGCCCTGCGACTGGATCGCGAACAGCGCAAGCAGGATCACAACCGCGGCGGGCACGACATAGGGCTGCAAGGTTGGCGTCGCCATGTTCAGCCCCTCCAGCGCCGACAACACTGAAATCGCCGGTGTGATCGCGCCGTCGCCGTAGATCAATGCCGCGCCGAACAGGCCGACCGCCACGATGGTCGGCCGGCGTTGTTTCTTCACGCCGAGCAGCGCCATCAACGCGAGGATGCCGCCCTCGCCGTCATTGTCGACCCGCATCGCGAACGAGACGTATTTGATCGTGGTGATAATGACCAGCGTCCACAGCACCAGCGAAAGCGCGCCGAGCACCGTGGCGGGATCGGAGGCGGTTTCGGCCGTGCCCAGAATGGTCTTGAACGTATAAAGCGGGCTGGTGCCGATATCGCCGAACACGATGCCGAGCGCGGAGAGCGCCAAAACCGGCGTCTTGCCCTGGGGCAGCTCCCGCGCCGTCTTGTCGATATCCGCTGTCTGAATTTCGCTCACTGATGGGTCATCCGATCGAAGTACAATCTCTCTTACAAACTATCGCGGCGGATTGCGACACCCAAACGACCTGACGGGAAAACGACTTGGTGGACAAGCGACTTCGTGGGCTCTCCGACGTCCTCGGGTTGCTAAGTCCGGCTAATCGTCGCTTCAGCCGCATCGGCGACGACCATTCACAAAACCGTCAACGAACACCGGCGCGGGAATTTGTTGGGACCCTGGTCGAGTCCTAATGATCGGGAACCGGGCATCGGTCTCACGCGCATAAGCGCTTACACGACAAAAATGGGGAAGGCCAAATGACCAAAATGGAAACGCCAAGTAATGTGACAATAAGTGCTGTGACAATTCCTTCTGCCGCCGTTGCCAGGCCGCGCGGCGAGGATCGGACGCTCCATCCCGCAGGCTAATTCAGATCGCCAAGACACTACAAACTACAAACTACAAACGACACTGCAAACGACACTGCGACACGGCGCAAGCCGGCGATGTCACGCGTCCTTGCATCGGTGTCCTTGCACGAAGCCACATCAACCTGTTCCGCGGAGATTTGTTCCGCTTTTTTGGAGAACCAAAGTGAGAAAGACTTTATTGTCAGCAGCTGCCGTCCTGGCTTTTACGGCATCGGGTCACGCCGACGAGGCCTCGGACATCCGAACCAAACAGCTTCTCGAACAAAATCAGGCGTTGACGCAACGTCTCGCCGATCTCGAAAAGCGTCAGCAGAAGCTCGAAAAGACGTCTGCGGCGCACGCTCAGCCCGCCGTCGTGAAAGGCAATCTCGGCGATGCGATGGCCGCCGATCTGCCCTACAAGGCAGCCGTCAAAGCTCCTCCCGCGGCGAATGACGACCTGTGCTGGCATGGCGTTTGTTTGTACGGCAATATCGACATGGGTCTGTCCTATGAAAACCACGGCGCTCCGTTGAGCCCCATGGCCGGCGCCCCGCTGGACTATCTGGTCTCGAAGAACGCCGGCGGCTCGTATTTCGGCGCTGGTCCCAACCAGATGAGCACGTCGTCGATCGGCCTGAGGGGCAAGCAGGAGATTGCGGACGGTCTGTACGCTGTGTTCAATTTGCAGACGTTGTTTGATCCAACCAGTGGAACGAGCGCCAACGGTATCGGATCCATTGTGCAAAACAACGGACTGGGACTCGCCGCGCAGAACTCGTTTGGCGATTCTTCCAAGGCTGGACAGTTGTTCAACAACGTGGCCTATGCCGGTCTTAGCTCGCCAGTCTATGGCACGTTCACTTACGGCCGGCAGAGCGCACTGAGTTCGGACCTGATCGTCAACTATGATCCTATCTCCGGTTCGAATGCTTTCTCCGTGCTCACCTTCCAGGGCGCCAACGGCGGTGGCGGCGATACCGAGGATCGTATCTTCGACAACTCGTTCGAATATCGCGTCAATGTCGGCCCGGTTCGTTTTGCCGTGGAAACCCAGCTTAGAAACGGCGGCAATAGCGGCACCGGCAACGCCTTCCAGGGTAATGTCGGCTTCGACTATATGGGCCTGTCGATGGATTTCGTCGCCGGCAAGACCTACGACGCGGTTTCCGCAGCCCCTCTCAGTGCTGTGCAAGTCACGACGCTGCAGGCCAGTACCGTACCCGTAGGGTTGGGGGCCGTGGCTGCGACGATCTCCGACAACACCGTGTTTCAGGTTGCTGCCAAATACACCATCGGGCAGTGGAAGCTGTTTGCCGGTTACGAGCATATCGATTTCGCCAACCCGAATAACCCGCTGGCTCCGGGCGCCTTTATCGAGGGCGGATACACTGTCTTCGCTCCTAACAACGCCAACTTCACGAGCGACAGGATCTTGCAGACGGTCTGGGTTGGAGCGAGATATGCGGCCACACGCGATCTTGATCTGACGGCTGCCTATTACCACGAGCACCAGAACAGCTTCATTATTGGCAACGGCACCAATCCAACAGGAAGTTGCGGTAACGCTCTTTCTGCGGGCTGCAGTGGACAGTTGGACGCGGTGTCCTTTGTCGCCGATTGGCGGTTTGCGAAACACTTCGATGCCTATGCTGGCGTCATGTGGTCGCAGGTGCAGAACGGTCTGGTCAACGGCTTCCTTCTCGCCACACCGGGTGTCAGCAAAATATCGGTCTATGACCCCGGCGTGGGCCTGCGCTACCAGTTCTGACGCTCATTATCGGTAGTAAGAAGAAAGTCAGGGATATTTTGAAATCGATCTCCCGCGATTCCAGAATGTCTCTGACTTTTTCTCGCGATTGATACCTGGGGCGTTTACTCGTAAATCGTCCGTCATTTCCCGCTTCGTCCCGGCACCCACCACCTTTGTGCAATGCCCGCGATCGACGCGAGGACCAAAAGCGACCGTCGCAAACAGGAAGGAGACGCCGCTTTGCAAACGGCATCCCCTTCGCGAGAGAAATGTCGCTTATGCTGCCTTCGACCGACTCCCCTGAACCGCTGCAGCGGCCTTGCAAATGACCTCGATGACAATTTCAGGCTGGGAAAGCATGATGACGTGGCTGCTGTCGGTCTCGACCGTGACCGCATTCATGCGTTTCGCCAGAAAGCGCTGAAGATCGGGATGCACCGTCTGGTCCTTCTGAGCGAGGATGTACCAGCTCGGCTTCGACTTCCAGGCAACCTCGTTGAGTTTCTGCTGTTCGAGCAGGTCGGCAGCGGGTGGGTAGTGGGTAGCCCAGACCAGCTTCTGCTCCTGCTCGGAAAGGTCTCCAGCGAAGTACTTGACGCCTTCCGGTTTAATCCAGACACGTCCGCCGGCGACCTCGATCTGGGAGAAGATTTCGGTGGGGTATTTGTTCAGTTGGCTCTGCACGGTCTCCTGAACATCCGGGACGACGGCGGCGATGTAAACCAGTCCCGCGACGCGCTCGTCGGTTCCGGCGCCTGTGATGGTGGCTCCGCCGTACGAGTGACCCACCAGGATCGCGGGGCTGTTGACCCGACCGAGCGTGCGTTTCACTGTGGCCACGTCATCCGCATAGCTGTTGAGCCCGTACTGGACGGCGATCACTTCGTGCCCATCGGCCTGCAGCGCGGGAATCACCTTGCTGAAGCACGAACCGTCGGCCCAAAGCCCATGGCAGAACACGATGGACAGCTTGGTACTGGTAGACATCTGACTTCTCCTTCTTGCGTTGGACCCGATTGGTTGAGGGAACTTCCGCCGGCCCGGGTTGAAACCTGCAGCAGCTTTTTTCGAAGATCTTGGACCTAAGACCGTGCCGCGGTGCGGACACGCCTCTAGTCGAATTGGATCAGCGACTGAGTTCGATAAATAGATGACCGGTCACTTATTATCTATCGCGACGTGTTTGGCAAGAAATTTTCTTCAGGCAACGGCGGAATTATTATTTTGACGTCAGAGACAGGGGGTCAGGCGAGCAGACGCGGCAAAACAACCGTCTCAAATCGTTTGAAGGCGGCGCCGCTTCGTTCGATTTTCGATCGCATGACGCTGCCTTCCCACGATTCAATGAGCACAGCAGCCAGTTCTTCAACGTCTGCCTTGCGATCCAGATCGCCGGCTTCCTGCGCCTGCTTCAGGCAATTCGACAACAACGATGCCCAGCGCTTTATGATATGGCGCAGTTTTGCCCGCGAATCCTCGCCAGCCCCCGCTATCTCGACACCGAGGTTACCGATGAGGCATCCGAGAGCGTATTTCTGCTGCTTATGGTCCTCACCGATCGAGTGGAAGTGCCGGGCGATGCGATCGAGAGGAGCATACCTTTTATCAAGCAGCACTTTTGTGTGCTTAGCCTCGATCGCGCTCCAGTAGTCCTCAAGCAGCTCGATTGCATAAGACTGCTTGCTTTCGAAATACTGATAGAAAGATCCCTTTGGAACTCCCGCGGAAGCGGTAATGTCCGCAACTCCGGAGCCGGCGAAGCCTTGATTGCCGATAAGTGTCAGGCCGCTTTCAAGCAGTCGCCGGCGAACGGCAGGGTTCAATGGTCTGGGCATATCTCAATAAATGACCAATCGGTCGGCAATGTCAATCCCCAAACGATTCAGCCCGAAGCCAGTTAGTCCGTCACTTCTCTACCGCCTCGGGCGCATGACCATCCGCCGTCGCCGTCAGGCTCGCGGGCACCAGCAGCAGCGCCGGCAGGATCAGCGCGTAGACGATCGTGATCGCGATGACGCAGACGGTGAAGCCGCCATAGTGATCGTAAAGATGGGTCCCGAGCACATCGCCAAACCGTGTGACCGCAAAATAGAGACTGCCGCACATCATCAGCATCGAGCCCTGCAGGCCGCGGGGACATGATCGCATGATCAGGTCCAGATAGGCGCCGGTCGCGAGCCCACCCATCAGGCCGATCGGAACCGCGGCGATCAGCGCCCCCGTCACCGAATGGATGAACAACAGCGGCACCATTTGCGGGACCGCGGCCACGGTGCCCCACAGCAACAGCGTTTTGAGCGGAAACCGGCGGCAGAGCCATCCGTAGACGATGTAGGGCGGAATGAAGGAGGCCGCGAAGATCGCATTCCACTGCCCCCATTGGGCGTCGGTGGCATGCAGCGCATTCTGCAAATGATATTGCAGCGGCGTGGCCGATCCCGGCGCGAAATTCCACAACAGCCAGATCAACAGCGCCGGATAGATCGGCCAATGGCCGAGCAACCGCTTCATGTCCTTGAGCGGGTGGCCGTCGGTGCTGTCCTCGACGCTGACATTGTCGAATACGTCCTTTGGCTTCCACAGCGCATACAGCGCAATCGCGGCCATGACGGCCGCGCCGACCAGAAACAGGATGCGGATCGCCTTGTCGGGGCTCTCAGCCTCCAGCATGCCGCTGAGCACGCCGCCCATCAGTAACGCGCCAACGGTCGGGACCGACAGGAACACGTTCCACACCGCGCTGATCTGGCCGGTCATCGCATGTTGCTGGCCGATCGTGGTCGTCAGGCCGTTCTGGGCACTGGCGACAAACAGAAACGACGCCGTCAGCAGCACGACCGCGACGATCAGCATCGAATAGGTCATCGGCGTGAAGGCGAAGATGACATACAGCAACGCCGAAACGCCGCCGAACAGCAGCATGAAGCCGCGGTCGCGCATCTCAAAAGGATTCCAGACATCTCGGATGAAGCCGAACACAAAGGACAGATAGAGCGGAATCGCGGTGATGAGGCGGAAATGCGCGACCTCATGCGCCTCCTGATGCAGGCGATTTTTGAGCAGGAAGCTGATCGGAATATCGATCAGGCCGCCTGAGGGGCCGCCAAAGGCCAGGAGCACGATCAAGAGGCCGAGATAAAGGAAGATGGTTCGGCGCGCGGACGGCGACAAACGGCTTGGTGTGGCGGCGACGTCGGTGGCGTTGGCGGCGGCACGGTCCATCGTCATGACGCGCGATCTGTCCTCTGGCGACGGCAACGCGTTGCCGGTGCAGCATCGTATCGGCTGGAAACGAGGTTTAACAGGGCTGGGGCCGACAGAGGTGCTGCTGCGCCTGCTCCTTCGCCCCGCTTGCGGGGTCGAGACGAGCGAAGCTCGCTCTGAGAGGGTTGGGGTGAGGGGGACTCTCGACAGAGACGGACTCGCGGAGAGCCCCCTCACCCGGCGCTTCGCGATAGCCGAAGCCATGCTTCGGCGTTCTTGTTCAAGAACGGCCGCCAAAGGCGGCCTATGCTCTCCCCGCACGCGGGGCGAGGTAACAGAACGGACGCACCGAATGGCCCGAAGCTCGGTGTACGCCTCAGGCGATCTTGGCTACCGGCACGACGATGTCGCTGGTGGTGTCCGGCACGATTTCGGCATGGGTGTATTCGCGGAAACTGCCGATGGCGGCCGGGCGTCCGAGCAGATAGCCCTGTACCTCATCGCACATCTCGTCCTTGAGGAATTGCAGTTCCTCACCGGTCTCGACGCCTTCGGCGAGCACCGGCAGGCCGAGGCCGCGGCCGAGGCCCAACACCGCCCGCACGATGGTCGCGGCCTGTCCGTTGGAATTGACCGACTTGATGAAGGAGCGGTCGATCTTGATCCGGTCGAACGGAAATGCGCGCAGATTGGACAGCGAGGAATAGCCGGTGCCGAAATCGTCCATCGCGATCGCGACGCCGAGCGCCTTGATTTGCCGCAGCATCGCCAGCGCCCGGTTGAAATCGCGCACCAGCGCGGTTTCGGTGATCTCGATCTCGAGGCGCCGCGGCGAAAGCCCGGTTTCGATCAGGACCTGATGCAACTCCTGGAAGAAGCTCGCATTGTAGAGCTGCACCGCCGACACGTTGACCGCTATCTTCAGCGGCTGCGGCCACGAAGCCGCTTCGCGGCATGCCGTCCGCAGCACCCAGTCGCCGATCTGCAGGATCGCGCCAGTTTCTTCGGCAATCGGGATGAACACCGCCGGGGAAATCTCGCCGCGGATAGGATGCCTCCAGCGCAGCAAGGCTTCGAAGCCGACAACGTTGCCGGATTTGGCGTCCTGCTGGGGCTGATACGTCAACCGCAATTCACCGCGCGCCAGCGCCAGGCGAAGATCGTGCTCGAGCAAGCGACGCTCGCGAACCTCGGCGCCCATCTTGGCCTCGAAGAAACGATAAGTATTGCGGCCTTCGGTCTTGGCGCGATAGAGCGCCGTGTCGGCATGAGACAGCAGCGACTGGCGGTCCGGCGCATCGTCGGGACAGACCGCGATACCGATTGAGGTCGCGATGTGGCTGTCCGACGGCTCGCCTGAACCCGGCGCACGCAGCGCTTCGAGAATGGTCTCGGCAAACCGGCCGGCCGCCGCGGGATCGGCAAGGTCGGGCATCAGGATCGCGAACTCGTCGCCACCGAGGCGGGCCAGCATCTGCCGCTCGCTCAGCACCGCGGAGACACGCGACGCCACCAGTTGCAGCACCTTGTCGCCGGTGGCGTGACCGAACAGGTCGTTGACTTCCTTGAAGCGGTCGAGATCCAGGCACAGCACCGCGAGGCGATTGCCCGGGGCCAATGCCGCGATTTCCTGATCGATCCGCGCGTTGAAATGGCTGCGGTTGGGGAGCGAAGTGAGCGCGTCGTGATGCGCCAGAAAATAGATGTGCTCCTCGGCATCCTTGCGGGCCTTGAGATCGCGAACCGCGACGACCTGATGCGGACGTCCGGCAAACACGATCGGCCGCAGGATCAGCTCGACCGGGGTCAGCGAGCCGTTGCGATGGCGCAGATCCATTTCAAAGGGCTGGTTGGGGCGCGACAGCAATTCGGCGCTGGCAGACAAGTCGGGAAAGCAGCTTTCGAGTGTTTTGCCGGCGAGATCGGCCGTCGTGAACCCGGTCAGGCTGGAAAAGCTCCGGTTGACCGAGACGATCATGTCGCCGTCGCACACCAGAAGCCCTTCGACCGAGGCGTCCGCAAGATCGCGCATCCGGTCGGTTTCCAGTTCGGAGCGGCGATGGTCGCGGATATCCAGCACCACAGCGGCCAGCGCCAATCCGATCAGGGCCACGCTCGCAATCGCAACGCCGATCGCCAGCAATCCGGCAGGCACCGCCGATTCCGAAACCGCGATGCTCGGATAGGGAATGATCGACACCGCACCCATCGCGGTGAAGTGGTGGCTGCAGATCGCCAGCGTCAGCAGCAGCGCGCCGCCGATCTTCCACTTTTCCTCGTCGCCGTGCAGCCCGACCGGCAGCGCGACCGCGCCGATGGCGCCGCCCAGCACGATCGATGTGATGACAAGCGCGGGATCCCACAGCACGATGCCCGCAACCTCAAACGCCGCCATGCCGGTGTAATGCATGGCTGCTATGCCGCCGGCAACAATCGCGCCACCGATCCACGGCCCGTGACGCCAGTTCGGCGTGAGCGACACGGCGAGACCGGCACCGGTCAGCCCAATGGCGACGACCAGCGACAGCAGGGTTAACGTAATATTATAGCCGCTCGGAATCCCCGGCTCGAACGCAAGCATCGCAACGAAGTGCGTCGCCCAGATGCCGAAGCCGGTAGATATCGCGGATACCGTAATCCAAAGGCTTCGCATGCGCCCTGTGGACTTACGGGCGTGGCGAAGCAGATTGATCGCGGTGACCGATGCCAGCACGCAGATGAATGCCGCGAGGCCGACCAGCCTCAAATCATGTTCGGTGGCAATACAATTGTAGACCTTCAACATCGAATGGCTCCGCAATGACGGAGAAACCTCCGACACTGCCAGCACTAGCCGTCACTCTATGAAGGTCACGTAAAAGCTTGCGGTTAAGCAAATACTATAGCCCCATCAGTTCTGATGGAATCATAACCAGCCTAAATACCGGGCACACATCTGTAAGTGTACGTTCTAAACCAGCCCCAACTCTGCCGAGTGCACACCCGCGAAGATGCGCTGAACGCTCGCGGTCTCGAGGCCAAACATGCGCTGGAATAGTCCACCGAACATCGTGCGGTAATCGGTCAGGACCGGATAGTCGCGGTTCTGAAACAGACTGGCCTGATCGACCTTGGCCTGTTCGCCGGCCAGGCGGCCGCCATTGATGCCGCCGCCCATCACCCAATAGACGCTGCCATGGCCGTGGTCGGTACCGCGATCGCCGTTCTCCCGGAAGGTGCGGCCGAACTCGGAGATCACCACCACCACCGTGTCACGCCATCCGGCCGGGCCGACTTCTTCGGAAAAGCCAGATAGTGCGCGGCCGAGTTCGCCGAGGCGATCGGCAAGATAACCGGTCGCCGCACCCTGATTGACGTGGGTGTCCCAGCCGCCGACATCGACAAAGCCGAGGTTGAACTGCTCGCGCATCAATTTGCCGATCCGCCGCGCCGACAGTTCAAAGCCGCGCGGCGACACCGCGCCGCGATTGGCCGCGGTCATTTCCTCCGAGATCGAGCGGTAGACATCGTCGCGGATGCGAAATCCTTCGGAGACCGACGAAGCCAGATCGCTCTGCGCATACATCTGCTTGATCAACCGCGCCTGACGATCGTCGACGCCGGGCTTGCCGACGCTGTTCACGCCGATATTGGCGACCTGCGACTTGCCGCGAAAGATCAGCGGCAATTGGTCCGTGAAGGAAATCGGCTTGACGCGCGTGAGCTCCGTGGCGAGCCGGCTCATGAATCCTGAACGATAATCGCGCGAGCCGCCGGCGGCCTGGCCGAGTTCAATCGTGTCCTGGGTCTCGAAATGGCTGCGCGTCAGATCATCCGACGTGCCCGCAAACGGCACGAATGCAATCTCGCGCTTGGCCCACAAAGGATAGATGCTATCGCGCAGCGCCGGATGCAGTCCCCAATCCGCATTGAGCGCCAGAGCGGCGTTGGGATTGCCGGTCTCGGGCTTGGCGATGCCGAGCGTCGGGCGCGACGCATGGTAGAAATCGCTGCCGACGGGCACCACGACATTGGCGGCGTCATAGGCGCCGCGCAGAAACACCACCAGCAATTTGGCGTCGGTGGCGGGCGCAGCCCAGACCCGGCCCGCGACGGTCAGCGGCGTCATCGCGGCAAAAGCCTTGATCAGATCACGGCGGTTCATGAGCAAATCCTTTTCTTGCCCTTCACTGTTCTGGCGCGCTGTTATCAGCGCATGAACTCGGGCGACGACAAAAACAACGTATTCCAGTCCTGCGGCGAGATCGCCTGATCGAGCGCGGTCAGCGTGGTCGGCCCTAGCGTCTGGCGCAGGCCGTTGAAGTAGAGCGAATTCTGGATCAGCGGAAATGCCGGCTGGTCGACCGCGTTCGGCACATCCGGCTTGAACAATCCGGACGAGCCTGAGCCGATCTGACGCGCGATCTCGAACCGCAGCGTCATCTGTCCCGGCCCGTTCCAGGACGCCGACGCCGTCGCATAGCCATCCGGCGTCTCGTGGTTGAACAATCCCTCGCCCAATCGATTGAGCCAGCCTTGAATGGGGTTGGTATTGAGGATCACCTTGTCGTCATACGCAAGACGAACCGCCGAGAATACATATTGCACGGGGTCCTTGAACTTGACGCCGGGCTTCAAGGAAGCCGTGAACTCCGGCGCATGCACCATCGCCGCCAGCACTGCGGCGATGTCGCCGTCGGTGGTCTTGAAGGTTTGCGCCATCCGCTGCACCAGCGCCTCAGGCGGATTGTCGGAGACGAAATAGGCCGAGATCTGCCGGCACAGATGGGTCGCGGTCGCGGGATGGTGCACCAGAATATCGATCGCTTCGTCGACTTCCGCTAGCCCGCGTCCTTTAATGGTATGGCCGAGAAAAACCTTGTCGCCGTAATCATGCCGCGCCGGATTGAATTCGAACGCGCCGTCGCGCACCAGCTGCGACGCCAATTCCGGCTTGAGCTTGGGATCCTCCGGCTTCAGATCAATACCGACGCCAGTCAGGATGCGGGCCAGCGCCTCGACATCGGCCTGCGTATAACCGGAGCCGACGCCCATGGTGTGCAATTCCATGATCTCGCGCGCGTAGTTCTCGTTCAGATGGCCCGCCGCATTATCGGAATTGTCGAGATAGCGCAGCATCGCCGGATGATGCAGCGTGGCCATCAGGAGATTGCGGAATTTACCGAGCGCAAGCGGGCGAATGGCGCGATCCTGATAGTCGCCGATCAGGATGCGGATATTGGCCTTGTATTGATGCACGTTGAAATGATTGAACCAGAACCACGCCATCCGTTCGCGCAACTGATCCGGCGCGTAGAGCGCGTACAGGATGGTGCGCGCTGCGGCCTGTTTGCCGCGGTCGTTCATGGCCTGCTGATAGACCTGCTGCGCGGCTTTCTTCTGTTCGGGATCGGTGACCTGATTGGCGCTCTTGGCCTGCGCCTCGAAAGCAACCGCGATATCGAACGGCAATTTGTGCACATCAGCCATCGCCTCGATCTGGCTGCGGGCCGCCTCGGGCAGCGCGGATGTGGGCACCGGATGCAACTGCTCGGCCAGCCAGCGCTCGGCGCCGATGGCCTGGAAATGCGCGGCACTTGAGGCGTTGATCCCCCAGGTCAGGCGATCAATCAGGATCATGTCGCGTGGATTCAATTCGGCGGCGTGAGCGGGGGTGATACCGAGAGAAGTGATACCGAGAATCGCGGTCGCCAAAACCCCGATGGACATCACGAGCACGGACACGACAAGCGCTACACAATTAAGCGCGGCGACCGGATGGCCGGGACGAAATCTCTCGATGATTTCCTGTTCCATTCCGAATTCTACCGGCTCTGCAATGGAGTCAATCGCAGCCGCACGCGCGATGTTCCCTGCCGCGCAATCTGCCCGAGCGCGCATGAATATGTTCTGAACAGAAACGATAGAAATCGCGGCGGAAGATTGGTTCCAGTATCCTTGCCCCGCAAACGGTCCATTAACCGGTCCCTTAGCCCATGCGTCCGCATCTGCCGCGACGCAAAGCGCCCGGGTTGTCCCGTACCGCTCGCCCGTGAGGGCGTGGGGAATGCCGGGTGCCAGCGCACCCGCAGCCGCGCGTGTAGGGTAGTAAACACGCGCGTTAGTCACCACGGATACGCCGAAACACCCGGCATTCCCGCACGCAATGGTTTTAACGGCTTATCTTCGTGCTCTCCCCGGTGATCGGGCTTGTTTGTCACCGTCGCCTTGCGCCGTCTCCTGCGCAAAGCTTGACGCCGGCGTCGAGGCGTCAGGACCACACGACTTCGCCGTCCGCGAAAACGCCGTTCGTCGTTCGGCGTCGCCACGTCCATCGCATTCCTGCCCAACGTTCGTGACGACCGCGAAGCGCCCCTCGTGCGGGCAGGAACGGCGCGATTATGATTTTGATTTGGGTCTGAGACAAAACGAAATATTTTTACGCGTCCATCTGGACAGCTAGCATCAGCTTGAACCGGCTCTGGAAATTAATCTACGCGTGCAAGTCGATAGATGGAGATTTGTTGCAGAAGCGTAGCAAAGTCGCTGAAAGTGATAGTCACTTCCCGCGTAACTGCCTACGCGGGGTGAGGCTTCGCGTGAACTGAGATCACATGCGGCGCATCGGCGCCAAAGTGAATAGGCTGGACAGTCCCCGATGCTATATTTAACAGTTCAGGAAGATAAATTTTACGAGGCTGTTCTGTAAGAAAGGTCAGCCTTTTGAGTCAAACCATGGCTCAAGCTTGCGCCGTGCTCGACGTTGTTCAGCAAGCAGAAAGGTAAGGTGCTCATGATTGTCTCATTGATGGATTTTCTTCGCGTATCGTTTCTGACGATAACGCTTGCTCTGGCAAGTGAGGCATCCTTGGCGGAGCAATCGTCGGCAGCGAATACAGCCATAGCCGATGCTGCGCCTGTTTCCGGTTTGGCACCCGACCACATCACACTATCCGTCGAAGATATCGACCGTGAAGCCGATTGGTATGTGCGCGTTCTGGGCTTCACGCTGGAGAGCAAGGGCAATCCCAGGCCGGAGGCTATCCGTGTGCGTTTAACGCTTTCGGGTTATCACATCGATCTGATCAAATATCAGGGCTCGAAACGCCCGGCACCGGTTAGCCCCCTTTATCTTCAGCAGGGCTGGATTCATGCGGTTTTTCGCGTAGACGATCTCGCCGCGACGGTTAGGCAACTGCAAGCTCTTCATGTCGAACCCAAGGAAATCAATTTCGATAAGGATAATCCTTCCCGGATTTATTTGCGCGACCCGGAAAACAACGAGATTGAGATTACGCGTAATCAGCGTTGAGCTTTCGTCAGAAGCGGAATTCAATCGAGTCGCTTGATCTATCCATTACCCCCGCTTCGGAGAACAGTATCAGTTCGACTTTGGCTATGAGCGCGACAAGGACGATGGCAAAGGGCTCTAATAAAAGAGGCCGCCAACTGAGGCGGCCTCGAATGCATTGTCAGTAAAAACGAAGTGGCTCAGCCAACGAACAGATCGCAGTGCGGATATCTTGTGAAATGTCGGCCATTCGCTGCTGTGTGTACGCCTTCGTGGTATGAGGAGAGATAACGCCCATCTCGTGTACTGAATTGTCGTAAACCGTCCTCTCAAACGAATCTTTGTATTCGCAATGCAGAACCACTTCAGTCAGGGTAAACCGGCTGTTGTTGACAATCGCGAAGTCCGCCAACACGTGCGCGTTTCTGTAGTCAAAGTCAGGTTTGAATCCAACAAGCTGAACTTGGCTCAGCACGCTGGGCAACTTTAACGTACCGGGAGAGGGGTATGGACGCCTAGTGTACTGGTCATAAGCAATCACAACCGAAAGTATTAAAAGCAGCAGGCCGATGATGAACTTTTTTACTGATGACTTTTCCATTTCAGTAAGCTTCATCGATCGATCGGTTTGCGATGTACCGCTGCTAAGTTAGAAGTTGGCAGCTTACTTACAACGTCGAATTCCGCTTTTAGCACTGAACGGAACTGACCGGGTAGCCGAGCGAAATCTGCTTCTGGGGTAGAACAGACATGCTACGCCGTCGGGTCGAGGTCTCAATTTGACCCAGGCCGTGTAAAAACGATTTTCCTCCCCCAAAAACTGCGCGCAACCGGGGCGATCCGCGTCGACACGACGGTTGGAGCATATTTTTGCTGGATCGATTCTGGAGTCAACCCGGGCGAACCTCAGACCACGCTAAGCGAGGTGAACGGTCACACGATGCGCATAACAGCACGAGCTCTTCAGGCCCGGATTGCCACCAGGAGCGGCTTGATGCCGACGATGTTCATTACGCGCGTGAGGTTGTAGGCGAGTACGTTCAGCGCCATCTCAGTCGCTACCTTCGGCAGCGTCTTCATCAGAAAGTGCGTCGCACCCATCCGCATCTTCAGCGTGGCGAACGGATGCTCTGCGGTTTCGCGGCGCACACGCATGGCTTGTGGATTTTGATCGAGCCGCGTCTGCGCGGCCTCGACGACGTGTTCGTGTTCCCAGCGTTTGATGCGGCGCTCGTTGGACGTTGTGCACTGATCCTTGAACGGGCATGTGCGGCACGCCTTCGTCAGGTAAATCCGCATTTTCTGACCATCTTCATCAGCGATGAAGTGGTGCGCCAGCTTCTCGCCGGCCGGGCAGCGATAGACATCGTCCTTGGCCAAATAGACAAAATCAGATTTCCCAAAGCGGCCTGCCGACTTGGCCCCCGAGGTTTGCGGCTTGGGTAGTGTGACCGCGATCCCGGCCTGTTCGCATGCCAGGATTTCCTCACCTTTAAAGTAGCCCCGATCCGCAACGACGTCCAAGTAGTCGCTGTGCAGCGCGGCTTTCGCAGCCTGCGCCATCGTCGCCAGTTGCGATCTATCGGTGCCGACGTTGGTGACCTCGTGCGCTACGATCAGATGGTTCGTGGTGTCGACCGCACTTTGTACGTTGTAGACGACCATGCCTGAGCCGCGCCCGCTCGTTGCCATCGAGCGGCAATCGGGATCGGTCAGCGATATCTGCTTGTCGGGCGAGGCGAGCAATGCCTTTTCAATCGCGGCCAGCCGCTTCACTTCTTCTTCAAGCTTCGCCAGCTTTTCCTTAAGCCGCGTCTTGGTCAGCAGCACCGTTTCCGACGGCTCTTCTCCTGCGGCAGTCCGGCGGTCAGCGGTGTCCAGTTGGCTCATGTAGCGCGCCACGCTCTCTTCGATCTGCTTCTGGCGGCGCTGGATCTTGCCTTGCGTGAAGTTGTTGTCGCGACTGTTCACAGCCTTGAACTTGCTGCCATCGATGGCAACGCTGGCCTTCGTCAACAGGCCCATCTTGCGGCACAACTCGACGAATTGGGCGCAAACCTTCTTGATCGCGGGGCCATTGTCCTTGCGGAAGTCGGCGATGGTCTTGTGATCCGGCGCAAGCCGCCCGGTCAGCCACATCACCTCGAGATTGCGGCCAGCCTCGCGCTCCAGCCGCCGGCTCGATTGGATCCGGTTGAGATAGCCGTAAATGTAGAGCTTGAGCATCGCCGAAGGATGGTACGCTGGCCGGCCGGTCGCTGCTGGATCAACGCCATCGAACCCGAGGTCGCGGAGTTCTAACGCATCCACGAACACATCGACCGCGCGAATGGAATTGCTCTCGTCCACCCAATCATCGAGGCATTCCGGAAACAGTGTCGTCTGCTGACGATCCGCCCCTTGCACGAAACCCTGCATCACTCCCCCCGCCGATTCAGCAGCAGAATCATAGCATCGACGGAGTTTTCACACAGCCTGGACCCGGAGCGGAAGTTACCGAGTGGCGATCAATACATCCGCTTCTAATTGCGCGCGCGCAATCCACATGATTATGAGAATTGCGATACTTGCAATCAACGCCGGAACGCCGACCGGCGCCAGCAAGATCGGGACAAGCCAAGCATCGGCCTGATGTCTGTTGCAGCTTCCGACCCATGGAATGACCGAACATTGGGATTGAGCTAACACTACAATAGGGCTCGTAGGATGGGTAGAGCACTTGCGAAACCCATCACCTTGGCACGCGACGCCGATGTCACCAGGACATGATGGGTATCGCTGCGCTCCACCCATCCTACGGGCTGGCCGGTGGGAGCGCCGCCGACCGTGGAAGAAAGTCAGCGGACGGTGTCGGTTTCCGGCAAGTCCGGTCGTTCTTGATGAGAGGCTGGCGCTCGCGGTCCGAGTGCAGCCTGACGAAATGGAAAAAGGATACCTTGTCATGAGCGTGCGCGAGCAGATCGACAGATACATCGGCAATCAGTCTCCGGTGAAGAGCGAGGAGTTGAGGGATCTGCACCGGCGCATCTTGGAGATTTCGCCCGACGCCAAGCTATGGTTCCTGGATGGCAGGAACGACGACGGCAAGGTCGTTTCAAATCCGAATATTGGCTATGGGTCGGAAACGCTCAGCTATGCCACCGGGGATACGAGAGCTTTCTACAAGATCGGCCTCAGCGCCAATACGTCCGGAATATCGGTCTACGTCATGGGTCTCAAGGACAAGCACTACCTGTCCGAGACCTATGGATCGCGGCTCGGGAAGGCGAAGATTACCGGATATTGCATCAGGTTCAAATCCGTGAAGGACATTGATCTGGGCGTGCTCGAGGAGGTCGTCGCGGACGCCATAGGGCCGGGGTCAGCGGACGCATCGTCCTAACGTGCCCGGTGGCACACATTGGTCGTTCACGGCCGACCTGTCCTAACATCGCGGTCAGTCAAAAGCCGAGCTTCGCTTTGACCAGTATCACCGAGGCGCGCCCCGGGCGTGTCTCTCCTATCGTCTGGCGCCCGCTCAAGTCTGCGGCAGGCTTGCCACCCAGGCTTCCAGCGTCAGGCGCCGGCACCAAGTGTTAGATTCCATCCACTAGATTGGTCTGGTATGAAAGAGGCCGCCAACTGAGGCAGCCTTAAGAGGGAACGATGTTCGCGCGCGTCGTCTGCTTCATAGCCTTCATAGGATTCATCGCGCTAGCCGTATGCTTCGCAAAGGTTGGACTAGTGAAGTCGGACGGAAATTGGCCGATGGAAATCGCGATAAATTTTCTCGGCACACTCGCCGTGTGCTTTGTCGTCTGGCTGATCAGTCCATTTCTGCCCGCTGAAAAGCGGAAGAGGCGAAAATAGGCCACTGCCAAAATCAAACTAGGCCACTGGCAACCCGGAACGCGTCCCAAACACTCACCTCAATGTCCACGCAGGTCCTCCGTCCACCTCCGCAAAAATTCAACCTCCGCGGACTCGACATTTGTTCTTGTTTTGTTCTAGTCTCGGGAATGAAGGATCATCCCGCGAGCGGGCGCATGCCGACACCCAAGCAGATGGAAAAGCTGGCCGCCGAGGCCGAGCGCAAGGCTAGCGCGAAGACCCCGCCGGCGCCGGACCAGCCGCTGCCCGCAGAATATTGGGACGGCGTATTCAAAGACCCGCGCGTCCATGTGCATGGCATTCCGATTCAGCAACGGCGGCTGTCGGAAATCCCGCGTCATGTGCTGCGGGTGGTCTGCCGCCGCTGCGAGCGGATCGTCGAAATCCAGATGGTGGACGCCGTGCGGTTGTATGGCGCGCACGCGATCTGGAAGGACGTCGGCCAGAGACTTCTCGACAATACCTGCACCGAACGAACCGGCCGCTACGAGGAGGACGGATGCTGGCCGTTCTTCGGGACGCCTTACCCCGGCGCGGAACAATCTTGATATTCCACCATTATGGTGTATCTAGGGATGACTGATAAATCGAAGCCGCATCATGACCTGGAAGCGATCAAGTCTGCGTTTTCAGCAGGTAACGGCCGCTTTACCGGCACTGCGATGAGAGACGCCGCGAGTTTGGGTTTAGGATCGGATGATATTTCCGCTGCAATCCAAACCGTGGAAAATGGCCACTTCTACAAGTCCATGACTTCGAATTACGACTTTAGGATTTGGCAAGATGTCTACCACCTACCCCACGCTGTCGGCACGCTCTACGTCAAGTTTACAGACAATGGTCTGATAACAGAGTTCACCCTCCTGTCTTTCAAGGAGAAGTAAATGTCCAAAGCCCCGATTTGTCCGGAAACTGGAAAACCGATGGCGCGCGGCGTGCGCCCATTGGAGGTTTCGTACAAAGGCCAATCAACAACGGTTGAAATGCCGGGGTGGTACTGTGACGATTCCAGCGAAAGCATTCACACGGCAGACGATTTGAAGTTTTCAGATGCGGCCCTTAAAGAACTCCGCGTTGAAGTAGAGAACCTTCTAAGTCCTCAAGAGATCAAACGCATCAGAACGGCTATTGGGCTAAACCAGCGAGAGGCGGGCGCCATTCTCGGTGGTGGCCCGAATGCATTCCAAAAGTATGAACAAAATACAGTAACCGTTAGCAAACCGATGAGTAACCTTCTTCGTGTTCTGGAAAGACACCCCGAAGAGGTTGAAGAACTCAGGAAACAGGCATGACAATCAACGCCGCTTCGGCCGAAAAAATCATGGCGGGAAGATCAATTCCCGCCACGATCGATCGTGAAGCCAGCCGATAAAGCCAACGACGCGCCGGTTATTTCAGCAGCTTGTAGGCCCGCTCGTCATAAAGGCCACCGCTCATCGGCTGCAATTCCATACGGAAAGTGCGTGACACCGGCGAGGCGACGAACTTGCTCTTGTCGGACGCCCCGTTCCAGGCTTCGACGACCGTGAAATGATTCTTCCGGTTCGCCTGGATCAAATCATCGAAGCGGCGATTGCCGGGAGCGCCACGGCCGGCCTCGACGAAAGCTTTCACCTTGGCCGTGCCCGGCTCGACCTGGGTCGGGACGATATCGACATGGGTCATCAGCACGATCGGATCGCCCGACAGCGGCGCCGTGGCGCCGACCGAGAAGGCGTTGTGAATGCGCTCATCGTAGGGCGCGCTTTGCAGCGGGAGTAGCGCCGCGCGGTATTTGGTCACGGTATCGGTTGCGGCAAAGGCCTGCTTTTCGGCCGGCGATTTCCACAGCTCGATCAGCGCGAAATGGCTGGGATCGGAAATGCGCTGCAGCGCCTCGATCTGGGTCGCGCCGGGAGCCTTTTTCGCCTCGGCCACGTAGCCGCGAATCAGCTTGCGCGCATCGGCCGCGGAATTCGGCGCGATTTCGACATAGGTGACGATGTACTGCGCAGCATCCTGCGCACGCGCGACGCTGCCATGGGCCAACAGACCGGCCATGATCATGACAGCCGCGACGAAATATCGATGCATTGGGACTTCCTCCGGGTGAACGGACGGGACCTCATAGAGGCCTCCTTTAATTATTTCCCGCACAGTCCGTCACACATGCAGGGTTTTTCACATCCGGGCGGGGATCGCCTGCGAACATGTCAGGCATTTTGATCGCACCAAGCGCCCCGGCGTCAAGGTGGTACCGGCCGGAATCGGCCCATCTGAATAGAGAATACAGGCGGAGAGCGCCGAAACCGGGCGATTCGCTAACCTGAGGTTGATTTCAGACCACCGTAAAAGGCACGAACGGAATGCGCTCGCGGCGGGCCGCGCGCGGCACGAGGTCGCCGATCAGGGCCTGGAAATGCGCGCTTTCCTGATGCGCCCGCCAGCCGTCCTCCGACACATAGAGTTCATAGATGAAAAACAGCAGCGGATTGGTGGGCGAGCGATAGGGAATAAACAGCTTCACGCCCGGCTCCGCCAGCGTAGGCGCCACCAGTTGCGCGATCAGCGCCGCCACGGCATCGCCCTCGCCTTCTTTCGCCTCGATCACGACCGAGACCACAAAGCCGTCATTCAGGTCGGCTGGCGTATAGCTGCTTTTCTTCATGGCTGATTCCCCGATGTTTTCTGGCGCCGGAATTCACTGGTGCAGCTTGATAGCACACCGCCAGCCGGGATAGTTCGCTAACCACCGAAGTGTTGCTGCAGGGGGTGGATCAGGCCGTCTTGTCGGCCGTGATAAAATGCAGCGAGAACTCGGCGCCGCCCAGCACGCGATTTTCGACCGCGATGCTGGCGCCATGCAGTTCGACAATGCGCTGCACGATCGAAAGCCCAAGCCCCGTGCTGCCTTGTTGATTGCGATCCCGGCGCCAGAAGCGCTGAAAGATCAGCTCGCGTTCTTCGGGGGCAATGCCGGGGCCGCGATCCAGCACCTTCACGGTGCCGCTTTCCTCGACCACGAATTCGACCACGCTCTCCGGCGGCGCATGTTTGATGGCGTTTTCCGCCAGATTGCGGATCGCGCGTTTCATCATCTCGGCATTGCCCTTGACCCAGACCGGCTTGCTGACGCCGAGCAGCGCGATTTCGCGGCCCTGCTCCAGCGCCAGCGGTGCAATGGATTCGGCCACCTCAGCACAGACGCCCTGCGCATCCGCCCGCTCCGTGGGATCGATGGTGAACGCCTCGAGTTCGGCGATGTCGAGCAATTGGCCGACCACCCGGCTCATCGCCTCGATGTCCAGATGCAGCGCCTTGGCGATGCGCTGATCGTCGAGCGTTTCCACACGGGTCCGCAGGATGCTGAGCGGCGTGCGCAGTTCATGCGCGGCGTCGGCGGTGAATTCGCGCTGCACCCGAAAGCCCTGGTCGAGACGGTCCAGCGCCTGATTGATCGCGGACACCAATGGGCGAACCTCGCTTGGAATTTCACCAAGCGGCAACCGCACATCAGTGCGGGCGGGGCTGATTTGCTGGGCGATTTCGGAGGCCTGCCGCAGCGGCCGCAGCGCGCGGCGGAAGATCGCGATATCGGTGACCAGCAGCACCAACAATATCGGCAGCGTGATCCAGCCGACATTTTTATAGAAGTCATCGACGATGTCGTCGATCAACACGTCGCGATTGGCCATGTCTTCGGCGGCCTGCACCCACACCGTCTTGCCGCCGACGACACGACGTACATTAGCCCCCGAAATAACCGCGCCGGCAGTGTGGGTTTCCAGGAATTGAACCGCCGCCGCGCCCGGCTCCACGGAAAAGATCGGCGCGTTATCCTTGAGCGAAGAAAACAGGGTCTTGCCGCGATCGTCGACCACCGCATAGGAATATCGGCCATAGGGCTGCGAGTAGAGCCCCTGAAGATGGGGCGGCAATTCCAGCGCCAGGCTGCCATCGGGCCGCGCGATCAGATGATGGGCGACCGAAGCGGCCTGCTCTTCCATCGCGTCATTATGGATGTTGATGGTCGCGCGATTGAGCAGCCATGACAGCGCCAGCGACATCAGGATCGACGTGATCGCCACCGCGATTACGTGCAGGATCACGATGCGTGAGATGATCGATTTAAACCGGATCACGCTTTTCCTCGGCGATGAGATATCCGACCCCGCGGATGGTGTGGATCGCGACCTTGGCGCCCTTGTCGGACAGTTGTTTCCGGAGGCGATGGACATAGACCTCGATGGCATTCGAGGCGACGTCACCAGCTAACCCGAAAATATGATCCTCGACCTGCTTCTTCGATACCACGCGTCCCTTGCTGCGCATCAGCAATTCCAGCACCGCGGTTTCACGCGACGACAAGACCTGCGGCTGGTCGTCGATCGATGCCTGGCGGTTGCGCAGGTCGAATCCTAAGTTGGCGATGTGCAGGGAACTGCCGAGTTGCTGGCCGGGCCGGCGCAGCTGCGCTTCCAGCCGCGCGACCAGTTCTTCCAGCGCGAAGGGTTTTACCAGATAATCATCGGCGCCGCTGCGCAGGCCGTTGACGCGGTCCTGCAAGCCGCCGCGCGCGGTCAGCACCAGCACCGGGGTCGGGTCCTTGCGATGGCGCAGCTCGCGCAGGATCGACAGGCCGTCGCCATCGGGCAGACCGAGATCGAGGATCACAGCCGCATAGGTCGTCGTCAGCAACGCGTCGCGCGCTTCCGCCGCGGTGGCGAGGAGGTCGGTCTCATAGCCAGCGATCCCAAGGCCCTTGGCGAGCAATTGGGAAAGTTGCGCATTGTCTTCAACGACCAGCAATCGCATCGGCGGCCAACCACAGCTCTATCAGGGCTTTCCCGACTAGCTTTGCGGCCTTTTGCGGCGCCGGACAAGTTCGCAGATGTTAACGCAAGCGCCATTGTAAGGCTGCTGTAAGCTGGGCTCAGTCTAGCACGACGGGATTGGATCCGATCTATGGCAATGATGGAACTGCGCTCCTCTCCCGCGTGCGGGAGAGGGCCGGGGTGGGGGTCTCACAGCAACCGCCGGTGGGATGACAGACTTCCCCCACCCGCCGCGCTCTCGCGCCATAGCCGAAGCTTCGCTTCAGCGTTCTTATCCAAGAACGGCCGCCAAAGGCGGCCTATGTTCCCCCGCAAGCGGGAGAGGTGAAAAGACACCACTGCGATCCCGGGCGAAACGGCTACTTCAGCGAGCTATTGATGGAGCTGAACTTGCTGTTGAGCTTGGTGCCTAGCCCGTTCACGACGCTGATGATCGCCAGCGCAATGCCCGCGGCGATCAAGCCATATTCGATCGCGGTGGCGCCGGACTCATCCCGCCAGAATTTTGTGAGTAATCGCATGAACCCCTCCCCATTTCATATCCTGAACCTTCTGGATCGAAACGCGGGATTCTCTCGCGATAGGCTGTGATTAGGGGCGTGGTATTGATCGGGCTCTAACGAACAAGGTAAATGAAATCCAATTTAATGTCGGCGGGCAGACAAACTTACCTTGGAGGACTGGCCAGACATCTGTGATTTGCATCACAATCCGGAGAACGCATTGTTGCAATAATCGGCTAGAAATAGGACTTAATGATCGCGGTGACGCGACGGACGTGGGGACATGGGATGATCCGCAAATTCGCCGACTGGTCTTGCCTGTTACTATTTGCCGCAATGGCGCTATTGGTTTTCGTTCAGCCCTCCTCGGCAGCGGCTACCAAAAATGACCTGCAGGATTGCGGGCAGACCGCCGAGCCTGATCGCATCATAGCGGCCTGCACCCAGGTATTGACGCTCAAGACACTCAAGCCGCCGCTGCGCAGCGGCGTATATGTCGTTCGCGGCCGGGCCTATGCCATCAAGGGCGACCCTGATCACGCCATCGCCGATTACAGCGAGGCGATCCGGCTCAATCCCACCGAGCCGCTTGCGCTTGCCGTGACCTTTCGCGGCGCCGCCTACCACATGAAAGGCGATTACGATCATGCGATCGCCGATTACGATGAGGCCATCCGGATCTTTCCGAAAAACGCCACAGCCTATTCCAATCGCGGAATCACGTTCGCGGCCCGGAATGAGGACGATCGCGCCATTGCCGATTACAGCGAGGCGATCCGGATAGAGCCGACGTTTACCGGCGTGTACCTCTATCGCGGGATCACCTATCACAAGAAGCATGACTATGACCGCGCCATCGCCGACTACAGCGAGGCGATACGGCTCGATCCCAGGATGGCTGTGGCCTACGACAACCGCGGGCAGGTTTACCTCGCCAAGGGCGACGTCGATCGCGCGCTTGCCGATTATGGCGACGCGATCCGGATCGATCCAAAAATGGCGACCCCCCTTATTCATCGCGGCGAGGCCTATTACGGCAAGGGCGACTATGACCGCGCTCTCTCCGATCTCAGCGAGGCGATACGGATCGATCCAAAAGCGGGCGGCGCGTGCCTGCATCGTGCCAATATCTACGCTCTCAGGGGCGATTATCCGCGCGCGATCGCCGACTATAATGAGGCGATCCGGCTCGATCCGCTTGACCCGGAGCCGTTGACCGGGCGCGGCCTGGCCTATGAAAAGACCGCGGAGACCGCCAAGGCGCGGGCCGACTTCAATGCAGCGCTCAAAGGCGCGGAGCGGTCGGAGACCGAGAAAGCAGCCAAAGACACTGCGCGCGAGCGGCTGGCGGTGTTAGGTGAACCGCCGGTTGCGGCGCCGGTGCTCGCGGCGACAACTCCCGCTGCGATGACATCCACACTCGCCGCCGCGCCCGCTGCAACCGGCGACCGCCGCATCGCGCTCGTGATCGGCAATTCGGCGTATGAAAAAGTCCCCGCCCTTCCCAACCCCGCGCATGATGCGGCCTTCGTCGCCGAGACCTTGAAACGCACCGGATTTGAATCCGTCACAGTGCTGACCAATCTGCGCAAGGACGCGCTGATGGCGGCGCTGCGCGATTTCGCAGCCCGCGCGGAAAAAGCCGACTGGGCGGTGGTGTATTATGCCGGCCACGGCATGGAAGTCGGCGGCATCAATTATCTGGTGCCGGTCGATGCCAGGATCGCGGCCGACCGCGACATCGGCTTCGAGGCCGTGCCGCTGGAGCAGGTTCTCAACGCCGCCGAGCGCGCCCGAAAATTGCGCCTCGTCATCCTCGATGCCTGCCGCGACAATCCGTTCGCAAGCCAGATGAAGCGCACGCTGACGGTGGCGTCGCGCGGTGTCACGCGCGGCCTTGCCGCGGTCGAGCCGGAAGCCGGCACGCTGGTGGTCTATGCCGCCAAGGACGGCGAGACCGCGATCGACGGCGACGGCAACAACAGCCCGTTTGCGATGGCGTTCGTGAAGAACCTGCAGACCCCCGGGCTGGAAGTGCGGCGGCTGTTCGACTACGTCCGCGACGACGTGATGGAAACCACCGGCCGCAAGCAGAAGCCTTTCAGCTATGGCTCGATTTCCGGCCGGCAAGATTTTTACTTTGTTGCGGGGAAGTAGAGATTACCGCTTCTCCCGTGGCCTCATGGTTCGAGACGCGCGAAACCGCGCTCCTCACCATGAGGGATCGCCGGCCCTCATCCCGGCTCGGGCCTCATCCTGAGGAGGCGCGAAGCGCCGTCTCGAAGGATGGATGCAACCCAGTGACCTACTTCGCCAGATACTTCCGCAATATCTCGGTCAACTTGCCGGGATCGGTCTGCGGCGGCATGAAGCCGAGATACTCTCCGTTCCGGCCCATTAGATAGATCATGCCGGTGTGATCGATCGCATAGTCGGCGCCCTGCGGGTTCGGCACCTTCGCGTAAAATGCCTTGTAGGCATTGGCGACCTTGCGGATTTCTTCCGGCGTGCCGGTCAAACCAATAAGGCTGCGGTGGAAGGCTGAGACATATTCCCCGAGCACTTTGGTGTCCCGCTCCGGATCGACCGTGATGAAGACCGGCTGCACGCCGTCGGCCAACGGTCCCAGCGCATCCAGCGCCTGCGTGATCGCCATCAGATCGGCCGGGCATACGTCGGGACAAAAAGTGTAGCCGAAATAGACGATCATCAACTTGCCGCGGAAGTCGCTGTCGCTGCGGCGCTTACCGGTTGTATCGGTCAGCGTGAACGGGCCGCCGACGCTGCCGCGGCCGTACATCAGGTCTTCCATCATCTGCTGGGCTTGCTCGGCCGATGGCTGTTCCTCCGCCCAAGCCAAACTTCTTGTTAACAAGCCGCTGATGAACAAGGACGCGACGACGATCAACGCGCGCGCCCTTGAACGCATCATCGCTTCCTTCCGCAATCAGATACCGAAGGTGATGCGGGTGCCGGTGGTGGTGGTCAGCACCTTGCCCGGCAATTGCCGCTGAGCTTCCTGCGTAAAATTCAAGCCGCTGCAATGCATGGGAATCAGCACGTCCGGATTGAGCTTGCCGATCTCGCTGACCACCTGCGTCAGATAATCCGCCGGCGCCGGTCCGAGATGAAAGCCACCCATGATGGCGTGGACTTTATCGACACCCGAGACTTCCATCGCCTGCCGCACCGAATTGACGATCCCGACATGGCCGCAGGAACTGATGATGATCAGGCCTTTACCCTTTAAATTAAAGCAGGTGGCGTGCTCATGGATGTGCTCGTCGGGCACGATCTTGCCTTCCATCTCGGCCGGCAGATAGTGGCTCCAATTGCATCCGGCGCCATCCTTTTGCTTGAACTCCACCATGGTGTTGGGCAGTATTTTTTCGATGCTGTTGCGTTTGATCTTGCCGGTCGTGAAGGCCTGGCCGCCGATCACGACGGGGGACTCGCACAGCACCAGCTTGACGTTCTGCTTGGCGATGTCGCGGCGATCGAGCATGCCGAAATCGCTGAGTTCGCCCGGGCCCCGGCTGTTGTAGCGCTGGCAGAAATTATCTTCGCCGCCGGCATACAGCGTGATGTCGGCCGGCAAATCCTTGCGGTGCTTGTCGAGAAATCCGAGCAGGCCGCCCCAATGGTCGAAATGACCGTGGCTCATGATCATGGTGTCGATCTTCGACGGATCAATCTTGAGCAATTCCATGTTGCCGTTGATGGCCTCCGGCGTCCAGCCATAGTCGAGCAGGAAGGTGCGCTTGTCGTCGCCGCGCTGCGGCTCCAATAAAAGCGACAATCCCCATTCGCTGTGCAGCGGGCGCAGCGAATTCGAGGAGCGGCCGGGTTCGGTCTTGACGCCGGCCACTTCATTCGGGCGAAAGTAAAGATCGCTGGCGCTGTCGACGATCACGCGCACCGAAAGCTTGTCGATCGTCGGCACCTCGATCGGACCGGCCTTGGCGAACTCGACGCAGGAAAATCCACCGGCGGCGACCGCGAGGCCGGCCGACATTTTCAAGGCGTCGCGTCGATTGAAGTTCGGCATGGGATGCTCGCTGGGTTCGGTTCAGAATTTCCGGGCGAAATACAGGGCCGTTCGGCCGCCATGTCAACAAAAATGCCCTTAAGAGCCGCGCTTTGACTATCCGTATCGGGAAACGATAGTAAGACAGCTGCTATTTTTCTCTCATCAACAAAGGAGACAGCCGGTGACCTCCTCGTCCGAACGGCTGCAGGGTCAATCCTCCCTCACGGAAGCGCGCATTACCCGCCGCGATCTGCTGGCGGGAGCCGCCGGCGCCGGTATGGCTGCCGTCGCGGGCCATGTCGGCCATGCCCAGACGGCCGCACAGCCTGCCGATCACACCATCCGGATCGCGCCGATTTCGCTGGAAATCGCCCCGAATAAAATCATCAAGACCACGGCCTACAACAATACGGTTCCGGGCCCGGCGCTGCGTCTCAAGGAAGGCGAGCCAACGACGATCAAGGTCGTCAACGATTCCGGCTATCCCAACCTGGTGCATTGGCATGGCCTGTTCATCCCGCCCGATCAGGATGGCGCCATCGAAGAGGGCTCGCCGATCATTCAGGCCGGAGAGTCGCTGGTCTACAATTTTACGCCAAAGCCATCGGGCACACGCTGGTACCACAGCCACGCGATGGCGATGACCGATCTCACCATCAGCACCTATTCGGGCGAGTACGGTTTTCTCATTGTCGATCCCGCGGCCGGCGATCCCGGGCGCTACGACCGCGAGATCATGCTGGCCGCGCATCGCTGGGACGCCATGTGGGTCAGCGTGCAAGACCTTCGCAAGGGGCCGCCGCCGGACAATGGCCTGGAGACCATGTACGGAAGTGCGACGCTCGGCGACCGCATGCTGGGGCATGGCGAACCCATTCGTGTGCGCGAGGGCGAGCGCGTGCTGTTCCGGCTGCTGAATGCCAGCGCAGCCATGAGCATCTCGCTGGCTTTGTCGGGACATCGCTTCACGGTGATCGCGCTCGACGGCAATCCGGTGCCGAACCCGGTAAGCGTGAGTACGTTGAAGCTGGATGTCGCCGAGCGCGCCGACGTGATCGTGGAGATGAATAATCCGGGGATCTGGGTGTTCGGATCGACCGACTACATGGATCGCAGCATGGGCATGGGCGTCGTCGTCGAATACGCTGACCGTACCGGCAAGCCGGCCTGGGCGCCCGGCATCATCTCGCCGTGGGACTACACGTTGTTTGCGCGCAAGGAGCCTGCGGCAACGCCCGACGAGACCATCGATTTGAAATTCGAGAAGATCACGGGCGGCCGCGGCAAGTACAATCGCTGGACCATCAACGGCAAATCCTGGCCCGATACCAATCCACTCATCACCGTACAGCGCGGCAAGCGATATCGCCTTGCGATGACCAACAAAAGTAACGACGAACATCCCGTTCACCTGCACCGGCACTCTTTCGAAGTGACCAGGGTCGGCGATAAAGCCACGTCGGGGCTGATGAAGGACACCATCAGCATGCCGCGCCAGACCACGGCCGAGATCGATTTTATCGCCGATAATCCCGGCGACAGCCTGTTCCATTGCCATCATCAGGACCATATGGACGAGGGTTTTATGGGGCTGATTACCTATGCGAAAACTTGAGTTTTCACGGCCCGGATTGAAGCATAAAGGATTGTTCATGGGTTTTGTCGATCGCACGTTCCCTCGCCTGTTGCTCGCCCTGTCGCTGGCGGCATTCACCGCCGCTGTGCCGCATCAGGCCCGTGCGGAGGCAGCCTATCCGACACGCCCGGTGCGGATCGTCGTGCCGTTCGCGGTCGGCGGCGTCGCCGACACCACCGTGCGGGCGATTGCTGAGAAACTCGGCGACAAGCTCGGGCAGCGCTTCTATGTCGAAAACCTGCCCGGCGCCGGCGGCATCGCGGCCGCGCGGGCCGTGATATCAGCGCCGCCCGACGGCTATACGCTGACGATCCTGGTCAACGGCACCGCCGCCAGCGTTTCGCTGTTCCAGAAACTGCCGTTCAATCCCGTGAAGGATTTCGCGCCGATCTCGACGCTGGGCTTCTTTGACCTCGTGTTCTGCACCGGCGCTTCTTCGCCCTACAAAACCATTGCCGACTTCATCGCCGCGGCGAAAGCAAAACCCGGCGGGCTGAATGTCGGCACCATCAATATCGGCAGCACGCAAAACCTGTCGGCCGAACTGTTCAAGACCGCGGCCGGGATCGACTTCACGGTGATCCCGTTCCGTGGCACGCCGGAGGTCGAGGTCTCGCTGCTGCAGGGCAATATCGCGCTGATGATCGACATGTATGCAACGGTCAAAGGCAACCTCGTCGACGGCAAGATCCGTGCGCTGGCCTCGTCGGCCGGCGAGCGCTGGGAAAGCACCCCTGACGTTGCGACGTTACAGGAAAGCGGTGTGGCCAATTACGATGTGGTGTCGTGGAATGCGCTGTTCGCGCCGGCCCGCACGCCGCCGGAAATCATCAAGACGCTCAACAGCGCGTTGCAGGAGATCCTCGCCGATCCCGGCCTCAAGAAGCGCCTGATCGATCTTGGCATCGAGGCCAAAGCGAGCACGCCGGAAGAACTCTCGGACCGGCTCAAATCCGACATCGACAAATGGGGCAAAGTGATCGAGAAGGCAGGAATCCCGAAGCAATAATTTCCAAACAATAATTCCGAAGCAATAATCCCTCGCAAGATATCGGTCCCAATTCGAAAGATCTGACCATGACCGCGACCAATCCCGGGCCTACCAATCCTAAGCCAAACAATCCCCAACAGTGGCATGTCGGCCTTGTCGGTTACGGCGAAGTCGGGCGCATTCTCGCAGAAGATCTGCGCAAGCAGGATGTCCGTGTCACCGCCTATGATCTGAAGCTGCGCAGCGACCAGACCGGCGGCGCGCTCCGCGACCATGCCGGCGCGCATGGCGTCAAGCTCGTCTCGTCGCATGCCGACCTCGCCGCGCAGTCCGACTTCATCGTATCGGCGGTGACCGCGAGCCAGGCCGTGCCGGTCGCGCAGGCCTGCGCTCCATCAGTGAAATCCGGCGCGTGGTATCTCGATTTCAATTCGGCCTCACCCGGCGCCAAGCAGCGCGCGGCCGCGTTGATCGACGGTAAAGGTGCGCGCTATGTCGAAGGCGCGGTGATGACCTCGATCCCGCCCTATCGCATCAAAGTGCCGTTGTTGCTCGGCGGCGCTGGTGCGGGGGAATTAGCACCGCTGCTCATTGAACTGGGCTTCGACGCCAAAAAAGCCAGCGACAGACTTGGCGTCGCCTCGGCCGTGAAGATGTGCCGCAGCGTGATGATCAAAGGTCTTGAGGCGATGGTGATCGAAAGCTTCACCACCGCGCGCGCCTACGGCGTCGAGGACGCCGTGCTGGCATCGCTGAAGGAGACGTTTCCGGGCATCGACTGGGAGAAGCAAGGCGCTTATTTCTTCCAGCGCGTGATCGAGCACGGAAGACGCCGCAGCGAGGAAGTCCGCGAAGTCGCCGAAACCGTCCGCGAGATCGGCCTGACGCCCTGGTCGGCGCAGGGCACCGCCGAGCGTCAGGCCTTCGTTGCAGACTTGGCTGATGAAGGCGTGTTCGGGCCTAAGGGCACTGCGGAATTTGCCCGCAGCCCGAACTGGCGTACCGAAGCCGATCGCATCCTCGCCAGCGTCAAACAGAAGAACAACGAAAAGAAAAGCAACTGCGAGAAAAGTGACTAAATGAACGCGCCTGTAAAATTCGAAAAGACCCCGGGCTGGCTCGACTGGTACGCCGGCCCTTCAAAGCCGCGCTTCAAGGTGCCGCCGGGCGCTGTGGACGCGCATTGCCATGTGTTCGGCCCCGGCGCCGAATTTCCCTACGTGCCCGAGCGCAAATACACGCCCTGCGATGCGTCGAAGCAGCAACTGTTTGCGCTGCGCGATCATCTGGGTTTCTCCCGCAACGTCATCGTGCAGGCGACCTGCCACGGCGCCGACAACTGCGCGATGGTCGATGCGCTCACCCATTCCGGCGGCAAGGCCCGCGGCATCGCGACCGTCAAGCGCGACATCAGCGACGAAGATCTGCACGCGCTGCATGAAGCCGGCGTGCGCGGCGTGCGCTTCAACTTCGTCAAGCGTCTTGTCGATTTTACGCCGCGCGACGAATTGATGGAGATCGCGGGCCGCATCGGCAAACTCGGCTGGCATGTCGTGATCTATTTCGAGGCGGTCGATCTGCCGGAATTGTGGGATTTCTTCACGGCGCTGCCAACCACCATCGTGGTCGATCACATGGGCCGGCCCGATGTCTCAAAGCCGGTCGACGGACCTGAATTCGCACTGTTCATGAAATTCATGACGCAGCATCCCAACGTCTGGTCCAAAGTGACTTGTCCGGAGCGGATGTCGGTGTCGGGACCGCCGGCCCTGAACGGCGAACAAAACGCCTACCGCGACGTGATCCCGTTCGCGCGGCGTATCGTCGAGACATTTCCGGATCGCGTGCTGTGGGGCACCGACTGGCCGCATCCCAATCTGAAGGGGCACATGCCGGACGACGGCCTCCTGGTCGACTTCATCCCGCACATTGCGGTGTCAGCCGAACTGCGGCAAAAACTGCTCGTCGACAACCCGATGCGGCTTTACTGGCCGGAATAACTGACCAGTCGATCTGACCCAGCAAAACCGAAGAACAAGCTCTGAGGCGGAACGCTCTTACTTAAGTTCATCGCTTCAGTTCATCCGCTTCAGTGCATCGTCTCACAGCATTCGTCGCGGCCGACAAATGAAACCGCTGCATAAAGTTGATGCAGTTCCGCTTCGAGATGCTCATTGACGAGCAGCAGCGCTTCCAGCGCGCCGTGCATGTTGCCGTCGCACGCCGCGACGATCTTTTCGATAGCCATTTCAGTCCGTTTCGAGGCCATGTCCCTGGTTCCCAAATAGTCGCCCAATAAACACCCACCCCACTATCCCCGAGGGAATGGGGCAGAATTCGGCGGCCAAAGCGATGATTTGGTGACCGCACCAAATATCCACCGGGAATTTACGGCAACGGGCCCTGGTACTTGCTATGCAAGATCAACGAGTCGCCTGTTGCCCATGCTTCGAGACGCTCGCGACGCTCGCTCCTCAGCATGAGGTTGTTTTGTTTCAACACCTTAGACCTCATCCTGAGGAGGCCGCAAAGCGGCAGTCTCGAAGGATGGATGGAATTCCTATTTGTGATTCCAGATACTAGGGCAACGTATTCAGGGCGAAGACGGCCCGTTTTAAGCGCCCATGGACGCTTTTTGACCGCTTTATGCGGCGGCGGCCAGTGCCCGCGGGTGGAGCACATACTCCTTCAAAACCGTGTCCTTGGTATCCACTTCAACCAGCGATACGTCATAGGTCCACAGATCCGCCAGGTGCTGGAGCACGCGCCTGGTCTCGGTCTCGTTCAACTGGGCGCCCTTCACCACGACATGCCGCAGCATGAGCCGGCGGTCGCCGGCGAGATCGACATCGACCACTTCGATATTGGGATCGATGTAGCCGACATCATATTGCCGCGCCAACTCACGGCGGATCCGGCGATAGCCACGCGCGTCGTGAATGGCATCAACCAGAATGCCTTCGGTATCCGCGGGATCGTCGTGCAGATGGAACAGGCGCAGGTTTCGGATCAGCCGTGGGCTGAGGAATTGACTGATAAAACTCTCATCGCGGTAATTGGCCCAGATATCGCGCAGCACGCCCATCACGTCGCCCTTGCCGGCGATATCGGGAAACCACTCGCGGTCCTCGTCGTCGGGATCGGTGACGATGCGCTCGATGTCCTGCATCATCGCAAAGCCGAGCGCGTAGGGGTTGAAGCCTGAGAAGCGCTGATCGTCGAATTCCGGCTGGAACACCACGTTAGTATGCGACTGCAGGAATTCGAGGAAGTTGCCGTCGGTGAGCCGGCCCTGCTCGTGCAGCCGCGTCATGATGCGGTAATGCACATAGGTCGCGGTGCCCTCGTTCATCACCTTGGTCTGGCTCTGCGGATAGAAATACTGCGCGATGTGGCGCACGATCCGGATGATTTCGCGCTGCCAGGATTGCAGGCGCGGCGCGGTCTTCTCCAAAAAGTACAGGATATTTTCCTGCGGCAAGCCCAGCAGCTTGCGGCGCCGTTCGACGTTGAGCAATTCCGCGCTCTTGATCGGGCCGGTCGGAATGGTGCGCCACAGATCGTTGAACGCGCTTTCTTCATGGGCGCGGCGCTCGCCGGCGCGCTTTTCCTCGGCGCGCAGATCGAGGTTTTTCTTGCCGGGATAGCGGTCGATGCCATGCGACATCAGCGCATGCGCGGCATCCAGCGTCTGCTCGACCGCGACGCGGCCATGACGCTCCTCGCATTGCGCGACATAGCTCTTGGCGAAATCGAGGTAATCGAGAATGCCCTCGGCATCGGTCCATTGCCGGAACAGATAATTGTTCTTGAAGAAGTGATTATGGCCGAACGCGGCATGCGCGATCACCAGCGTCTGCATGGTCGCGGTGTTTTCCTCCATCAGATAGGAAATACACGGCGAGGAATTGATCACGATCTCATAGGCGAGTCCGCGAAGGCCCTTGCGGTAGAACGCCTCGTGATGCGCGAAATGTTTGCCGAACGACCAGTGCTTGTAGAACAGCGGCATGCCGGAAGAGGAATAGGCGTCCAGCATCTGCTCGGCGGTGATGATCTCGATCTGGTTGGGATAGACATCGAGCCCGAGTTCGGTCTGCGCGATTTCTTCGCAGGCGTCGTGAATCCGCTGCAAGGTCGGGAAATCCCAGTCCGCGCCCTCGAACAGGTGATCGGCGCTCGCAGTTTCGGCGGTCGCAGTTTTTGTTGAAGTCATGGCGCGGCCTTCTCCTGCGGTGCGCGGCGCTGGAACAGGTCGTGAAACACCGGGAAGATTTCACTGCGGTCGCTGACCTTGCGCATCGACAGCGGCGCGCCTTCGGCACGCAGCTTCTGATACAGCGACCACAGCGAGGAATCCGGCATCTCGAACGTGCTGCCGTTGGACTCGCCGACTTCGAGGTACGCAAAGAACTGGCTGACCGGCAGGATCATCTCGGTCAGAAGCCGTCCGGTGACCGCACCGTCCGAAATCGAATTGTCACCGTCGGAGGCCTGCGCCGCGTAAATGTTCCAGTCATCGGGACGGAATCTGGAACGGACGATCTCATGCATCGCCTGCAGCGCACTCGACACCATGGTGCCGCCCGAGGCCGGGCCATGGAAGAAGGTATCCTCGTCGACCTCTTCGGCCCGGTCGGTGTGGCGGATGAAGACGATCTCGACATGCTTGTAGCGCCGGGTCAGGAACACGTAGAGCAGCATGTAGAACCGCTTGGCGAGATCCTTCATGTGTTCGGACATCGAACCCGACACGTCCATCAGGCAGAACATCACGGCCTGCGCCACCGGCTTCGGCGTGTTCTCGAAGCGGCGATAGCGGATGTCGATCGGATCGATGAACGGAATGCGGCGCATCTTGGCCTGCAGCGCTTCGAGCTGCGCCATCAGCTCGTCGCGGCGCTCGCCTTCGCTCTCGGCAATTTCCGCCTCGAGCTCGGCAATGGTTTCCGGCCGCGGCCGCCGCAACGCCACCCGCCGCGCCATGGCGAGGCGCACCGTGCGGCTGACCGAAATATTCGCCGGCGAACCTGATGTCGCGTAGCCGGCACGGCTGAGACTGGTGCTTTCGACATCGGCCAGCTTGCGCTTGGCCAGATCGGGCAATTCGAGATCGTCGAGAAACAGATCGACAAATTCGTCGCGGCTCAGAACGAAGCGGAACGCATCCTCGCCATCCCCCTCGCCCGGATCGGACGCCTTGCCGCGGCCCTCACCGCCGCCGGAGCGCGGCAGCCGGTCGCCCTCGATGAACTTCTTGTTGCCGGGCAGCACCATGTCGCGGGTGCCGCCTTCGCGGTGAAAGCGAGGCTCGTTCATTCCATCGAGGGGAATGGAGACCTCGCCGCCCTCCAGGACATCCTTGATGTCGCGGTCCTGGGAGGACTTCTTGACGGCGCCCTGCACCAGGGCTTTGGCACGGCGCAGGAACCGCTGGCGGTTTTCCAGGCTCTTGCTGCCTGGATTTAGTCGCCGATCGACAATGAACATGGCCACCCTTGCGTTTGCCTCAGCCGGCTTGTTTCACGCGCATGTACCATTCGACGAGCCGTCGAACCTGGCGCTCGGTATACCCGCGCTCCACCATTCGCTCGACGAACTCGCCGTGCTTCTTCTCGGTATCGCCGTCCTTCTTGGAACCGAACGAAATCACCGGAAGCAGGTCCTCGACCTGCGAGAATATCCGCTTTTCGATCACTTCGCGGATTTTCTCGTAAGAGGTCCAGGACGGGTTCTTGCCGCCGTGCTGGGCTCGCGAGCGCAGCGAGAACTTGACGACCTCGTTGCGGAAGTCCTTGGGGTTGGCGATCCCGGCGGGCTTCTCGATCTTGGTCAGTTCCTGGTTGAGCAGCTCCCGGTTGAGCAGTTGATTGGTGTCGGGGTCCTTGAAGTCCTGGTCCTCGATCCAGGCGTCGGCATAATCGACATAACGGTCGAACAGGTTCTGGCCGTAATCCGAATAGGATTCCAGATACGCCTTCTGGATTTCGTTGCCGATGAATTCCGCATAGCGCGGCACCAGCTCGGCCTTGATGAATTCGAGATAGCGCTTCTCGACTTCCTCGGGCAATTGCTCCCGGCGGATCGACTGCTCCAGCGAATACATCAGATGCACGGGATCGGCACCGAGCTCCGACGTGTCGTGGTTGAAGGTCGCGGCCAGCACCTTGAACGCGAACCGCGTCGAGACGCCGTCCATGCCTTCATCGACGCCGGCGGCATCCTTGTACTCTTGAACGCTGCGCGCCTTGGGATCGGATTCCTTCAGGCTTTCGCCGTCATAGACCCGCATCTTGGCGAAGGTGGTCGAGTTCTCGTGCTTGCGCAGGCGCGACATCACCGAAAACCGCGCCAGCGTTTCCATCGTCGCCGGCGCACAGGGTGCGGCGGCAAGTTCGGAACCCGAGATCAGCTTCTCGTAGATCTTCTGCTCTTCGGTGACCCGCAGGCAGTAGGGAACCTTGATGACGCAGATACGGTCGATGAAGGCTTCGTTATTCTTGTTGGACTTGAAGCTCTGCCATTCGGATTCGTTCGAATGCGCCAGGATCACGCCGGTGAAGGGGATCGCGCCGATATTTTCGGTGCCGATGTAATTGCCTTCCTGGGTCGCGGTCAGAAGCGGATGCAGCATCTTGATCGGCGCCTTGAACATCTCGACGAATTCAAGCACGCCCTGGTTGGCGCGATTGAGGCCGCCGGAATAGCTGTAGGCGTCGGGATCGTTCTGGGCGTAGGTCTCCAGTTTGCGGATATCGACCTTGCCGACCAGCGAGGAGATGTCCTGATTGTTCTCGTCGCCCGGCTCGGTCTTGGCGATCGCGATCTGGCGCAAACGTGACGGCTGGATCTTGGCCACCCGAAACCGCGAGATGTCGCCGCCGAAGGCTTCAAGCCGCTTGTAACACCAGGGGCTCATCAGCCCCGACAGACGCCGACGCGGAATGCCGTACTTCTCCTCGATCATCGGTCCGAGCTGGTCGGGATCAAAGAGACTTAGCGGGCTCTCGAACACCGGGCTGAGTTCGTCGCCGGCCTTGAGCACGTAGATGGGGTGGACTTCCATCAGCGCCTTCAAACGCTCGGCGAGCGATGACTTGCCGCCGCCGACCGGGCCGAGCAGATAAAGTATCTGCTTGCGCTCTTCGAGACCTTGCGCGGCATGCCGGAAGAACCCGACGATGCGCTCGATGGTTTCCTCCATGCCGTGGAAGCCGGCGAAGGCCGGATAGGCGCGCATGGTGCGGTTTAAAAAAATACGGCCAAGGCGGGGGTCCTTGGCCGTGTCAATCATTTGAGGCTCACCGATCGCCGCCAACAACCTTTCGGCCGCATTGGCATATTTCATCGGGTCTCCGCGACACGACTCCAGATATTCGGCCATCGACATGTCGGTTTCGCTTCGGGCCTCGAAAGATCTAGCGAACGCATTGAACAGAGAATCGTTGTACATGAATCCCTCTCCTCGTCTGGTTGGCTGCGCTACTGAACTGGCGTCATACTCCTGCATCATCGGAGTGCTACCCGCCGCGAATCAGCATCAGCACATGAACGTATTGGACACGCGTCTGACTCTCTGACGCAATGCAATACTTGTGCTAGAGCTGTGGTGATCGGCAAAAAACGATATGTTTTCCGCAAGATGTAACCGTACCGCAACATCCGGGCGACTACTGGTTGCCGGCCTTTGTGCATTAAACGGTAACTATTAAGGCGTCTGCCGTGCGGCAACTCGACTCCTTCGGGAGCTCGGGGGTGCGACACCGAGGCTCCAACCCTTCCATGATACGCAAAACAACGTATTCAGCCGGGCGACGGTTCCCTGATTATGGCCGTTAACTTTTCCGGCGCCAGCGGGACCGCTCCCGTCGTTAATGAATATGGCGACGCGATCCCGTCGCAGTCATGGCCGCATCACGCACGTTCGCGTGAACTGACTAAAACTAAAGCGTATGCTGCCGCGTATCTGCGCCAGTCAGAACGATTTGCTGGTCGCCCTGAGCCGTCTGGCCAGGACGCGCATCACCTTGAGCGCGAAGTATGGCGTCTGGCTGACCAGAAACAGAAATTGTTTTTCCGAGATCGGGACGAGTTCGACATCGGTCTTCGCCACCGCCGTCGCGCTGCGCGGCGCGTCGTCGATCAGCGCCATCTCGCCGAAGATCTCGTTGGTCGAGAGCTCGGCCAATTTGCGATTGCCCGAGAGAATGGTGACCGCGCCGCTCTTGATCACATAGAGCTGGTGAGCTTCGTCGCTCTCTTTGAAAATAACCTCACCCGCCTTGAACGCGTGCGCCTCAATTCCATTGCCGGTCAACACACTAAAATCGATTTCCGAAGTCGTCATGCCCGGTGCCGCCCCGCGTGATGCTTTATCTGCTCCGCTCAATTGTCATATTATTATCACACCGGGCCGCGTTCGTCATCACACCAAAAGCTCCGTCCGATATTTGCCCGCCAGGGCCTTGGCCCTTTGCATGCGGTCGAGCCGTTCGGCATCGCTGAGCTTCGGCGGCGGCGCGCTGCGGCTGGCGACGGGATCGCCGACGCTGAGGAAAAACTCGTCCTGACCCGCCGGGGTGCACATACACAAAAGCCGTGCGGCTTTATTGGATTTGTTCTTGAACGAATGCGGCGCGTTGGCGGGAATGTTCACGGTTGAGCCGGCGCCGGCGGACACCACCTCACCCCGAAAGGTGAACTCGATCTCGCCCTCGAGGATGGTGAACATCTCCTCGAAGTCATGACGGTGCGGCGGCGGGCCGCCGCCTGCGGGTACCAGCATGTCGGTCAGGCAATAGCGGCCCGCGGTCTGTGCGCCGGTGACGAGGATCGTATAGGTGCCGCCGGCGATCGAGAGGTGGCGCATGTCGGCATCATCCGGATTGGCCACCGTGAGTTTCCGGCTTGTATCGTCGGGCGGGATCGCAGTCGGGTCGTTCGGCATCGGAGATATCCTCTTGTTTCGCTACACGCTGTTACCGATGAGACGCATAAGAATTTAGATAAACCTGAAAGCGCGCATTTGAAACGCGACCGTCCGCGTGACTTTTCGCGCGTGCGACAATGATCGGACTTGCCCTCAAGTTGTATCGGATGCAGAATTTTCGAGCGAGCCTAGAATGTCAGCGTAGCTGACTTGCTTCGTCCGAGACCCTGCGGCGGCCGAGATCGACACAGTGTTTGATCGGCGCGGGGCATTTTTCCAAAACACCGGTTGCGACATCGATCAATCCTGAACTTGACGACAGCGCCGGTACAAACCGGCCTGAGATCCGAGCAACAGCTTTCCAGAGGAGTATTTTCCGGCTCGCTTGCGCGCGCCAGCTGTGCTGTCGCTACCAATTCTTGACAAGGCATGGCTCCAGGAATGCCTCGATGAGCCATGTCGGCTTCAGATCCATCGTCAGAGAGAAGAACGGACCATGAGAACCACACCCCGGCCGGCTGTGCGGCACCCGCAGCCGGTCGACACGCCGATGAGCATGTTGGCTTCAGGTGCATAACAAGAACAGGAGGAGCGCGCCATGAGCAAGGATAAAATTCCTGAAAAACTGGATAGCGATACGAGCCTGGTCGGCGGAGGATTGAAACGCCGTGATCTGTTATTGAACGGCAGTTCTCTCGTCGCGGCTTCGGCACTCTCGGCTATTGGACTGACAAGTCCAGCAGAGGCGCAACAGCCGGCGCCGGCCACTGGTGGGCAGAAGCCTAACATCGTCGTCATCATGGGGGACGACATCGGCATGTGGAATCTCGGCGCCTACCATCGCGGCATGATGGCCGGCCGGACGCCGAATCTCGACAAGCTCGCCGCCGAAGGCATGATGTTTACCGATTACTACGCAGAGGCGAGTTGCACGGCAGGCCGCGCCAATTTCATCACCGGCGAACTGCCGATCCGTACCGGCATGACCACGGTCGGCCAGGCCGGCGCACCGACGGGTATACCTGCGCAGGCGGTGACGATCGCTACCGCCCTAAAAGGAATGGGCTACGCCACCGGCCAGTTTGGCAAGAACCACCTTGGCGACAAGAACGAGTTTCTGCCGACGGTGCACGGCTTCGATGAGTTCTTCGGCTACCTCTATCACCTCGACGCAATGGAAGATCCGGCGCATCCCGGCTATCCGCAGGAGTTGCTGGGTACGGTCGGGCCGCGCAACATGGTCCATTCGTATGCGACCAATGTCGATGACGCCAGCGTGGATCCACGCTGGGGCAAGATCGGCAAACAGAGAATCGAGGATGCCGGAACGCTCTATCCCAGGCGAATGGAAACCGTGGACGATGAAATCCGCGACCTTGCCCTGAAGTTCATCGACAAGGCCAAGGCCGACAACAAACCGTTCTTCCTCTGGCTAAATCCGACTCGCATGCACATCGTCACTCACCTTTCGCCCAAATACGAGGCGCTGCGCAACTCGCAGAATGGCTGGTCCATCCACGAAGCGGGCATGGCGCAGCTCGACGATGACGTCGGCATCGTGATGAAGAAGTTGAAAGACATGGGCGTGGATGACAACACCATCGTGGTCTTCACCACCGACAACGGCACCGAGGTATTTACCTGGCCAGATGGCGGGCAGACGCCTTTCGCGCAGAGCAAGGGCACGGTCTTCGAAGGCGGCTTCCGCGTGCCTGCGTTGATCCGCTGGCCTGGCAAGGTGCCGGCCGGCAAGGTCGAAAACGGCATTATCTCCGGGCTAGACTGGTTTCCGACCTTCCTTGCTGCGGCGGGCAACCCGAACATTGTCGAGGAACTGAAGAAGGGCAAGCAGATCGGCGATACGAGCTACAAGTGTCATCTGGACGGCTATAACCAGATGGACATGATCACCGGCAAGGGACCCTCGAACCGGCACGAGATCTGGTATTTCGGAGAAAGCGAACTGGGTGCCGTGCGCATCGACGATTACAAGTATCGCTTCATCGATCAACCCGCCGGATGGCTGGGAGAAAAAACCAAGCCTGACGTGCCCTATCTGATCAACCTTCGACTCGATCCTTTCGAGCGCACAGGCTGGCCCGACAGCGGTACCAAATACGGCGCACAACAATATTTCGACTGGTTCAAATACGAATTCTGGCGTTTTGTGTTTGTTCAGCAGCAAGTGGAAAAGCTGGCGATGACGGCGATCGAGTTTCCACCGATGCAGAGGGGCGCCAGCTTCAACCTCGATGCCGTGAAAGCAAAGATCGAGGCTGCGAGGAACTCAATCGCCAAGTAGTCAGGCCAGGGCTTCGACTGATTGATGGCGGGCGCCCTAAAAGCGGGCGTCCGCGTGACAAGCACAAGGCAGCAAACCGGGCGACGAAAATCCTCGTTTACTTCGGGAGCAGCAAGATGTTTTAGTCCCTGTTTCGATGATCGCGCTGAGCGCTCAACTCATCGTAAGGGTGGCGGACGTTGTACCTAAATTCGATATCGCACGCGGGTGCCGCCTCGATAGCGCTCAGGCGTTTGACCCCGATGCCGGTCTGAATGAAACGATCAAAAGATGTGTTGTGGATGAACAGGGAGCCATGGAGCAACTCCAGCAGCAATGGCCTCAATTCCACGAGACCGACAAAACGCAATGCATCGGGGAAACGAAAATAGGCGGTACCGCGAGCTACGTCGACCTCCTGACGTGCCTTCAGCTCGCGAAAGATGCCAGACAACCGCCGAAGTAGTTCATGGAAAAAGAGAAGAGCGAAACGAAACGCCCAGTAACCATAAAAACAGCATGGCATGAACGGACACGACGAGGAAAGCTAACCGCGCGGCATCTTAACCAGTCGACGTCTCAAGGGGACAAGCATGGCTTCGCAAAATTGGCCGCTATGGTTGCGTCTGGTCCTGCTGGCCGGCGCGATCGGCCTGGTGTCGGGCGCAAGCCTGCTGGCCTATCGGTACTACACCCGTCCGACGACATTGACCGTTGCGGTCGGCTCGATCGACGGCGAGGTCGCCAGAACCATGTCGGCGCTCGCTAGCCGGCTCGTCGCAACCAACGCCTCCGTACGGCTCAAGGTGATCGACAGCGGCACGGCCGTCGAAGCCGCCAAGGCGTTTGCGGCCGGCAAGGTTGATCTTGCCGTGGTTCGCGGCGACGTCGGCGATCTGTCGCAAGCCCAGGCCGTCGTCGTGGTCAGCCATGTCGTCGTCCTGATCATCGCGCCGCCGGGCTCGGCGATCGACAGTCTGAGCAAATTGAAGGGCCGCCTTGTGGGCGTGATTAGCGCCGACACCAACAGCAAAATCGTCGATGTGCTGAGCAAGGAATATGGGCTCGATCGCACCAAGACATTCAAGGATATCCCGCTGGCGGATGCAAGGCGCGCCGTTCAGTCCAAGGAAGTGGCTGCGCTGCTGGTCGCGATTCCCCTGACCGAAAAATATCTGTCGCTGGTGCGGGACATTTTTCAGCAGGGCTCGAAAGCATTGCCGGTCCTGGTCCCGATCGAGTCCGCCGGCGCCATCGCGGGCGCCCAACGCGCCTATGAAAGCTTCGACGTGCCCAAAGGCACCCTGCGCGGATCGCCGCCGGTGCCGGAAGACGACGTGACCACGCTGCGAGCCTCGCTCTATCTGGTTGCGCACAAGAAGCTCGGCACCGATCTGGTCACCAGCCTCACGCAGACGATCATGCGCGTGCGCCGGGAGCTGATGGCCGAGCAGCCGATTTTCGCGCAAATCACGGCACCCAGTACCGACGCGGACGCTTATCTGCCGCTGCACCCCGGCGCCGCCGCCTTCTACAACGGTACCCAGCAGAGCTTTATGGATGAATATGGCAACTGGATTTACCTGACGCCGATGTTGCTGGGGGGCGCGGCCACCGTGCTGGCCGCGGCCTGGAAGTTTCTGGGGCTCGGCACGCCCGTCCCCGCACAAGGCCCGCTGGATTCGCTCTACGCGCTGGGACGCCGGATCCGGAAGGCGAGTAGCGAGGGCGAACTTTCGGATATAGAAGAAGAAATCGACGAAATTCTCAAGACGCAACGCGCCAGATCCGCCGGAGGGGACGAGGACGCCGTCGATGACGCGACCTTGAATGTGGCAGCCCACCGGCTGGAGAGCCTGATTCACGATCGGCGAACGACGCTTGCGAAGAGACCGGCAACGGCCTCGGCGGCCTGAGAGGACGGAGACATCGATGAACGATTTGCTGATCTCGCTCATTGTATTCGCGGTGATATTCGGCGGCGCCCTGCTCGGCGTCGTGCTGCGGCCGTTGTTATCGGAAAGCCATCTGCAGCCGGATTCAAAAGACGTCGTCAAAATGGCGACCGGCCTGATCGGCACATTGGCCGCGTTGGTGTTGGGCCTGTTGATCGCATCCGCGAAAACCTCATTCGACCAGAAAACCAACCAGGTCCGGCAGCTGACCGCGACAGTCATCCTGCTCGACGAGCTGCTCACGCAATACGGGCCGGAAGCAACGCCGGTCCGAATTCGTCTGCGGCAGGGCATTGAGCCGTTGGCCAACCGCATTTGGCGCGAGGGAGCGATTCCGGCTGGCAAGTCGGCTCGTTTCGAGGCGAGCGCCCAGTCCTTGGCCTTTGAAAACGAGCTGGAAAGCCTGTCGCCGAAAAATGACGCGCAACGCTCGCTCCAATCGCGCGCCATTACGGCCTTCACGGAAGCCGCGCAAACCCGGCTATTGTTGTTTACGCAAAGCGGCGGCGCGATTCCGACGCCGTTCCTGATTATTCTGGTTTTCTGGCTCAGCGCGATTTTCGTCAGCTTCACCCTGTTTGCGCGGACCAATCCGGTCGTGATGGCCTCGCTGTTGGTATGCGCCGTGTCGTTTGCCGGTGCGCTGTTTCTGGTTCTGGAACTGGACAACCCCTTCGCGGGCCTGATGGGGATTTCGAGTGCGACGCTAAGGAGCGCACTTTTGCCGCTGACTCCATAGGGGGGTGTATCCGTAAGGATTTGTGGGGATGGCTCCCCCACCGCCGTGCCTCCCCGGCTCAACCCCCTCCCCCAAACGGCCGATAGCCTTCCGACCAATGGCCGGCGCCCAGCCCGCCGGTAAGAGTTGATCGGGAACACAGGTACCGTTAGTAACTGCGTTGATGGCCGCCCAACCCCTATTTTCATCCCGTCCGGGATTTCAGGCGATAACCGGCAGTTTTGCCCGGGGGACCCGATGATACCCAGCGCGGACATGTCGCAGACGATGGACCGCATTCTCAATACGGCGGCGGACAATCTGCGCGTCGCCAAGATCCTGGTGCAGCTTGGGCTCGATCCCAACAACATCACCTACGACGCGATCTTCAACCGCCTGCTGGAAATCTTTCTGGCCAATATCACCCTTGCCAACATGTTTGCGCTGATCGGCGCCGTGTTCTTTGTCGCCACCTTGCTGACGCAGACCATGGTGCCGTTGCGGGTGGCGAACATGATCGGCTGCGCATTTTTCGCCGCATTCGGGGCGCTGGCCGGAAGTATCACAACGTTCCTTTTGTATCTCCTGATGGTCCCCATCAACGCCTATCGTCTGCGTCAAATGCTCAATCTGGTGCGGAAGGCGCGCACCGCGACCCAGGGCGACACCTCGATGGAATGGCTGAAGCCGTTCATGACCGAGCGCAAATACCGCAAGGGCGACGTGCTGTTCAAAAAGGACGAGGTCGCCGACGAAATGTTCATGACCTTGACCGGGATGTTCCTGGTCAAGGAAATCAATGTCGAACTGCCGCCGGGACGGCTGATGGGCGAGCTCGGATTCCTGTCACCCGACAACAAGCGCACCGCGACGGTGCAATGCATCGAAGACGGTCACGTGCTGACCATCACCTATGAGAAGCTGCTGGAAATCTATTTTCAGAACCCGCAATTCGGCTATTACTTCCTGGTCCTGACCAGCCATCGCCTGCTCGAAAACATCGGGCGGCTGGAAGGCATCGTCGCCCAGAACAAGACCGCGCTGGCGAGCGCGGCCGCGAGCGATCCTGAAATCGTGACAAACACCAACCGGAAATAAACAAACGACGTAGACGGACAGCCGTCACCACCACGCGCTGCCCGACGCCTTCGCCGGCGGTCGCGCAGCGCCGTTGCCATTGCTCGCCGGCTCCCCGGTAATATTGGCAGTGACCTGGGCGTAGATCGTCGCAAGCTGGGTCAGGCCGACATCCCTGTAGCTGAGGATAGTGATCGCGCCCGACAGCATCAGCAGGCTGAGATAAAATACCGCTACACCGCGCAACCACGCGCGAAAGGTCGCGCGATCTTCCGGATCGGCGTCACGATAATTATCCGCCGACAATCCGTTGGAACAATGACCCGCATCGTCGCCGTCATCGAGCATGCCAACCTCCATAGGCTGAAGTTGCCGCCAATATCAATTCGCGAATATGGCCTGATGAATACCATCTTGCGCGGCCGGCGGATGTGAACTCGTTCACACCGGATCATTTGAAAAATGATCACGCCAGTGGCGGTCAGTGGCCGCGGGCTTGCCGGCAACGCCCGGCGCAATTCGTCACTTGATTCCGTATCGCGTCATGACCTCGGCCATCTCCGGCCTGAGGCTTTGCGCCACCGCGATATCGGCCTCGCCGCCCGAAATATCCCCTTTCAGCCGCTTTGCCGCACCGCGCCCGTACAACGAGGCTGCCAATTTCGGGGCGATGCCAAGGGCGGCGTCATAATCCGCCACGGCCTTATCGAGCGAACCCATCTTGAGATAGGTGAAGCCGCGGCTGTCGAGCGTGTTGACGCTGTCGGGGCGGATTCGCAAAAACTCGTTGCAATCCGCAAGGGCGCCATCGAGCGTGCCCATGATCGCCCGGTAATAGCAGCGCTCGTTCAATGCGGCGGCATTTTGGGGCTCAAGTTTCAAGGCCTGATCAAGATCGCGGATAGCGTGGCTATAATCACGCTTGCTTTTGTAGGCATAGGCCCGCCGCATGAAAGCTGTAGCATTCCCCGGAAATGGGTCGAGTTCTATCGCATGGTCGTAATCTGCCGTGCTCCGGCTGGAATCGCCCCGCCGTTCATAGGCCAGGCCTCTCTCGTGAAATCCGGTCGGGCGAAGCGGGTCCAGTTTGACGGACTGGTCGAGATCCTCAATGGCTCGGCCATAATCACGCTTCGCGATGTAGACGGAACCGCGAAGAAAGTAGGCACGGGCGTTACCATGAAAGAGATTGATGGCTTCGCCGAAGTCCTCAATGGCGTGGTCGTACTCGCCCATCTTTTCGTAGCTCTCTCCCCGGCCAAGAAAGGCAAGAGAGGAGCTGGGATCGAGGCTTATAGCGCGATCGAAATCCCCCACGGCCTCTTTCATTTGGTAGTTCGTCTGGCGGGCGTAGCCCCGGTTGACGTAGTGCAGTGGATTTTCGGGATCGAGATCGATGGCCTGGCTAAATTGCTCAATGGCACGGTCATACGCACCTGCGATCAGGAAGTAGCCTGCGGCCCTCATCACAGCCGCAACTTTGCGGCCCTCGGCCGGTAGTTTCCAACCCTTTCCCCGTGCCGCTAGCGGTGCATCGACACGGCAGGCCGAAACGATCAGGCCCGGCGGCCGATCCGCCGCCTGGGCAAAGTTTCCCGTCACACCCAAGATGATCAGTTGTACCGATAGCGCAAGCGCCAACCGCCGAAGCGGGAAGTATGTTCTGGAAATGCCAACAACACAAACGTCAGAGCTCTGCCGCCACGGACTCACAATCTGCCTCGGAGAATTGGAAAGAGATTCAGGATTCCAGAAGGTGGGACTACAACCTTAGAATGTGTTTTTTTACCAGTGCAAATCCGCCCATTTGGCCCCCGGGGCCATGACCATGGATGACCCGCAAAAGCCCGTCGCAGTTTTCGAAAATTGATGGAGATATTGAAAAGTCTTCTGATTTCATTTTCGAAATCGTAATCCCACGGCCCTTGAGTATTCTTACGCACGGGGGCGCGAACCGACGCCGCCCGTGCCTGGAATTCAGCATGATCGTTTCTGCATGGAGGATTTCGGATGAATTTTGTGGCCGCAGTGTTGCTGGTGCTGTCGGGCCTGTTTTACGCCGCCGATCATCATGAGATCGGCTCGCTCGGCGACCACATGTGCCGATATGGCAGCACCTTTTGCGATCACCCGAGTTGGGTTTTCGGCGGCGCCGTGCTCTCCGCGCTCTGGGGCACGTTTGTGAGTATCCGGTAGAGCACAACAGAATGAGAGCGATTCTGTAGCAACGACCGAGGTGAGCTCCCCCTCTCCCGCGTGCGGGGGAGGTGAAGAGCTACCGCGTGACGGGATCAGCCGGTTGGGCGGGCTTCGGGCCCGGGGCCGCGGGTTCGATTTCCGCCTTGGGTTGGGTCGGCGTCACCTGCGCGCCGACAGCATGCGCGGCGGCGCCTGTCGTGTGGTAATTCGCAACCTCGGCAGGCTGCACGGCCGGATGGCTCCATGGCCCGTGATCGACAAGCAGCATCGCGAGCACGCCAAAAATGGCGACAGCTGACGCGACCGTCACAGGTTGCACGCCGCTTCGTTTCGGCTGATTCCAATTCATTGCTTCCCTCACCTGACGTTTCCCTCGTGAGGGTCAATCGCGCGCGGCGGCGAAGGTTCCGAAAGTTGCGCAGAGGTTCCCTGTTGCAGAGGTTCCCCTGTTAACGTCCGATCGCATTGGTCGGCGTTGGCCGATCGGTGATCTGCTGGCCGAACAGGCTGCCGATCAGTTCCACCGCGGTGCGCGCAGTGCGGCCGCGTTCATCGAGGAACGGATTGAGTTCCACGATATCGACGGACCGCACCAGGCCAGAATCATGCAATAGCTCCATCACCAGATGCGCCTCGCGATAGGTCGCACCGCCCGGCACCGTGGTGCCGACACCGGGCGCCACATCCGGATCGAGAAAATCCACGTCGAAAGAGACATGCAGCACGCCGTGGCGCGCCCTGACCTTGTCGATGACGCGGCGGATCAAGACCCCGACGCCGAATTCGTCGATCTGGCGCATATCGGCGACGCTGACCTGGCGATCGCGCAGCAAATCCATTTCCAGCCGGTCGATCGAGCGCGCGCCAAACACTTCCAGTTGGTCAGAGCCGATCGAAGCGCGCGGCTCCTGCCCGAGCAGGCCGTCGAGCCCGGGCTCGCCGCACAGAAAGGCCGCCGACATCCCGTGCATATTGCCGGTGATCGTCGTGGCCGGCGTGTTGTAATCGGTATGCGCATCCAGCCAAAGCACGAACAGCTCGCGGCCCTGCTCGCGGCAATGACGCGCGATGCCGTTGACCGAACCCATCGAGAGCGAATGATCGCCGCCGAGAAAGATCGGGACCGCGCCGGAGCGCGCCATCTCATAGGCCCGCGCGCTTAAGGTGCGGATCCAGCGCTGGATCTCCCGGTAGTGTTTTGTATTCTCAGGAACCGCGTCATCAAGTTTGGCCACCGCATCGATCCGTAGATCGCCGTGATCCCTGACCTCAAAGCCGAGGCCGCCCAGCAAAGTCACCAGCCCGGCCGTGCGTAGCGCCGCCGGCCCCATCAGGGTGCCGCGTTGCGACGCGCCGATCTCGATGGGAACGCCGAGGACGGCGATTTGCTTCGGCGTATCCGAGGTATCGGCGTCGATCACGAAAAGGACCTCCGGGCTGATCCAATATCTGCAACGAATCGTTGCCCGGGGACAGCGCGAAGTTTCGCCCACGCTCCGTGCTCAACGATAAAAAAAGCCCCGGACGATGCCGGGGCTTTCAAATCTTCAAGTCTAGGGAGAACTCAGTACTTCGCGACCACCGGGCCGCCGAAACGATAGTTGACGCCGACGCGCAGGATATTGTCGGTGAAGCGGGTGTTAAAGGTGGAGTTCAGGGTCGTCGTCGTGATCGTGGTGAAGTCCAGACGCGGGGTGTTCGCCTGATTCACGACGGTCGTCCCCGAGGCGTTGCCGCCACCGATATTTCCGAGATCCATGTAAAGATATTCGATCTTGACCGACCAATGGTTGTCGATCGCAACTTCGGCGCCGGCGCCGACCGCGTAGCCGGCCTTTGTGGCCCCCCAACCTGGGACCAGCGGCGAGTTCGCGGAAAATCCGCCATAGGCCAGACCGCCGGTCGCGTAGAGCAGAACCCGTTCGGAGGGCAGGAAACCGATGCGGCCGCGGGCGGTGCCGAACCAGTCAAGCTTGTAATTCGCCGTGAACAGGCATGCGGTGGCGGTGGTGCAGACATCGCTACTGCCGCGCTCGTCGCTGCCCTGAATATCGGTTTCCAGACCGAACAACCAGGTATTGCGCTGCCAGTTGTAGCCGGCCTGTCCGCCACCGATCACACCGTTGACGTTGGCGCGGCCCGTGATCGGCGCGGCCGCCAGCGCAGTCACGACGGTTGGACCGCCTCCCGAGGCGGTGCGGAATACGCTGACACCCTGCGTTCCCGACACGGTGCCATCGGTGCTCGCGCGGCCCCAGCTATATCCGACATTGCCGCCGATGTAGAAACCGGTCCAGTCGTAGATGACCACCGGAATCGGCGCTTTCGTGTACATCCGGGGCGCCATGTCCGCGGCCGATGCGGCGGTGACGCCGGCCAAAGCGCCGGCAATGACAACTGCGCCCGCGATAAATTTTGCACTTCGCATCAGCTTTTCTCCAAATGGACGCAACGGGAATAAAAAATCGAAATTTATCCAAGCACCGTAGGCATCCAGCCGCGCGGCGCTATTGTTTCTTTGTGTTTCTGACTGATATCGATCCGAATTCAGCCGGGTGTTGCATAAAAAGCGCGAAATGGAACTCGGCCACGCGTCAAAAACTATTTATTTATCAATCATTTACTATGCAGATACATGCCCACAACAAAGAGCGCCCCCGGGCGGTGGTTGAGATGAGCGGCAACGCGACCGGCATTTGCGGATACGCGCGGGCTACGAATCAGCCGATAGTGACGGCCTGAAAATCACTGACCCCCGATCCTGCATCGAACGCCTCGCATCGTGACCGCCCGCAAACAGAACGCGACTTCTCCCCCTGCTGCCGATGGCAGCGGCTGGGGACCCCGGCTGGCGCAGGAGGCGCGGCTGCGGCAGCTCGAGAAAATGCTGGTGCACCGGCGCAGCGATTCTGATGCTGCCGATACCGAAATCGAACGCGCGGTGCTGCTCGGCGCGCTCGACCGGCGGCAGGAGGCGCAGCAGGCCTTCGTCGAACTCCTGCAGCGGTTGCCGACCCATTTCAGCGCGCTCAACGAATTCGGCACGCTGTTGACCAGCATGGGCGCGATCGACGCCGCCTGCCGGGTCTATTCGGAAGCCATCACGCACCATCCCGAAAATCCGATGGGCCATGTCAATCTGGCCAACTTGCTTTTGCGCGCCAACAAACACGAACAGGCGCGCGGGCATTATGAGGCGGCGCTGAAAGCCGACCCGGATCACGCGGGCGCGCATCAGGGCCTCGGCGCGGTTCTGGCCGACAATGGCGACCGCGACGGCGCGCAGGAGCATTTTCGGAAAGGTTTTCGCGGTCACGCGATCTCGACCATGCCCTATCGCGGCACGACGCCGCCGATCGCGCTGCTGCAACTGGTCTCGTCCGGCGGCGGCAATATCCCGACCGCGTCGTTCCTCGACGACTGCGTCTTCCTGACTTCCGTTGTGGTCACCGACCATCTCGATGAATCATTGCCGCTGCCGCCGCATCAACTGATCTTCAACACCATCGGCGATGCGGATCTGTGCGAGCCCGCGCTCGAAGCCGCGGCGCGCCTGATCGCGCGCAGCCCGGCGCCCGTGATCAACGATCCCCGCGCGATCCTGAAGACCGGACGCATCAGCAATGCGCTCAGGCTCGGCAGCGTGCCCGGCGTCGTCACCCCACGCACGATCGCGATATCCTGCGATGTCCTCGCCGGCCCCGGGGGCATTGACGCAATCGCGGATCATCACTTCAGCTTCCCGCTGCTGCTGCGTTCTCCCGGCTATCACACCGGCCGCAATTTCATCATTGTCGAGAAAGCCAACGACTTATCCGCCGCGGCCGCCAGCCTGCCCGGCAATGATCTCTTGGTGATCGAATACCTCGACGCCCGCGGCCATGACGGCAGCGCGCGCAAATTCCGCGTGATGATGATCGGCGGCAAAATCTATCCGCTGCATCTGGCGATCTCGCGGGACTGGAAGGTGCATTACTTCACCTCCGACATGGCCGACAAACCGGACCACCGGCAGGAGGAAGCGAGGTTTCTCGCCGACATGCCGGCGGTGCTCGGCGACAAAGCCACCCGCGCGCTGGAAGGCATTCGTGATGCGCTCGGCCTCGATTATGCCGGCATCGATTTCGGGGTGAACGCCGATGGCGATCTTCTGCTGTTCGAAGCCAACGCCACCATGGTGATTGCGGTGCCGGACAATGACGCGCGCTGGGCCTATCGGCGCACGGCCATTACTAAAATACTCGACGCTGTCGTTGCGATGCTCCGGCGGAAAGCGGCCGGGGCCTGACGCATTTCGCGTGCATCAGGCCCTCGACATTTCCCGCTCAATCGACCAATAAAAGCCCGCTTTCCCGCATCTATGCGCCACACGCATAGGTGTTGCAGAGCAATAACTATCGTAAAATTAATCCGGCGCCGGTGGCTCAAAACTCGAACGCGGCGCGTTTCATCCTTATCTAATGAAGTAGTGAAGTGACCGGGACGGAAACCATGAAAAGGGCGTTTGCCATATTGGCCTGCGTCTGCGCTCTCATCGCCGGCGTTTATTTTGCCGCCAGTAAATGGGCCATTCGACACGAGACCTTGAACCTCTACGACACCGCGCGGTCACGGCCGATCGCGGTGGACCTGGCCGTGCGCCGGGATTTCGAGGCGCGGGCCGAGGCTGGCTACGGGAAGCTCGCGGTCGCAATTATCAGTAACGGCAACACCGTCAAGAACACCGAATACTCATTTTTGGCCAACGCGCTTGCGGCGCGGGGATATCTGGTCGCGAGTATCCAGCAGGATAATCCTGATGATCCGCCGATCGTCACCAGGATCGGCATGCCCTATGTCGGCCGCGAGCCGGCCTATGAGCGCGGCGAAGCCAATATCCTGTTCGTGCGCGAGCAGCTGCAAAAGCGTTATCCGAACGCCGATTACGATCACCTCACCATGGTCGGCCATTCCAATGGCGGCGACATCTCGATGTATTTCGCAAGCCACCACCCCGAGCTGATCTCTAAAGTGATCACGCTGGACAATCTGCGCGTGCCGTTTGTGATCAGCGACAAGATGAAGATCCTGTCGTTCCGCTCCCACGATCCGAACTTCAAGACCGACCCCGGCGTGCTGCCGACCCCGCAGCAGGCCAAGACGGATGGTATCGACATCGTCAACACCCAGTTCCAGCACACCTGGATGAGCGACCGCGGCCCGGAAAAAGCAAAAGAGATGATCCAGTCGACGCTCGATCATTTCCTCGGCGACAGCGCGGCCAGCGACCTCTCCCCGGCCCCGACCGACAAGCCGCTGATCGGCCAGCTGGGGCCGGGACCTTATCCATAGCGGCCGTATACAGAGGGCGTAATTCGGTCGACAGCACAGAAAAAGAGAAAAGGCGGAACTCAAGAGTTCCGCCTTTCTTTCTCGTGGAGCGAGGAGCGGCGTCTTGCTTGTCGCTCCTGTCGGTCAGGTCTTGCTGGCGTCCCAGCGGCCGGAATATTTGAACTCCGGCGCCGCCTTCAACTGGTCCGCCGTGGCGTTCATCGTGGCGTGCCATTTCTTGTCCGAAGCGTTGTAGCTGACTTTCACCGCGGACGGATTGACGGCGACATAATGCTCGCCAAGTCCCAGGAAACCGCCGACCGAAACCACATAGGCCTGCGAGCGGCCGTTCTGGTTGAGCGCGATATCCTTGATCTGGCCGATATCCTGGTTGGCATTATTGTAGATGTCGAGCCCGACTACCTTCGAGGAGAGATCGTCGCCGTTCGGTACCGAAACGAAAGTCCCCGATCCCGTGGCATTGCCGTTGGCAGTCGAACCTGTGGTGGACGACCCATTACTGTTGATCTCGGTCATTTCCGTCAACGAGTCAGGGCTGACCGACATCACGACCGGATCGCCATCCTTGTTCCGGGCATGGATAACAAACGAGGTCGGCGCGACGCGGATGTCCTTGTAGCCGGCCTTTTCCAGCATGTTCCGGATGTCGGCCCGCATGTGCTGGCTGGCCTGCGGTTGATTGGCATCGCCGTTTTGCGCAGTGTTGGCGGTCTGCGCCATCGCCGCTTGCGACAGCACCATGAGGGCCGCGCCGGTGAGTAGGAAAGCACGCATTGTTTTCTCCTGAGTTGGCCCCCCGCACTGAACCAACACCAAGCGGACCGCACAGTTTCATGAACTTTAGACCATCATCGCGCCGACGAATCCCAAACGCACAAAGGCCGCCAGCACGCGATGCGCACTGGCGGCCCCGGTTCCCTGGCGTCAACCGTTCGCGAGCGGAATGGCGACGTAATGTGAGCCATTGGCGGAACGAACGCGCATCAGAACGCTGTTCTTGTTGTCCGCATGGGCGGTTTTGACGGCTTCGCTGATGTCACCGGGTTTGGTCACGCTCTTTCCCGCCACTTCGAGAATCACGTCACCCTCCTTGAGACCGCGCGTCGCTGCGTTGCTGTTCGGATCGACGCCGGTGACAACGACACCATTCTTGCCGGCACCCGCGACCGAATTCGCTGGCGCAACTGTCAGACCGAGCCGCGGAACATCCGAGCCGTGATCCGGAGCGGCGTACGCCTCCTGCGTCGCAGGCAACTCGCCCAGGGTCAGGTTGATGGCCTCATCCTTGCCCTTGTGCAGAACGGTGAGCTTGACCGCCGAGCCAGGCGCAAGCGCACCGATACTGCGGGCGAGTTCGCGGGGGTCCTTCACCGCCTCACCGTTCACCGACGTGATGACGTCGCCGGATTCGATGCCGGCCTTCGCGGCCGGTCCGTTGGCCTGGGGCTCCAGCACCATCGCACCTTCGGCTTTCTTCATGCCGAGATTATCCGCGATGTCCTGCGACACCGGCTGGATCTGAACGCCGATCCAGCCACGGGTGACGGCTCCCTTGTCCTTGAGTTGAGCGACCACGTTCTTCACGGTCGGAGACGGAATCGAAAACGCGATGCCGACGCTGCCGCCCGAGGGGGAATAGATGGCGGTGTTCACACCAACGACTTCTCCCTGCATGTTGAAGGCCGGCCCGCCCGAATTGCCTTTGTTGACCGGCGCGTCGATCTGAATGAAATCGTCATAGGGACCGTTGCCGATGTCGCGGCCGCTGGCCGAAACGATGCCGGCGGTGACGGTTCCACCGAGACCGAAGGGATTGCCAACCGCGAGTACCCAGTCGCCGATCCTCGGCTTGCCGCCGGCGAGCTTCGCGTACGGGAAATCGGTTCCGCCTTCGACCTTGATCAGCGCGAGATCCGTGCGCGCATCCGTGCCGATGACCTTGGCCGTATAGGTCTTGCCATCGTCGGTCGTGACTTCGACCTTGTCCGCGCCGTCGACGACATGGTTGTTGGTCACCGCAAAGCCATCCGGCGAGATGAAGAAGCCGGAGCCCTGCCCCATCATGACGCCATGACCGCCCTGACGGCCATGCATTCCCGGCGGCATGCCTTCGGGCCCGCCGAATTGACGAAAGAAACGCTCCATCGGCGAACCCGGCTGATCCGATCCGTCACTGCGTTCGCTGGCATCCGCGACCTTCTCTTTCATCGTCACCTTGACCGAGATGACCGAGGGCTTCACGCGTTGCACGATGTCGGCGAAGCCGGTGGGCTGCGCGACTTTGCTGAGGTCGGTATTGACCTGGGCATGTGCCGGGGTGGTCAGAAGGTCAAATCCGCCGGGCATCGAATCGAAGCCGTAGACGGCGACGCCCAGACCGGCGACGACGGACGCCATCAGCGCGATCTTGCGCGCAGAGAACAGCGAGCGCCGGGCACGCTGATGGAACGGAACGGAAGAAAAGTCGGATGTACGATCTGTCACAGCAAGTCTCCATGAGTGAGGTCATGACGCGGATGGCGCCTGATGATTGACCTCAAGATGGGACTTGCCGTCTTACGGCGTGGTGGCCGGGGAGTTAATGTTTGGCAACGAACATTGCCGTCTTTGTAATAAATCTCAATCCATGGGAACGAGCCGTTCAGCCGCGCATTCCGCTCACGGCATGCGCTCGGGACCGCGACGACGGCGCTCGCCAGCGGTCGCGAACCAGGGCCCGGGATTTGCTCCCCTACGTTCGGGCACTTATTCACTGCCTTCGTCGAGCCCTGCTAATTCGTGACGACGTTCACGCCCTTGAGGCCCTTCGCGTCGATCGCTTGCTGCACCACGCCGGTTTGCTTTGCTTCATCGACGATTGTCGCGAGTAGAGCCTGCGCTGCGGGAGAGCGACCTTTCGGCAGCGCGGCCGCCACGAGAACCGTCCCAAAGGCGCCCGGTACGATCCTGGCGCCGGGAAGGGCCTCGGCGGCCGGATATCCGACGCCGGAGTCCGCGCCAAAGACGTTCGCCTTGCCGGAGCGCAACAGATCAGCGGCATCAGCCGCAATGGTCGGGCTCAAAGGGATACGGACGATCTCGGCCGCCTTGATCTGTCGCGTCAGCACGCGGTCAGAGGGAGCGCCGCGGATCGTGCCAATCTTTACACCTGCCTTGTCAACGGAGGCGATATTGGGAAACTCTGTTCCCGGCGCGGCGACGTAGACGAGACTGATCGCCCATAGATTCGCCGTGGAATCCGCCTTGTCGCCGGGGGCAAGGACGCGCGGCCCGATGGCGATGTCCCATTCTCCCCTGCCGAAGCTTTGTAGATAGGCGTCCGGGTTCGGATACATCACAGGTTCGACGGTCGCGCCCAGCTTCTGTCCAACGAATCCCGCAACGGGCTCGGCCACGCCGCCGAGCACCGTGATGGCAATCATGCCGACGCGCAGCTTTCCGCCAGGTGCGATCTCCGAGGCGGGCGATGTCTGCCCGAATGCCCCGCCAGACATACCCGCCAGCACTGCAATCGATAGAAGAAGCCGTCCCATGCGCGTCTCTCTGCTGGAAGGAACGTGGAACGCAACCGACCAATTAATGCGGAAACTATCGACCAGCTGGCTGGCTGACGCAACCGAGCTACCGCGATACCAATTGCGGGCCTTTAAGCGGAAACCGCTTTCCGCGAAACGGATGAGTGATCCAACGCACATTCCGCGCCGCAGCTTTGTGACAAAAGTCTATCCGTGAGTGTGTGTTTCGATCCTGACTCTCTGAATCAGGGTTGTCGTCACATCGAGCGTCGATCATAATCTCCCGGCTCAGCAACGGATAAGTGCACGAAAATGAGTGAATCAGAGGGACAACACGACATTTCCGGGGGCACGCCCGGCGGGCAGGATCGGCCTCCGGGTCAGCCCCCCAAAGGCAACGAGGGCAAGAAGCCTGGCTCCTCGCGGGGCATCTGGATTGGAATTGCCGGCGGGATCGCGATCGCTGGAATAACCGCGGGCGTCTTGCTGCCCGGCACGGTTCGCGAAAAGCCGCCTGTTGTCGGTGAGGAATCCACTCTGGAAGTGCTTTTACCCGGCGAGATCAATGCAGCCCTCCCTACCCTCGATCCGGGCACTTCGAAAGCCGCGGTGGATGACGCGAAGAGCTGCAAGGCGCCGCTGGCATGGGTGACGTTGACGCAACAGAATGGGCATGGCGGCATGGTGCGCGTCCGTTCGGGACAATATTTGTCACCGCCGATCAAGCTCACCCCCGTACCTCAGCGCGTCGCTGTTCCCTATCCTTCGCCTTATCCGACGGGCCGTGGTGTTTTGACATTGGTCGGCGAGGCGGACCAGGTGGGTTTCTACCTCAGGCCCGGTGGTGTTTCGGACGTGAACGGCACCTATTCCGTGAACGTGAGATGGCAGGTTCGCAGCCCTTGCCCATCATAAGCCTTGCCCATCATAAATGCGCAAATTGGGTGAACTGGTCGCCGTGATTGGGAATCGCCGTCAATGAAGAATTTCTTTCGCAACAACCCGATGGTGGGCATGTGCGTCGCGCTGATTGTCGCCGCGGTCGCCACCAACTGGATCCTTAATCCGAAATCCGGTCCATTGAGCGCATTGACGTGGGCAAACTCGCTCACCGTGGGCGCCGTGCTTCTGATTATGATGGCCGGCGTCGCCATGACCTATGTGGCGATGCGACTCGCCAGCGACCCCACCGGTTTCGGATTGGTCCCCGTCGGGGAGGGCTATACGGTCGGGCGCCGGCTGAACGTGGATTCTGCTGCGGTGACTGTCCGCAGCGCCGACGAGGTGCTCGACGAACTTGACCAGATGATAGGGCTTGGCTCCGTCAAGGAGGAGGTCAACAAGCTGCTGGCCGGCATCGAAGTCGAGCGCAAGCGCCGTGAACAGGGCTTGCCCGTCGCGAAAATAAGCCGGCACATGGTGTTCACCGGGCCGCCCGGCGCCGGCAAGACCGAGGTCGCGCGCGCCCTGGGGGAGATTTATCGCTCGCTGAAAGTGCTGCGCAAAGGACACGTGGTCGAGGTTCAGCGCGCCGACCTCGTCGCGGGTTATATCGGGCAGACGTCGATCAAGACGCTGGACAAGTGCAAGGAGGCCCTCGACGGCATCCTCTTCGTCGACGAAGCCTATTCGCTGGTCGGCGAAGGCAAGGATTTCGGCAACGAGGCCATCGCGACGCTGATCAAGTTCATGGAAGACAACCGCGACCGCGTCATGGTGATCGCCGCCGGATACCCGAATGAAATGCGGCGTTTCATCGGCATGAATCCGGGCATGGCGAGCCGCTTCAACAGGACCATCGAATTCCCGGGCTATGAGCCGAAGGAGCTGGCTGCGATCTTGCGGCTGATGGCCACGCGGCAGCGCACGGAGTTGCCCGACGAGCTCGAGCAAAGCCTGATCCCCTGGATCGAAACTCAGTGGAAAAGCGAGGGCTGGGGCAACGCGCGCGAGATGCGCAACCTGCTCGACAAGGCGGGCGAAGCTCAGTCCTTGCGCGTGGCCGTCGATCCGAACGCCGACATCAGCAAGATCGAGATGGTCGACTTCGAAAGCGCAGGCGTGCCTTTGATGCGAATGCGCGTCCCGCCGCCGCCAGCGCCTCCACCCGTGCCGACCATGCTGACTCCGGCTCCGGCCGTGGTCGAGCGCGGCTTGGCGCCTTCCTTGGCACCTTCCCTGGCGCCCGCTCCGTCCGGCGATCTGGCGCCACGCGCCGGACGCAGGCTAAAGGTTGAGGCCACGATCCCTTCCGAACGCACGCTCGATCAGGCGCTGGACCACCTCGAAGAGATGGTCGGACTGGCGGCGGTCAAGGAGGAAGTGAACCGGCTGATGTCGTCGCTTGAAGTCGAGCGCGTGCGCCGCGAGCAGGGTCTCGCCACCGCGCCGATCAGCCGGCACATGGTATTTACCGGACCACCCGGCGTGGGCAAGACCGAGATCGCGCGCGCCCTCGGCGAGATCTGTCGCTCGCTCAACGTGCTGCGAAAAGGTCATCTGGTCGAGACCGACCGCTCCGGTCTGGTCGCGGGTTATATCGGCCAGACCGCGGCCAAGACGCTCGACAAATGCAAGGAAGCGCTCGACGGCATCCTGTTCATCGATGAAGCGTATTCGCTCGCCCGGCAAGGTCAGGATTACGGCCAGGAGGCGATCGATACGCTGCTCAAATTCATGGAGGACAACCGCGACCGCATCATCGTCATTGTCGCGGGTTACCCCAACGAGATGCAGCGATTCATCGGCAGCAATCCCGGCCTCTCCAGCCGCTTTACCAAGACGATCGAGTTTCCGCCCTATGCCGCAAACGAACTCGCCGCGATCTTGCGGGTGATGGCAAAACGGCAAAACTTCGTATTGCCCGATCATATCGAGTCCAGCCTCGATCCGTGGATCAAGATCGGCATCCGCAACAAGTCCTGGGGGCAGGCGCGCGAGATGCGAACGATGCTGGAGCGCGCGCGCGAGGCCCAGGCCACGCGCATTGCGCACGACCCCGCAGGCGACGTGCGTCAGCTCACCATGGCGGATATCGACGCGGCAATCCGGGTTTCCGGATATCGCGAGATCGAGCCGGAGAAGATCAGCGATACAATCGTCAAGATTCCTGCGCTGCCCCGCTCGGTCACTCCCCTGTCGGAGGGGACATCCGCTCTGCAGGCCGCCGTTGTGACCATAAAAACAGATAGTGGCACCGGCAGCGGCTTCTTCATCTCCAGGGATGGATATCTGGTGACCAACCAGCACGTCGTCGAAGACAACAAATTTGTGACGATCAAGCTGACCACCGGCCGCGAGATGCCCGGCGAGGTGTTGCGATCGCACAAGACGCGGGATGTCGCTTTGGTCAAGGTGAACGAAGCATCCATGAGCGCACTGGCAGTGCAACTCAACCCGCCCGATGTCGCCGCCGAGGTCTACGCCGTGGGTTCGCCGAAAGGCGAGAAACATTCGACGACCATCACCAAAGGCATCGTCAGCGCCTATCGCACGGTAGACGATATGCAGCTCATCCAGAGCGACACTGCGATCCATGGCGGCAGCAGCGGAGGCGCCATGGTGGACCGGTTCGGCAATGTCGTGGCCGTCAGTGTTTCCGGACTTACCGTTACGGCTGACAAGATGGGCTCAAGCATCAATTTCTTCATTCCGATCGCCGATGCCCTCAAGTTCCTCGCCGTCGAACTGATCGCACAGGATCAGACATAGCCCTAAACAAAGCAATCGGCCCCGGGATGGAATTGGAACGGACAAACTCGAACTCGATGACAGCGATGGGCCGCGCAGCGGCCCTGCATATCGCGTTCTGGCAGTACGATCCCTTGTACCGTCGCGCGTGGCTTGTCTGGCCGCAGGCGATAGCAATCCTGCTTGCGTGCTGGCTTGTTGTGGGTCTTCCACCGGCAGCCGTTCCGGCGGGCGATTGGGCAAAGACCGCCGATTGCACCAACGCGTCGACTCCGGGCTGCGCCGCAACCCGGCACGCCGTGTATATCTGGGACGACGACGAGATCGGTAAACCCACAATCGCCAATCAGATCACGGTCAATATCGACCGGTCGGCTTTTCGAAATTCTGCCGCGAACGACCAGCCGAAACTCGCGGCGGCGCTCGGCGCCTACTATCGCTTTGATTGGGCGAAGACGATCGATATCCTGAAATCGGCGAACGCAAGCGACCCGAACGTTCAGTTCGTCAGCGCGCTTGCTTATCTGATCCCGAACTCGACCGACCAGTCGCGCAACGCGCAGGCGTTGCTGCGCGAGGCGGTTGCGGGAGGGCATCGTCAGGCCGGCAGCGTGCTTGGCCGTGTCCTCTTCACGGGCGCCGGCGGCATCCCGAAGGATGACACGGCGGGACGGAAGTTGATCGATGACGCGGTGGCGGCCGGCGAGCCGTACGCGATGCGACTGGCTGCGGCCGGATATGTCAGCGGCGAATTCGGCACGTTCGATACCGTCAAGGCCGTCGATCTCCTGCGCAGGTCGGCGGATGGCGGCGAGATCATCGCCATGGCGCAACTGGCCTACTGTATCGATACCGGGCGGGGCGGCCTCGGCCGGGACGCCGCGAAGACGATCGATTATTTGCGGCGCTCGGCGGACGCGGGGTTCTCAGGCGCACAGATGGCGCTCGGACGCTGGTACAGAGACCGGTATTTCAATCAGGAAAGCACAGATTTGTCGGAATCTATCAAGTGGTATGACCGGGCCTTCCGCCAGGGGCACTCGATCTTCGCTGCCAGCGAGCTCGCTTATGTCCACAGGTTCGCGCGCGTGGCGCCGTGGTTCGACACCAAACGCTCGTATGAACTATTGCAGGTTTGCGCGCCTTACAGGAATGCCTTTTGCCAGTACTGGATTGGTCGTGCCTATCACGACGGTGCCGGAACAGCGCGAGACTACACCCAGGCCTACGCGCACTACACGGTTGCGAAACAGCTCGGGCGAGTAGATGCCAACCTTCAGAGACTGGAAGATTTTCTCCAGTCCGACGTCAAGACCACCGCAACGGAGCAGGCCAAGACCCTTTCGGCGGCTCTCAAACCGGCACCACGCCCGATCCGGATAGAAACGGCGGAGACGGAGGCCGCAGGCCCATCTCCCTCGCCGGACCCCACCCCGCGACCGGCATCACCTTGATCCGCTAGCTCGTCGTCCCTGCGAACGCAGGGACCCATAACCACAGGACGGTGTGTTGTGGGAAGGTCGTCCGGCAGTGTCCATCAATCATGGGCCACGGCGTATGGGTCCCTGCGTTCGCAGGGACGACACGTGGAGAGAGCCGGCGCGCGCTACGAAACACATCCCCTAAACTGCAAATCCCTGCCGGTGATGCCGACAGGGATCAGCAGGAAAGATGACAGACGGCGGGCGATGAAACCCGGTGGCCCGTCAAGGACCTGCACGGCAATTGAAAGCCTGCGCGCGCATCCGCGCAAGGCCATTTGTTGAGCAAGCAACTGTTTAAACAAAACATTCCAGGGAAATAACTCGCGACGCTATTTTCCTTCTACGCCGCGCGTGAACTACCCCCGTCAGAGCCTGACGGCCCAGATCCTACTGATCAGAGCCCACTGATCAGAGCTTGACCTTGGTCGCATCCTTGGCGGCGGTCATCACGCCGCTACTGATCTGGCGCATATGCTCGCCGGCATTGGTGAACTGGCTTCGCAGAAATTCCGACTGGATCTGCATCGCCTGCTGCAGATCGGTCGCGTGCACCAGTTTGCGCGCGTGCTCGAAGGCGGCCTTCATGTTCTGTTCGGTGAACGACAGCGCCTGTTTGGAGATTTCCGTGCCCGGGCTCGGGATCGATGTCACCGACTTGTTGGCGGCGTCGAAGAACATCCCGAATGCCTTTTCGGCCTGGTCGATGGTTTTTTCGGCCAGGTCACGCAGCTCGGCCGGGACTTCCAGTTTCGGTTCGATCATGGGCGCCATCCTCCTGTTTGACCGTGGGATTACCACACTTCTGCCATGGTGGCGAACCGGACCGGCTGCGACTTAAGGCGTGGGTTAACGCCAAAGCGAGGTCGCCCACGCGCGGATCGGCTGGCCGGCCACTGCGGGACAAGGCAGTTGCTCACTCAAGTTCAGATTGCATTCAGATTTCGCGCACTAGCTTCGGGGCGGGGCTGATTTTAAAACAGGAGAAGCAATGACTTTAAAGCCTTTGATGACCGCCATGGCGGTCGTGGTCGGGATTTCCGGAATGGCCGCGATCGGCTCGGCACCTGCCCAGGCCCAGAACGCGGTCGAAGCCGAAATGCTCGGCTTCCATCAGCTGTGCGACAAGGGTGACCGCAAGGCCTGTATCCGTTTCGGAATCCTGATCGGCCAGAACCAGCAGCGTCACGCCGACTGGCGCCGGGCGCATGCCGATTGGTTTTGGTGGGAGCGCTGATATCCAGCCAGCATCCCATTAAAACAGCGAGGCCGCCTCTCCGGGCGGCCTCGTTTCTTTTGGCTATTCGCCACAAATGAACGGCTGCACGTTTTAAGGGATGACTGAGCTTTCATGAATAGTCGCTTTTATGAATTGTCGTTTGCACGCAAAGCCACCGCTCGCAGAAAGTCAGCTGCAAGAAACTCACATGCCAGCAATTCACTTCAACGCGGATCGGGCCGTCCGTTGATCCCGCCGGGAAACGGCGGCTGATCGCTTGCGAAACGTTCGACCAGTTCGATCACTTCAGCGCGTTGCCGCGACGAAAGCTTGACGAAGGCCCGGAGCAACCGCAAGCCATCGAGCGTTTCGTTGGATGGAGATCCGAGCTGCTCTCTCAGATCCGATATAAATGTGCGATTTTTCATCTCGCGCCTTTACCGGGTCGATCAAGTTGAAAGTATGCCAAGGAACAACCCCCACGGCAAGATAAACCGCACTGCGAAACGGTCCAGAACACTGTCCATGTGGAGAACCCGGCACACGTTGTGGCAACTCCTTTCGCGCGATGCATCAGTGATGCCAGAGATCGACAAGTCGACGTCGCGAATCGTCACATGCGTCCACCATATCGCCACGATCTCGCCAAATTCACGGCACGCCCTGCCGAAGAAACTGGCGGCCGTTGGGGAATGCATACATCCGATAACGAGACGCTATTGCCCCATAAGCTGGAGCGAGCCGGCGGAACTGCAGTTGCTTTATCCTTCGAGACGCATCGCTTTGCGATGCTCCCTAGGGTGAACGCAATTGCGTGCATCCCGGGGATGAGGATCTCCAGTCCCTCATGGTGAAGAGCGCATTTTGCGCGTCTCGAACCATGAGGCCAAGGAAGGAGCAGCGACGATTCGAACAAACCGAAAACCGCACTAAGCCTCGATCGATTTCTTCATGTGAACGATCTCGCCGCCGGCGGGATGCGGCTCGCGCGTAAATTCGACAAAGCCGCGGCGCGCAGAACACATGGTTCTTGACAAACTTCTCATGGAAATACAGCCGCATTTCGTTGACGCCGAAGCCGCGCGCGATGGTCGCGGCCCGCTCCAGCAGCACACGACCGATGCCCTCGCCGTGCCGCTCCGGCATGACCGCGATGTTCTCGATCAGGAGATGCGCGGGCTCGAATAAAAGTTCGGGAATCATCTCGATCAGCGCAATCGGCCGGCCGTCTTCTTCCAACAGATCAATCACATTGTTAACTACAGCCTTGTCGTAGTCAGCCGTCATCGGCTTTGGCTTGCGGCCGATCACCGGGATCCATTTGGCGTAGGCGGCATGCGTGAGGTCACGGACGCTGGCGGCGTCCGCAGGTGTCTCGCGCCTGAAAGATTGTTTGTTCATCTGATGCACTCACTATCGCCACTTTATCGCCAGCAACAGATTTATTCCGGCGCACACGTTTCGCCTTGTTGCCGGAATTTCACGTTAGTGTGACCCGTCCAACCACCAATTTTCCGGCAACGCGAAATAAACGCGCCTCGCCGAGGTTCCCATCATATCGGAAACCCCCACGGAAGATTTCGTAATGCACATGGCTGCCCTGGTCTCCCTCGCGACATCGGTCCCCCCGCACACCTTTTTGCAAAAGGACGTGCTGGCGGCGGCATGGGACATCTTCGGCAGCCGCTTTCCCGATTACGACCGCTTCGCCAGCATTTTCGCCAATACCGGCATCGTGAAGCGTCATGGCGTCAAACCGTTCGAATGGTATCTCGAACCGCGCGGCTGGCCGGAGCGCACCGCGGCGTTTCTCGAAGGCGCCGAGGCGCTCTATGTCGAGGTCGCCAACAAGGCGCTGGCGAATGCCGGCCTCGCCGCTACGGATATCGACACAGTCGTGACGGTTTGCTCCACCGGCATCGCGACGCCCAGCCTCGACGCGCGCGTCGCCCGCCGCATCGGCTTTCGCTCCGACGTAACCCGCGTGCCGGTGTTCGGGCTCGGCTGCGCTGGCGGCGCCTCGGGCCTGTCGATTGCATCGCGATTGGCGCAGGCGCGGCCCGGCAGCAATGTGCTCCTGGTTGCGATCGAGCTGTGTTCCCTCGCGCTTCGCCACGACGAATTGACCAAGGCCAACATCATCGCGGTGAGCCTGTTCGGCGACGGCGCCGCGGCGATCATCCTGCGCGCGGGCGATGGCGGCGCGACGCGGATCGAGCACAGCGGCGAACATCTGTGGCCCGATACGCTCGACGTCATGGGCTGGAGTGTCGACCCGCAGGGATTTGGCGTGATCCTGCGCCGGACCGTCCCCGAATTCGTCACCCAAAATCTCAAGCCCGCACTGACGCAAATTCTGGGCCGCATGCGATTGACGCTCGACGATATCGACCAGTTCATCTGCCATCCCGGCGGCGCCAAGGTGATCCAGGCGCTGGAGACCACGCTGGCGCTGGATCAAGGCACACTCGAACACGAACGCGACGTAATCGCCGAATACGGCAACATGTCCGCACCCACGGTGTTGTTCATCCTCGAACGCGCCCGCGCCAGGGGATTGCCGGCCCGCTCATTGCTGACCGCACTCGGACCCGGCTTTACCGCGAGCTGCGTTTCGCTGCGGCACACCGCGTGACTCCTTGGGTGGAAGTGACTTTGGCGGAATTCATCCTCGGCCTGGTCACGCTGCAGCGCGCCGGCGAACTCGTTCTCTCGCATTATAACACGCGAAGGCTCAAGGCCCGCGGCGCGGTTGAAGTCGCCGGGGGCCATTATCCCCTGATGGTCGCGGTGCACACGACATGGCTGATCGCGCTATGGGGCTTCGGCCATGACCAGCCGATCAATATGACTGCGCTATTATTTTATCTGGCACTGCAAGGCCTGCGTTTCTGGGTGATGCGAACGCTCGGCGCGCGCTGGACAACGCGAATTATCGTGCTGCCGCAAGCGCCGCTGGTATCGGCGGGGCCCTATCACTTTCTGTCGCATCCCAATTATGCTGTTGTCATTGGCGAGATCGCCATACTGCCGCTGGTGCTCGGATTGCCAGGGACCGCGGTGATCTTCACGATTCTCAATGCCGGGGTTTTGATGATCCGCATCCGCGCCGAAAATCGCGCGCTGGCCGCCTCGCGCGAACTCATGCCCCGTACCGCGCCATGAGCGCGATCATCACTGAGCCTTGCACAGAACCGGGTACCGAACCCGGCGAAGCCAGCGTCGCGACCTGGCTCGGATTCATCCTGATGTGCCTCGGCATGTTCATGGCGATCCTCGACATCCAGGTGGTCGCGACCTCGCTTCCGGCAATTCAAAACGCACTCGACATATCTCGCGATGCGATGAGCTGGATCCAGACCGCGTATCTGATCGCAGAGATCACGGCGATTCCGCTGACGGGCCTGCTGACGCGCGTCTTGACCCTGCGCTGGCTATTCGCGGTCGCGATCAGCGTCTTTACGCTGGCCTCGATCGGCTGCGCCTTCAGCGACAATTTTCCCATGCTGATCTCCTTCCGCGTCGTGCAAGGTTTTGCCGGCGGCACGCTGATCCCCGCGGTGTTTTCCGCGGTGTTCCTGCTGTTCCCGCTTCGCCTGCATCCGATCGCGACCACTTTAGCGGGCATCATGGCGGTGCTGGCGCCGACGATAGGCCCTGTCGTCGGCGGCTGGATCACCGAGACCTGGTCGTGGCACTGGCTGTTCCTGATCAATGTCGCGCCCGGCGTGATCGCGGCCGCCGCGACGCCATTTCTGTTGCCGCGCGACCGGCCGCGCTTTGGTGATCTTGCCACGCTCGATCGATTGGCGCTGGCGCTGATGGCAATCGCGCTGGCCAGTCTCGAGATCGGGTTGAAGAAGGCGCCGCAGGAAGGCTGGCTGTCGCCAATCTGTCTGGTGCTGTTCGTCGCGAGCGCCGCCGCGGCAATAATGTTCACGCGGCGAAGCCTGAAGGCGCTCCATCCCGTGGTCGATCTGACCACCTTGCGCGCGCCGGCCTTTGCGGTCGGCTGCGCGTTGAGTTTCTGTCTCGGCGTCGGATTGTTCGGCTCGGTCTATCTGATGCCGGTATTCCTCGCTTATGTCCGCCAGCACGACGCCTTTGAGATCGGCACCATCATGCTGGTGACAGGCGTAGCACAACTGATCACCGCGCCGATCGCGGGCTGGATGGAGAGCCGGTACGATCCGCGTTATCTCTCCGCCGCAGGCTTTGCGCTGTTCGCGCTGGGCCTCGGCATGAGCGCCTTCCAGAGCCGCACCGCCGATTTCGGCGAGATGTTCTGGCCGCAGGTGTTGCGCGGGGTCGCGATCATGTTTTGTCTATTGCCGCCGACGCGCCTCGCGCTGGGCACGCTGACCGCGATCCAGGTGCCGGATGCCAGCGGACTGTTCAACCTGATGCGAAATTTGGGCGGCGCGATCGGCATCGCCCTGATCGACACCATTCTCTATGGCCGCACCGGCGGACATGCCGACGCGCTGCGCGACCGGCTGATCGCGGGCGACGTCACGGCCGCGCAGGCCATCGGCCTCGATCTGCACTTGTTCACCCACCGTCCTCCCGATGTGACCGACGCCACGGTCGAGGCCTATCTGCGCCCGATGGTCGAGAGGGCCGCGTTCGCGCTGTCCGTCAACGAAGCCTGGATGCTGATCGCGTGCGTGGCATTGATCGGACTACTGCTGGTGCCGTTCGCGGGGAAGCCGGGGCAGAGTGGTGATGTGAGCTAGGGTGCATTGATTGGGGCGGGCTTGTTTCCCGCAATCCCAACGATGGTCACCCTGAATGCTCAGGCGACCAGCTCTGGTTGGTCATCCAGGAGCAGAACCCCGCAGAGATGCCACCAGCCGCGCCGGTCAGAATTAAGTGGCCGACGTGGAATGAGTGGGCGGCAACGATCAATGCGGCAAATCCGCATAAAGCTACGATGGGGAGTTGCCACCGGCTGCCATCAAACAGGCGATCGACGGCAGCACTCGGAAAAGCAAGGGCTAGGCCCATGATCGGAAGGCCGACCATCCAGCCAAGGACATTCGGTGGTGGTCCGAGTAGGACATCGGACGCAGCACCGAGTACCAGCGGCCCAACTAAGAAAAAAACGACGAACCGTTTCATTCTGGGATTATCGCATGGAGCGACCATTCCAAGCTATACGCTCGTAGCGTGCATGGTTAATAACGAGCGACTAGTTAGCTACATCCGCTGCTCTTTACAGCTCCGCTTCCGGTCAATCGCGTCGTTTTAGTTGTTGTCCCGCGACTTCTCGTCTTCTCCGAAACGGACATCGTCAGAGCTGATCGGCATGTCTCAAATGTGCCCAACTTGGAAGTCGCCACGACGCGACTTCCAGATTCAAATCGCCCGAGCGCCCGGTCTTACCTGTGTAATCGCGACGCCGGAGATCGCGAGCAGTCCGCCGACAATCAACTTAGGAGTCACGCGGTCGCCGAGGAACAACACGCTCGAGATCAGGGCGAACACCGGCAGCAGCAGGCCGAACGGTGCGACGCGGGCCATGGAGCAACGCGCGATCAGCCAGAACCAAAGGCCAAAGCCGACAATGCCGCCGATGAAAATGGTGTAGGCGAGCGCCAGCCAGCCGCGTTCATCCGCCGTGACAAGACTCGCCAACTGTCCATGTTCAAGCAGCAACGACATCAACATGACCTGCGGCACCGTGAGCAGCGAAAACCACCCCATTAACATCAGGGGATCGAAAGGGCCGTAGCGCTTGGTCAGGACGTTGGACACCGCGAAGGCGAAGGCGGCCCCGATCACCAGCAGCAGCGGAAGCGCGTTGGCCGTGAGACCGGGCCCCGCAGCCAACACCACCACGCCGGCGAAGGCGAGCACCACGCCGGCGGAGGTCGTCAGAGACGGCCTCTCCGCGAGCAGCGGCCAGGCCAACAGCACGGTGAAAGGCGGAGCGAGTTGATAGGCGACGGCCGATATGCTTCCCGAGCCGAGCCCAAGGCCAATATAAAACAGCCCGAAGTTAAGCCCGCCCAGAAAGAGCGAAATCGCCGCGACCGGGCCGAACTGTTGACGCGTCGGCCTTTTGACGAACGGAACAAGCAGCAGCGCAATGGCCAGGAAGCGCAAAGCGAGAAAGAAGAGCGGCGGAAACTCCATCACGCCCACCTTGATGGCCACGAACTGATAACCCCAGAGCAAGGGGACGGCCACCGCGCAGACGATCTGGATGGGAGACATGGCATTCTTCCTTTCACGACCATTTGGTCCAGATATAGGTGCGGCGACAGCGGAAGTGTTCATGGTTGTCTACCTGATGAAGCGATCGAGCAAAGCGTCAACGGTGGCCTGCGAAATGATCCGTGTCGGTGCCGTTTTACCGACCACCCGCATGCCCTCGACGAAACAGACGAGAATTCGGGCGGCACTCAGGGGATCGACACCATCGGCCAGTTTGCCCGCCGCCTTCGCACGGGAAAGTGCACTGGCCACCCTGGCCTCCATGGCTTTGAAAAAGCCCCCGACGCGACGATCAACGTCGGTATCACGGCCAGCCAGTTCCATGGCCGTGGCCACCAGCAGGCAGCCGCGCCGGCCATTGGCACCGCTGTTGCGGTCAACATAGCCGGCGAGGTAGGCGCGCAGGCCGTCGGCCGGCTCTCTGGAAGGCGCGAGTTCGAGATCCATCCGAGTCAGGGCATCGGCAATATAGCGATCGAGCGCGCGCAGGAAGAGCGAGTGCTTGTCGCCGAAAGCGGCGTAAAGGCTGCCGCGCGAAAGCTTGGTCGCGCGAAGCAGGTCCGGAAGCGCCGTGGCGTGATAGCCGCGCGACCAGAACACCTCCATCGCGCGCCCGACCGCGACCTCCGCGTCGAAACTTCGGGGGCGGCCACGGGACGACGGCGTAGGGGTTTGGCGGCTCATGATGGATATATAGACCGATCGGTCTTTAAATGGCAAGCGACCGCCGGGTCAGCCCTGCCCCGCCGCCAGCGAATAACTGGTACTGCGGCCGCCGCCTTCGTTTTTCTTCAGCAGTCCCTGCTGCACGAGATCGGCAATGTCGCGCAGCGCCGTATCCGGCGAGCATTTCTCGATCAGAGCCCATTTCGAGGAGGTGAGCTTGCCCTCGAAGCCATCCAGCAGACGGTTGACGATATCGCGCTGGCGCGCATTCAGTATGGCCGTCGCGTATTCGTTCCAGAACTCGGCCTTGCGGAAAACACCGGCGAGCGTTTGTTCGGCGCCATCGAAGGCGCGATCGAGACATCCCAGAAACCATTGCATCCAAAGCGTGACGTCGAGGTCGCGCTTCTGCGTGGTTTCCAATATCTCGTAATAGGCGTTGCGCTCGCGCCGGATTTGCGCGGACATACTGTAGAAGCGTTGCGAGCTGCCTTCCGACCGGGCAAGCGCCATATCCGCGATCGCGCGTGCGATCCGCCCATTGCCATCGTCAAACGGATGGATGGTGACAAACCACAGATGCGCCAGCGCGGCCTTCAGAACCGGATCGATATCGTCAGTGCCGTTGAACCAGTCGAGAAATGCCTTCATGTCTGACTCAACGTGGTCGGCAGCGGGCGCCTGATAATGCACGTGCTCGCGGCCTTCGTTTCCCGAGACCTGTCCCGACACGACCTGCATCGGTCCTGAGCGATCGTCGCGCCATGCGCCGGCAACGATCTTGCGCATGCCGCTGCGTCCGGTCGGGAACAGCGATGCATGCCAGCCGAACAAACGTTCGTCGGTGAGGCGGTCGGCGAACTTCTGCGTCGCGTCGAGCATCATCTCGACCACGCCCTCCACATTTCGATCGGTGGACGGCAGTGCCGCGGCATCGATGCCAAGGCGGCGCGCAATCGAGGAACGCACTTGCGCCTTATCGAGAATTTCGTCTTCGATCTCGCTGGATTTGAGAATGTCTTCGGTCAGGGTCTGGAGAACAGCCTCCTCCCGCAAGGGAAAGCCGAGCGCCTGCATGCGGCCGATCAGCCTGCCCTGGCGATGCCGAACCGCCGCGAGCTGGCCGGCGATGGCCTCCTGATCCCACGTGAATTTGGGCCAGCCAGGCTGTTGGTAGATATAATCTGCCATCTAATCTCCGCATCTTATGCGGTGATTATAGTCCCTATTCACCGCAAATCCAGAGGAAATTACCGCATATTATGCGGAGATTAGATGCCGTATTCTCCGCATCAAACCGGAGCTCTGAACATAAGATACTGTAAACTAAACAAAATATTGAGATGATCCGATTTCCTGCCGCGACCTCACATTTTCCTCTTGAATCCTATTCAGATGTAATTTAGATATATCTCTCAATTCGATATATCTAAACTGCATCTAAGGAAAACAAACATGCACTTCTTCCGACATCGAGACCACTCACACAAAGACCACGACCACCGGGATCACGAACACCGCGGCAATCGCCATGGCTGGCATTTTGGCCACCGCTCCCATGACGACGACGATACCAGGCACCCCCATGACGACGGGCGAGGCCGCCACCGGCGCGGACGCCGGTCGGGCCGCATGTTCGATCATGGCGAATTGCGCCTGGTCGTGCTCGCGCTGATCGCCGAGCGTCCCCGCCATGGCTACGAGCTCATCAAGGAGATCGAGGATCGCCTCGCCGGCACCTACAGCCCGAGCCCCGGCGTGATCTATCCGACCCTGACCATGCTCGAAGAACTCGGTCACACCACCGTGGCGGAGAGTGAAGGCAAGAAGCTCTACACCATTACCGCCGAGGGCACGGCTTACCTCGACGCCAACAAGTCCGCCGTCGATCAGGCCATGGCGCACATGCAATCGGTAAAATCGGCGCATGGCGGCGGCCCCGCGCCGGAGATTCTGCGCGCCCGGGTCAATCTGAAGATGGCGCTTCGGCTGCGCGAGGCCCGCGGTCCCCTCACCGAGCAGCAGATTCGCGATATCGCCGCGGCACTCGATGCCGCCGCCGTCGCGATCGAACGCAGCTGAGAACATCGTGAGGTAACGGGCAGATCAGCTACGCGCTGCACGCTGATCCAAATCCTGAATGACTGTGGTACGGACCCGCGCAGCAGATGACTTACGCTTCCTCGCCCGTACCTGACTCCCCGACCGTGGAAAATGTGTTCCTCAAAATGCTGCCCATTTCGGCGGCAATGTTTGTGGGATTCCTGACCATAGGCCTCGCTTTGCCGGTGCTGCCGCTGCATCTGCATTTCACGCTGGACATGAGCCCGGTGATCGTCGGCTTCGCGATCGGCATGCAGTTCGCGGCAGCGTTGCTGTCGCGGGCCTGGGCCGGCGGATTGGCCGATACGCGTGGATCGAAACGCGCGATGGTGATGGGCCTGTTGATCGCATCGACTGCCGGTGTCGCCTATCTGGCATCGCTGGCTTTTGTCGGCACGCCGGCCGTGTCGCTTGGCGTGCTGCTGCTCGGCCGCCTGCTGCTCGGCTGCGGTGAAAGTCTGGTCATGACGGGTTCGCTGGCCTGGGGCATCGCGCTGGTCGGCCCGCGCAATGCCGGCAAGGTGATGGCGTGGGTCGGGGCCGCGGTGTTCGGCGCCTATGCGGCCGGCGCGCCGCTCGGCACCTTTGTCTATGGCCGCTATGATTTTATCGGCATTGCGTTCACCACCATCATCATTCCGTTGCTGGCGCTGGGTTTCATTGCTCCTGCTGCGCCGGTCGCGGTCATCGCGACGCACCGCGTGCCGTTCTACAAGGTATTGGGCACCGTATGGGTGCCCGGAATGGGCATGGGACTGTGCTGCGTCGGATATGGCGTCATCACCACCTTCATCGCGCTGCTGTTCGCCGCCAAGAACTGGGGCAGCGCGTCGCTCGCCTTCACGTCGTTCGGCGCGGCGTTCATCCTGGCGCGAATCTTTTTCTCGCATATGCTCGATCGAAACGGCGCCAAGGTCGCGCTGGTGTGCGTGCTGATCGAGATCGTGGGCCTGTTGCTGATCTGGCAGGCCGGCAGCCCCGTGATCGCCTATGCGGGCACGGCCCTCGTCGGCTTTGGCTATTCGCTGGCCTTCCCCGGCTTCGGCGTCGAGGCGGTGCGGCGCGCGCCGCCGCAAGCACGCGGCGCCGCGATGGGGGCTTTCGTCGCCTTCCTCGATATCGCTCTCGGCCTGACCGGCCCCACCGCCGGCGCGATCGCCGGCGTCGCCGGCGTCAACGCGGTCTATCTGGCCGGCGCCTGCGCGGTGACGCTCTCGGCCTTTGTCGCGATCTATCTGATTGTCAAAAAGCCGGCTTAGATTGCTGACCTCCATTGAGCCGTTGCAGACCTCGGGCGTTATCTGCCAAACTGATCCGCGAATGGAACCCGCAAACGGGAAGCCGTCGTGAACCAGAAAATCTCAGCAACCTCTTTCCGCGACCTGCCAATGCGGCAAGGTGAAATTCGAGACGATCGGCCAGCCGATTCTGACGGCGGCCTGCTATTGCACGAGTTGCCAGCAAGCCGGGCGCCAATTCGAACAATTGCCTTCCGCGCCGCCGGTGCTCGATCCCGACGGTGGAACAGACATGATCCTGTTTCGAAAGGATCGGGTGCAATGCGTGGCGGGGCAAGAGTATCTAGGGAGGATAGGCTCAAGCCTGAACTCCCCGACCCGGCGGGTCGTTGCCACCTGCTGCAATTCGGCAATGTTCCTCGACTTCACCAAAGGGCATTGGTTGTCGATGTATCGAAATCGATTCCCGGCAGGCGCGCCGCCGCTTGAGTTGCGGATCATGACCAAAGAGCGCCGCGCCGGCGTCGAACTGCCAAAGGACGTGCCGAGTTACGAAACGCACTCCGGCAAGTCCATGTTGAAGCTGATCGCCGCCTGGATCGCGATGGGTTTCCGCCGGCCGCAAATCACCTGGGGCAAATCAAAATAGGCGCATGCCAGGGTGATCACACCTGACGAAACCGGCCTGAGCGTTTTGCGGATGATGACGAATCATCTAGTGCAGAGTCAGCTGTCCCCTGTGAAATGCGCTGATGAACCGCCGCAACCGCCGGGCAGCCGGCCCACCGCCCAAAGCCAGTGCAAAGGCCGGCTCAAACAGTCCGCGCACCAGCGCATCGGCCGCATGTCAAGCCGGCTTTGGCCATCTGCGCGCCGGGCGCTATCTCGACGCGCAAATCTCCTGCCAGCAAGCGCTTGCGTTGGATCCCGATCACGCCGACAGCCTGCATTTGATGGGGCTGTTGTCGCGCCAGGCCCAAAACTACGATCTCGCCGTGGAGTGGATCGCCCGCGCCATCCGGCAAGATCCCAAGGCGGAATATCTTCCAAGCCTTGGGACCACGCTGCAGCGGCAAGGACGGTTTGAGGAGGCCCTCAAGGCGTTCGATAAGGCGATCCAACTCAAGCCCGAAGACGCCCGACTGTGGATCAATCTCGGCAGTGTCCTGGCGGATCCTGCAGCGCCCGGCCGAGGCGCTGTTGACCTTTCAACATGTGCTCAAGCTCAATCCGCGCCACTGGGACGCGGCCTACCGCTGCGGGTTTCTCCTCGACAAGCTGGAACGGCCCGCGGAGGCGCTTTCCTATTTCGATCTCGGCGACAGGCTCAAGCCGAACCAGGCCGTCGTCGCTGCAAAATGCGCGCCATTGCGCTGCAGAAGCTGAAACGGTTCGAGGAAGCCCTCGCCGACAACAAGCGGGCACACGCGCTCAATCCCGGCAATGCCGACACCTGCAATAATATCGGCGCCATCCTCCAGTCGCTCGGCCGCGACGACGAGGCGCTGCCGTGGTTCGACAAGGCGCTGGCGCTTCGACCGAACTTCTTGGTCGGCCTTGACCAACAAGGCCGGCTCGCTCGCAGCAGTTTCACCGGTTTGACGAAGCCGCCGCGATCTACCGTCACATGAAGACGATCGATCCCGACTTACGCGATGGCCGACTGGGATTTGTCGCTGCTTCACATGCGGGCCGGCAATTTCGAGGCCGGCTGGGCCGGCCGCGAGGCGCGGTGGAAAGCCCACAGGGTCGCCTATCCGACATTCTCGCAGCCGATGTGGCTCGGCGAGGAAGACATCGCGGGCAAGACCATCCTGATCTGCGCGGATGAAGGCCTGGGAGATTCAATTCAGTTCGCGCGCTATGTGCCGATGGTGGCCGCGCGCGGCGCGCGCGTCATTCTGGTCGTGGATGACGCGGCTGTATTCCGCTGCTGTCGGCGCTGCCAGGCGTCTCGCAATGCTTTCCGAAATCGGTCACGGCCGCTGCCGGCCGTTCGACATGCATTGCCCGATGTCGCAGCCTGCCGCTGGCGTTCGCGACGCGGCTCGATACGATTCCGGCGGCGATGCCGTATTTGCCGGCCCCGCGCGCAAGCCGCGTGCAAGCCTGGGAAGATCGCCTCGGCGCCCCGCACGCAAGATTGCGGGTCGGCCTGGTCTGGTCCGGCAATCCCGCATCACGGCAACGATCACAACCGGTCGATCCCGCTGCAGACGCTGTCGCGCATTCTCGACGTCGATGCGACCTTTGTCAGCCTGCAAAAGGACCCGCGGCCCGACGACCAGGCCGTCTGCTCGACGCAGACCGATATCATCGACCTCACCGCCGCATCTCACCGATTTCAGCGAGACCGCGGCGCTGATCAGCTGCCTCGATCTCGTCATCACCGTCGACACCAGCGTCGCGCATCTCGCCGGCGCGCTGGGCTGCCCGACCTGGATCCTGCTGCCCTACACGCCGGACTATCGCTGGCTGCTGGATCGCGACGACAGCCCCTGGTATCCGACCGTGCGGCTGTTCCGGCAGACCGAAACGCGCGATTATGCGCAGGTGCTGGATCGGGTGCGGGCGGAGTTGGTAGCGCTATGCGCGCAACGAAAGCCCGATGCTCAAATCTCTCGCCAGCAGACGCCCGATCTCGACGCCTGACAGCGGACAGTCTGCATCGCATGGGCCTGCAGTCGCTGCAGGCCGGGCAATACGACCACGCGCTGTTGAGTTTCGCGCATGTCCTCAAGCTCGATCCGCGGCATCAGGATGCGGCCTACAAAAGCGGCGTGCTGCTTCATCACATGGGGCGGTTCGACGAATCCATCGCCCACCTTGATCTGTGCGACGCGCTGCTGCCGAACCATGCCCCGACCCTGCAGGCGCGCGCGCGTACGCTGTTCAGCCTGAAACGGTTCGAAGCGGCGCTGGCCGAAAACCGGCGGGCGCACACGCTCGACCCCGGCAATGCCGACACCTGCAATAATATCGGCGCCTGCCTGCAGTCGCTGGGCCGGGAAGAAGAGGCGCTGTCATGGTTCGACATGGCGCTCGACCGTTTGCCGAACACGACGGAAATTCTGAACAACAAGGCCTTGATGCTGAGCCAGCTGCAGCGCTTCGACGAGGCTTTCGCGCTCTATGATCAGATCCGGGCCCGGCAACTCAATGACGCCACCACGGACTGGAATTTGGCGCTGCTGCAGATGCTGACCGGCAATTTCGAGGCCGGCTGGGCCGGGCGCGAGGCGCGCTGGCAAAATCCGATCCGCCGTCGCCTACCCGAAATTCAGCCAGCCGATGTGGCTCGGCGAGGAACCCATCGAAGGCAAGACCATCCTCGTCCATGTCGACGAAGGGGCTGGGCGATACCATTCAGTTCGTGCGCTATGTGCCGATGCTCGCCGCGCGCGGCGCGCGCGTCATTCTGGTGGTCGAGACGCCGTCTGCATTCGCTGCTGTCGGCCTGCCGGGCATCGCACAATGTCTTCCGTTCCCGCACGAGCCCGCTGCCGCGCGTTCGACATGCACTGCCCGATCGGCGAGCCTGCCGCTGGCCTTCGGCACGCGCCTCGATACCATTCCCGTCGGCGACGTCCTATCTGCCTGCCCCGGCAGAGGCCCGCGTGCAATTCTGGGAAGCGCGGCTTCGGCGCCTGCACGACAAGCTGCGGGTCGGCCTGGTCTGGTCCGGCAATCCGAGCCACAGGAACGATCGTCAACCGCTCGACATCCCTCGCGGATGATGTCCCGCATTCTCGACGTCGATGCGACCTTCGTCAGCCTGCAGAAAGATCCGAGGCCCGACGACAAGGCGTTGCTCGACGCAGACCGGCATCGTCGACCTCACCGCCGACCTCACCGATTTCAGCGAGACCGCGGCGCTGATCGCTTGCCTCGATCTCGTCATCACCGTCGACACCAGCGTCGCCCATCTCGCCGGCGCGCTGGGCTGCCCGACCTGGATCCTGCTGCCCTAGACGCCGGATTATCGCTGGCTGCTCGATCGCGACGACAGCCCCTGGTATCCGACCGTGCGGCTGTTCCGGCAGAGCAAGCGCGCGATTATGCCGAGGTGATGGATCGGGTGCGGGCGGAGTTGATGGCGCTGTGCGCCAGAGATTGAAGCGATCTGTCGCAGCGATGACGGTGAGCTCCCTCTCCCATCCAACTCGGGTTTTCCCGAGTTGGACGTCATAAATTGTCGAAGTCGGATATATCCGACTTCGATGGGAGAGGGGCGGGTGAGGGGTTCAGGTCTATCGATCGTCCGTACCCCCTCACCCGTATCGCATCTGCGATGCGATACGACCTCTCCCACAAGGGGAGAGGTGAAGTGATAGCGTCAACCCACCCCCACCCTCGCCGCTAGCATCACCCGCCGATGATGAATCAGATTATCCAGCCGCTGCGCCGCGGCGATCAGCGCCTGGGCTTCGGAGGCGCCCTCTTCCTGCCCGGCGGTTCGCGCCAACTGCGTGCGCAGCAATGAATCGACCTCGTTCTCGATCGCATTCAATTCCGTCTCGTCGGTGACGCTGCGGATCCGTCCCGGCAAAGCACAGAACGCATCCAGCGTCGGATGCGCGGCCTCATTGGAGCGCACGCCGAGAAATCGCCACGCCGCCGCGAAGATCGAGGCCAGCGCGCCGAGCGCCATCGGCGTCAGATAGATCGCGTTGCCATAGCGATCCATGAAGCTTTCCTGGGTGCCGTTGAAAAACGCCGCGGCGCCGGGATGCACCGGAGATATACGCATCGGCATCGAGCTCGGGCGCGGCGATCCCCGCCAGCAGCGGCTCTTCGCCGACGAGGTCTCTGCGCACAGCCATGACCCTTCGGGCGAGGTCGGCGACCACGATCGGCACTGAGATGCCGGTTCGCCACCAGATAATACGTCACCCGCAAGGTCGTGACGTCATCATCCGGCACCGGCGGCGCGCCGCGCAGGTGCCCTTGGGAATATCGAAGCTTTCATACGGTCCCTTGGTATCGGCAATCGCGCCGGCGGAATTGATCGGGATCAACACCGGCGCGACGAGTCGCACTTTCCTGGAACAGGCCCTTCACCAGCGACAGATACCGGTCGGTCAACGGCACCACCAGCAACAACGCGCGCGACTTCCTTGGCCTGCACCGCGCGGCGCGCATCCGACGGCGCGATATCCTTGAAGGTCACATTGGCATGGCCGAGGTCGTATTCCTTCTTCAGCGCCTCGACGACGCCATGATTGATTTCGCCGCCGACCACGCCGACGGTGTGATCGCGCAATTTGGCGATGCTGGTGATCGGCGATCCCGGCGGCGCCACGATCATCACGACGCCATGCGCCGTCATCGCGACGGTGCGCGCCTGCGAGAGATCGCCGACATCCGCCCGCACCACCGCGAGATCGGCCTTGCCCGCGGCGAAAGCCTTGGCCGCATCGAGCACATTGCCGGCATTCTCGACCTTGAGCCGGACCGGCGAATCGATGGTGGCGAGGCGGCCGGCGATCAGCGACGCGGTCTGCTTGGCTTCGCCGTCGAGCGAGCCGACCGCGACCGTCAGCGTCACCGGTTTCTCGTAATAGCGGTATGCGATCAGGCCCGCGCCGGCGACGATGCAAAACACGCCCGCCAGCAGGACGGCGCGAACCCAGAACGGCAATTCAATCTGTAAGCGATTTCATGGTCACCCGGCGTGGAATCACCGATGTCGAGGACATGGAATATCAGTCGATCGGTCATGCCACGTCCGGTTTAGGTTCGAAACAGCCGGATTACGAATTGGAAATAGCCTGGGAGGGTGCTGCGCGACGCCGGCGAACCGGCGTTCTGCCTTCGGTCCGGCGACGCGATGCATGCGATCCGGGCGCCTGCGATCTGCGGTCTTGCGGCGCGGTGCTCGGGCCTGCGCAGCAGCGACGGCGACAGGCAGTGATAGCGCGACCATGACATCATCTTCATCGAACCCTCCATCGCAACATCGATTGGTGGGATGTGAATGATGCGCCGTTCGAACCGCGCGCGTTACAAATTGGAAATCATTACAAGTTGGCAAGCAAAGCCGTATTGCGCGCGATCGCATCGCAAGAAAGCCCATTACGGAAAGGGTTTCTCAGGAAATCATTCATCCGCATTAAACCTGCGTAATGCACCGAACCCTCTTCTTCGCTCGCCGCCTCCAACAGATGTTCGACGTTAAATCTCAAGGAGGAATATCATGAAACTTGTTTCTGCACTTGTTGGCCTCGCTGCACTGAGCGGGGTTGCATTATCCAGCGGCGCCGCGTCTGCGCAGGAGTCGACGACGGTCAATGTCCCGGCCGGTTACGTCTGCAACGAATACGGCCATTGCTGGCATCGCCATTACTGGGGCGGCGGCTATGGCGGCTACTATCATCGGCATTACTGGGGTGGCGGCTATGGCGGCTGGCATCGTCCCTGGGGCTACGGCGGCGGCGGCGGTTACGGCTGGCACCGTCACTGGGGCGGCTGGGGCGGTGGCTACGGCTGGCACCACTGGCACAACTGGTACTGACCGCAGAGAGAAAGGGGCTTCGGCCCCTTTCTTTTTTGGCAACACCACCGTCATTGCGAGGAGCGAAGCGACGAAGCAATCCATGCATCTGCAGACGAGATTGCTCGTGGATGGATTGCTTCGCTGGCGCTCGCAATGACGGATGCGTATGGGCCTCGCCGCCCCCTTCCCGCTTGCCAAGCCCATCCCGCTGAGGCACTTTTCGCGCGGCAACAAGTCCGGCGCCGATGATCCGGACATCACAGGGAGAACGGTCATGCTGACACGCCGAGGCTTTGCGGGCGTTGCGTCCTGCGCGCTTTGTTCAATTACCGGATTTATGGCCACCGATGCGTCGGCGCAGGGCACGCCGCCCGCGACCACGCCCGGCGTTTCCCGAAAAATCCTGTCGCGGAGTGATGGCCCGGCGGCGGGCTATGAGACGCTGCTGGTCGCGATCGAGATCGAGGCCGGCGTCACCATCGGGCGTCACACCCATCCCGGCATCGAATCCGCCTACATTCTCGAAGGCGGCTTTGAGCTGCCGATCGAGGGCATGCCGACCAAGATGTACAAGCCCGGCGACGGCTTCGTGGTCCCGCCAAGCACACCGCACGCCGGCAACAAGAACGGCGACGTCAAAACGAAAGTGCTGAGCACTTATATCGTCGAAAAAGGCAAACCGCTGGCCTCGCCGGCGTGAGTTGATTTGGGCGTAGCAATAATTGGAAACTGAAAATCTCTCGTCGCATTTCGTCATGCCCGGCCTTGTGCCGGGCATCCACGTCTTTCTAGCCGTCAAAGTAAGACGTGGATGGCCGGGTCAGAGCCCGGCCATGACGCACTAATGTGCACGCAAATCACTGCTGCTGCTTTTCCCAGAACGACAGCAGCCCCTGCGAGGCCGAGCCGCCGATCACGCAGGGAATGCCGACCGCGACCTGGCCGAGCGCCGCCGCCGAAACGCAGCCGAGCGCGACCGCGCCGACGCCGACCTGGCCCCAGAAATCGAGATTGCGGCGGGAATCCGAGCCCTTGGTCTTGAGTTCGTCGACCGCGGCCAGCGCATCCTTGCGCACCGCGCCGAGTTGCACGCGTGTCGGCGGCCTCGACGACTTCGCCGAGCGGCCCTTGACGGCGGCCGGCTGCGCTGCGCCAGTTCGCTGCGCAGATATTCGCGCAAGTCCGGCGTCGCGCACCGCATAGCTCGCCAGCGTATAGCGCGCCATGCTGCCGACCGTCAGCTTGTCGACGGTGTCGCGGCTCTTGCTCCAGGGCAGCATCGACATGATGCGCAGGATCGGCACATGCGAGCCGGTCGCGAAATAATATCCCCACAGCGTATCCAGCAGATCCTGATTGCTGGCGAAGGTTGCATCATGCTTCAGCTTCTTGTCGTCCTTGGCAAAGGGATTCTGCGTGAAGGCGCCGCGCACCTTGTCGAGCATGCCGGGCTTGGTCTCTTCCAGCGGAATGTCGGTCAGCGTCGGCAGCGTGCCGGCGAGATAGCTGTCGATCATCACCTTGCGGCCCGGCATCTTCGGCGCGACCCTGCGCAGCAGATTTCGCCAGTCGGGCAATCCCGAATAGGCGATCGCGCGGACGATCACCCATTCGTCTTCCGGCGGCACCGGGAAGAAGCTGTTGACGAGTTGCTCGGCCTTGGCCGGGTTCGATCCGATCGCGCCGGCGATGAAGCCGAGATAGATGCCGGAATTCTCCGGCTCCTTGAAGGTCTGCGCGTGAAACAGCACGCGCACCGCGGCCGGCACATGCGCGTAGTCCGGCTTGGCGCGATAATTGTAGATCCATTGCTGGACCACGCCGAGCGAGGCGCGCGGATCGATCTCCGGCGTGACCGCGGCTTGCGCGGGCTGGATCAACACAAACAAAGCGGCGACGAAAGCTGCGTAACGCATGTGATGCTCCCAAGAAGCGTTGGCGTCTGCAGCATGCGCAGCGCAACGTTTTCCGGCCCTTGGCTAGGCGGCATTTGAAGCGGCTATACGACAATTCTGGGGAAGCCCGGTTCGGCGCCGCGTCGAAATTGTGGCAGGTATTACACGTCTAATATGAGGCCGCAACTCACCTTGCCCCCGACATTGTTTCGCCTCGCGCGCGCACTTCGATCGCAGCCGGTCAGGGCGACGGGACAGGCGGGACGTGATGAGGTCGACGCAGTGGCGATGCTGCCGGCGACGCAGCGGCGCTGCGAGTCGCACGCATTGCGGCGCGCTTTTGGCGTGGCGCTGCGATGATCGCGGCGCGTGCCGAACGCAGCCAGCGACGTCGACGCAAAGCGCGCGGCTCGATCGACGTCGCAGGGCAACCGGCGCATCGACGCCGCGACCGTGCGCTCCTATTTCCATGCCGCGCCCGACGGCCGATTCGATGACGCCGCGCGCGACGCCGCGCTCAAGGCGCTGCTGGCGACCGGCCTGTTCGACAAGGTCACGATCGAACGCGCCGGCGAGCGGCTGGTCGTGCATCTGACCGAGGCGCCGGTGCTCGACCGCGTCGCGTTCGAGGGCAACAAGAAGATCAAGGACAAGGAGCTTACCGCCGCCGTGGAATCCAAGCCGCGCGGCACGCTGCAGCGCGCGCATGGTGCAGGCCGACGTCGAGCCGCATCATGGAAGCCTACCGCGCATGCCGGCCGCGACGACGTCAGCGTCATGCCGCAGATCATCGACCGCGGCAACGACCGCGTCGATCTGGTCTATGTCGTGACCGAAGGCGCCAAGACCACGGTGCGGCAGATCAACTTTGCCGGCAACCATGCGTTCGGCAAGCGGCAGCTCGCCGCCGTGATCAAGACCTCCGCCACCAACGTGCTGAGTTTTCTGACCGGCGGCGACGTCTACGATCCCGACCGCATCGCGGCCGATCGCGAGCAGTTGCGGCTCTACTATCGCAGCAAGGGCTATGCCGACGCCAGCGTGACCGCGGCCAAGGCCGAATACGATCCCGCCAACCACGGCTTTACGCTGACCTTCACGATCGACGAAGGCCCGCTCTATCATTTCGGCGACATCGACGTCGTCTGCAACGTGCCGGGACTCGATCCGGAAAAGCTTCGCCGCCTGCTGCTGCGCGCGGCCCGGCGCGCGTGTTCGACGGCAACGCGCTGGACAAGACCGACGACGCGCTCGCGACCGAACTGGCAAAGCTCGGCTTTCCCTTTGCGCAGGCCGACGCCGCGCACCACGCGCGACGCCGCCGCGCAGCGCATCGACGTCGCGCTTCGTGATCGACCAGGGACCGCGGACCTATGTCGAGCGCATCGACATTCACGGCAACACCCGCACCCGCGGCTATGTGATCCGGCGCGAATTCGATATCGCCGAAGGCGATGCCTACAACAAGACGCCTGATCGACCGCGCCGAGCGGCGGCTGAAGAATCTGAACTACTTCAAGACCGTCAAGATCACGAACAAGCCGCGGCTCGGCGCCCGACCGCGTCGTGCTCGACGTCGAGGTGGCCGAACAATCGACCGGCGATTTCAACATCTGCCGGCGGCTATTCGACCACCGACGGCCTGCTCGCCGAGGTCAAGCTCGGCGACAGCAATTTCCTCGGCACCGGCGACGACCGTCAAGGCCTCCGTGACCTACGGCCAATATGCGCGCGGTATCGATCTTTCGGCTTCGGAGCCGTATTTCCTCGGCACCCGGGTTTCGGCCGGCATCGATCTCTATCGCCAAGGACAGACCGATTGCCAGCACCTATCAGTCCTACGGCACCGACAGTCTATGGCGCGACCCTGCAGTTCGGCACGCCGATCAACGAGCAGCTCGGCGTGCAGTGGCGCTACTCGATCTACAACCAGAACGTCACGCTCGATCCGGCGTCGCTCGCCGCGGCGCCCTCGCTGCCGATCCAGCAGGCCGCGCTCGCCGGGCCGCAATGGGTCTCCTCGGTCGGCGACACCGCCACCTACAACACGCTCGACAACAACAAGAGCCCGACCAGCGGCATCAATTCGCAGCTCAGGCAGGATCTCGCCGGCCTCGGCGGCGACGTCAACTTCCTGCGCACCACCGAAGACGTGCGCTACTATCACTCGCTCAACGACGACCTCGTCGGCATGGTGCGCGCGCAAGGCGGCTACATCACCGGCTGGGGCGGCCAGCAGGTGCCGCTGATCAACAGCTTCTTCGGCGGCCCGAGCATGGTGCGCGGATTTGCGCCCAACGGTTTCGGTCCGCGCGATCTCACGCCGGGCACCACCATGGATAATGTCGGCGGCAGCATGTATTGGGCGACGACCGCCGAACTGCAAAGCGCCATCCCCGGCGTGCCGCAGGAATACGGCCTGAAGGCCTCGGCCTTTGTCGATGCCGGCAGCGTGTTTCGCTATGCGCGGCCCGACGACGTTTCCGGGCTCGACGCAATCGCTGCAGCTCGCCAATAGCAACGTCGTGCGCTCCTCGGTCGGCGTCGGCCTGACCTGGGCCTCGCCGTTCGGCGCGCTCACGGTCAACTACGCCGTGCCGCTGACCAAAGCGAGCTACGACGTGGTGCAGCCGCTCGGCTTCAGTGCCAGTCCGTTTTGAGCGCGTGAAATCCAGTCCTGAGAGTTCGACCGGACATGCCGATGGCTGCGCACACGGCGCCGGTGTCGGCAGCGCGCTGCGCTATGTCGGATCGACGACACAGCCGGATGTTTCCAGGCTTGACTGCGCGTCGGCGGGAGCATGATGGGTGAAATGCTACCCCTAGAGCGAATATTAAAAAACTATTAGCTTTTTAAGCGTAAATTTTGGCTTTCGATATCTATCAGCTTTCTTGATCTCATGAGTCGTTTGGATCACGTAAGCATTTTCGATCACTTGAACCTTTAACGGCAATGGTGCCGGCCATGACGACCACCGCATCTGCAGAACTGATCGCCGACATCGAAGCAACGTGTATCCGGCGGTTCGCCCGAGCGCCGTGTCCTGATGCTGCAGCGGGTGCTGCATCTGTTTCTTTCCAGCGCCGCCCGGCTCAACGAAAGCCAGGTTTGCGTCTTCGACGACGTGCTGGTCCGGCTGATCGAGCACGTTGAAGCGCCCTCCCTCGTTCAACTCAGTTCAACGCTATCAGCGTTAAGCCCGGCGCCGCAACAGGCGATACGCCGTCTCGCTTGCCACAAGGACGTCGCCGTTGCCGCGCCGGTTCTGCTTCGCTCGCTGGCGCTCTCCGATGCGGCGCTGGCAGAGATCGCGGGCCATCTCGGCCGGCAACATCTGCTCGCCATTTCCTGCCGGCGAACGCTCGATGAAGCGCTGACGGATATCCTGCTGAAGCGCGGCGACCTCGATGTCTGCCGCGCGCTTGCCAAGAATGCGGGCGCGAAATTCTCCGATGCCGGCTATGCGGCCATCGTTGCCACCGCCGAATCCCACAAGGATATCGCGGATTCGCTGTTGCTTCGACCGGACCTTCCTCCTGCGATGCTTCGCGAACTGCTCTCGAAGGCGACCGATGCCGTGCGGCTTGCACTGCTCAAGTCCGCTCCACCCAAATTGCGTCAAAGCATTCGGGAAGTGCTCGATGACATCGCGGCCCATGTCTCCATAAAAGCAACGGAGCCGATCGTTCACTCCGAAGCCTATGCCAGGATTGTCGCTCTCAACAATTCCGGAAAGCTGACGGATTCCGTCGTCAATCGTTTTGCGATGCGACGCGAGGCCACCAACGTCATCGCCTCCCTGTCCGTACTGTCAGGTGCCGCGATCGAAGCCATCGAGCCGCTGATGGAAGAAAAGAGCTGCGACGGCCTGATCGTGGCCTGCCGCGCCTCCCGGCTGGACTGGCAAACGGCCTTGTCGATTATCCGCAGCCGGAGCGTGCCTCAACTCACGGAGCAAGAGCGCGCGCTCGCCAGGGAAAAATTCGAAAAGCTCTATCTTTCCACCGCCCAGCAGACGATACGCTTCGGGCTTTTGGGCAATGCGGCGACCAAGCCGGAAGCGACCGGAAAGCCGATCGCCATGGCGGGAGCTGTTTGATGCGGGGAGAAAATCGAAAGGCCTCCCGGGTTGAACTTGAGCATGCCCATACCGTCAACCTGATGGGCGTCGACGGGACGTGGCGGCGAAGTTGCAAGTTGCTGGATATTTCCGACACCGGCGCCAAGCTCGCGGTCGAGGGCCCAGTGAACGTGTTGCAGGCCCGTGAATTTTTCCTGCTGCTGTCGTCTACCGGGCTCGCCTTTCGCAGGTGTGAACTGGTCTGGATCGATGGCGAGCAAGCGGGTGTCCGTTTCATCGCAAAGAGCCCGAAGAAGAAAAGCCAGATCAGCAAATTCCAAATGCCAAGACAGTAGAGCAGATCGGCTTGAAGAACCTGCAAGAACAGGTTTTCGAGTAAACACGAGAAACAAATGATCCGATAGCGAGACCGACTGTTATGCCTGTCCATGTTGTAGCAGATAGTTCCGCCAAGGCTGGCCGGCATATGCGCCGTGCTTGAACAAAAATATGAAGTAACCTCGGAATTGCTGACGGCCGCCAAGGTCGGGCGCGGCAAGTGCCGCGCCGTCGTGGTCAAGGCAGATCTTCGCGTTGTCGAGAATATCGAGGCGCTCAGGACAACGCTTGGCAGCCTGGCTCATGTGAAAAAACGTATCTTCCTGCTGGACCAGACCGTTAACCTCGGTATTGCCCAGGCCTACGCCCTGGGCGCAACACTCGTCCTGGCGGGCCCGATCAGTCAGGCAAAACTGCTCTCGGCGCTGGCCGACCGGACCGATCCTGTTGCGGATGTGCCGGCGGCCGCCAACGACGAGACCGACGCTTCCTCTGCCGGCGCGACTGCGATGGCTTCGATGTTCGAGGCCGTGGCAGCTGGCGCAGCGATCGATGTAAAGGCCGCCAGGGACGCGGGCCGCAACATCGCAGAGCGGGTCGCTGAAAAAGGAATATCCGACTGGCTGACAACCGTTCGTCGCCACCACGAAGGGACGTTTCAGCATTGCCTTCTGGTCACCGGCGTCGCCGTCGATTTTGGCTTGAGCCTTGGTCTGCCGAAACGCGACATGGAGCGATTGTATACGGCGGCGATGTTTCACGACCTCGGCAAGGCGACCATCCCGCTGGCGGTGCTCGACAAGCCCGGACGTCTCGATCCGCAAGAGCGAGCGATTATCGAAACGCATCCCGTTCTCGGATATGACGCGCTCAAGGACAACGAAGGAAATTTCTCCTGAAGTTCTTGATGCAGTCCGGCATCATCACGAATTCCTTGACGGTAGCGGATATCCCGACGCGCTTTGCGCCGAAAGCATCTGCGATGTCGTACGAATATTGACCATCTCGGATATTTTTGCCGCGCTCATCGAAGACCGCCGTTACAAGCCGCCGATGCCGCGTGAGCAAGCGTACGACATCCTTTGCGGGATGCATGGAAAGCTCGAAAAAGTGCTTGTCACCGCCTTCAGGCCGGTGGCGCTGACGCGGTAACCTCCGGGCGTTCGAAGCGAACATGGCGCACGAATTCAATGCGAACACCGCAGGCTGCGCGCGCTTGACACGGCACTTCGCCGGCAACCACGCATCAGGTTGAAAGCCCACTCGCGTTAGTATCGGTTGCCTTTTCGACAGAGCAGGCAAGGTCTTTAACTGCAAGATCTTGCACAAGACCGGATAGCCGCGCCCGGCCGCGCGCCAAAACGGTCGCACCGGGGGGGCAGATGCACACCAATTATTTGGCCTTGGCGATCGTGATCGGATACATGGTCGGCCTCGGCCTGCTGACCAGCGTGATCCAGCGCTCGGTCAACACCACGACGACGTTTACGTCGGGCACATCTGGCCATTCCGGCGTTCCCGCGATTCTGGTCGGGTTGATGCTGATGTCCGAATTCATCGGAACATCGGCCAGCGTCGGTACCGCCCAGGAAGCTTTTAAATTCGGCATTTCGGCCGCGTGGAACATCATCGCGCTCGCACTGGGATTTTTGTTCTACGCGTATTTTCTTGCCGGCAAATACAAGGAGTCCGGGCAAAACACCATCTCCGGCGTGTTCGCGCAAGTCTGGGGACCGCAAACCAAGCTCGCGACCTCGGTGGTGATGATCTTTGCGCTGCAGATCGTCGGCGTTGCGATCTATGCCGGCGGCGGCACGATATTGAGCGGGCTGTTGGCGGTCGATCGCACGCTGGCGACCGTGATCTGCGGGATCGTTTCGGTGCTCTATGTGTTCATGGGCGGGATGAAGTCGGTCGTTTATACAAACGTGATTTATTCGCTGATGAAGTATGTCGGCGTTGCCGTCGCACTCTGGTTCGGACTGACAAAGGTCGGCGGCTTCAGCGAGTTGCAGGCACGGCTGCAGCCTGAGATGTTTTCCTGGACCAATGCCGGCTGGGGACAGATTTTCGCATGGTTCATTGCCGGCATCGGCGCCACCTTCTCTACGCAATATGTCATTCAGGCCATCAACACGGTCGAGACGCGCCAGAAGGCCAGAGCCGCGAGCCTCTACGCGGCCTTGTTGCTGGTGCCGTTCGGGATCGCGACGGCACTGGTCGGCGTCTGTTCGCTGGCGCTGTTTCCCAACACCAAATCCATCAACGCGTTCTCGGCGCTGATTGCGGACATGAACGGCGTAATGGCCGGCGTGGTCGCGGCCGGCATGGCGGCATCGCTGTTCGGCACCATGGCGGCGATCAGCGTGGCGACCGCGACATTGCTTTACAAGGATTTCTATGTCCGCTTCGTCGCACGAGGACGAGAAGCACGACGACGAGAAGCGATCGCTGACTTTCATTCGCGTCACCACGATTGTCGCCGGGCTGCTGCCGATCGTGCTGGCGATCTACACGCCGAACATCCTGCAGATGACGTTTCTGGCCAAGGCGATCCGCGCCTCGCTCTCGGTGCTGGTGCTGCTGGTGTTTTACGCGCCGTGGTTCGGCACCCGCACCGGCGCCCTGCTCAGCATCATCATTTCACTGGTCGCCACCATCGCCTGGTTCCTGATGGGCAACCCCTACGACATCGACCCTGCTTACGTGGCGCTGGTGATCCCGCTGATCATCATGGGCCTGAGTTCGTTGATGATGCGAATCCGCAGCGGCAGGACCATGTCCGTTGAAGCCGCCAGATCGGCGCCGGACCGGAGCGTAAGTTCGTAAAACCAGAGGTGTTGGGATTGTCGGCTTTGGCGTGCCCATCGCGACAGACGTCACCTCGGCAAGCGGGCCTGCCACCATATCAAGAAGGGCGCCCCGACGATTTCCAGAACCGTGAATCCGACGAAAGGTAACGGCGGTAGCGCGAGAAAAAACATCGACGCCAGGCGGCCTATTCCGCCCAGAAAAATCATGCCCCACAACACACGGAACAACAGGGTTTGTTTTTCAACATCCGGAATCAGCAGGTACAGCGACAGTCCCAGCCCTAACCACACTCCGCCAAAAAAGCGAAGGTTGCTATCGAGCATGGCGTTTGCGGGGATTCCAGCCGAGGCATAGAGCGGATCGCCGAGGCCAAACATACTGATGATCCCCGTAACAACGGGGATGGCGCCTAAGAGAGCCATCGCTATTTGCAGGCCCCGCTTGTTCATGTCGCTGCCACCGTTTACCTGGATTCGCGGTAGACTTGTTTGCTTGCGGAGACTACGACTTGAAGCCGTGCGGCTCAAGACGCGGTCGCTGCGTCAAATGGGCATCCGGGCTGGTCAAAGCACGCCCGCAGCGTTCAAGAGCCCGCTTCCCGCCTCACGCCTGCCCGGTGCCGGTCGCCACATCGCCAACGGCCCTGTCGGGAAGGCGATAGACGTTCAGCCCGATATGGCCGATCTCCCTGGACATCACGGCATCGCACCAAATCCGGAATCCGGCCGCACGGGCGTAATCGCAAAACACGTAGTCTTCGCCGATGATGCCGCCATTGGCATCCGTTTCGAACCGGAAATACGGCTTTGAGAGCTTGTCGAAGACGCTCATCTTGATCAAAAGGCAACCGGTCGGAATGCGCTGCATTTCAAGAAGGTCGCCCGAGAGCACCGCGGGCTGTTCGGCGAGCTTGGTGCCGAGGATCTCAAACGGCGCGACACGCTTGGTATAGGTTGCGCCGACAATGTCCTTGGCGTGAAGCAGCAGACGAAACAGCGCCGTCGGCGGAAACAGCATGTCGCTGTCGAGGAAAAAGATGTAGTCCGCGCCGAATTTCCGGGCGAGTTCGACACCGTTGTTGCGCGCTTGCGCCACGATCGACGATTTGACGGTGGTCAATTGCAGCGGAAGCCCGGCCGACGCCAGGCAGAGCTGGGCATAGGCCATCGCAAAGTCGGCATGCACCATATCGCCCGAGGGAACGGCAATCGAGACACGGGGCAGCGGCAAATCCATGGAAGCATACTCCACGTCCCGCCCGGCCGGGTCAATTGTGCCCGAGCGTCCCGCAACTGAATGGGGCGGCTCTATAGGCAAGCGGCCTCGAAACCCCGAGACGTTCCGACCCGAGGCGTTCCAACTACACCTGATAATTAATCAGCAACGCGCTCACCGACGCGGCGGCGGCGCTGGAGGAGCCGCTCGAATTGTAGGATGAAGAGGAGGACTGCGCGTCCTGCAGCAGCTTCACGAAGTCCTGCAGGATGTTGCTGATGTCGCTGCTGGTGCTGCTGGATGACGTGCTGCTGGATGATGTGCTGCTCGACGAACTGCTGCTTGTCGCATTGGCGAACAGATCCGCCAGCGAAAATCCGGTGCTGCTCGTCGATGAGCTGCTGGCCGAAGAAGCGCCCTCGATCAAAATCTCGATTTCAAAGCCGGTACCGCTCGCGGACGAGCTTGAGCTCGACGACGAACCGCCTGACGGCGGCGGCCCCGGAGGCGGGCCGCCCGCGCCACCCGGTCCACCGGGACCGCCGGGACCACCACCAGGTCCGCCGGGTCCGCTCTGATTGGCGCCACCCGAAAATGTATTGGCGAAGATGTTTTGCAGTTCGCTCGCCTGGCTGGTGGTCAAGGTCCCGCTGGAAACCTGGCTTTCGATAAGGTTGTCGATTTTGGATTTGATATCCCCCGGCCCGGCGCTGTTGTCGCTGGCCGAAGATGTGCTCGTTCCCGTGCTCGACGAAGCGGACTGCTGTCCGGCGGACAATGAACTGTCGATACTGGTCAATGCCGACGACAGCGCGCTCTCGTCCGACGAACTCACCGTTCCCGCCGACACTTCCGATTGAAGTTCGGCCTGCAGTCGCTGCAGCGGGCTGTAGGCGTTCGATCCGGCGCTTGCGATGGATGTCATTGATCGGGTCCAGTTCGAGAAAGATGAACGGACCGTAATGTTGCATGGTAACCAGTTCGTTACCTTAACTCGGGAGATTTGTTTCAGAGCATGTCTGCCGGCTTGACATGGCGTAGTTCTACGCGCGCTCGTTCGCTGCCGCTATGGCGCCGCTTGTTCGCGCATGGTCTCGTAGCATTCGCAAGAAACTTCCTTCAGCTTATGCAGCGCGACGATCTTGATGATGCCGCGCGAGTAGCTGATGGCGCCGGCATTTTGCATTTTCACCGCGACATGGGTAATCGACGTCCGGCGCACACCCAGCATTTCCGAGAGAAATTCCTGTGTCAGAGGCAAGATGTCGCTTTCGGCGCGGTCATGGGTTTGCAGTAACCAGCGGCAGAACCGGGCTTCTACGGTATGTGAGAGATTGCACGCGCCGGTGATCCTTGCCTGCGACAGCAGCACCTCATTATAGCGGATGCAGAGATTTAGAATGGCCGGCCTGCTCGCGGCAGCTTTCCTGAATTGAGCCGCTTGAATGCGGGCAACCACGCTATCGAGTTGAGCGACGGCTTTGACGTGGGATCTGTGCAGACCGAGACCCGCCATGGCCCCGACAACACCCTCCCGGCCAACGGTCGCGGTTTCGACCCCATTGCCATTTTGCAAGACGGTCAGCAGCGATATCATTCCCGCAAACGGGAAGTAGACCTGATCGACCTCGTCATCCACATCGAACAGCACCTCCCCCTGGGCAACAGGCTCGGTGACAAAGAGGGCATTCAAGGCTTGAAAGTCGGAAGGAGGTAGGCTCGCCAACAGCTTGTTGGCCTGAGCGTCACGCGTTTGCGTATCCAAAAGAAAAATCCCGCCCGGTCGGTCTGGGCCGTTTCCCGCAGGGGTTTACGTGGCGTTCCGAGGCGACGCCTCCACGGTCAGGAATTCCATACGAAAGTTGCGCGCCGATTTCTGTTCGGCAGCCGTCACAGGTGATGGCCGGACGTTTGGGGCAAGGCAGGAAGTGGCTTGGGCCTTATTCCACCATGTGTCAAAGCATAAAAGCAAAGCGCTCGACGCTCGGGAGTTCCTGGAGCCCTATCGGTTCTGATTGAATCAGAGCCGGGCCCGCCGGCCCGGGCTCAGTCCATCTTCTCGGCGCTTTCTCAGCCTTTGGCCTCGCCGTCGGTGGCGTCATTGATCTCTTTCGCCGGAACTTCCGCCTGCTCGCTCCAGACCGCGACGCAGCGCTGCAGGTCGCGCAAATTCTGGTGCATCTGCTCCAGCGAAAATCCGAGCGCGAAAAACTGCTCGATCATGTCGCCCGGCAAGCCGCGCGTCAGGCCCTCGCTGCGGCACCCCGAAACCTCCGCGACATAGGCTTGCAGTTCGGCTTCCAGCGGTCGATCGCCGGCGCAGGAGTTCCGCTTCGAAGCGTGGAAGCACTCGCCCTCAAATAAGCGACGATGCTGTCGCTGACGCGGCTCAGCGGTCCGGCCAGCCGCTGCTGCAGATTGGCCGGCAGCGGGATCATGCTGGCGCGTCCGATCATCACGAGATCATGGCGCAGGCGCAGCACCGTTCGCAGCAACGGGCCGGTGTCGGGACCGTTGGACAAGCCGCGCGGCGCGTTCGCGCTCCGCCTCGGCGCCGCTGGTATTCAGGCCCACCATCGCCGCGCCGATCCCATCCTGCAGATTATGCAAGGTGTCGTTGTCGCGGCCCCGGGTCAGGCCACACAGCAATTCATTGAGCGCGGACGCGATCAATTCCAGCGCCTGCGCGGCCCTGGCGCGGACCAGGCTATGCGCCCGCGAGGGCAACACCAGAAACGACACCGCAAGGCCGGAGAGCGCGCCGACCGCGACTTCCAGAACCCGGTCGATCGCCGAGTCCAGCGGATTGCCGTGGTTCATGGTCGGCAACAGCAGCACGATGATCGCCGTCACGGTCGCGACATTCAGGCTGGGATTGATCGCCGCGATGAACGCCAGCGGCGCCACCGCCACCACCAGAACCGCCAGCAGCGCGCCCTCGCCGGAATGCGGAATCATCGACCGCGATGATGGCGCCATAGACCGCGCCGCCCATGGTACCCACCAGATAATCGCGGGTCGCCTTGAGCGACCGCCCGACACTCATTTGTGTGACGATCAGCGAGGTCAGCACCGCCCATAATGGCAGTTTCAGCCCCACCGCCAGCGCGATCACCAGCGCGCTCATCGCCGCGACGGTGACGCGGATGCCGAGGCCGAGTTCGACCTTGCGGGACTTCAGCCAGGTCCAGATACGTTTGAGAAAGGTAGTCATGTGGGTTGATCCGGAGTTGCCACGAACAAACGGATATCCGTTCAATCGATCACCCTGTGCGGCAAGCAGCAAGGCTGAAGCGGAACATCCAGGCCGATTGATCGTGCCGTCTGCGTGTTGATGATAAATTCAAAGATGGTCGGTTGCTGTACCGGCAAATCGCCGGCTTCGCACCCTTCAATATTTTGTCGACATAAATCCCGACTTTTCGAAAAATCGGGGGCCAGCTCGGGCCATATGACATCAGATATCCGCTATCCGCAAACACATCGGACGCCCCCATCAAAATCAGTTTGTTCTCGCGCGCAAACTTCGCCATCCGTTCCCGGTGGAGAAAGAACATCGGCCCCTGAGCAACAATGACGGCCTCAAGCCGGCGCTCGACAATCGTTGAAAATACGTGATCGATGTCTTCCGGCCGCCTCGTTTCGAACGCCTCAAAGGAAAAGCCCAGTTTGTCCGCAGCCAGGCGGGTATCCGACACCTCCAGCACCACGTTGTAGGCAACGACGGGGTCGAAGATGATGGCCAAACGCGAGAGGTCAGGAAACGTGCTTCTGAGGAGCTGAACCCGTTTGCCCGGAACGCCATCCGCGATCGTCGTCAATCCGGTCAGGTTGCCTTCCGGATGCGCCAGACTATTGACGAGCTTCAACCTGACGGGGTCGAGCGGCGGCAGAAACACAATCGGAATTGTCGTCGTCGCTTTCTGTGCCGCCAATATCGAAGGCGTCGCCACCGCGACCAGGACGTCCGGTTTGAGGGCGACCAGTTCATTTGCGAGAAGCTCGAACCGGCCGGGTGTCTCGCCGGGAAAGCGTTCTTCGAAAATGACGTTTTTGCCCGCGACGTAGCCGAGCGCCGCGAAACCGGCTTTCATCGCATCGTACAGAACGCCCTCTTCCTGGGGACTGGCCGCGTGCCAGAGAATCGCGACGAGCGGGATGCGTCCGGCCTTCTGGGCCCGCGCCAGCGTCGGCCACATAGCGGACAGGCCGGTCCCTGCGATAAAATCCCGGCGCCTCATGCCGACCTCCGACGTCCATGACGAGGAATACATAAATGACGTGAAAACCGGACGGCCATCCGGCAAATCTGCGGTCGATGAAATTTAGCGGTTATGGACGGCGCGAGCCAGCCAGAAAGTCCGCGCTCCCCCGGTTGACCGCCAGCACGTAGCCCGCATGAGCGCAGCGATATGCGGGTTATAAATCCCGGATTCGCGGAGCGTGCAAACGGCCCGCATGTCGCGACCCGTTCGCTCATCCGGGCTACAACCTACCTAAATCCAAATTGCGCCGCTGACGATTTTAAACTAGGCCACGGAGGGCCAAAACGGCAAGTGGCCCGCGTCCGGGTCGCGCGAATGCGCGCCCGGCGACAATGAAAAGAGGTCGCCAACCACGGCAGCCTCAGAACAGGGGAACGGCTTGTTAAATGCACTAATCACTTTCGGCATTCTCATTGTCGCGACCACGATGGAGGCTTTCGGGGATGCGACCATTCGAATCGGCCTGTTTAACCGATCCGGCGCCGCGCAAGCGGCGACCCTTCTGGGTGGCGGACTTTTGCTGTTCGGGTATGGCACGCTGCTGAACTTCGCCCCGGTTCCGTTCGAGCGCGTGGTCGGGCTCTATATCGCCACCCTGTTTTGCGTGTGGCAGGTGGTCTCGTTTGTCACGTTCCGTTCTTTGCCAAGCGGCCCCATCATGGTCGGGGGACTTCTGATCGTTGCCGGCGGTTTGGTCGTCACCTTCTGGCCGCGATGAAATCGAATCAGGCTGCGGCAAGTAGCCCGCATGAGCGCATGCGATATGCGGGGAATAAACGTGGCACCAGACCCGGATGTCGCTTCGCTCATCCGGGCTACAAGCTACCCCCCAAAACGAAAGAGGCCGCCCAAAAAGGCGGCCCCTGATGTCGGTGCGAGGCGGCTTACGCGCCCTTTTCGCATTTCGCGATGGAGCTGTTTTTCGCCGCACCGGAGAGCGGCTTGCCGTCCGCGCTGACCGCCTTGGCGGCACAGGTGTCGGCCATGCACTTCTTCATGAAGGATGTCTTTGCCGCGCCGGCCAGGGGCTTGCCGTCCTTGCCCATGGCCTTGCTCTCACAGGTGGCGTCCTGCGCGAAGGCCGCGCCGCCGGCAAAGGTAGCAATCATTGCCGCGAATAATATCTTTGTGATCATGTCGTTCTCCCATCCGATCTGCTCGGAGCCGAATTTGACCGCGAAAACGCCGCGCGATCAAGTGCCGTATGCCACCACTTCACCCTGAGATTGGGCCTGGAGGACTAAGGCGCCGGCTCGAGCAGGCAATCGACGGAAACCGGCGCATCGCCGTCATTGGCCATCCGGCGCCGGGAAATATCGACCGTGCGGTAGCCCGTCTTGGTGCAGGTAATCGTGACGTTATCGGCCACGGTGTCCGCGCCGAAACTCGGAAGCTTGAAGTGCCCCTCGGAATTGGTGTTGATCAGCATGCGCCGCGCGCCCAGTTCGGCCGTCACCCGCACGTTCTGCAGGAGCTTGTAGGTGCCGACCTCATGGGCGTCGCCGAAGAAATAGGGGCCGACATCGGCTTCGTCGCGTTCGCCCAAGGCCTCACCCGCGCGCGAACTCCCGACGACCGCGCAAGTCAGCGCAAAAGCCATCAGGAGCGCCAGCGAAACGGCGAACTTGCATCGCAACATATCAACCCATTCCCTTCGGCGCCGGCGATCGCCGGCGGGACCCCTCCTCAGTGCAGAAAGAAGCTGCGGAAGAGATAGAGGAAGATCACCCCGACCACGATCGGAACCACCCAGCCGAGCCAGAACTGGGTCGAGGCGCGGCGGACGATGGGATAGCTTACCAAGCTTACGGCGATCGCACCAAGTAACGAAGTCACGAGCCAGCCATACCAGTACATCGGCGGGCCGTTCTTGGCGGGCTGGGTCAGCCATTGCCACTCGTTGATCTTGGGATGATAGGTGAACAGCGCCCAGTTGAAGTAAACGGCCAGCTCATAAATAACGGCAAAAGCCGCGGCAAAAACCGGAAACGTTTTTTCCATCTTCATAGCCCGAACAAGCCCCGGATGTTGTTGAGGATGTGGCCGACCAGGAAGCCGTACCAGACGATGGCGCACAGGATCAGCGTCACGGCGATTTGCGCGGGCCTGACGCCGGATTCGGGAGGCCGGTTCCACAACAGCCAGTACAGTGGCAGCATGCCGAGGCCGACCGCGACGAACTGTTCTTTAAGTTCGAACGAGCCGGTCGCGGCCATCAATCGCGCGTTTTCCAGAAACGAGCGCACCCCGACCCGGTAGACCGGATAGATGATGCCGCCGAGCGTGGCGGTGGCCAGATACAGCACGATATTGGCGTTGGTGTAGACCGAGCTGTTGGTCGAGCGATACGCGTTAGCGATGCCGGACTTGCTTCGGGAGGGCCACGCCACGGCGACCGCCTGATGGGTAATTCCCCCGAGCAGCACGACCGCGAGCAGGCCGTGCAACAGAATAAGATACATAATCATAGTTTGCTCCCACGCTCTGCGGCGGTTGTTCCTACAGACACATAGCGCAAGCAGAATGCAAGAGGGCGAGGTCGGGAGTAAGATTGGAATTAGAATGAATCTCACTCCGCCCGTCATTCCAGGGCGCGCGCAGCGCGAGCCCGGAATCTCGAAAGTCTTGGACTGGTCTCCAAGATTTCACGATATGAAATTGCACGGGTCTGGCGCTCTAGATTCCGGGCTCATCGCTGCGCGATGCCCCGGAATGACGAACGTCACGCCGCGCTCTATCGTCCCTGCCTCGTCTCCAACTCCGCAAACGGCGGAGCGGCATACACCACCTTGCCGCCGACCATCGTCAGCACCGACTGGATTTGCGCGACGCGCGGCAACGCAACGCTGAAATAGTCGTCGCTCAGCACCGCAAGGTCCGCGAGCATTCCCGGCATCAGCCGGCCGCGCCTGTTGTCGTCATGGGCAAACCAGGCACTTCCTATCGTATAAAGCCGCAGCGCCGCCTCGCGGCTTGGGGTTTCGCCCGGCCCGCGCGTCGCGATGCCGTCGACGGTGCGGCCATCGAGTATCCAGCGCAGCGAGACGAACGGATTTGGCACCATCACCCGGTTCGCATCGGTGCCGCCGCCAACGGCAATCTCCAGCTTCAACGCGGAGACGATCGGCGGCGTGTGGCTCATCTGATCCGGGCCGCGCTCGGCGATGTAAGATGGTGCGGAAAAATACAGCCCGTCCTGCATCAGCCAGCCGACGCCGAGCGCCTTCATGCGTTGCAGCGACGAATCCGACGCGTCATGCAGATGCGCGATCGACCAGCGTAATGGCGCCAGCGGGATTTCGCGGTTCACGCGTTCGAGCACATCGAGCAGATGATGCACCGAGGCTTCATTGTTCCAGTGCACCGTCAGCGACATGCCCTGCGAAGCGGCCCAGCGCGCGACGCGATAAAACCCTTCTCTGTCGGCTTCGCTCGGCGTCTCGTTGTTGTACATGCCAAACGTCACGGTTTCACCGATGCCATTAAAACGCAGCCAATCGTCGCCGGTGCCCATCGGCAGGAAGCGCGTGAAACCCTGAAAATCTTCCAGCTCCTTGCCCGGGCGTTGCGCGCAGATGCTGTAGACCACGCGCAGCGGCAACGCATGTTCGCGCCATAGCGCAAACAACGCCGCATAGTCCTCGGGGTCGAGATTGTGCCCGCCGGGATCGATCACGCCGGTGATGCCAAACCCGCTCAATTCGCGCAGGAAACGCCGCGTGCCGTCGATCGCCTGTGTCATGTCGGGCTTGGGCAGGCGCGCATAAATCGAGGTGATGAGCGAAGCCGGGCCAGTGATCCAGCCGGTGTCGCGATCGTATTTCGCGCCCAGCAGATCTTCCTCGGATTTGATGCCGAGCAATTCGCGGCCCTTGGTATTGAGCAGCATCGAGCCATAAAACAGCTGGATATAGACCGGATGCTCGCCCGCCACCGCGTTGATCTCGGCCTCGGTCGGCCGCCGCAATTCCCGGAATTGACGCGCGGTCCAGCCGCCGGCCACGATCAGCCACGAACCGGGTTTTGCCTGCATCGCCGCCGCGCGCAGCCGCTCCATCGCCGCGCTGATGTCATCAGCGCCATCCCAATGCACTTCGGTGGCGTAGCGAAAGCCGGCGCGAATGGCGTGGATATGGGAATCGATCAGGCCGGGAATCACCGTGCGGCCGCCGAGGTCGATCATGTGCGTCGCCGGCCCCGCCAACTTTCGCATCGCCTCATTGCTGCCGGTCGCAGCAATGCGCCCACTTTCGACCGCGAGCGCCTCGTGGACGGATGAAGCCTCATCGAGGGTGATTATCTTGCCGTTGACCAGCAGGATGTCGGCGGGATCAGCCCGTGCCGGTGCGACGAAGCCGAGCAAGCCAAAGGCGACGCAGCAACGCGCAAGAAACCAATTGAAACTCATTTTGTGATGGTCGCACACCCCGCCGCTTTCGTCACGCGGTGCATATAGATAGGCCGCGAACTTGACTCCGGCCTCATCCTGAGAGTTCTGACTCAAAAAGGGATCAGCATTTTGAGGGCTTGGCGAGACGACGCGTCAGGAGCCTGAGATGTGCGACGAGAAGCCAGGCCGCCTCGGTGGCCGGGGATGCCTCAAAATCTCTTGCGAGACGTCGACAGCGACCGAACCATGCAAAAGTCCGTTCGACGACCCAGCGTCGAGGCAAGAGCTGGAAGCCTTTGACGCCAGGTGGCCGCTCTACGATCTCGATGTCCCACGGGCCACATTCGGCGAGTGCGTTGAGGAGCTGTTCGCCACGATACACGCGGTCGGCAAAGACGTGCTTGAGTTTGGGAAGGCGGTCTCGCAGGCGCTTCAGCAAGGGGACGGCGCCATGAACATCCTGAACGTTTGCGGGATGAACGTGGACAGCCAGGAGAAGACCATTGGTGTCGGTGACGATATGCCGCTTGCGCCCATAGACGCGCTTGCCAGGGTCAAAGCCGGCTGGGCCACCGGCCTGCGTCGTCGACGCACTTTGGCTGTCGATGATAGCCGCAGTCGGCCTCGGCTTGCGTCCTAGCTTGCGCCTTGCCTGCCGAACCAAGGCTCTGACGATCCTGAACCATCGCCCGGTATCTCGCCAGGCGTAAAAATAGCTCTGGACAGTCGAGTACGGCGGGAACTCGCTCGGCAAGGCGCGCCACTGGCAGCCGGTAGATAAAATATAGAAAATTGCCTGTACTACCTCGCGCAAATCGACTTCCCGCGGTCGTCCAAGTCGTCGTCGCGGCGGCATCTTTCGGGCGATCAGCGCCCACTCCGCATCGGTCAGGTCGCTTGCGTATCGCAGCCCATTGCGTTGATATTCGACGCGAGTGATTTTGGTCCATGGCAGCGTGCTCTCCCTCGAATCTTTGCAAACCCGAAGGAATCACAGCCAACCGAAATCACTCACTCCTTTTTCGGTCAGGCTCTGAGGAGCGGCGCCTGCGCGCCGCGTCTCGAAGGATGGCGGCAACATATGGACTCGCGGCCATCCTTCGAGACGCGCGCAATAGCGCGTTCCTCAGGATGAGGTCGGAGCAGAGGCCTTTCCACCTACGCCGTCGGCGTGCCCGTATTGAGCAATTGCGCCACAGCCGTGACCAGTTGCGCCGGCGCGAATGGCTTGGTGAGCAGGATACTGTTGGGAACGCCCTTGGAGGCCCATTCATCGGCACTGTCGCCGGTCATGTAAATAATCGGCATGTCGGGCTTGCTCTCTCTGGCATGCCGGGCCACGTCCCACCCATCCATCCGGTTTCGCCCGAGATTGATATCGGTGACGACAGCCCGGAATTGCGGATTTGCGGCGCCCATGAGTTCGACGGCCTGCTCGCCGGAAGAGGCGATGGTGATCTCAAATCCGCCCTCGCTGAGCGATTCCTCGATCACGCTTTGAATCGTCTGATCGTCTTCAACCACCAAAATCACAACTACGTCGTCCAAGCTACTCTCCCCTCGCCACGGCGATGCAGGCGCATTCCCCGGGAGGGTAATTGGCAATGGCCAAATTCGTTCCGGGCTTATGTTCAAAAATGAACATAACGGGTTCCACGGCGATTTGCCGCGAAAGCGCAGGCCTATTGTGAAAGCGATCAAACCTCCTCGCCGCGGACGAAACCCGAGAGCCCCGCCGCGAGATGATCGAACAGCAACCGCACCCCGCCGGTGGACTTCATGTCCTCATGCATCGCGACCCAGACCTCGAGTTCAAAGCGGATCGCCCTGGCCAGTACCGGGACCAATTGCTCAAAACGTTTGGCGATATTGTGCTGGCAGCCGCCGATGCCGACGCCCGCCTTCAAGGCCGAGAATTGCGCGAGATCGCTGTCGCAGCGAAAGCGGAAATTTTCCCGCGTCACCGCGCGTGGCAGCTTGCCCAGGCTGCGCAGCGCCAGCGCGTCGCGATCAAAACCAATGAGGCAATGCTGCTCGAGGTCGGGAATGGTTTTCGGCAAGCCGTATTTCCTTGCATAGTCCCGATGCGCGTAGAATCCGATCGCGCTCTTGCCGATGCGCCGCGCGACCAGCGACTTCTGCCGGGGACGCACCATGCGTACCGCGATGTCGGCATCCCGGCGCAACAGGTCTTCGTTGCGGTTGCTGATCGCGAGTTCCAGAGTGATGCCGGGATGCGCGTCGCGAAACCGTGCCAGCATCGGCGGCAGCACCTCGCATCCGATCATCTCGCTGGCGGCGACCCGCACCGTGCCGCGATCGGCCTTGGCGCCGCCCGAGGCGGTGCGTTGCAGCGCCGCCGACGCACTCGCCATCGTCTCGGCATAGGTCACAAGTTCGAGCGCGGCCGGCGTCGCGGTCAATCCCTGCGGCGAGCGGGAGAACAGCGACAGTTGAAGCGCTGACTCCAGCGCATCAATATGACGCCCGACGGTCGGCTGCGTCAGTGCCAGCTTGCGCGCCGCGCCCGACAGGCTGCCGTCGCGGACCACTTCCAGAAACGTGCGAAACAGCTCCCAGCCCGGCTCGGTTTTTGTCATACATAAATGTATAACATAGGTACATATTAGTGCAATTTCCTTTAGGCCTGATATCGCCATACTCCCCTCATGCACCGGATGAGGAGATGAGAATGCCAACCACCTATCGCGCGATGATGATCACGAGGCCGGGCGGGCCCGAAGTGCTGCAGCCGGTGGATTTACCGCTCGCCGAGCCCGGACCGGGCGAATTGCGCGTGCGAGTGCGTGCCTGCGGCGTCGGCGCGACCGACCTGACGATGCTGACGGGCACCTATGCTTTCGCGCCCAAGCTGCCTTCGGTCGGCGGCTACGAGATCGCTGGCGTTGTCGAGGCGCTGGGCGCTGACGTCAGCGGCTTTCATGTCGGGCAGCGCGTCGCGGCGCTGAGTGTGTATGGCGGCTTTGCCGAATATCTCGTGCGCGACGCCAGGCATTTTGTCGGAATTCCCGATGAAGTCAGCGATGTGCAGGCGGCGTCCGTGATCCTCAATTACGTCACGGCGTGGCAGATGATCCATCGCGTCGCCAGGATTCAGGCCGGCCAGACCGCGCTGGTGACCGGCGCAGGCGGCGGCGTCGGCAGCGCGCTGTTGCAATTGCTGCAGCTCGCCGGCGTCAAGACCTACGGCTCGGCGTCCCCTGCGAAACATGGCCTCGTGGCCGAACTCGGCGCAATCCCGATCGACTACAAGGCCGGCCCGATCAACGATCTCGTTCGCGCGTATGAACCTGAAGGCGTCGATGTCGTCTTCGATGCGATCGGCGGCGCCGGCATCCGCCACTGCCTCCGCGCGCTACGCCGTGGCGGAACAATCGTGGGTTACGGCTTCATGGCCGTCGATGGCAAATTGGCAATGGCGCGCATGTTCTGGGATATTTTCGTTGGCGCGCGCCTGCGCGGCCGTCGTGGTTCGTTTTACGGGATCTCGCTATGGTATCGGAAGGACCCGAAACCTTTTCACGAGGATCTGCCAAAGATCTTTGCGTTGCTGGCGCAGCGCAAGATCACGCCGGTGATATCAGCGACGCTGCCATTGGCCGATGCACGAAAGGCGCTTGAGCTGCTGGCGACCGGCACGGTGGCGGGCAAAATCGTCCTTGCTTGCGCCGGCGCTTTAGCGCGCGCCAGCGCGTCAGCGCTCGCCGAGAACGCGGCGGAATAGCTGGGCGGCGTTCTTGACGCCGACCTTCTTCATGATGTTGGCCCGGTGACCCTCGACGGTGCGCGCGCTTAATCCGAGCTGGCGCGCGGCTTCCTTGTTGGACACGCCGGCCGCCAGCCGCTCCAGCACTTGCTGCTCACGCCTTGTCAGGGGTTCGCACCCCGGAAACTGAAGTGCTGGAAGTTTCGAGCGGGTCTCGGCCTGCTGCCAGCGCGACAGTTCGCCCATCGCCGCCTTGAGCCGCGCCACGACATCGTCGCTGCGGAACGGCTTTTCGATGAAATCAAGCGCGCCGTGCCGGATGGCGGCGACCGCCATCGGAATATCGCCATGCCCCGAAATGATGAAGACCGGCGCCGGATAATTTTCCGCGCGCAACTTCTTGAGAAGTTCGAGGCCGGCCTGGTCGGGGTTGCGCACTTCGATGAACATGCAGGCCGGTGTGCGCTCGCGCGCCACCGCCAGCAGGGCTGTGCTGTCGGCGAAGCAGACCACGTCATAGCCCTCTTCCTGCAATGCGATCGACAAGGTCTCGCGCATCGCGATATCTTCGTCCATCACGAAGATCTCGCCGCGCGAAGCGCGCTCACGGGGCGGGTCCTGAACGCCGCCGAGGAAGCTCGATTGAGCCAGTATGATTTTTTGCGAGTTCATTTTCGGCCTGCCATCACGAGCGGCAGTGAGTGCTGACCCGCGTCCGGCTCCGCTTCGTCCATCAGCAGTTCGGCGTCATGATTGGCTGCTGAAAGCAAACGCGCCGACATCGCAAACAAGGCGACCGCGGTCTTCTCGTCGCTGCATTGCCGCGCGAGGCGCGCGCATTCGACCGAACAGTCCAAAACAATTTTTGAAACAGACATTATAATTTCCAATGAATACCGCACGCCTTCCCGAGGGCGTGCAGAGGATGAATCAGAAAGACGAAAAGCGCCGGTTCACCGAAATGAACCGGTCGCACGGACACAGCTTTGATTAGGACCACGCGCTCCAGCATTGGGCGGCGCTTATTGGCCCGGATGCTGCAGTACAGCAAAACTACGCCCGGGGTTTTACGGATTGAGACAATTGTTTTACTTTTCGGGACATTGGATTAGATTTGCGGGCATGGCTGACCTGATCCGCAGCGCATGCCTAACGCATTATGCCGAGGTCGCTCGGTCGGCAGGGCTTGAGCCGCGAGCCATGCTGAGAAAAGCCGGGCTGCCCGCCGCCAGCCTCGATCAACAGGACCTGCGCATTCCCGTCAGCGCCGTCCGCCGCCTGATGGAGCTATCCGCCGCCGAATCCGGCGTTGCCGAGTTTGGCCTGCGCATGGCCGCCCAGGGCAGCCTCGCCAACCTCGGACCGGTCGCGCTGGTCGTGCGCGAGCAGGCGACGGTCGGCGCCGGGCTGGAGGCGCTGGCGCGCTACATCCACATCCACAATGAATTGATGCGCCTGACCATCGAGCATAAGGACGATTTGGTTATCCTTTACCCGGTTTTGCGCGGCCGGCGCCCGCCGCGGCAATCGACCGAGTGGGCGCTGGGACTGGTCTACTGCATCGTCAGGTCGCTGTTCGGCCGCGATTGGCGGGCGCTCGAAGTTCACTTCGCCCATGCCGGGCCGGCCGATCGGAGCTTCTACCGAACCGGCTTCGGGTGCGATGTGATTTTCGATTCCGATGTCGACGCGATCGTCTGCGCCGCCGGCGATATGGATCACACGATCCCGCACGCCAATCCGATGATCGCCCGCTACGTGGAAGCCAGAGTGGAAGCGATCGAGCAACGGCTGGAGCACTGGGACGACAAGGTCAGCGAGCTCGTGCGTACGCTGTTACCGGAAGGCAATTGCACGATCGAGCGCGTCGCCGAACATTTCGGCGTCGACCGGCGCACCATCCATCGTCATCTGCTGGAGCGCGGCACGACCTTTACCGAAATCCTGGACAACGAGCGCGCCAATTTGATCGAGCGGCTGATCGGGGACTCCAACCGGCCGTTGGCGGGCATCGCCGAACTCCTGGGCTTCTCGGCACAGAGCGCGATGGCGCGCTGGTTCCGCGCCCGTTTCGGCTGCAGCATCACGCAGTGGCGCCGCGGGATGCGGCCAAAGGAATTGGCTCCCGGAAGCCCGCGAGGGACCGCAAGCCAGCGCCGGCCGGCCAGCAAACCAAAGCGGCGAATGATCGGAAGCCAGCGCCCAAAGAAACGCGCGCGTTGAACGCGAGAGTGTCGGGCATTGATGTCCTTACCCTCCGCGGGGATCTCCGAAAACTGCCGCTAGCTCTGCGCAAGACCAACCTCGTCCGGTTGCTCTTACGCCGGCCTGAAGGCATCTTCGTCAACGATTTCGAACAGGGTGAGATCGGCCCGGATCTATTCCGCGCGGCATGCGGCATGGGTCTCGAGGACTTGGTCTCGAAGCGTCGGGACAGCACCTATCGCGCCGGCCGATCGCCGAACTGGATCAAGGTCAAGAACCCCGGTTCGCCGGCGATGAAGCAGGCCAAGGATGCGTTTCCGGCTGGACGGTAGCCGCCAAGAGGTTTTTAAATATAGCCATGGCCGGGCTACCCTATCCATACCCAGAGTGGATGTCGCGTGAGCGCCGCGCGATCGAGGCGATTGATCGCAAAAGCGGTTTTCGCCTGCAAGACTTGAGGCCCGCGGAGCGGCGCCTGGTTATGCTGCTGCGCCGACATTGCGTGGTTGAGGGCACGGGCGGCACTTACGTGACAACGCCTATCTGCCAGCATTTTCTCAGAAGCGAGCGCGATCGGGCGTTCGGCCGATCGGATTAGGTGGTCGGATTACCGGGAGCCTTTCCGGACAGTGTGTATTTATACACTTACGAGACTTGTCAAACATGCGAATAGTGTGTATAAGTGCGCATTATTAAGTCGGCGGATGTCATGAAGGCCCTGAAATCAGCCGGTTGGGAACAAGTCGCCCAGAAGGGTAGCCACGTCCAGTTCAAACACCCGGACAAAAAGGGCCGCGTCACCGTCCCGCATCCTAAGAAGGACATACCGAAAGGAACATTGAGGAGCGTTGAAAAACAGTCCGGCCTAAAATTTTAAATGACAAAATGCGAATGAGAAAATGAGCCATATGTGGCTCTCGTTGCTGGAGAGCAAAAAATGCGAAAATACATCGCCCTGATTCACAAAGACGCTGAAAGTGACTTCGGTGTTTCGTTTCCCGATCTGCCCGGTGTTATCAGCGCAGGTAGCACGCTGGATGAAGCTCATCAGATGGCAGCGGAGGCCCTTGCCCTCCATCTAGAAGGCATGGAAGCCGACGGCGAAGCCGTGCCCGAACCTTCCTCTCTAGAAGAGGTGATGGCAATCGCTCAAAACAAAGGTGCAGTTGCAGCACTTATCGAAGCGCCAGCGCCTGAGGTCAAAAGCGTTCGCATCAACGTGACGATGCCGGCTGACGTACTCGATCAGATCGATCGGTACGCCGAGAAGGAAGGCTTTACTCGATCGGGTTTTCTCGCGCAGGCCGCGAAGAAGGCAATCGCGGCGTAACGGCACAAAACCATCTCGTTGGCACAGCTCGTGTAACCGCCGTGCCAACGAAAAGCCCGCCGCGCTCGCAAACATAGGTAGCGTTTTCTTGAACGCGGTCTTAGGAGAGCGATTCGACTGGCCGCACCGGAGAGTGCAGAGCAATAGCGATAGAAAAACACCCCTCGTCAGTTGCGCCAGTCCTCGGCCTTGGGGCCGTGCGAGCGATGCTCGGGCGCATTCGGCGGTAGTGAGAGACCGCGAAAGAAAGCCGTCAGGCCCAGCGCAATCACGCCAAGACCCAACCCCACACCCATCCATTGCCAGACTTGCGCCATCACTGCCCCTGTTGTCCCGAGCTTAAGTCGCACAACAGCGGCGATTGGTTCAAAGCGACGCTTTGCACCCGTTGCTCCCTTAATCTCGGCAAGCGGGTTCTACGTCGCCGGCGGATCAATTGCATTGCAAACTCGCGTGAACCCGGAACTCCTGGGGCGCGACCTATGCAGCGCAAGAACCACCATACTTAAGACCCGCCATACCATGTCACCGGCGCCGATAGTGTCAGAGCCTGACCTGCGCCATCCAACATCAAAGGACAGCACCATGCTCGCTCGGCGCGATATCCTCACATGCGGTTCTCTGGCGGCTCTCCTTGTGGCACTCGCGCCGAACGCGCGGGCCCAGGAAAACAAGCAAGAGAGCAAGACCGCTTTGTTCAAGGTCGTCACGTCAAAGGACGAAATCATCATCGGGTTGACCAACGACGAACTCAAGGCGCTCGGCGGCACCGATGCCGCTGCGGTGGCCCATGCGCTGGCGCAGAAGGGCGACATGGCGGTGTGGCAGTACAACGTGCACCGCGGCGCCAACGGCGAATTGCAGGAATCCCCGACCGCCAGGATCGGCCTGATCGCCAATTCGTCGCTGCGGGTCGAGCCCTACAGCACGACGTATACGATCGTGCCGCATCAGTGAGGTGGCAAGGATTAACCTCAGATCGTCATTGCGAGCCAACGGGTCGCGCGCATGCGCGCCCGATGACAGGCTCCGCGAAGCAATCCATCGAGCGGCAAAGCAAGAACGGATTGCTTCGTCGCTTGCGCTCCCTTGCACAAACGCTCCGCGTTTGTCGCAGGCAATGACTAAAGGACATAGTGCCCCATGCTCGACGCCCAACATCTGCTCTGGACCAAAATTGCCGCCGGCGTGTGTCTGCTGATTTTCGCCGGGCAACTCTTTAATCTCTTCCGGATGCGAAGCCAGATGCGGGCGGCCGCAAATTGGGGCGTGGTCGATGGCGTCATCACCGTTTCAAAAGTGGATCAGCCGCCCTCGCATATGTCTGACGATCTCGACGATGCCAGCCCCGTGATCCACTATCGCTATCGTGTGGACGGAAAAGATCTCGAGAGCGACCGCATCATGCCGGGCGGAACGCCGCTGATGACCCGCGTGCTCGCGCTGCGGCAGGCGGCGCGTTACCCGGTCGGCGCCCGCGTCGGCGTCCATGTCGATCCCAAGGATTCCAGCAATGTGCTGCTGGAGCCGAACCAAACGAATAATGTCGCCGCCCTGATCGCGTTCGCGGCCGTGTTCGGCACCATCGCCGCGGTGCTATCAGCGCATTCGCTGGCGGGCAAGGTGCTCTACACCAGCAACGGCGTGCCGCTGTTCGCGTTTGCGTTGCCCGCCGGTGCGATCCTGATCGCGATCCTGGGTCTTGTTTCGTTTGTTCATGGCCTGCAGCAGGGGCGCGCCAGCGCGCGATGGCCGACCGCTTCCGGCATCATCACCGCGTCTGACGTGCTCGAAGAAGACATCGAGGACACCGATAACGACAAGGACAAATCACGGATCCGCATGATCCATCGCTACCAGGTCGATCTGCGCTACGCCTATCAGGTGAACCAGCACGACTTCACAGGCCTTGCGCCCAACTCCGGATGGACTGGCATCTACGGCACGCGCGAAGCGGCGGAACAAGCCGCAGCACTTTACCCACGCGGCCAGCCCGTCGTGGTCCATTACGATCCGGCGCAGCCCGGCAACGCCGTGCTCGAGCCCGGCAGCGGCAAGGGATCGATGGCGCCGCTGATCTTCAGTTTGATCTTCGGCGGCGCGGGTGCGGCGATGCTGGCCGTCTTCCTCAAATTCGGCTTCGCCTGACCGAGCGACTTTCAGAAAAAAATGCCCCGCCGAAATCGAATCCGGCGGGGCAGGACCACATGTCGTCCAAATTTTCCTTGAGAACGTTTTCACCTGAGCAGAGTTTCCCCCTGAGAAGGGGACAAGAAATTACTTCAAAGAGGTATTGATCGAAGTGAACTGGGTATTGAGCGTGGTGCCGAGACCATTCACCGCCGCGACGATCGCAATCGAGATACCCGCTGCGATCAGACCGTATTCAATCGCGGTTGCACCCGATTGATCGGACAAAAACTTCAAAAGGTAACGCCGCAAATTGACCTCCTCATGGGACCGTGTTGATCGTGGAATTGCATTGAAGGCGTCGAACGCCGTAGAAATACGGAAGGCGATCTAAGGTTGTTTGAACCGGTTGCGGTCAATTTTATTTACAACTTAGATGTTCCATGGCCGGAACCTGTCATGCCCCGGTGATGCCGCTGTCATAATCCGGTTTACCCGGGCAGGAGCTTTCTGGAATTGCGCAGTCCGATCAAAGCGCCGCCGTGGGCCGATTGCGGGCGCCGTCCAACTGACCGGCGCGGGCGCTGCGAAAACAAGATCAACTCCGGCGATAAAATAAACCGACGCGAAACCATGTTCGGCAAAGTGGTTCCATCGGGTTCCCGCCGGTTCCAGAATTGCTGGTTCCCGCACGCACAAAAGATTTGCACTTCGAGAGGTTCAAGCCGGATTCCAATTATGTCGGAAATCGGACGTTGTGCAGATGAATTGGTACCACTGTGTGGCGTTGCGTTCCCCTCTCTTTCGAGCGCGAGGATCACATGTTGCCAACCTACAGGCCGACGCCGACCTGCACACGTTTCAAACCCACCATCGAGATGCCGTGCATGACATGCGGCGTGCAGATGCGGCTCGCACTGATCGAACCGCAAGGCCCCAGCTACAATTTGCTGACCTATAGCTGCGTGCCCTGCGATTCCGGCGAGAGCTTTTTAAAGGCGATGTAGATAGTCGTCATTTCAGCCCGACAGGCTTTCGCCGCAAGCAAACGCTCGCGCGAAAACGTCAGGCTGAAGTTTTGCGGCTTGTTAGCAGCCTATTCGCTGGCGAGCTGCGCCGACGGATGATGAAAAATCCCGGCCCCGGAAACCTGCGACGCAATCAGGAATGCCGCAACGACGGCCGGCACACTGATCAGTCTCAGAAATTGATCCACCGAAAGCATGGTTGTCCCCCCAAAGGTGCTCTTAATTCGTCCTGTGCATCGCCTGCTGATCGCCGGTCAGAATCTGGTCCGACACGACGGCCCCCGAGATCGTGAGCAATGCGAGAATTGAAATCACAGCCAACGTTTTCATGTGACGGATGGTCGATTCAGATTGTGGCCGAAAACGTCAGAGCTTGGCGCATTTTCAGGACGATGCATGGAAACATCGTGGCGAGGGATTTCGTCCCGTAGAATTACGCGTTCTGAATTCCGAGCCTAGTTCCCGTCCGCGACGCAGGTCCAGCCGGACCGGGTTCCAAGCTCGGCGACAAAGCCTTCGCGGCACATCGGCTTGGTCATCACAAACCAGAAACAACCGAGCACCACGATCAGCGCGAAGCTAAGCCACAGCCGCTGCTTCATGTCCGCCCCCTGCCCTTTGCGACGCCCCACGCGTCGCGGGACGAGCGTGGCATCAACAAAGGGCAGCACTGCGACGTGGATGGACTCAGTCATCCCGCGATGAAACCGAGCAGGTCCGCATTGAGGCGATCCTTGTGGGTCAGAAACAGGCCATGCGGCGCGCCCTCATACACTTTGAGCTGCGCCTGCGGGATCAGCGCGGCTGTCGGCCGCCCGGTCATGTCGATCGGCGCGGAGGCATCCTTGTCGCCCTGAATGATCAGCGTCGGCACGGATATTTTGGGCAGCTCCTTACGAAAATCAGTCGCGGCGATCAGCCGGTTGCATTCGATCGCGACCGGCAGCGGCGTCGAGCGCATCAGTTCGGCGACCCAGTCCTGCAGGCTCGGCGAGGTGTCGGCCACGAAAAATGCCTTCTTGCCGTCCTCCAGCCACTTCGGAAAGTCCGCCTGCAACACCTTGCTCCGGAAAAACGCCAGCTGCTCGGCAGGAATGCCGATCGGGTTATCCGGCGTCTGCGTCACAAAGGGTAACGCCGCCGGCGCGATCAGCACCAGCTTTTCGATCCGCCCGGCGCCATGCCGGGTCAGATACCGCACCACCTCGGCACTGCCGAAGGAGTGGCTGACCAGCGTCACGCCGTGCAGATCGAGCCTGTTCAGCACGACAGCCAGATCGTCGGCGAGCGTATCGGCATCATAGCCGGTTCCGGGTTTACTCGAGCGGCCGTGGCCGCGGCGGTCATAGGCGATGCACCGCAGGCCCTCTTCGCAGAGCGCGCTGATTTGATAATCCCACATCGGTGACGGCAGCGCCCAGGCGTGCACGAACACGACAGGCTTGCCGGCGCCCCAATCGGTAAAGGCCAGTTTCACGCCCGGCGCGGCCTCGATGAAGTCGCCGATATCAGATGTGGCGCGTGACGCGACAGGTTGCGCGGCGACGGCCTCGGCGGCATTGGCCGCGAGCAGGCCCGCGCCGAGCGATTTCAGGCCCGCGCCGAGCGATTTGGAGCCCGCGCCGAGCGTGGTGGAGAGTGTCGATTTCAAAAGAGTGCGTCGATCCATTGCCGTGATCCCTGATGTCTTGGCAAACATTGGGGGACCATGACGCGGCGAATGAACCGATACGATTACGTCAGGGGTAATGAAATGGAGACGTTGTTGTGAGAGCCGGATCTGCCGAGGGCCACGCCGAAAATGCACAACGCCGCGCTAGCGGAATATGATCGCTAGGCGGCGCTGCACTGGGCCTGAGAAATTGCAATGCCCCAGTACCCGTATGTCTACCTGGTGCCTGAAAGGTTCATTGGTCCGCAAACAAGTTTTTTCGTTTGTCGCAGATACCCGGCTACCTCTTGCCGTCCGGCTAGCCCGTCACCGATGGCCGCCGGCGAACCGGCGCCCGCTCCGTCGCAAAGCCATACAGCAGCGCCAGCCGGTCCAGGCACTCCTTGAAACGCCGGGCGAAATAGTCGATCCAGCGCTGGCCGCGCAGGCCGCGGCGCTGGCCGATCTGTTCCATGGTCATCCCCAGCACCAGCACTTCATGCACCAGCGCGGAGCCGTCGGCGCCGAGTTCGCGTTCCGCCCGGTTGAGCCGCAGCACCGCCTTGCGCTGGCGCTCCGTGATCGGCTCACGCATCCCGCCGCCATCGACATATTCCCGGGTCGGATCGACCGCCTGCGGGCCGCGCTCGGCCTTCTCCCAATCGTCCTGGAACGCTCGCCCGCTCTGGTACTGCGCCTCGTCGAGATGGCGATGGCTGTGCATCCGCCCCAAGGGATCGTTGCGGATCGAGCGCAGCGTGACGATCTTCTCGCCCGGCTCCAGTGCCAAGGGATCGTCGACTTCCACCGCCGCCACTTCGGCATTGCGCGGCAGATCCTGCGATCGCCGGTCATGAACCTTTGTCGTTTTGCGCGCCTTGTTGCGTTTGGCCCGTGCCATCTCGGATGTCTCCCTTTGCAAGTTTGAATCAAGAATGGATGTTGGATGCGCTGGCTAAGTGGTTCGCTTCTCAGGTTCTCTTGGCCACGTACGCCGCCAATTCAGAACTGACGGCGATCTCAGGCTTCGCCGTGCGTCTTCCCGTCTCCGCCAGACTCTCATCCATAGGAAGACTCTGATGTGAGTTTGAGTGTGAGTGGTCGACGCCGGCCGTGGCTGCGCTCGACGGCTGCACAGCAATTGCTCGCGGCAACGCCTGTCTAGACCGCGAGGCATTTTCCAATTTCATGCGCGCCAGCGCCGAGCCGAGCCCGCCCTTTTGACCGGCGATCGCGCGCTTTTCGGAAACGCGCATCATTTTGGCCAATTCAACGTCGATCCGCTTGTGCTTCCAGCCCTCATAGAAGAAATCCTGCACGGTGGCGCGGTAATCGCACCAGGTTTTCAGCGGCAGCTTCGCGATCTTGGACAGTTGCCGGTCGTCGTCGGGCAACTCGCCCTTGCGCCAGTAATGCATCATCAGCAGCAGATACGCGCCGTGCTGGGTGGTGGTGAGGTGGCCGGTATCGCCGAGATAATCGCCGACATAAAGCGGCATCCAGGGACGGTTCATGGCGCGCGATTTTCGTTGGCGGGTGGCGGCAACTGGTCGCGGAATAACGCGGCGAGTTCCTCCCGCCGGGTCGACCCAACAGCCTGTTGCCGGATCAGCGCGCGCAGATGCGCGAGGCGATGGCGCGGCGATAGAAGCTTGATTCTGGCGGCGACGGCGCCGGTCAGCGGATGGCTGTACATCAGGCCGCCTCCACCAGGCGCAGCAAAACCTTGACGGAGGAACGTTCCGGCGCGGACTCCAATTTGCGCGTCAGGTGAAAATGCGGGGCGCAGTAGCTCGAACCCTCTTGCCGCGGATGGCCGCAAAAGGTGATGGCCTCGCCGTCCTTGTCGCCGCCATAGGGATACCGGCAATCGCGGGCTTCCAGCTCGATCAACGAAAGATGGCGCGGCTCGATCCCGACGCAGCGCAATTTCAGCGCCACCGCCCGCTTCAAAACCGGCCGCGGCAGCCGCGATTTGGCCGCGCGGTGCTTCTTGCTGATCTTGCGCAGCTTGCGAATAGACAAAAAGTTCGGCTTGCGCCGCTTGCTCGGCCGGCCGGTCTCGGCGACACCAGCCAACCCCATCCGCCTGGCGCGGCCGATAGTGGCGTTGCGGGTATAGTCGGTGTTGAACGCCGCGTTGATCCGGCGCGCGATCTCCGAATAGGGCAAGCCCTTGGCGAGATAGTCGCGTAACGCGTCGGAATGTTTGGGCTCCCAGCTTGTTTGCATTTTGTTGCTCACGATTCTCCACGTCATTGCGAGGAGCCAACGGGTCGCGCGGATGCGCGCCCGATGACAGGCTCCACGACGCGGCAATCCACCTTCCTTGCCGAGGCATGGATTGCTTCGCTGCGCTCGCAATGACGGCGGCGGATGATTTGGGAGCCGGGACGTCGCGCCCGGCCATGGCATCAATTTCCGATAATCAGAATTCAATGTCAAGTCCGATTTCTGAAAATCGGAATTGCATTTATTTCTGAAATTCGGAAAGGATAGGCCATGGTAGATGTCAAGATGATCGAGCGGGGGCTGGAGAAGCCGGGCAAGACCAAGGGCGGTCTGGCGGCCGCGATGGGCGTGCGCCCGGGCGCGGTGTCGGAAATCCTGGCCGATATCCGCCTGATCAAGGCGTCCGAAATTCAGCCCATTATCGACTATCTCGAACTCAATTCAGTCCCGATCATGGGCCGGGTCGGCGCCGGCGCCACCATCGAGCCGGAACACGAACAGGTGCCGCCGGAGGGCTTGGGGGAGATTGAACTGCCGTTCCCGATCGCCGAGGAAACCATCGCGTTCGAGGTATCCGGCGATTCCATGCTCCCAAAATACGAGAATGGCGACATTATCGTGGTCTATCGCGAGCAGCGCCATCCGATCTCGAGCTTCTACGGCGAAGAGGCCGCGGTGCGGCTGAAGACCGGCGAGCGTTACCTCAAGACCGTCGAGCGCGGCAAATCCCCTACCGTGGTCAATCTCACCAGCTTCAACGCCAAGCCGATCACGGGCGTCAAACTGGAATGGATCGGCGAAATCTGCGTCACCCTTCCCCGGGGCCAGATCGAGCGCCTGCGCGCCAAGGCCGCCGCCCGGGCCCGCAAGGCCCATGGGTCCTCCAGGAAATAAGCACCCGGCGACTCAAGCCCGCCCCGCCCGGCGATTCGCACCCGGCGGGGGGCTGCAGGTACGCATTCAGCGCCGAGTTTCTGATTATCGGAAATTTGCCGCTTGACTTACTTCTGATTTTCAGAAATACTGCAGCCCTCCATTCAGAGGCTGGCCGAACCCGCATGCAGTATTTCGTCGTGATGATCGATTACGGACGGCGCGGCCGCGAGGCCATCGTCGACCCCGAAATAACCCGACGCGAAGTCGTCTCGCGCATCGCGTCGGGCGAATACCGCAATATCAGTTTCATCCACGAGGTCGCGGACTCAGCTGTCGACGACATCACCGCCGAAATCCTGGCCGAAGCCGCTTTGCCCGAGGTTCGGGATGCCGAGGCGGATTTGCAGGCAGATAGGTTCGATCACGCGCGTGATTTGAGGAAGCATGAGAGGGTGTAAGCGACAACGGAAGTGTGCCCCCTCTCCCGCTTGCGGGGCCCGCAAGCGGTCCAAACCGGCTACATGGGTAACACAATAGACCGACGACATGGGTAACAGGTCAAGTGATCGGCAAGGAGGACCTTTCCGATGGTTTGGATGGAGACTGTGCTGTGGATGAACGGATGCGGTTTGTGATTACGGCCGAGAAGCAGGAGGAACCATTTGCGGTAATATGCCGGCGCTTCGGCGTGAGCCGACGGGTTGGTTACAAATGGGTTGCGCGCTATCAAGAAGCAGGCGTCGAAGGTTTGCTCGATCGCTCGCGAGCACCGGTGCATCATTCTCATATGATTGGGGAGGAGATCGGCGAACGCTGCCTTGCGGTGCGGCGCGCGCATCCGACCTGGGGTCCGGTGAAGGTGCGGGCCTGGCTCAAACGTCAGGCCCCAGCGACGGAATGGCCGGCGACGAGCACGATCGGAGCGTTGTTCGATCGCGAAGGACTGACGGTAAAGCGGAAGCTGCGCCGCCGCAGCCCGCCATCGAGCGCACCGTTTGCGGAATGCACGGCGGCCAACGACGTGTGGTGCATCGACTTCAAGGGCTGGTTTATGACCGGCGACGGCAATTACTGCGAGCCGCTGACGCTTACCGATGCCCATAGCCGGTATCTGCTGCGTTGCCAGGCGATGGGACGGACCGATACCGCTCACGTCTGGCCGGTGCTGGAGGCGGCCTTCCGCGAGTTCGGTCTTCCGCATCGGCTGCGTTCCGACAACGGTCCGCCATTTGCCTCGCGCGGTGCCGGCGGACTGTCGCAACTGTCGGTCAAGGTGATCAAGGCCGGCGTGCTGCCGGAGCGGATCGCGCCCGGCAAGCCGCAGCAGAATGGCCGGCACGAGCGAATGCATCTGACCTTGTTGCAGGACGCCGCTAAACCGGCGGCCCGCAGCCTGCGTGAGCAACTCGAACGCCTGCGGGTGTTCCAGAACGTCTACAACGAAGAACGTCCGCATCAGGCGCTCGGCAACGATACGCCGGCCGAGCATTACGCTCTGTCGCCGCGCCGCTTCGATGGTGTCTTGCGCGAACCGGGCTACGGGCCTGACCAAGTCGTTAGGCGCGTGCGTCAGAACGGCGAGATCAAGTGGAACGGCAATACGATCTATATCAGCGAGGCGCTGGTCGGTGAGCCCGTGGGCCTCATCGAGGACGCGGGCGCCTGCACCGTCAACTATGGTCCGATCGCGCTCGGCACTATCGCTCATCGCGGCGATCACCTGAAAAAACCTAAACGCGTCGGCCGTGGACTTGTGGACAACGCTGCGCGTTGCCCACAGGGTCCACTGCCCCAACAATAGACCTGAACGAAACAAGAATTGTGTTACCCATGTCGTCGGTCAGAACTGTTACCTATGTTCCCGGTTGCT
>CAWBPE010000008.1:0-29476 GCA_963790595.1 uncultured Alphaproteobacteria bacterium | reverse complement strand
TTTGGCTTTTTAAAGAGGCTTTAGCTTTTTAAAGAGGCGCTCGCGTTTTAAGGCGCGCGCGTTTGGGACGAAGTGTTCGTCACGGCCTGAAGGGATTTTCCGTTACAATTCCGCGCCGAGGCCGCCTCGGCGAGGTCTTATGGTTGCCTTAATCGAACCAGTTCCTTAGCCGCTGCGTCTCACCACAACCGGTGGTGCGATCTTGAGGGAGGGAATTCATGCGGATAATTACGAACAGCCTTGTCACGACCAGCCTGGTCGTTGTTGCCGCCTTTGCCGCCGTACAGGCCCAAGCGGCCGATCTCGATGCTGCATCGGCCGTCGAAGCCGTCACGGTCTATCCCGATGGCGCCAGCGTCACGCGGGTCATCGCGGTCGACATTCCCGCGGGCGATAACACCGTGGTGCTGAAAGATTTTCCGCTGACGCTCGACGTCTCCTCGATGCGGGTGGAAGGCGAGGCGGATGCGAGGCTCACCCTTGGCTCGGTTGATACCAAGCCGCCCCGCGCCGCACCGCCTTTCAATTTGCCTGAACTCGACAAACGTCTTGAGGCCCTTAAAGACGAGCGCGTCAATCTGGAGGACGCGATTACTGCGGCGAACGCGCGCCGCAAATTCGCCGAGCGTTTTGCCGAAACCTCGCCGGCGGGAATCGGCGACAAGGGCGAAGCCCGGCCGATCGCCGATTGGCGCGCGGCCTTTGCCGCGGTATCGGAGGAAGTCGCGATCGCGGACGCGGCGATCCGCGAAGCGCAACGCAAGCAGCGCGGCATCGACCGCGAAATCGCCAGGTTGGAATCCGATCGCACCATCAAGCCGCCGAGCAAGCTTGAGGTCCGGATCAATCTGGCTGCCGGCGCCCCGGCCAAGGCGATGCTGCGCGTGACCTACGCGGTGCGCAATGCGCACTGGGCACCGCTTTACGATGCCCGCCTCGACACCGGCGCCAGGGAACGCAAGCCGGCGCTCGAACTGGTGCGCCGCGCCGAAATTACCCAGAGCACGGGAGAGGACTGGTCCAATGTGGCGTTGGCGGTTTCGACCGTCCGAACCGCGCGCGGCGGCAGCGCGCCGGAACTGGAATCGCTGATTGTGCAATATCCGCAACCCCCGCGGTCGCTCGCGCAGTCCACCGTTTCGGATGTCGCGAGGCTTCGCTCGTTCGCGCCGGCGGCGCCGGCAGCTGAACCGGTTGCAAAACGTATCGACGAGCAGCAGGCTGCCGTGGAAACCGGCGGTTTCCAGGTGATGTTCAGGATTCCGGGCCGTGTCAGCATTGCCGCCGGCGAGGGCGCCAGGAGCTTGCTTGTGTCCACCGCCACCGTCGCGCCTGATCTTGCGATACGCTCGGCGCCGGTCAGGGATCCCTCGGCATTTCTCGAAGCGAGCTTCAAGCAAGCTGAGGACGCGCCGTTGCTGCCCGGACGCATCGCAATCTACCGCGACGGCGTGTTTGTCGGCCGCGGTCAAATGGCGGCCGCCGGCAAGGACGAAACGGTGCGGCTCGGTTTCGGCGCCGACGACAAGGTCAAGATCGAACGCGCCGTCGTCAAACGCAACGAGGGATCGGCGGGTCTGATCGTGACGACGTCGAAAACCGACGAACGTGCGTTCAAGACCAGCGTGAGGAACGGCCACGATTTCCCGATCAGGATCGCCATCGAGGATCAATTGCCGGTCAGCGAAAACGACGACATTCAGGTCGAAATGCTGCCGTCGACGACGCCTCCGACCACGACCAATGTGCACGACAGGCGCGGCGTGCTTGAATGGGCGTTCGAGGCGAAGCCGGCCGAGGCACGGGACATTTCTTTCGCTTGGCGCGTGCGCTGGCCCAAGGACAAGGGCGTCGTCATGATTCCGGCTGGGTGAAACGGCTGCGCCGCCGCCGGTGATTTCAGATGCCAGACACGGCGACGACCGCCGTTCCCTTGGAATTGCGCCTTCGCTAGCGGTAAAAGTGCATAGGCGATGCAGCGCAATCCGGGCGAGAAATCGCACGGCTCGAACGGCTGTTCTTTGCCATCGAAGCCATCCCAGAGCACCTTTCGTAAGAAATTCCTAAAGAATTCTCACCATATTGTGAGGAGATTATTATCCATCCATTGCGCGCCGTGAGCGCACACCCCCCGGAGATGCCTCGTGAAGTTGAACAATCTGACGATCGTTCCCAAACTCGGCATCCTGGTGAGCGTCACACTGTTCGGCCTCTGCGTCGCCGGTGTCCTCGCGGGCTATCTGATGCAGCGTGAAATGCTGAACTCCCGGATCGATCAGGTCCATGCCATCGTCGATATGGGGCGCAACATGGCGATCGGCCTGCAGAAGCAGGTGGAGGCCGGGCAGCTCACCAAGGAAGCCGCGTTGGCCGAATTTGGTCGCCGCGCCAATTCCATGACCTACGACAATGGCGCCGGCTATTTGTTCGGCACGAGCTATGACGGCATCACGGTGCTGTCGCCCGATCCCAAGCAGGTCGGCACCAATCGCATGGAAGTAGTGACTAATGGCAGGAAGCTCTCACATGAGTTGCTCGATGGTGTCATGGCCAAGGGCGAAATCCTGCTGCCGTATGAATATGTAAAACCCGGCGAGGAAAAGCCGATCCGCAAGATCGGTTACGCGGTCGCAGTTCCTGGCTGGAACATGTATCTCGGATCTGGAGCCTATCTCGACGATCTCGACGCCAAGCTGAAGCCGGTGATCTGGTCGCTCGGTCTTGCCACCCTGATCATCGCTCTGATCTCGGGTGGCATCGCCTGGATGATCGGCCGCAGCATCAGCCGGCCACTCGGAGAACTCGGCGCCCGCATGCGGGGGCTGGCTGACGGTTCGCTGGACGGCGAAATTCCCGGCATCGAGCGCGGCGACGAGGTCGGCAAGATGGCCGCCACCGTTCAGATATTCAAGGACAATGCGCTGCGCATTCGCGGGCTGGAAAAGGTCGAGGCGGAAACCCAGCAGCGCGCCGGGGTTGAGCGCCGCGCGGCGATGGAGAGTATCGCCAGCGATTTCGAACGCAGCGTCAAGGGTATCGTCAGCTCGGTCGCGACGGCGGCCAAGGGAATGCAGGCTACGGCGCAATCCATGACCGCGACCGCGAGCGACGCCAGCGCGCGCGCCGCAACCGTCGGGGCTGCGTCAGACAGCGCCTCGAACAATGTCGGAACGGTTGCCGCAGCCGCGGAAGAACTGTCGAGCTCGGTCACCGAGATTTCCCGGCAGGTGACGCGGTCGAGCGAGATCGCCAGCAAGGCGGTCGGGGATGCCGAGCGCACCAACGCGACCGTCCAGGTGTTGTCGACCGGCGCCGAGAAGATCGGCGAGGTCGTCAAGCTGATCCACAGCATCGCCGCGCAGACCAATCTGCTCGCCCTCAACGCGACCATCGAAGCGGCCCGCGCCGGTGAATCCGGCCGCGGCTTCGCTGTCGTGGCCTCCGAGGTCAAGGCACTCGCCAACCAGACTGCCAAGGCGACCGAGGAAATCTCCGCCCAGGTTGCCGCCATGCAGTCGTCCACCAGCGACGCGGTGTTGTCGATCGGCGGCATCACCGAAACGATCGCGCAGATGAGCGAGATCACGGTCAGCATTTCGACGTCGATCGACCAGCAGGGCGAGGCGACCCGCGAGATCGCGCGCAACATCCAATCGGTTGCGGCGGGGTCGAGCGAGATCAGCGCCCATATCGGCGGCGTGACCAGTGCTGCGGCTGCCACCGGCCTCGCCGCTTCGGATGTGCTTTCGAACGCGCGCGAACTCGACAACCAGTCGGGCATGCTGCGCAACGCGGTCGACGAATTCCTCGCCAAGGTTCGCGCGGCTTAAACTGATCTTCTGTCCAATTTCGACAACTTGCAGCCTCGGTTCTGATCAATCAGAATCGAGGCTTTTGTTTTTACTTTGCCGCGTTCACGCAGCAGAGCCCTGCCGCGACGCGATCACGATCCCGGCCAGCACCAGCCCATACCCGATGAGATGAAATAGCTGCGGCTGCTCGCCGAGCAGCAGGATCGCCATCGCGGAGCCGAACACCGGCATCAGATGAAAGAACGGCGCGGCCCGGTTCGGCCCGATCAGCGCGATGCCGCGGTTGAAAAACAGATAAGACAGCGCCGATGGAAAAGCCACGACATAGATCATGGTCGCGATCGTCACGGTATCGAACTTCAGCGTAAAGCCGGTTGAGTATTCCCATACAGCGAACGGCAACAGCAACAGCGCGCCGCATCCGGTGGTGAAGGTGATCAGCGACAGCGGATGCGTGACCGGCCGTCGCGGCATCAATGCCGAATAAAGTCCAAAGGACGCCAGCGCGCCGGCCAGCATGATGTCGCCCTTGTTGAACCTGATAGTGGCGAGCGCCAGCCAGTCCCCGTTCAGGATGATGGTGAGGACCCCGGCGAGCGAGATCGCGATGCCGGCGAGTTGGGCGAAGGTCAGCCGCACGCCGAACAACGCGAGTGACCACAGCGCGACGAACAGCGGTCCCGATGACTGGATCAACAGCGCATTCAGCGCCTGGGTGTATTGCAGCGCCCAATAGGACAGCGCGTTATTGAGGGCGAAGCCGGTCGCTGACAGTCCGATCATGAGCGGAAGCCGTGCCCACAATACCGGCCAGTCACGCGCGAGATGCGGCCACGCGAACGGCAGCAGGATGAAAAAGCTGCCGACCCATCTGATGCAGGACAACGTCATCGGCGGCATCTGGCCGGCGACGTAGCGCCCGAGCACGATATTGCCGGCCCAGAACAGCGAGGTCAGGCTCAAGAGCAGATAAGGCTGGTTGCTGAGCCATCTGACCGGATCGGAGGCCGGCGGTGGTGGGGCGGGATTGGTCATGGCTTGCAGCGAAGTTGTGCCGGATTTTCGCCGCGCGACAAGTCCTGCGCCCGCAATGCTACAATGTCCTCAGCTCATCCGGAGCGACGATGGAGGATGCCATGGGCGTGGATCAGTTGAATATCGAGGGTCTGACGGAGCTTGAGCACAAGGGCCCGATCGTGATGGTTAATCTGATGCGCTTTCATGAGCGCTCACTGGACGGCAATGGCAGCGGCTGGGACGCCTATTTGCGCTACAGCGCCCTGACGGTGCCGATGATCAAGGCGCGCGGCGGCACACTATTGTGGACCGGCGCCGCCAAGGCGATCGCGCTCGGCCCGCGCGACGGCCGTGCCTGGGACTATGTGGCGTTGGTGTATTATCCCGACGTCGATGTATTCCTCGATATGATGACATCGGCGGACTACGAAAATCTGTGCGATCCGCATCGGCGCAATGGCTGCGCCGAGCATGCGATCATCGCGACCGCTGAGGCCTACAGCAAGTTCAAGATCGGTTAGATGCGCTGACCCGATCCGCGAGTGCCTTGTCTTTATCGTTGGCCGTGAAAGGCATTGACGAAATTATCCGACACCAGAAATTCGAGCGCCTTGCGCAACGAAGCGGACTTGGCCGTGCCGAACCCTGCCTCGAAGCCGCGCTGGGCGCGGGCCCATAGCGCGTCGGATTCCGCCAGCTTGGCCCGGCCCTGGGCCGTCAGCGCGACCAGCCGGTTGCGGCGGTCTTGCGGATCGACGCTGATTTTGATGAGCCCGTCGCGCTCAAGCGGTTTCAGATTGTGCGTGAGGGCGCCGCGGTCCGTCACCAGCGCGTCGGCCAGTTCGCCGAGCGGTGGGGTCCCGGACCGGACGATCTGCATCAGGATGCTGCGCTGAGTGGTTCGCAATCCGCAGGGCTCCAATGCAGAATCATAAAGTTGCGAGACGCGCCGCGTAGCCTTGCGTAAAGCCGTGCAATTGCAAACGCTTTTCTGGTTGCTGCTGCCAATCGCCATGTTTCATCGCTCCAAATCCCGGCCTTGACTAATGCTTGCATATACACATACTTTCTAATCTTTGCATATGCAAGGGAATTGCAGCGAAAGCGCCCGGGAACGGGTAAATCCAAGGCGGTTTCGTGGAAGATGGAGAGAACCGATGCCCCTGGTACGTATCGAGCTGCAAAAGGGAAAAGACGCCGCCTATCGACAGAAGGCCGGACAGATCGTCTATGAGGCCATGGTCGCCCACACCGGCGTTCCCAAAAACGACCATTTTCAGATCATCGGCGAGCACGCGATCGAGAATTTCATCTTCGATCCGGATTATCTCGGCATCCACCGCACCAACGATCTGATCATGGTGCAGATATTCTTCAACGAAGGGCGCTCGGTAGCGCAGAAGCAGGCGCTCTACAAGGCGATCGCCGAAGGGCTGTCCGCCGCGCTCAACGTTCGTCTGGAAGATGTTTTCATCACCCTCGTCGAGGTGAAAAAGGAAAACTGGTCGTTCGGCAACGGCATTGCCCAATACGCCGCCTGATCGATCCGTTGGAGCATCTGCACATGTTGGCCATTACAGAGCAGCCGAAGCCGCAACCGACCGGTATTCACGCGATGCTGGTGCTGATCTGCGTGTCGGCGCCTTCGTTCATGCTGCAGCTCGATTCGAACATCGTCGCGGTGTCGCTGCCGTCGATCACGGAATCGCTGGGCGCCACCTTCGCCGGGATCGAATGGGTGATCACGGCCTATACATTATCCTTTGCCTCGCTGTTGCTGCCGGCGGGGGCGCTCGCCGATCGCTTTGGGCGTAAACGCGTTCTGGTCACCGGATTGGTACTGTTTACGCTGGCGTCTTTCTTCTGCGGTGCCGCGCCCAATCTCGATATCCTCATCGCCGCGCGCGCCGTACAGGGCATTGGCGCAGCTCTCCAGCTCTCAGCCGCGCTGGCGACGTTGGCCAGCACCTTCAAGGGCGATACGCGCGCCCGCGCCTTTGCATTCTGGGGTTCCGTGGTGGGAATTGCCATTACGCTTGGACCCATCGTCGGCGGACTGATCACCCAGACGTTCGGCTGGCAATGGGCGTTCTACATCAACCTGCCGATCGGCGCGGTCAGCATCGCGACCATCCTCGCGGTGATCGATGAATCCCGCGATCCCGGCGCGGTTCGCTTCGACTTGCCGGGCGTGCTGACCTTCAGCGCATTTCTGTTCCTGACCACGCTCGGGCTGATCTCGGGCAATCACGATGGCTGGAGCAGTCCGCATATTCTGATCGAGGGCATCGGGGCCGTGATCTTCTTCCTGCTGTTTATCGCGGTCGAAAAATTTCAGGCCCGTCCCATGGTGGATTTTTCGTTCTTCCGCCGGCCAACCTATCTCGGCGCCAATATTGCCCAGTTCTCCTTTGCGGCGGGCCTGCTCACGATGCTGACCTTCATGCCGATCTATTTCCAGCACGCGCTGGGCCTGTCGCCGCGCGCGGCCGGACTATTGATGCTGCCGATGGCGCTGCCGCTGTTCATCGTGCCGCGCATCGTCACTTCGCAATTATCGCATCGCCTGACCGGGCGCACGCTGCTGACAGCGGGTCTGGTGCTGGTCAGCCTCGGGCTTGGCTTCATGGCGCTGGTCGCGGGATCGCTCGATTATCGCCTGATGGTGGCGGGCATGCTGGCGACCGGAGTAGGCGCCGGCTTGCTGAACGGCGAGACCACCAAGGTCGGAATGACGGTGATCCCCGCCGAGCGGGCCGGGATGGCTTCCGGCATCTCCGGCACCATGCGCTTTACCGGCATTGTGATCGGATTTGCCGCCCTCGGCGTGGTCCTGTTCAGCCGGATCGCCAGTTCGATCACCACGGCGTTGCCGGCGTTCAGCGAAAGCGAACGGCTTGGATTCATTCGCGAGATCGCATCGGGCAATCTTTCGGGCACCGGTATCGTTGCAGCCCATAACGCCGATCTGCAAGCGCTGGCGCAAAAAAGTTTCGCGGATGGATACGCCGCGCTATTCGCGACCAGCGCGGCGTTCTGCCTTGTTGCGGCGCTCGTCACCTGGTTGCTGGTTCGGGATTCCGACACCGCGCCGATCGCCAGGCGCGGGCCGCTGCAAGCATCGGCGCAACCGGCCGAACGTTAAACTAGGCGATAGCCGGTTTGCGCGATGCGACGAAAACGCCGGTCAGCACCAGCGCAAAGCCGATGACGTGGAACAGGTGCAACTGCTCGCCGAGAAACACGATCGACATCACGGTGCCGAACACCGGCGCCAGGTGAAAGAACGGCGCGGCGCGGTTGGCGCCAATCAATTGCACCGCGCGATTGAAGCAGACATAGGCCAGCGTCGAGGGGAATACCGCGACGTAAATCAGCGACAGCAGATTGGTCGCATTCAATTCCATCAATGGCTGCGTGATCATTTCCCGGATCAGGAACGGGATCTGGCAGGCCGCGCCGCAGCCGAAGGTGAAGGCGGCAAACGACAGGCCGTCAATCCGCGGGCGTTTCAGCGACAGCACCGAATAGATTCCGAAGATCACCACTGCCACGAGGAAAATGAGATCGCCCTTGTTGAAGGTGAGGCTGGTGAGCACCGAGATGTCGCCATGCAGCAAAATCACCAGCACGCCGAGCAGCGACAAGGTTATTCCACAGGCCTGCATCAGGGTGAGCCGGATCCCGAGCAGGATCAGCGACCACAACCCGACGAACAGCGGCAGCGCCGACTGTAGCAAAAGAGTGTTGAGCGCCTGCGTGTATTCGAGCGCCCAATATTGCAGCGTATTGAAGATCCCGATTCCGGTGACGGAAAGGAAAATCATCATGCCGAGCTGCTTGCGGATCGCGCCCCAGTCCTGCCGCAGATGCTTCCAGGCAAAGGGCAGGATGATCAGGAACGCCAGCGTCCAGCGCAGGAACGACAATGTCACCGGCGGAATATGACCGACGGCCAGGCGGCCCACGATCGCGTTGCCGGCCCAGGTCAGCGCGGTGATGCAGAGCAGCAGATAGGGCTGGTTGGCGATCCAGTGCTTTGAGGGCGTGTTTCCGGAAGAAGCGGCGTTCGAGGTGGGATCGGAAGCAGACATTCGCGAAAGTCCGATGGCGGCTGGAGAACACGACACCGCGGCCTCGCCCGGTGCACGCACCGGGCCGGAATCTCGACCCGGCGTGCTGACAGACACGGATTTTCACCGCGCATCAATGCTGCCGGATGCATCGCGTCCATGCGCGGAACGGGCCGCAGGTTACTCGGATACGGTGCGGTGGTTCCAGCGTCACTCCGCGCTGGCGCCGGAAGCCTTGATGATCGGCGTCCATTTGACGAGGTCCGAGGCGATCAGGCGCGTGAATTCCGCCGGCTGCAGCTGGTCGATCGGGTCGAGTCCGGCCTCCTTCAGTTTGGCCTTTACCGTGGGATCGGCCGCGGCCCTGGCGAAGGCGTCGTGCAGCTGCTGCACGATCTCTGGCGGCGTGCCCACGGGGGCGCCGTAGCCGAACCAGGTCACGAGGTCATATCCTTTGAGGCCGCTGGCATCGAGCGTCGGTACCTCAGGCAAATAGAGCGAACGCGTCAAACTGGTAACCCCAAGCGCCTTGAGTTTGCCGGCTTTGATTTCCTCGATCACGGTCGGCAGGTTGAAGAAGCCCATGGTGATTTCGCCGTTGACGATTTTCTTCACGCCCTCCACCGAAACCAGATGCGGCACATGTTTGATCTCGACGCCGGCGATCGAGGCAAACAATACGCCGCCGAGATGATGCGAGGTGCCGATCCCGCCCGAGGCAAAAGTGAGCTGGCCCGGCGCGGCCCTGGCGGCGGCGGCGACTTCCAGCGGCGTGTTGGCGGGATTGGAGGGATGAACGGTCATCACATTGGAGACTGCGGCGATTGGCGTGATCGGGATGATCTTCTGCGGATCGTAGCGCAGCGTCTTGTACAGGCTCAGATTAAAGACGTGCGTGCCCTGCGTGATCATCGCCAGCGTAGTGCCGTCGGGCGCGGCCTTCTCGACCTGTTCCATTGCAAGGCCGCCGCCCGCGCCGGGTTTGAGTTCGACCGTGACCTTCTGGCCGATATCTTTCGACATCGCCTCGGCCACCACGGCGGCGACGAGATCGGCGGTGGTGCCCTTGCCGAACGGCACGACGATGGTGATCGGCCGGTCCGGATAGGGCGCCGCGTGAAGTGACGTCGCGCCGATCAGACCTGCGAGCAAGCCGCTTAACATGGTCGTACGCATCGGATCATCGCCCCCAAAATCCATCATCCCGGCATCAGACCCTAGCATGCACCGCGCGCAGGCCGCGCGGGATGGCGGCGACGGATGGCGCTTTGCCGCGCTGCCTTGGCGCAGCCACATATTTTCAGGGGATATCAATGGGTTGGAAGGCTCCCAAGACGGTGCCAGACCACCCTTCTTGCTTGCGTCAATAGCCCGCATCCTTTATCCGATGGGATGCCTCGCATGCGAGCGGCCCCGGCCGTGTTTTGGCTGGGCGCATGATCCGGCAAAGTGTGCCCCCGGGACGTGATCCCAGGGCGATCGGCTTTCCCGGGGGATCATGCTCGAACAGAGATAGTTGCAGAGGGATTACGCGCGAAATGGCCAACGTTGTCGTCGTCGGCGCCCAGTGGGGCGACGAGGGGAAGGGTAAGATCGTCGACTGGTTGTCGGAGCAGGCCGACATCGTCGTGCGCTTCCAGGGCGGTCATAATGCCGGCCACACACTCGTCATCAATGGCCAGACCTACAAGCTGGCGCTGCTGCCGTCGGGCGTGTTGCGGCCTTCGAAGCTCGCGGTGATCGGCAACGGCGTGGTGTTCGATCCGCAGGCGTTTCTCGAAGAAGTCGCCAAGCTGAAGGCGCAGGGTGTCGCGGTCAGCCCGGACAATCTGCGCGTGGCCGAAAACGTCACGCTGATCCTGCCGCTGCATCGCGAACTCGATGCGCTGCGCGAGTCGTCCAATGAAGCGACCGCGATCGGCACCACGCGGCGCGGCATCGGCCCGGCCTATGAAGACAAGGTCGGCCGCCGTGCCATCCGCCTGATGGACCTCGCCGATCTCGACACGCTGCCGCACAAGATCGACCGGCTATTGGCGCATCACAACGCGCTGCGCCGCGGGCTCAATCTCGACGAAATCGACGGCGCTGGAATTTTGCGCGAGCTGACGGCGCTGGCGCCGCAGCTTTTGCCCTATGCCGAAACCGTGTGGCGGTTGCTCGATCAGAAGCGCCGCGAAGGCAAGCGAATCCTGTTCGAGGGCGCACAGGGCGCGCTGCTCGACGTCGACCATGGCACTTATCCCTACGTCACCTCGTCCAACACCGTGGCGGCGCAGGCGGCGACCGGAACCGGCATGGGCCCGGGCGCGGTCGGCTACGTGCTTGGGATATGCAAGGCCTATACGACGCGGGTCGGGCAGGGCCCGTTCCCGACCGAACTGCATGACGAGATCGGCGAGGAGATCGGCCGCCGCGGCAAGGAATTCGGCGTCAACACCGGGCGCAAGCGGCGCTGCGGCTGGTTCGACGCGGTCCTGGTGCGCCAGACGGTGCGGACCTGCGGCATCAACGGCCTGGCGCTGACCAAGCTCGATATTCTCGACGGGTTCGACACCATTGAGGTCTGCACCGGCTACATGCTGGACGGCAAGGAAATCGACCATCTGCCGGCCGGCGAGGGCGCGCAGGCCCGGGTGGTGCCGGTCTACGAGACCATCGAGGGCTGGAAGGAGCCGACCGCCAATGCCCGTTCCTGGGCGGATTTGCCGGCGCAGGCCATTAAATATGTCCGCCGGGTCGAGGAACTGGTGGGCTGTCCGATTGCCTTGCTTTCCACCAGCCCGGAACGCGAGGATACTATTCTGGTCCAAAATCCGTTTGAGGCTTAACGAAGTGTTACCGGAAAGCCGGCATTGTTGAGTAGAAATGGCTGATTACTACCCGCTGATTGCCCGCGCCATCGCCGGACTGGACCCCAGTGCTCCCGGTGAGAGCCGCCGTGCGCTTTATGAGCGGGCGCGCTCCGCGCTGATCGCGCAGCTGCGCAGCGTCGAACCGCCGCTCAGCGAATCCGAAATTACCCGCGAGCGGCTGTCGCTGGAAGAAGCTGTGCGCAAGGTCGAATCCGAGGCCGCGCAGCGCGCCCGGGACGCGTCGCGCGCGTCCAGCGATGCGTCGCGCAGCGGCGCCCGCGCCGGCGATGCGTTCCGCGCCAACACCCGTCCGACTACCCGGCCAACCGATCCCGCGGCCTCGCCGCCGGCTCCGCCGCGTGCGCGACCGCCTTCGCCGCCGCCCCCGCGCAGCGAGCGTCCGCCGCTCGGGCAGGAAGATCGGCAAGACCGCCAAGACCGTCAAGAGCCGCGTCCGCAGCGCATCCTGCGCGATGGGCCGCCGCCTATTCCGGGAGCCCCGACGCAGGACGCGCCGTTGCCGCCGACCCGTGAACGGGTGGGTGCGCCGCGCCGTGGCCCCGACAACAGCGCGCCGCAGGCCGCACGTGGATTCCGCGACATTACCGCCGATGCCGACGAACTCGGCCGCGCCGCGGCGCAGGCCAACCGCGCCGCGCGAAAAACCTACGCCAACGTGCCGTCACCCTCGCCGGAATTCGACCGGCTTGAGCCGAGCATGGAAAACCGCGGCGAAACGGATTCGCCCTATTCATATGACGAATCCATCGAGGAGGCCGAACGCTACGCGACGCCTCAGCAGCCGGCGCCGCGTCCGCGCATTTCGCAGGAGCGGGGCCGCGAGCCGAAGAAGCGCGGCCGCTCCGGCGCGGCATTTCCGTTCAAGAGCGCGATCGCGATCGGCGTCGTCTTTATTCTGGTCGGCGCCGGAATCCTGTGGGGCAAGTCGGTGGTCACCGCGGTCAGCGGCATGTTCAAGCCGTCGGCGACGGTGGTCGAAGCGCCCAAGGACGGCGGAACGCCATTGTCGAAGCCGAAGATTCCCGATCGCGTCGGCCAGCCGTCGTCGAGCGACCAGATCGCGCCGGTGGCGCAGAAAGTCGTGCTGTATGACGAGGATCCGTCCGATCCCAAGGGTAAGCAATATGTCGGCTCGGTGATCTGGCGCACCGAACAGATCAAGGCGACGGCCGGCCAGAAGGCGGATATCGCCGTGCGCGCCGACATCGAAATTCCCGACCGCAAGTTCAAGATGACGATGTCGTTCCGCCGCAACACCGACACCTCGCTGCCGGCCAGCCACACCGCGGAACTGACCTTCATCCTGCCGCCGGATTTCTCGGGCGGTGGCGTCAGCAACGTGCCGGGCATCCTGATGAAGTCCAACGAGCAGGCGCGCGGCACGCCGCTGGCCGGGCTCGCGGTCAAGGTCACCGACGGCTTCTTCCTGGTCGGTCTCTCGAACGTCGATGCCGACCGCGCGCGCAATCTGCAGCTTCTGAAAGAGCGCTCGTGGTTCGACGTGCCGCTGGTCTATGTCAACCAGCGCCGCGCCATCATCGCGATCGAAAAGGGCGCCCCCGGCGAGCGCGCCTTCAACGACGCCTTCGCGGCGTGGGGCGAGTAACGTTCGCTGTTTGACCGCGGTCGATCGTGCCGCGGTTTTTCTCATCAGCCTCAAATATCCAATCTGAAAACGCGACATGTCATCGTTGCCGCGCGCGGTTATCTTGTCGAACAGGATGTTGTCGCTGTAGGCTTGCTGTCGGTTATTCCGAGACCGGAACGCACGAGGTGCGGCAATGAAGCGGTATCTGATTTTCGCGGCGCTGGCGCCGTTGCTTGGCGGGTTCTGGCTGCTGCTCACGACCACTGTGGTGTCTGGCTATTGGAGCCACCCGCCCAGCCTGTCGGAGGCTGAAAAGTTGTTCACGGTGTTCGCCCGGACCATGCAATACAGCTATCTGTTCGGTGTGCTGCCCGCGCTGATGATGGGTGCGGTGGATGATATTCTGTTTCACGTCAGGCGACTTGGCTGGGTGGTGCGGATGCTGATTGTCGGCGTGATCGGCTTTGTGGCGGCGGAATTTCTCTACGGTTCGCGCGGCCCGGACAGCGGCATCACCCAATTCATCCTCTATGGCCTGGTCGGTTTTATCCCCGGAACGGTCGCGTCATGGCTTTCCCGCGAAGTGATCGCCGAGCCGGTGACGGCGTGAACTTGCGCCCGTGATGGGCGCTCCCCATCTGAGGGCCATGGCACACGAAGACATATTTCCCGGCAAGCCCGTGCGTTCCAGCACCGCGTTTCGCGGCAGCGCGACGCGTGGCCCGGTCATTGACCAGGACGGGCGCGAGATTCCGGCGGAATTGATCGGCGAGCAGTTCCAGCGGTTCCGGTTCGATTTCGGCCATTCCAGCGCCAACCCGTTCGGCAACCTTACGCGGGAGCAGCGGCTGGCGCGGCTCGATGCGGTGGCGAAACTGTTGGATGTCGCCTTCATGCTGCCCGGCACCAAGATCCGTTACGGCGTCGACGGCATTATCCGGCTGATCCCGATTGTCGGCGACCTCTTTGCGACCGCGTTCTCGCTGTGGCTGGTGCGCGAGGCGCGCGCGCTCGGCGCTCCCTGGCACGTCACCACGCGGATGCTCGGCAATGTCGCGCTCGAGGGCGTGGTCGGATTGGTGCCGGTCGCGGGCGATGCGTTTGACGTGCTGTTCCGCGCCAATATCCGCAACGTGCGGATGCTGCGGCGCTGGATGGACAAGCAGCCGCGTTAAGTCACTTTGAATTTTGAGTATCTTTTATTTTGACGCGTTTTCTTTACGCGAACCGGTGCCTACGGAGCCTGTCATCGGGCGCGCATTCGCGCGAGCCGTTGGCTCGAAAACGCTTTGCAGCAAAAACCCCCTCCCGAAGGGAGAGGGCGTGCATCGTCATTACGTCAAGCAGGATTACGCCGCGTCGGCGTCGGCGTCGTTGCTGGCAGGCGCGGGCTCCGGACGGGGACGGCGCGGCAGCGGAAAATCCTGGCTTTCATACAGCGTGCGGATACCGCTCTGGTCGAAGCGAGCTTCGTCAACCTGCAGATAGGCGCCGTTCAGCGAATCCGCCGGCAATTCCTCGATCGCGAACTGCACCGCGGCTGCCGCGGTGTCGAAACGGCGATACGCGAAGCCCGCCCGCTTCTTCTTGCGGATCGCGGCAGGGAAAAGTTCGGCGGCAGTGTTGTAGCTGAAGGAAGCCATGGTCAGTGACCCTTATCTTTTTAGTGAGAACGCGAACAAAGCCGCGAACGGATCGCAAGGGCGCAGCTAGAGCGAAGGGGCGCCGGTGCACGTCATTTCAGGACAGCCCCCAATATAAGCTCGTTTGACAGAAATGCGACTCCTGACAGCCCAGATGATGAATCCGGGTAGTTGTACGCCGGAACCATAATAAATCGTTTTGTTTCAATGGTTTGACGGGATTACAGCTTGCCGAGCAGCAGCAGGATGAGCAGCACTATAAGAATGACTCCGCCCAGACCCATTCCGGAATGGCCCATCCCGTAGCCATAGCCTCCAAAACGGCCGCTGAAGCCGCCGAGCAGGAAAATGATCAGGATGATGACGAGTATCATTCCAAGCGACATGGCACTCTCCCCAATGGGCGGCCGGCGCGCGAAAATCGGCCGCTTAGGCCGAGAGCAAAGCATATACCATCACCCGGTTCCAGCACAGGAACCGGGTGACGCAAATCAGCGTGGTTATTTCGGCTGCAGTTTGAGCGCCGCCGAGTTGATGCAGTAGCGCAGTCCGGTTGGGCCGGGGCCGTCGTCGAACACATGGCCGAGGTGGCCGTTGCAGCTCGAGCACAGCACCTCGGTGCGGATCATGCCGTGGGTGATGTCGCGCTCCTCGTCGACATGGCTCTCCGCCGCGGGCGCGGTGAAGCTCGGCCAGCCGCAGCCGGAATCGAACTTGGCGTCGGATTCAAACAGCGTCTGTCCGCAGCCGGCGCAGGTATAGGTGCCGGCGCGGTGCTCATGCTCGTACTCGCCGGAGCCGGGCCGTTCGGTCGCCTTCTCCCGCAGCACCGCATACTGCATCGGCGTCAGTTCCTTGCGCCACTCGGCTTCGCTTTTCTCGACCTTGCCGGGCATCGTCTTGGTGTTGGACATGGAACCTCCTTTTTCTAACCTCAGTTGGTGAGCTTGGCGCTGACCAGCGTCGGTTTCTCGATGTAGTTTTCGGCGAAAATCTTCTTCAGGTTTTCGACCTTCGGGATGTCGTTGTAGGCAATATAGGGTTGGCTCGGGTGAAGCGTCAGGTAGTCCTGATGATAGGCTTCGGCCGGAAAGAACCCTGCCAGCGGCCCGACGGCCGTCACGATCGGTTTCTTGTAGACTTTGGCGGCGTTGAGCTGCGCGATATAGGCATCCGTCACCTTCTTCTGTTCGTCATTGGTGGTGAAGATCGCGGAGCGGTATTGCGTGCCGCTGTCCGGACCCTGGCGGTTCAACTGCGTCGGATCGTGCGCGACCGAAAAGAAGATCTGCAGAATCTTGCCGTAGCTGATCTTCTTCGGATCGTATTTGACCTCGACGGATTCGGCATGGCCGGTGGTGCCGGTCGAGACCGTGCTGTAATCGGCGGTGCTCTTGTTGCCGCCAGCGTAACCGGACACCGCGTTGACGACCCCTGATGTGTGCTGGAACACGCCCTGCACACCCCAGAAGCATCCGCCCGCGATGACCACGGTCTGGACGCCATCGGCAGCCTTAACGTCCATCGCCGGCGCGGGGATGATCACGGCGTCTTCTGCGGCCAATGAAGGCGCGACCACAAAGGCGGTGGCCGCCAGCACTCCGACGGCGGCAGCGTAAAGCGAAAGGCGGCTGAATTGGCTACGGGACATGGGGGCTTCCTCTTGGGGTCAGCGGTTGAGGGGTAGTTTAGAGCGGGAGCGGCGGTTCGCAATCGGGCCGGTCTCCTTGATTGCCCCTAGATACGGGGCAAAGCGGTTGTTGTTACGGCCAGGGGGACACTAGTTCGTGAATAAATGCCCATGTTCCCAGCCTGTTAGACCGGAAGCGCCATTTGCCGCAGGACCGCGCCGAACCGTTGGCGAAATCGCCAAACTCACCTCTAATGAACCCCCGCGGCGATCAACCGACAGATATTTACATCCCGGAGCTTTTCGAGAATGCCGTTGCGCGCCATTTTTGTATCCGCTGTCATCCTCTCGATATCAGGCCCTGCGCTGGCCGATGACCTCCAGACTTGCCGCGACCGGCAGACCGAGGACAAGGCGGCGCGCCTGGACGCCTGCGAAAAGGTGATCGCGGCGGGACAGGCTTCCAACAAGGATATGGCCACCGCCTATGCGGTCAGGGGGCAGGCGCTTCGGGTCAAACGCAATTACGACAAGGCGATTGCCGCCTTCGATGCGGCCCACGCGGCCGACCCGGGCGATGCGGGAATTCTCAATGCGCGCGGCTTTGCCTATGAGGCAAAAGGCGACGACGAGCATGCGATGGCGGATTACAACCTCGCTTTGCAGATGCGGCCCAATTACGGTTTCGCCGTCTACAACCGCGGCACGCTTTATTTGCGCAAGGGCGCGCTGCAAAGCGCGCTCGACGATTTCAATGCGGCGGTGAAGTTCAGCCCGAATCTTTATCGCGCCTATACCGATCGCGGGCGGGTGCTGACGATCAACAAGGATTTTGACGCCGCGCTGGCGGATTTCGCCGCAGCCGAGAAGATCGATCCCGCAGCACCTCAGGCCAGCGTCTTTCGCTGTCTCGCCTATACCGCGATGGGCAAGTTCGATCTGGCCATCGCCGACTGCAACAGCGCGGTCGAAAAAGCGCCGAAATTCCTGTTCGCCATCGAGAGCCGCGCCGAAGCCTATCTGGCCAAGGGCGACCTCAATGCCGCGCTCAAGGACTTCAGTTTCGTGCTTGGGGTCAATCCAAACGACGTGCGCGCCCATGCGGGCCGCGGCGAATTGTTCGAGAAGAAGCACGATCCGGCACAGGCGCGGGCGGATTATCGCTCCGCAGCCTTTGCTTTGACGCCTTACGACGGTTTCGAAACCGCGCTGGCGCGCCAGGTCGCCCGCGAGCGGCTGGCTGCGCTGTCGCCGAAAGCGCCCACGGCGTCTGACAAGATCAGCCGTGTCGCGCTGATCGTCGGCAATGGCGCCTACAAGAATGTGCACAAGCTCGACAACCCGCCGCGCGACGCCAAACTGGTCGCCGACGCGCTGCGCGACGTCGGCTTTCAAACCGTGACCCTGGGCAATGATCTCACCCGCGACAAGTTCTTCGAGGCGCTGCGAGTCTTTGCCAGCCAGGCGGAAAAGGCCGATTGGGCGGTCGTGTATTATGCCGGCCACGGGCTCGAGATCGGCGGCGTCAATTATCTGGTGCCGGTCGATGCCAAACTGGCCGCGGACCGCGACGCCGAGAACGAGGCGGTGGCGCTGGAACAGGTGATCGCCGCGGTCGGCGGTGCGCGCAAGCTGCGCCTGGTGCTGCTGGATGCCTGCCGCGACAATCCGTTTGCACCGACCATGCAGCGGACGATTGCGTTGAAACTGGTCGACAAGGGATTTTCGAATATCGAACCCGCCGCCGGCTTCATGGTGGTCTACGCCGCCAAGCACGGCGAGACCGCACTGGACGGCGACGGCGTCGATAGCCCCTTCGCGGTCGCGGTCGCGCGCGACATCAAGCAGCCGCATATCGAGGTCCGCAAGCTGTTCGACCTCGTCCGCGACGATGTCTGGAGCGCCTCCAAGCATCAGCAGCAGCCGTTTACCTACGGCTCGCCGCCGGGGCGGGAGGATTTTTATTTTGTGGCGGGGAAGTAGGGCTCGATCCCTCATGGTGAGGAGGCGCGCTTGCGCCGTCTCGAACCATGAGGCCACGGGACTCGCGGCCATCCTTCGAGACGCGCTTCGCGCTCCTCAGGATGAGGACCGCGTGCGCAGGGACGACGACGTTTTAAGAGCGTTCCCTACACCACGATACTCAGCCGCTTCGCCGCACGCGTGATCCCCGTGTATAGCCACCGCGCGCGGCTTTCCTGGAACGCAAAGCTTTCGTCGAACAGCACCACATCGTCCCATTGCGAGCCTTGTGACTTGTGCACGGTGAGCACGTACCCGTAGTCGAACTCGTCATAGGGCTTGCGCTGTTCCCACGGAATGGTCTCGATCGCGCCGCCGAAGCAGTCGCCGCGGACGGAAACTTTTGTCACCTTGTGGCCGAAATCCTCGTCGGGCGACAGCCGCATGGTGATGATCCTGGATTTCGACTGCGCGCGCGACTTCACGCGCCACAGGCCGCCGTTGAACAGGCCCTTCTTGCGGTTGTTGCGCAGGCACACCAGCTTGTCGCCCGCCACCGGCAAGGGATCCTCGATGTTCTGCTTTTGCCGAACCCGCATATTATAGGAACGCCGCGTATTGTTGCGCCCGACCAGCACCTGATCGGCGCTCATCACACGGTCGGGATCGAGCTCGGCGCGCGACACCACTTCGCTTTCGCCGTAGCGGCCGATGTCGAGGTCGCGGCCCTCGCGCACATCCATCGACATCCGCACGATCGGATCGTCCTGCGCCTGGCGATGCACCTCGGTCAGCATCGAGTCCGGTTCGCAATCCGTAAAGAAGCCGCCACCCTGGATCGGCGGCAATTGCGCGGGATCGCCGAGCACCAGCAGCGGGCAATCGAACGACATCAAATCGCGGCCGAGTTCCGCATCGACCATAGAGCACTCGTCGATCACGATCAGTTTTGCCTTGGAGGCCGGGGCGTCGTCCCATAGTTCGAAGCTCGGCTGCTCGACGCCGGATTCGCGGGCGCGGTAGATCAGCGAATGAATGGTCGAGGCGTTGTCGCAGCCCTTGTTGCGCATCACCAGCGCGGCTTTGCCGGTAAAGGCCGCGAACTTCACCTCGCCATCGACGCCGTCGGCGATGTGCCGTGCCAGCGTGGTTTTGCCGGTGCCGGCGTAACCGAACAGCCGGAAGATCGGCGGCGTGCCGTTGCGGCCCGGTTTCGCCTTCAGCCAGTCGGCGACGGCCTTCAGCGCGGAATCCTGATGCGGCGTGAATGTGGGCATGAAGACTTGGAATCTCGGTGGGAGAGGCTGCGCACAAAGCTGCGACTCACAGGCTGCAAACCTAACCATTCATGGGTTCAGTGCAAGCGGGCTTCCGCCGCGCGGAATTGCGAAACGCTGGACTCGGCTTTTTGCGGGCCTACACTGCGCCAAAACAACAGCCGGGCATCAGGCGATCCCTGGGGAGAAACGTCATGAAATTTGGCATCTTCTATGAGCTGCAATTGCCGCGTCCGTGGGAGGCGGGCGACGAACTCAAGCTGTACCAGGACGCGCTGACGCAACTCGAGACCGCCGACCGGCTCGGCTATGATCATGCCTGGGTGGTCGAGCATCATTTTCTGGAAGAATATTCGCACTCGCCCTCGCCGGAATCCTTTCTGGCCGCCGCCAGCCAGCGCACCAAAAATATCCGGCTCGGTCATGGCATCTTCCAGCTCACGACCAATCATCCCGCCCGCGTCGCCGAGCGCATCGCGGTGCTCGATCTCCTCAGCAACGGCCGCTGCGAATTCGGGATGGGCGAGAGCGCCTCGATCACCGAACTGACGCCGTTTGGTCGCGACATGGAAACCAAGAAAGAAGTGTTCGAGGAAGCTGTGCGCGCGATCTTTCCGATGTTTCGGGAAGGCGGCAGCGAGCATCACGGCAAATATTTCGACATTCCCTTGCGCAATGTGGTGCCGAAACCGGTCCAGAAGCCGCATCCGCCGTTGTGGATGGCGTGTTCGCAGTTGCCGACCATCGAGCGCGCGGGCCAGAACGGTTTCGGCGCGCTCGGCTTCCAGTTCGTCAGCGCCGACGCGGCGCATGCCTGGGTGCATGCCTATTACAATGCGATCACCAAGCGGCTGAACAAGCTCGCGGACTACCAGATCAATCCAAACATGGCGCTGGTGTCTTTCTTCATGTGCGCCAAAACCGACGAGGAAGCCCGGGCACGCGCCGACGGCGCTACGTTTTTCCAGTTCGCGCTGCGCTTTTACGGGACGTCGCAGAGCCGCCAGCGTCCTGATCCCGGCACCGTCAATATGTGGGACGAATACAACAAATGGAAGCGCGAGAACCCGGAGGCTCAGGAGGCGGCGCTGCGCGGCGGCCTGATCGGCTCGCCCGAAACCATCGCCAGAAAACTGCGGCGGTTTCGCAGCTCGCATATCGATCAGGTGATTTTGCTCAATCAGGCCGGCAAGAACAGCCATGAACATATCTGCGAGTCCCTGGAATTGTTCGCGCGGGAAGTGATGCCGGAATTCCGCGCTGATCCCGAGCACGATGCCTGGAAGGCCGGCGTGATGAGCGGCGCGATCGAGCTTGAGGAGATCGACACCGAAGCGTTCACGGATCGCTACGGCAAGTTGGCGCTGAATGTCGCGCCGGCGAAACCAGCGGTGGCGGCGGCGGGGTAGCAGTTTTGCGACCGGAACCTGAAGCTTTCAGCGGAGAAGATTTCCGCTGTGTTTGATCCGGCGGTTGAAACAAACGTCGCGTCCCGCGCCAATGCCACAGGGCGGTTGTCTTTATTTTTGTGCCGTCCTCGACACTTATTTCGCGCCCCACCATCATCATGTCACCGCCTGAACTGGAGCCGCCAATGTCCGTCGAATTCATCGGATACATCACCAACAACAATTCGTCCGAAACCGTTGTGCGATCCGGGCCTGTGCTCGATCGCCGCTACATCGAGACCGTGGCAAAGGCCCATGAGATCGCCGGCTTCGACCGCGCGCTATTGGCTTTTCATTCCAGCACGCCGGACGGGCTTCAGGTCGGCCAGCACGTGCTTGGTGTCACCGACCGGCTTCATGTCATGATCGCGCAGCGGCCCGGTTTTACGGCGCCGACACTGCTCGCGCGTCAACTGGCGACAATTGATCAGTTTTCGGAAGGGCGGGTCTCGCTGCACGTCATTACCGGCGGCAATGCCACCGAGCTGCGGCAGGACGGCAACACGCTCGACGACAAGGACGAGCGTTACGCCCGCACCGATGAGTTTCTGGATGTCTTGCGGTCCGAATGGACCAGCGACAAGCCGTTCAGCTACGACGGCAAATATTATCAGGTTCAAAACGGTTTCTCGCAGGTAAAGCCCTATCGCAGCACGGGCATTCCGATCTTCGTCGGCGGCGCGTCTGATGCCGCGATCGAGGTCGCGGGCAAGCATGCCGATACATTCGCGCTGTGGGGTGAATCCTATGCCCAGGTGCGTGACGTGACCGCGCGGGTGCGCGTCGCCGCCGCCAAGCACGGCCGGCCCGCGCCGCGTTTCAGCCTGTCGACCCGTCCGATTATCGCCGACACGGAAGAAAAGGCCTGGGCCAAAGCCGAAGAGATTCTGGCGCGCGCGACCGCGCTGCAGGACAAGACCGGCTATCGCAAGCCGGCCGACGGCCACGCGACCGCTGGCGCGCGCCGCCTGCTGTCGCTGGCCGAGCAGGGCAGCCGGATCGACAAGCGGCTGTGGACGGAGATCGCCAAGCTCACCGGCGCCAACAGCAACACCACGGCCCTGGTCGGAACGCCTGAGCAGGTCGCCGAAGTGTTTGGCGATTACTATGATCTGGGCGTCAGCCATTTCCTCATTCGCGGCTTCGATCCCCTGATCGATGCGATCGATTATGGCCGCGAGTTGATTCCGCGCACGCGCGAATTGATTGCCGAGCGCAGCCGCGCCCGGGGAGTGGCAGCAGAATGATACGTTCTCTTTTTATTGCAGGCTTTTTGCTGAGCTCCATTGCTACGGCGTCGGCCCAGACCACGCTGCGGGTCGGCGACCAGAAGGGCAATTCGCAAGCCGTGATGGAAGCGGCCGGTGTGCTCAAGGATGTGCCCTACAAGATCGAGTGGAAGGAATTCCCGGCCGCAGCTCCGTTGCTGGAAGCGCTCGGCGCCGGCGCGATCGAGACCGGGGTGGTCGGGGATGCGCCGTTTACGTTTGCCGCCGCCGCCAATGTGCCAGTGAAGGCGATCGGCGCCATCAAGCAAAGCCGCGAAGGCCTCGCGATCCTGGTGCCGCGCGACTCGCATATTCACAGTTTCGACGATCTGAAGGGAAAGAAAATCGCGACGGGCCGTGGCTCGATCGGACATCAGCTCATTCTGGCCGCGCTGGAATCCCGGGGATGGTCGACGAACGATGTGCAGATCGTGTTCCTCGCGCCATCGGATGCGAAGGTGGCCTATACCCAAGGGTCGGTCGACGCGTGGTCGACCTGGGAGCCCTATGTCAGCCAGGAAGAAGTGCTGTTCCAGTCGCGGCGATTGCTCAGCGCGGAGGGCTTGGCGTCCGGATTGAGCTTTGAGGTCGCCTCAGCCAATGCGATCCGCGACAAGCGGCCGGAGCTGGAGGATTTTCTGCGGCGCTTGACCGCGGCCCGCCTGTGGTCGCTCAGCAACGTCAACGCTTACGCCGAGACCTGGGGCAGACTGATGAACATTCCGCCGGCGGTGGCGATCAACTGGCTGAACCGGGCGAAGATCCAGATGGCGCCGATCGATGACGGTGTTGTGGCGGAAGAGCAAAAAACCATCGACCTGTATTTTCGTGCCGGCTTGATCAAGCAAAAGCTCAATGCCGCCGACATCGTCGATCGTTCATTTGCCGCTGTTTTGGCGAAGGGCGCGGGCCTTTAAACGACAGGTTTTTTGCGGCGCCAGCGTCCCCGCCACTGGCCCGCAGTCATTCATTCTCCCGAGCCGCAGTTTGCGAGCACAGCGTTATTTCAAAGCGGCGAACAAAAGAATTCTGTGAGATTGCTGTTATTCTTGTTTCCGCGCCATATTGCGCCAGATCAAGGCGAGTTCCCATTGCCGGAAAATTGCGCGGGGGATTTCGCTAATCAAGCTGTTCAATTTGCTTTGGGGAAGTCGGATGTCGGATATCGCGGTCAAAGCATCGGCCGAGCCAATTACGCTACGGGCGCGATTGAATGAGGATTGGCTCGCGGTCGTCATCGGCCTGCTGGTGTTCGGCACGGCCCTGATCAGTATCAGCGGAACCGATCTTTTGGGCTGGGCGGTAACCACATCGGTCTATACCGATCTGGCGCAGGCGCTCAATCCGATTGCCAAGGCCTATGCCTGGCTCGGTGGCGGCGGTGCGTTGCTGGCGACTTATGCTGCGCTGCTGGTGGTGTTAAGCATCGGCGTTACCACCCTCGGCGTCGATATCCGTAAATTCGCGCTCGCCTTCACCGCGGTGTTTGCCATTGCCTATGCGAGCTGGATTTTCGGCAGCTACGCCTATGTCGCTGCGGTCACGCCGGCCGAGCAGGCGAAATTCGGTCTCTCCTGGTCGCTCAAGCTGACCAATGAAGGCGGCTTCGTGGTGGCGCTGCTGTCGGGCCTCGTGATCGCCAATTTCTTTCCGCGGTTCGCCGAATGGCTGAAGGAAGCGATCCGGCCCGAGCTCTACATCAAGATCGCGATCGTGATTCTCGGCGCCACCGTCGCCGTCACGGCGGCGGGCCGCCTGAACCTCGCCTCTTCGTTGTTGATCCGCGGCGCCGCGGCGATCGTCGAGGCTTATCTGATTTACTGGGCCGTAATTTATTACGTCGCGCGCAAATGGTTCGGCTTCAGCCGCGAATGGTCGGTGCCGCTGGCCTCAGGCATTTCGATCTGCGGCGTCGCGGCGGCGATTGCCACCGGCGGCGCGATCCGGGCGCGGCCCGCGGTGCCAATCCTGGTGTCGTCGCTGGTGGTGGTGTTTGCGGTCGTTGAAATTCTGATCCTGCCATTCCTGGCGCAGACTTTTCTTTGGCAGGAGCCGCTGGTGGCCGGCGCCTGGATTGGCCTCGCGATCAAGACCGACGGCGCGGCGGTGGCCGGAGGCGGCATCACCGAGTCGCTGATCATGGCGAAGGCGGCGGCCGAAGGCATCAAGTATCAGCCGGGCTGGATTCTCGCGACCACGACCACCGTCAAGATCTTCATCGATATTTTCATCGGCATCTGGGCCTTCATTCTCGGCTACATCTGGACCAACCATATCGACAAGGGACCGGACAAGGCGAAGCCGATCGAGATATGGCAGCGCTTCCCGAAATTCATTCTCGGCTTCATCTTCGTCTTTGCGGTGTCGATGTGGCTCGCGGTCGGCTCGACGCCAAATATCGCCAAGGCGCTGCCGGCAGCGGCGGGCGAGGCGAACGTGTTCCGGGTGATCTTCTTCGTCCTGACCTTCTTCTCGATCGGCGTGCTGTCGGATTTCCGCAAACTCTGGCAGCAGGGTTTCGGCAAGCTCGCGGCGGTTTATTTCGTCAGCCTGTTCGGATTTGTGATCTGGGTCGGGCTGTTCATTTCATGGCTGTTCTTCAGCGGCTTCAAGCCGCCGCTGGTCAGCTAAAAAGGACATCCCATGTCGCAATCCGATCTCAAGAACGAGCTCAACGCCGAAGTCGAGCCGCTGCTGCCGATCGAAAAGAAGCTGATCGGCTGGAGCCTTGGCCTTGGACTGTCATTGCTGGCGATCCTGATCGCCTTCAACCACTTCGTTCCGATCCAGTTGTAGTCTAGAGATCAGGCGCACCAGCAGGCGGCCGCGCTTGACGGCCGCCGTTTTTATTCGCCGACCGGGCTGGCCTCTTCCCATCGGCGCAGAATTGACCTTTTATGAACAGTCCTGTCCCGATCCTGTCCGGAGCGCCCGTGCCGCCGCCGAGCGACGTGCAAAGTCAGCCCATTATTGCGTTCGCCGGTGTCAGCAAGGTCTATCCCGCGCGCCATGAATCGGCGGAGGTTGTGGCGCTTCACGATATCGATCTGCAGGTGCCTCCAGGCGCCATCGTCGGCGTGATCGGCAAAAGCGGCGCAGGCAAATCAACCCTCATTCGCCTGATCAACGGCCTGGAACGCCCGACCGCTGGAAGCGTGCTGGTCAACGGCACCGATGTGACCGCGCTCGGCGAGCGCGATCTGCGCGAGGCCCGCCGCTCCATCGGCATGATCTTCCAGCATTTCAATCTCCTGTCGTCCCGGACCGCGTTCGAGAATATCGCGCTGCCGCTCGAAATTGCCGGCTTTGCCAACAGCGAGATCGCGGGAATCGTCGAGCCGCTGCTGGCGATGGTGGGCCTCTCTGATAAGCGCGACCGCTATCCGGCCGAACTGTCGGGCGGGCAGAAACAGCGCGTCGGGATCGCCCGCGCGCTCGCGACCAAGCCCAAGGTCCTGTTGTCGGACGAGGCGACCTCCGCGCTCGACCCGGAAACCACCGACCAGATCCTGTCGCTGTTGAAGACGATCAATGCCGAATTGAAGCTGACTATCGTGTTCATCACCCACGAAATGTCGGTCGTGAAGAAGCTCGCGGACCGGGTCGCGGTGATCGAAGGTGGCCGCATTGTCGAGCAGGGCACGACCTATGAGATTTTCGCCAGTCCCCGTCACGAGACCACAAAGCGATTTGTCGGTTCGATCACCGGCGGCAACGTGCCGGAATGGCTGCGCGCGAAATTGAGGCCGGAGTGTCTTGCGGGCGACAGCGCGGTATTGCATGTCGGGTTTACAGGACGCGGGGCCGGCCAGCCGGTGCTGTCGCGGCTTTCGCGAAATCTAGGGATCGATGTTAACATTCTGCACGGGCAGGTCGAGACGATCGCCGGGCATCCGTTCGGATCGCTGTTCATCTCGGTCTCGGCCGAGCCGGATACCTTGCGCAAGGCCATCGAAGAATTGAAGGCAGGCCAAAACAACGTGGAGCAGCTTGGCTATGTCGCCTGAGATACTCCAATTGATCGCATGGTCCACGCTGGATACCCTTGTGATGGTGGGGCTGGCCGGCCTGTTCGGAACCCTGCTGGGGTTGCCGCTTGGGATTTTTCTGGCGACCAGCCGGGCCAATGAACTGTTTCCGGCGCCGAACGCCAATCGTATCCTTGGCTTCATCGTCAATGCGACGCGCTCGACGCCCTTCATCATTCTGGTGGTCGCGATCGTGCCGCTGACCCGGTTGATCGCGGGCACCTCGATAGGCACCCGCGCCGCGATCGTGCCGTTGACCATTGCCGCTATTCCCTTTATCGCGCGCGTCATCGAGGCCGCGATCCGCGAAGTCGATCAGGGGCTGGTGGAGGCCGCGCGCGCCTTCGGCGCCAGTCCATTGCAGATCGTGCAGAAAGTGTTGCTGCCGGAAGCGATGCCGGCCGTGACGCTGGCATTGACGCTGACGATCGTGAGCCTGCTCGGCTATTCCGCGATGGTCGGCGCAGTCGGCGGCGGCGGGCTCGGCGACCTCGGGATTCGCTATGGCTATCAGCGCTTCATGCCCGATGTCATGGCGACCGTCGTGATTGTACTGATCGTGCTGGTGCAGGGTGCGCAAACCCTGGGCGAGGCGATTGCGCGCCGGCTCGACAAGCGCAACCGGAATTCATGAGTCATATTTCACAGGAACGAAAAACCATGTCGCTACGTCATTTCATGATCTCGGCCGCCATTGCGGCCTTGGCATTCGCGGCCAACACAGCCGGCGCCGAAACCATCAAGATCGGCGCTACTCCCGGCCCTCACGCCCAAATCCTTGAGGCGGTAAAGCCGATCGCGGCCAGGAACGGTCTCGATATTCAAATTATCGAGTTCACGGATTACGTGATTCCGAATGCGGCGCTGGATGCCGGCGACCTGCAGGCGAATTCGTTTCAGAACCAGCCTTATCTCGACAATCAAAAGGCCGACCGCGGCTACAGAATCGAAGCCGTCGGCCTCACCGTCAATTTTCCGATGGGCGTCTATTCGAAGAAATTCAAAAGCTGGGATGCGGTGCCGCAGGGCGCCACATTGTCGATTCCCAACGATCCGACCAATGGCGGCCGCGTGTTGCTGCTGTTGCAGGACAAGGGCGTATTGAAACTTAAGCCCGGCGTTGGATTCAAGCCGACTATCGCCGACATCACCGAGAACCCCCGAAAATTCAAGATCGTCGAGGTGGACGCGGCGCAGACGGCGCGAACGCTTGACGACGTCGATGTCGCGGCTGTTAACACCAACTACGCCACCCAAGCCGGGCTCGATCCGGTCAAGGACGCGATCCTGCGCGAAGATCCCAAGGGACCTTATGTGAACCTGATCGCGGTGCGCGCGACCGACAAGGAAAAGCCCTGGGTCAAGGTCCTGGTCGAGAGCTATCACTCGCCCGAGGTGCGCGATTTCGTGCTCACGAAATTCAAGGGCGCCGTACTGCCGGCGTGGTAGGCGACGTGGCTGCGCGACAGATGCACTCCCTCTCGCGCTTGCGGGGGAGGGCCGGGGTGGGGGTGCTTCCGCAGGTACAGACCGGATAGATTCCCGACAATTTAGACCGGGATGATCCCCGACAGGTTTCAGAATGCATCGTAGGGAGGGCCCTCCGATGCCATTTAGAGAGACCGGTCGGATGGAAGAGCGTGTTCGGATGCTTTTGGAGTATGAAAGCGGGAACTGGAGCGTATCGGAGCTTTGCCGGCGCTACGGGGTTAGCCGCGACACGTTTTATGAGTGGCGCAAGCGCAAGGAGAGCGGCGCTGCGGGGTGGTTTGAGGATCGCTCGCATGCGCCGTTGCGATGTTGTCAGACTACGGATGGTGCAATCGTCGAGAAGGTGATTACGGTTCGGCAGCGTTTTCCGTATCTGGGGCCGCGCAAGGTTCTGGCGGTACTTGAGCGCGAGGCGCCGGAGATGGCCTGGCCCGCGGCCTCGACGATCGGGAGCATTCTCAAGCGCGCAGGTCTGGTCAGACCGGTGAAGAGACGCCGTCAACCACTCGATCAACGGCGGCCCTGTACGCCGGTGACAGCTGCCAACGACGAATGGAGCACCGACTTCAAGGGATGGTTCCGCACCCGGGACCAACGGCGGATCGATCCTCTGACGGTGGCCGATAGTCACAGCCGTTTCCTGATCGAACTGCGGATCGTCGATCCTACCATCGAGGGTGTTCGGCCCTGTTTTGAGCGAGCATTTCGCGAGTACGGCTTGCCCGCTGCGATCCGCTGCGACAATGGATCGCCGTTCGGTTCGCGCGGCGCCGGCGGTCTCACCAAGCTGTCGGCCTGGTGGCTGAAGCTCGGCATCGTGCCGCACTTCATTCATCCAGCCTCGCCGCAGGAGAACGGCCGGCACGAGCGCATGCACCGCACGCTGAAGGCGCAGACCTCGGCTCCGCCGGCCAGGAACGCGCCCGAGCAACAGGTTCGCTTCGACGACTTCCGTCGCCATTACAACCAGGAGCGCCCGCACGAAGCGCTTGGCCAACGGCCGCCGGCGCAGGCCTATATCCAGTCCCAGCGCGCCATGCCGCCTCGAGCGGAAGACCCCTGGTATGATGCCGATCACCAGGTCCGGCGCGTCCGCAGCAACGGCGAGATCAAATGGAAGGGCGAGTTCGTCTTTATCGGCGAGGCGCTGGTGAACGAACTCGTTGGCATTCTCGAGCGAGAGACCGGCGACCACGTCGTGCGCTTCTGCGATCTGGATATCGGTCTCATCGACCGTCGCGGGCTTTTCACCCGGTTCGCTCCGCAGCGCGAGGGGCTCCACGACCCGGGTGAAAAGCCCGCCCAACCCAACCTGTCGGGGATCATGCCGGTCTAAAATGTCGACAATCATCCCGGTTGAACC
>CAWBPE010000007.1:0-89715 GCA_963790595.1 uncultured Alphaproteobacteria bacterium | reverse complement strand
AGCACATTCTATTGTCGGTCACTGAGGAGGCGTTGGGCATCATGGCCGGCCTGTTCTGGGATTTGGGCGAGATGCCGCACGCGTTGTCGAAATCCAGATGACCCCGAGGGATTTGGCAAGGGATTTGATATGACAATTTCCGCACCGGTCGAGTTGCCCATGATGTCGCAAGCCGGTGCGGCCAAAAGGAATATCACAAAACTCATCGTCGCGACGTCGATCGGCAATGCGCTGGAATGGTATGACATCACGGTCTACGGCTATTTCGCCGCCTATCTCTCGAAGGCATTCTTCCCCAATAGCGATCCGACGATTTCGATCCTGCTGACGTTCGGCACGTTCGGCCTGTCGTATCTCATTCGACCGATCGGCGGCGTCGTGCTCGGCGCCTATGCCGACCGTCACGGCCGCAAGGCGTCGCTGATGATCTCCATCGTGATGATGACCCTCGGCACGTTGGTGATTGCCTTGATGCCGACCTACGAGACCATCGGTATGCTGGCGCCGATTACGGTTCTTGCCGCGCGTCTGGTGCAGGGCTTTTCGGCCGGTGGCGAATTCGGAAGTTCGACGGCGTTTCTGGTCGAGCATGCGCCGGAGCGGCGCGGGTTCATCGCAAGCTGGCAGTTTGCCAGCCAGGGGCTGAGCACGCTGTTGGCCTCGGCTTTCGGCGTCGGGCTCACCTTCTGGATGACGCCCTCCGACATGCAGTCATGGGGCTGGCGGATTCCGTTCTGGTTCGGGATTTTGGTCGGTCCGGTGCACATTCTATTGTCGGTCACTGAGGAGGCGTTGGGCATCATGGCCGGCCTGTTCTGGGATTTGGGCGAGATGCCGCACGCGTTGTCGAAATCCAGATGACCCCGAGGGATTTGGCAAGGGATTTGATATGACAATTTCCGCACCGGTCGAGTTGCCCATGATGTCGCAAGCCGGTGCGGCCAAAAGGAATATCACAAAACTCATCGTCGCGACGTCGATCGGCAATGCGCTGGAATGGTATGACATCACGGTCTACGGCTATTTCGCCGCCTATCTCTCGAAGGCATTCTTCCCCAATAGCGATCCGACGATTTCGATCCTGCTGACGTTCGGCACGTTCGGCCTGTCGTATCTCATTCGACCGATCGGCGGCGTCGTGCTCGGCGCCTATGCCGACCGTCACGGCCGCAAGGCGTCGCTGATGATCTCCATCGTGATGATGACCCTCGGCACGTTGGTGATTGCCTTGATGCCGACCTACGAGACCATCGGTATGCTGGCGCCGATTACGGTTCTTGCCGCGCGTCTGGTGCAGGGCTTTTCGGCCGGTGGCGAATTCGGAAGTTCGACGGCGTTTCTGGTCGAGCATGCGCCGGAGCGGCGCGGGTTCATCGCAAGCTGGCAGTTTGCCAGCCAGGGGCTGAGCACGCTGTTGGCCTCGGCTTTCGGCGTCGGGCTCACCTTCTGGATGACGCCCTCCGACATGCAGTCATGGGGCTGGCGGATTCCGTTCTGGTTCGGGATTTTGGTCGGTCCGGTCGGAATCTACATCCGTAACCATCTTGAGGATGCAACTATGCCGCCGGCCCAAAAGCTGGGGTCACCGGTCAAGGATGTCTTTCTGCGGCAAAAGTTCGCCGTGGCGTTGAGCATTGGCGCGCTGGCGATATCGACCGCGGTCAACTACCTCATCATTTACATGCCGACCTATGCGGTCAAAACGCTGAACCTTTCACCAACCGTGGGTTTTCTGGCGACATTCACCGCGGGCCTGGTGCTGACGTTGCTGACGCCGATTGCCGGGATCGTTTCCGACAAGGTTGGCCGCGCCAACCATATGATCGCGGTCAGTCTGCTGCTGCTGGTTTCGATCTATCCGGCCTTTGTTTTCCTCACCCACTATCCCACCCCGGCGGTGATCGTCGTCGCCGTGTTCTGGCTCGCGACCCTGAAATCGCTGTATTACGGCCCGCTCGCGGCGCTGATGTCGGAATTATTTCCGGCCGCCAGCCGAGCCACCGGTCTCGGCCTTGGCTATAATATCGGTGTCACATTGTTCGGCGGGATGGGGCCGGTGATCATGGCGTGGCTCGGCGGCTTCGCGCTGATCGGCGATCTGGCACCGGGCTACTACCTGACACTGGTCTGCGTCGTGAGCCTGGTGACCCTGATCACCATCCGCAAAACGTCCGCGGCCTCGCATGAGGCGTGACCGAGTGGCGCAGCCGGCTGGTCTCGTTCCAAAGGCGTCTTGCGATGGCCCGATGTTCGGACCATACATGAACAGTTTTGCCGTTACCTCACCCCGTTCCGGGACGAATTCTCAAGCAATCGATACCCAACAAGCAAGGAGATCACGTATGAACCGCAAGCACATGTTTGGCTATGCGCTCGCCATTGCGTTCTGTGGGACACAGGCCGGCGCAGAGGAGCTCACGGGCACGTTGAAGAACATCAAGGAAACCGGCGCGATCACGATTGGCTATCGCGACTCCTCGATCCCGTTTTCCTATCTGGATGAAAACCAGAAGCCGGTCGGTTTTGCGATGGACATCTGTTACAAGATCGTCGACGCGGTGAAGAAGGAGCTCAAGCTCGACAAGCTCGAGGTCAAGCTCAATCCGGTGACCTCCTCGACCCGCATTCCCTTGCTGGCCAACGGCACCGTCGATCTCGAATGCGGCTCGACCACCAACAATGCCGATCGCCAGAAGCAGATCGCCTTCACCAATACGCATTTTCTGACCGCGAGCCGCTTCGTCTCGAAGAAGGCCAGCAAGATCGGCTCGATTGCGGATCTCAAGGGCAAGTCGGTGGTCTCGACGTCCGGCACCACCAACATCAAGCAGCTCAACGAAGCCAATGCGGCCCGCAGCCTTGGCATCAACATCATCCCGGCCAAGGATCATGCCGAGGCCTTCCTGATGGTCGAGACCGATCGCGCGGTCGCCTTTGTGATGGACGATATCCTGCTCGCGAGCCTCGTCGCCGGATCGAAGGAGCCCGACGCCTATGTGATCTCCACCGAGGCGTTCTCGAAGCCGGAGCCCTACGGCATCATGCTGCGCAGGGACGATCCGGCCTTCAAGAAGGTGGTCGATGGTGCCACCGCCGCGCTCTACCAGAGCGCCGAGGGTCCCAAGCTTTACGAAAAGTGGTTCCAGCAGAAGATTCCGCCCCGGGGCCTCAATCTGAACGTGCCGTTCGGCCCCGAATTGAAGAATGAATTCGCTCACCCGTCGGACTCGCCGGATCCTGACTCCTACAAGGCCATGTAAGCCATTTTTCGGCCCGGATTGTGCATGGTCTGCCGCAGTCATCGAAGTTGAGGAGCGTACGAATGAAACGGCTGCAGGCAATGGGCCTTGCACTCACGGCGGCTTTTTGGGTCGGGCAGGCCGGCGCCGAGGAGCTCACGGGGACGCTGAAGAAAATCAAGGAAACCGGCACCATCACGATCGGCTATCGCGACTCGTCCATCCCGTTTTCCTATCTGGACGACAACCAGAAGCCGGTCGGCTTTGCGATCGACATTTGTTACAAGATCGTCGAGGCCGTGAAGAAGGAGCTCAAGCTCGACAAGCTCGCGGTCGAGCTCAATCCGGTGACCTCGTCGACCCGCATTCCGTTGCTGGCCAACGGGACCATCGATCTGGAATGCGGATCGACCACCAACAATCCCGATCGCTTGAAGCAGGTTGCTTTCGCCAACACCCACTTTCTGACCGCGACCCGCTTCGTCTCGAAGAAATCCAGCAAGCTGAACTCGATCGAGGATCTCAAGGGCAAGACGGTCGCCTCGACCTCCGGCACCACCAACATCAAGCAGCTCACCGAAGCTAATGCCGCCCGCAACCTCGGTATCAACATCACCCCGGCCAAGGAACATGCCGAATCGTTCCTGATGGTCGAAACCGATCGTGCGGTTGCGGCTGTGATGGACGATATTCTGCTCGCGAGTTTCGTCGCCGGATCGAAAGATCCGGATGCTTACGTCATTTCCACCGATGCGTTTTCGAAGCCGGAGCCGTACGGCATCATGCTGCGCAAGGACGACCCGGCCTTCAAGAAAGTGGCCGATGAGGCTACCGCCGCGCTCTATCAGAGCGCGGAAGGCCAGAAGCTGTACGACAAATGGTTCATGCAGAAGATCCCGCCCAAGGGATTGAATCTCAACGTGCCGATCGGCGCGGAACTGAAAAAGGCGTTCGCCAAGCCTTCCGATTCAGCCGATCCAGATTCCTACAAGGCGATGTAGGGCGGGGTTGGTTGTGAACTATCATTGGAACTGGCGCATCTTCTGGGAGCCGGCCCCGAACGGGACCGGCAACTATCTCGACATGCTGCTGTCGGGATTGCTGCTGACGATCGAGACCGCGATTTGCGCCTGGATCATTGCGCTGATCGCCGGATCTGTCGTCGGCGTATTGCGCACGCTGCCGTCGAAGACGGCGTCCGGGATCGGTTTCGCCTACGTCGAATTCTTCCGCAACATGCCGCTGCTGGTACAGCTGTTTCTCTGGTTCTTCGTGGTGCCGGAAATCCTGCCGAGCGCGTGGGGAATGTGGCTGAAGCAGATGCCGAACGCGCCGTTCGTTACGGCGACGATCGGGCTTGGCCTGTTCATGTCCGCTCGCGTGGCCGAACAATTGCGATCCGGCATCGGATCGCTGCCGCGGGGCCAGAAAATGGCTGCGACCGCGCTCGGGTTGACCACGGCGCAAACCTATCGCTACGTGCTGTTGCCGATGGCGTTTCGCATCATCCTGCCGCCGCTGACTTCGGAATTCCTCTCGACCGTCAAGAATACCTCGGTGGCCATCACGATCGGCCTGATCGAATTGACCGCCGAAGCGCGCGCGATGCAGGAGTTTTCCTTTCAGGTGTTCGAGGCCTTCACCGCCGCGACCGTGCTTTATCTGCTGGTCAATATCGTCGTCGCCATCGCGATGCGCTTTGTCGAGCGCGGCGTGGCGATCCCCGGCTACATCACGGGGAAATAGCCAGCCATGTTCGCCAATTTCGACTTCGATGTCATCCGCCGCTCGCTTAAGCTATCTGTTTCTCGACGGCATGACGTTTACGCTGACGTTGACGGGCCTCGCCACGGTTGGCGCGCTGGTGTTCGGAACGCTGCTGGCGCTGATGCGGCTGTCGGGCTCCAGGCCGCTGGTATGGTTCGCCGGGATTTACGTGGACCTGATGCGGTCGCTGCCGCTGGTGCTGGTGATCTTCTGGTTCTATTTTCTCGTGCCCTATATCGGGCAATGGGTGACCGGATCGTCGCGGCCGGTGCGCGTCGGGGCGTTCACGTCATCGCTCGTCACCTTCATTATTTTCGAGGCGGCCTATTTCTCCGAGATTATGCGCGCCGGCATCCAATCGATCTCCAGGGGGCAGCCCGCCGCCGCGCAGGCGCTCGGTCTCACCTATAGCCAGTCCATGCGCTACGTCGTGCTGCCGCAGGCGTTCCGCAACATGCTTCCGGTGCTGCTGACCCAAACCATCGTGCTGTTCCAGGACACTTCGCTGGTCTATGTGCTGTCGATACCCGATTTTCTGGGAGCGGCCAGCAAGGTCGCGCAGCGTGACGGGCGGCTGGTCGAAATGTATCTGTTCGCGGCCGTGGTTTATTTCATAATTTCCTGCATCGCGTCGTTCGGCGTGCGGCGCCTCCAGGCGCGTATCGCCTATGTCAATTAGCGAGGCTTCATGATCGAGATCAGCCATGTCGACAAATGGTACGGGCCGAATTTTCAGGCGCTAAAGGATTGCACCACCAGCGTCGCCAAGGGCGAGGTGGTGGTGGTGTGCGGCCCTTCGGGTTCCGGGAAATCGACGCTGATCAAATGCGTCAATGCGCTCGAGCCATTTCAGGGCGGCGAAATCATCCTCGACGGCATCAAGGTCAATGATCCCAAGACCAATCTCCCGAAATTGCGCGCCCGTGTCGGCATGGTGTTCCAGCATTTCGAACTATTCCCGCATCTGAAGATCATCGAGAATCTTTGTCTGGCGCAGGAAAAGGTGCTGGGCCGGTCGCATGAAGAGGCGACGGCCAAGGCAGCCAAACTGCTGGATCGCGTCGGCCTCAAGGACCATGCGCGGAAATTTCCCGCCGAACTGTCCGGCGGGCAGCAACAGCGCGTCGCCATCGCCCGGGCGTTGGCGATGGATCCGATTGCAATGCTGTTCGACGAGCCGACCTCGGCGCTCGACCCCGAGATGATCAGCGAAGTGCTGGACGTGATGGTCGACCTGGCACGCGAGGGGATGACCATGATGGTCGTCACCCATGAGATGGGCTTTGCCAGCAAAGTGGCCAATCGGGTCATCTTCATGGACCAGGGCGAAATCGTCGAGGACGCGGCCAAGACTGATTTCTTCGGCAGCCCGCGCAGCGACCGCGCGCAGAAGTTTCTGTCGAAGATATTGTCGCATTGAAGGATTCATCGTCATTCCGGGGCGATGCGTAGCATCGAACCTCAGATGTGCAGTTGCACATCTGAGGTCTGGTCCTGCGGACCATCCCGGAATGACGGCGGAAGGGTTTATCGGCAGCAATAATTTGCGTATATGAACCCGTAAATCACTTCGATACCCCCTCGGGAGACCCCCACTTTGGACCAGATCGCTTACGTCAACGGCTCGTTCGTGCCCCTGGCCGACGCCAAAATTTCGGTACTCGACCGCGGCTTCCTGTTCGCCGACGGCATTTATGAAGTTTCCGCGGTGCTGGAGGGCAAACTGGTCGATAATGCCTCGCATCTGGCGCGGCTGGAGCGCTCGGTTGGAGAGATCGCGCTGGCGCTACCGGAAACGCTCGACCGTATCCGGGAAATCCAGAAAGAGCTGATCGCACGCAATCAGGTCGAGAACGGTCTGGTCTATCTGCAGGTGACGCGCGGCGCCGCCGCCGGGCGGGACTTTGCGTTCCCGAAAGGCGTCACGCCGACACTGATTTTGTTCACCTCGATGAAGGACATCGTCAACGCGGCTTCCGCGAAGTCGGGCATCGCCGTGATTACGGTGCCGGATATCCGGTGGGCGCGGCGCGACATCAAGAGCGTGGCGCTGCTGGCGCAGGTACTGGCCAAGCAGGCCGCGGCGGAAGCGGGCGCCGGCGAAGCCTGGATGATCGAGGACGGCAAGGTCACCGAGGGCGGATCATCATCGGCTTTCATCCTGACCAGGGATGACGTGCTGGTGACGCGGCAGAATTCGAGTGCGATTCTGCCGGGCTGCACCCGCAAGGCGGTGGTCGCGCTTGCCGAGGAGCGTCAGCTTCGTGTCGAGGAACGGCCGTTTTCGGTGGAGGAGGCGCTGGCGGCAAAGGAAGCCTTCATCACCAGCGCGAGTTCATTTGTGCAGGCGGTCGTCACGATCGACGGCAAAACTGTTGCCGACGGCAAGCCCGGCCCGATGGCCAATCGCCTGCGAGAGATTTACATCGACTTCGCCCGCAAGACTTCTGAGTAGATCTCGCGAGAATACCCTCGCGCCGCGACGCCGGGTCAGGCCGCGATTTTGGCCTTCAGCGGGGGAATCATGCGAAAGCTGATCGCTATCCGGTTCCACGCATTGATGGTGGCCACCAGCATGGTCAGATTGACCGTCTCGGCTTCCGAGAACTGGGCGCGAACGCCCTCATAGACGTCGTCGGGGACGTGGGTTTCCGAAACCAGCGTCACCGCCTCGGTCCATGCCAGCGCTGCGCGTTCACGATCGGTATAGACGGGCGCTTCACGCCAGGCGTTGAGGAGATACAGCCGCTGTTCGGTCTCACCGTGCTTGCGCGCATCCTCGGTGTGCATGTTGATGCAGAACGCGCAACCATTGATCTGCGACGCGCGCGTCTTCACCAGTTCGATCAGCGACTGTTCGAGGCCGGTACCCTGGACCGCGGTTTCCAGAGCCATCAGCGCCTTGATGGTGTCCGGCGCGACTTGATAGGCGTTCAATCGAGGTTTCATCGTCGTTCTCCTTTGACGTGCAGTTGGGCGATATTTTAGTAGTGCCACCAGCTTCAAGATGGCGGGGCTGCACCAGCGGTCTATTGCCCAAGTGATAGAGCGACACGGGCGTCGAGCCCCTTTGATGCTCGCATATTTGGGGGATGGCGCGACCCGGAAACAAGTGCCGCAATCGGCAGGTTCCGATGCCGTTCCGGATTCGAACATCCGCGCTCCGCCGATTGTGTTTGGGGGAAAACACCGGGCGGAACGCAGATGGTTCGCGTGAGCGTCAGTTAAAGGCGTTCCTGCGTTCGAAGTCGGAATAGTCGTTCCGAACGCCGGTGGTCTGCACGTCAACGGAGTTGTTGGCCTTGCGGAACTGCTCGCTTGCCGAAATCGGCGCGCGCTGCGCCTTGCGCATATGATGTTCGGACGCTGTGGCCATTTGAACGGCCGATCCGGTAATCAGCAACGCACCGAGAATAGTGATGATTGTCTTACGCATTGTGATCTCCTGTTGAACGATGTCGCGAAGCACTTTTGCCTCGTGCGAGCACAACATGGTGCCGGACGATTGATTTGATAATCGATGGAAATGGCGAAGGACTATCAACAGAGAGCGGATAAACAGTGCGTGAAGTGAGGCTCCATTGCTTTTGACCGGCGATGTCGTTCACCCCGAAGTGAATGTTGAAAACAGCAGCGCGCCATACCATTAGCGACAAAGCGCCATCTGACACAGAAAAAGCCCCGGACCTGCCGGGGCTCTTTTCGACATGCCGCAAATTAGCGGCCGGCGGGCGCCGACATTCCAGCGTTATAGTGGGAGTAATCAGGTTCGACAGGAACATAGGCGAACGCTGCATTGCGCTGCCGGAATTGTTCGGCTCGGACCCGATCGGTGGTTCGAGTATGGTGACGTTCGGAAGCCACGGCCGCTTGTGCGGTTACTGCAGCGATTGCGGACGCGACGAGCATTGTGAGGATAGCCTTTCGCATTTTCATCTCCCATTGCGCATTTCTGTGAAATCTTGCGGCATGCGCCACCGCCCACCCCACATAGCAATGGCCGGGGACCGCGATAATCCGCGGAGTACGCAATGGACCATCAACTGGAAATGGACAATCAGTTTTTGGTGATTGGCCGCGAACTGGCGGCGGTGTTCGCCTGTGTCAGTGCGCGCCGCCGCCGGGAGCTATATGGCCAAGTTTTTTGAGCAGCAGGGTCGCCACCAGCGCGATCATCAGCGCAACACCGAGCACGAAGAAGGTGTCGCTGAAGGCGAGGATGTAGGCCTGCTTCTGCACGATCTGGCCGACCGCGACGACGGCCCGGTGCGATGCGTCGGCGGGGTCGATAACGCCATGATTGATGAAGTAGTTCGTCAGTTGCTCGATCCGCGTCCGCGTCGCCTGCTCGAAAAGCGAGACCGACTGCGTCAGCACATTGGAATGATACTGTTCGCGCTTGGTCAGGAATGTCTGCAGTCCGGCGATGCCGATGGCGCCGCCGAGGTTGCGCATCATGTTGAACAATCCCGATGCCGAGCCGGCATTCTCGGGCTCGATGCCGGCGGTGGCGATGGCCGAGAGTGGCGCGAACGCCAGTGCCTGGCCGATCGCGCGAACCACGTTGGGCCAGAACAACTGGTCCGATCCGTAATCTTTCGTCATATAGATGTTCATGAAGTTCGAAGCGGCGAACAGCGCAAAGCCGATGCCGATGATCAGCCGCGCATCGAAGCGCTTCATCAGCCGCGGCACCAGCGGGATCAGCACAAGTTGCGGCAGGCCGGTCCAGGCCAGCACCATGCCGATCTGTTCGGAATTGTAACCCTGGATGCGCGCCAGATATTGCGGCAGGATGAAGACCGAGCCGTAAAGCGCCGTACCCATCAGGAAGTTGGCGAGCACACCGAAGCCGAAGTTGCGGCGGACGAGCAGCCGCAGATTCAATAGCGGCTTCTTGCTGGTCAGCTCAATCCAGAAGAACAGCGCGAGGGCAATGGCTGCGACGATCGACAGGCGGACGATGAAATCCGATCCGAACCAGTCGTCCTTGTTGCCTTCCTCGAGCACGGTCTGCAGCGCGCCGAGGCCGACCGCCATGGTGACGATGCCGGGCCAGTCGCCCTCGCGCAGCAGCGACAGCTTCATCGGCTTCGAATCCAGCGAGAACCAGAGCATGCCGAGCATCAGCGCGCCCGGCGCCAGATTGACGTAGAATATCCACTGCCAGCCCCAATTTTCGGTGAGATAACCACCGATGGTCGGGCCGATGGCGGGCGCGAAGGTGGCGGACACCGCGAACATCGCGAGCCCAATGGATTGCTTGGCTTTTGGGAGCAGCGTGATGATGAGCGTGAAGGCCATCGGGATCAGCACGCCGCCGGTAAATCCCTGGATCGCGCGCAGCACGATCATCTGCGGCAAATCCTGCGCCAGCGCGCAGGCCGCGGAAAATGCCAGAAACAACACCGCATTGGTCAGGAGATAGACCCTGACCGAGAACACTTGCGCTAGCCAGCCGCTGAGCGGGATCACGACGATCTCCGCGATCAGATAAGAGGTCGAAATCCAGCCGCCATCGTCGATGCCGGCGCCGATCGCGCCCTGAATGTCCGCCAGCGACGCGTTGACGATCTGGATGTTGAGCACCGCCATGAAGGCGCCGAGCGTCGCGCCGAACACCGCCAACCAGGTTTTGGTCGTGACGGCGGGCGCCGCCTTATCTGGTGCGCCGGCTGCTTTGGCATGATCGCCGCTGAGGTTGGCGGATGTGGCATTGACGGTGGGCTGGAGCGCGGTCATGTCGGCCTCCTGGCCAAGGCCGTATGCGTTGAGCTGAAATTTCATCGTCGGGGAAAATGATCCGGCGGCTTTCGGTGCCGCCGGAAAACGGATTCGGCTCAGCCGCCGTTCGGTCGCGCCACGGCTGACGCCAACCGGTTTTTGGTTTCGCGCTCCGCAAGCACGGTGGCCTTGGTGTCGATGGTCGGCTCTGCCGACATGCCAGGACGTAACAGGCCAATCAGGCCGTGGTCATCGAGCACGATCTTCACCGGCACGCGCTGCACGATCTTGGTGAAATTGCCGGTCGCGTTATCGGGCGGCAGCAGTGCGAATTCGAGGCCGCTCGCCGGCGACAGGCTATCGACATGGCCACGCAGCCGGGTGCCATGGAAACTGTCGATGGTAAGCTCGACCGGCTGGCCGTTGCGCACATGGGTGAGCTGGGTTTCCTTGAAATTCGCGACTACATAGACCGCATCAAGCGGAACCACCGCCATCAATTGCGTTCCGGCCTGCACGAATTGACCGACCCGGAGCGAACGCGCGCCGACGGTGCCGTCGACCGGTGCAATGATGCGTGTGTAGGACAGATTGAGTGCCATCTGCTGATCGACGGCGCGGGCGTGATCGAGTTGCGCGACCGCCTTGGCGCGATCCGATGTGAGAACGTCGACCTTCTTTTGCGCGGCAAGCAGTCCGGACTTGCCGTGTTGCAGCTGCGCGACCTTCTCGCGCAGCGCCGCATCGGTCTGCTGCGCGCGCTGGACCGTGCCGGAGCCGGACTTCATCAGCCCGTCATAACGGGATTGTTCTTCTCGCGCGAATTGCAGATTGGCTTCGGCCGCGGCGATGTCAGCGGTTTCCTGTTCGATGACGGGGTGCTGCAGGGCGATCTGGGCATCGAGATTACGCACCGTCGCTTCCGCCGCAGCGACATCCGCATGGGCCTGGTCGAGCGCGATCCTGAAATCGCGATCGTCGATCCGGGCCAGCAATTGTCCTGATGTGACCGGCTGATTGTCGCCGACCAGCACCTCGGCGAGATAGCCGGACACGCGCGGCGAGACGATCGTGGAGTTGGCTTTGACATAGGCGTCATCGGTCGATTCCAGATACCGCCCGGTCGTGAGGTAGCCGTAGCCAAAGTCCGCCGCACCGGCGACCCCAAGGGTCAGTATCAGCGCCAAAGCGGCACGCTTGACCGCCTGCCGTGACGGGCGAAGCCGTGTTTTCGTATTTAAATCAGCTACATAGGATGAGGTCATGGTATTAATTCCCCAAAATCGAGCGGCCCCCGAAAGGAGGGTCCCTGCGTTTGAGGCGTTAGATGCAATGCCCGGCGCGATATGATAATGGGCAAAGAAATGGAAGGATTATCCAGTATTAGAGGATAATCGGAGACGCCGATGGATAGGCTGACCAGCCTGACGACATTCGTGCGGGTCGTGGATAGTGGCGGTTTTTCAGCGGCCGGGCGCCGCCTGAACATGTCGACCACCATGGTCAGCAACCACGTCCATGCGCTTGAAGAACGGCTCGGGGCGCGGCTGCTTCATCGCACCACCCGCAAGGTCAGCCTGACGGAGGTCGGCAAGGCCTATTACGATCGCTGCACGCAAATCCTTGCCGATCTCGAACAGGCCGACGACATCGCGGGTGCCTTGCAATCGACGCCGCGCGGCACGCTGCGCATCTATACCGCGACCCATATGGTTCCGTTCGTGGCACCGGCGGTGACCGAATTTCTTGCGTCCTATCCCGAGGTCAAGATTGACCTGACCATGGGCGAACGCGAGATCGACATGATCGACGAGGGTTTCGATCTGGCGATCCGGCTCACGCCGCAGGCCGATTCCAGCCTGATCATCCGCAGTCTCGCGACCTGGCGGCATGTGCTGTGTTGCTCGCCGGCCTATCTCGAAAAGCACGGACCGCCGCAGCAATTATCCGAACTCACGGACCATAATTGCGTTCGCCACGCCCTTTATCCGTTTGGCGATGACTGGCATTTCCTCGATCCCAAGGGAGCCCCGGTGGCTGTGCGAGTCTCCGGCAATCTGATCACCAACAGTGGCGAGACGCTGCGGCTCGCCGCCCTGCAGGGGATCAGCATCGCGCTCGCCGCGGGATTTTTGATCGGCGACGACCTGCAAAGCGGCCGTCTGGTTCGTCTGCTGCCGGACTACCGCCCGGCAGAGAATACAGTGAATGCGGTTTATCCGCACCGTCATCATCTCTCGGCAAAGGTTCGCAGCTTCATCGATCTCCTCGTGCGCCACAGCGCCGAGCAGCAGAAGCTGATCAATCCCTATGCCTGATGCGACGATGCCTCGGATCGCCTCTCAGGGTTTGAGGATCAGCTTCTGTATCCGCCAGTTCAGCAATTCCGCCACGTAGAGCACGTTCTCCGACGGACACGCCATCGCATGGATCCAGCCGAACTGCTTCAATTGCTTGCCGGATTGTCCGAGCATGCCGAGCACCTTGCCGTCGAGGCTGAGCTTGTAGATGCGGCCGGGCCAGGAGTCTGAGCTGTAGAGCACCTGATGCGGCGGCGGCGTGATGCAGATCGACCACGGTGAGCCCGGCACGAAAGTGCCGCTGGCCATTGCGGCTTCGTCGGGAATCTTGCCGATCGCAGGCTTGGCGCCCGGCGGCACCGGCACATCGATGACGAACTGGCGCAGGAATTTGCCATCGCGGTCAAATACCTGGATCCGGTGGTTGCCGCGGTCGGCGACGTAGACATTGTCGTCGGCGTCGGTTGCGATCGAATGCGGGGTGTTGAACTGGCCGGGCTCCTTGCCGCGGTCGCCCCATGACTTCAGCCAGTTACCGTCCTTGTCCACCTTGGCGACGCGCGAATTGATGTAGCCATCGCTGATGAAAGTGTCGCCGGCCTTGTCCCACGCCACGTCGGTGACCTGGCGAAACCGGCCGTCCTCGGCGGGCAGCGGTGGCTTCGGGTGTTTCAGCGGTGCGGTGTCTTCGTCGGAGGCTTCCTGCTTGCGGCCGAACACCATCAGCACGCGGCCCTCGGGATCGAACTTGATCACCATGTCGGAACCCTTGTCGGTCACCCAGATGTTGTCCTGGGGATCGACCTTGACGGTATGGCCGAACGACCACGCATAGAGGTTCTTGCCGATTTCGCGGATGAATTGGCCCTTGGCATCGAATTCCAGCAGTTGCGTTGCGGCCGCTGCATAGGCGGGGCCGCTGGTGTTGCCGCGCGACATCACGAAGATGTGGCTCTTGGAATTGAGTGCGACGCCTGAGACTTCGCCGAGATACATGTTGGTCGGCAGCCGAAGCGGATTGGGCACCGAGTCAAAGGCGATGACGGGCACGGCCTGCTGCGCCAGCGCCGGCGATCCCGTCAACAACATCAATCCGATCAGCCAATGCCGCATAATACCCTCCCCGAAAGTTTTCGTTGTATTGAAGTGTTTCGCGCGGATGCTAGTCTACCGCACGTCCCGGCGTCCAGTTTCGCGCGCGCATTCCAGATCCGCCCTGCAATCGCCCAGCGCATGGCACTGCGTCGGGAACGCAAGCAGAGAACGTAAGCAGGAAACAACAAGAACATAAATCGGCTACTGCATTCTCATGAATTCCGGCCGCAGGCGGATGCGCATGTCATTCAAACTCAATACGAGAAGGCGGCTTCTGCTGCTGGCGTTTGTGGCGTCATGGCCGCTCGTCATGCTGTGGACCGGCGATGCGATGGCTTTGTATCCGGAACGGATCATCCGGCTCGTCGTCCCCTTTGCGCCCGGCGGCGGGACCGACGTGGTGGCGCGCACGCTCGGGCAGGACATGGGGAAAGATCTGGGCGTCACGATCCTGATCGAGAACAAGCCGGGGGCGGGTACCATCATCGGCACCCAGGCGGTCGCAGCCAGTAGGCCCGATGGCTATACGCTGCTGATGGGAACGTTTTCGCATGCGGTCAATCCCAGCCTCAATACCAAGCTGCCGTACGATCCGCACCGGGATTTTGCCGCCGTCGCCCTGGTTGCGCGTTCCTTTAACGTCGTCGTGGTCAATCCGAAATCGCCGATCAAATCGATTCAAGACTTGATCGCGGCGGCGAAAGCCTCTCCCGGCAAATTGTCCTATGGAACATTCGGCACCGGCACCTCGGCGCATCTCGCCGGCGAGTTGTTCAAGGACATGGCCAAGGTCGATCTGACGACGGTGCCCTACAAGGGCGCCGCGCCCGCCATCACCGACCTGATCGGCGGCCAGATCGATGTGATGTTTACGACGGTGGCGAGCGCCGCCTCGCTGGTCGAGAACGGGCAGTTGCGGGCGATTGCAGTGACATCGACGGAACGCTCGCCCGCGTTTCCGCAATTGCCAACCGTCAGTGAAGCCGGCGTTCCCGGTTATACCGCGGAGAGCTGGTATGGCCTGTTTGCGCCGGCCGGGACGCCTTCAGACGTGATCGATCGCCTCAACAAGGCGGCGGCAGCGGCGGTTCAGTCCGAGGCTTTCAAAAAACTAGGCGTGAATGAGGGACTGGTCGTGATCGCGCGTCCCCCGGAAGAACTCGATCGCTATATCCGTGGCGAAGAGGAGCGCTGGCGTCGGGTCATCAAGGATGCCGGGATCAAGGTCGACCAGTAGATACCGCTTGCTGCAGTGCGGTAGCAGCAACGGCTATCATCTCAGTGAGGAATATTCGCCCAGCATCGGGGTTGCGGAGGGAGCGTCTTTGACGGCACTTGCTTGGTGCCCCTTGGCGGGACGGTCCTCGTCCCGGCAGTAATCGTTTCAGCCGGCAATCCAGAACCCTTCTCAGAACCCGTTTCAGAACACTTGGAGAATGACATGTCCAGCACACTCCAGCGCATGCTTGCTGCTGCCAGCTTTGCCTTGATCTGCACCGTCTTGCCGGCATCGGCGCAGGAAACCGTCCGCATTCGCGGCACCATCGAAAGCGTCGATGGCAACGTTTATGTGGTCAAGAATCGCGACGGCGCGGAAATGAAAGTCGCGATGACCGGCGACAAGCCGCTTTTTGTGGCAATCGTGAAGTCGACGATGGCCGACATCAAGCCGGGCATGTTCGTCGGCTCGACCGGCATGACGCAGCCTGACGGCAGTCAGAAGGCCATCGAGGTCCACATCTTCCCGGAATCGATGCGTGGCACCGGCGAAGGTCACTATGACTGGGATCTCAAGCCGAACACCAAAATGACCAACGCCAATGTCGAGCAGACCGTTAATGGCGTCGACGGACCGACGCTCACGGTCAAATACAAGGATGGCGAGAAGAAGCTGATGGTGACCCCCGAAACCGCGGTCGTGACCTACGTCGTGGGCGACAAGAGCGATCTCAAGCCGGGCACCAAGATTTTCGTCGGCGCCGGCAAGAAGAGCGCTAATGGCACGGTGGAGACCCCGCGTATTACCTATGGCAAGGACGGATTGACGCCGCCGATGTGAGGCGGCCTCGATCTCTGAGCGAACCAAAAACGAGATTTTTCAACTGGGAGGGTAGAGTATGCGTTCGATCGTTTCGATGACACTGGCGACTTTCGCCGTTGCGGCGCTGGGTTCGTCCGCGCTGGCACAAACACCGGCGCCGGCGACTCCGCCTGCGCCTCCGTCGGCGGGCGGAACGCCCGATGCGATGCCGTTCGACATTCCCTACGGTACGTCGATCGGGGCTGATCGCGCCAAACAGCTGATGGCCGCGGCCGAGGCTGAAGCCAAGCGGCGAAACTGGAAAATGAATATCGCGGTGGTTGATACCAACGGCGAACTCGTCCTGTTCGAGCGTATGGAGGGTGCGCAAATCGCATCCGGTTCGATCTCGATCGGCAAGGCCCGCACCGCGGCGCGCTTCCGGCGCGAATCTCGCGCGTTCTACAATGCCTACGAGACGGGACATTCCTATCCCGGCACGCTCGATCCGACTTTAGTCGCAAGCCCCGGCGGATTTCCGCTTGTCGAGAACGGCAAGCTGATCGGCGCGATCGGCTGCAGCGGCGGCACCGGCGATCAGGACGCCGCTACCTGCAAGGCCGGCGCGGATCTTATGAAATAGCACCTATAAAAGCGCACATGGATGTGTACCGGCGCCGTCTGGCGCCGGTATCTCTGGCGCCGCAGCAGATCACCGTCTGCGGCGCTGGCGCGAATGCGAATGCCTGCCAATCAGTGCAGTGCAACAGCGCAAATTCGCTGGACGACACCCCGATCCAATCGTAGATCGTCTTTAACGTAACAAATCGGTCATGGATGTTGGCCTGTGGAGTTTGCCCATGTGGGTTCTTTTGTTGTTGCCTTTTGCCGGCCTGTTGTGGGTGCCGTCCTATAATTTCCAGGATCCGAGCTTTCTCGGGTTTCCGTTCTTCTACTGGTACCAGCTGGCATGGGTGCCGCTCTGTTCGCTGCTGATCTGGGTGGTTTACCGAAGCCGCAAACCTGACGACGAAACCCCTTAAGACCCTGCATATCTCGGCAAGATTTCGACAAGCCATTCTGCAAGACAAGTTCTGGAAAGCATCATCACCATGTCCGATCAGATCGACTGGACCGCACTTTCGGTTTTTCTCTTCTTCTTCCTCCTCGTCACCGTGATGGGATTTTTCGCCGCGCGCTGGAAGGCCGGCCCGGTCGGCGAACATCTCGACGAATGGGGCCTGGGCGGACGGCAGTTCGGTACCTGGATCACCTGGTTTCTTGTCGGCGGTGATTTCTATACGGCTTACACCGTGATCGCGGTGCCGGCTCTGGTCTATGCGGTCGGCGCCTACGGCTTCTTCGCGCTGCCCTATACGATCCTGGTTTATCCCTTTGTGTTCGCGGTGATGCCGCTGCTCTGGAAAGTCGCGCACGCCAAGGGTCATGTGACCGCGGCCGATGTGGTGATGGGTACTTACAGTTCACGCAGCCTCGAGCTTGTGGTCGCGCTCACCGGCATCGTCGCGACGATGCCCTATATCGCCCTGCAGCTGATCGGGATGGGCGTGGTGATCAAGGCAATCGGCCTCGACGGCGAATTGCCGATCGTCGCGGCTTTCGTCGTGCTGGCGTTGTATACCTATAGTTCCGGCCTGCGCGCGCCGGCTTTGATCGCCTTCGTCAAGGACATCATGATCTACATCGTGGTGCTGGTGGCGGTGGTGGTGGTGCCATCCAAGCTTGGCGGCTATGGCGCGGTGTTCTCCGCCGCCAGCGACGCGTTTACCGCCAAGGGCGGCGCGACCGGGCTGACGTTGAAGCCGGCGCAGTTCCTGCCGTATGCGACGCTGGCGTTCGGCTCGGCGCTCGCCGCCTTCATGTATCCGCACACCCTGACCGGTATCTTCGCTTCGAAGTCGGCCGATACCATTCGCAAGAATGCGATCCTGCTGCCGGCCTATACGCTGCTGCTTGGCTTGATCGCGCTGCTCGGCTACATGGCTTATGCTGCCGGCATCAAGGTGACGTCGAACAATGACGTGGTGCCGACGCTGTTCAAGGTGCTGTTCCCGTCCTGGTTCGCCGGCTTTGCTTTCGCGGCGATCGCGATCGGTGCGCTGGTGCCGGCCGCGGTGATGAGCATCGGGGCGGCCAATCTGTTCACCCGCAACATCTGGAAGTCCTATGTCAACCCGGACATTAGCCACGCCGGGGAGGCGTCGGTGGCCAAGATAGCCTCCCTCGTCGTCAAGGTCGGTGCGCTGGCATTCACGATCTTCCTGCCCACGCAATATGCGCTCGATCTGCAATTGCTCGGCGGCCTGTGGATTTTGCAGACCTTCCCGGCGCTGGTGTTCGGATTGTTCACGCGCTGGTTTCGCGCCGAGGGCCTTCTGCTCGGCTGGGCGACAGGAATCGCGTGGGGATCGTGGACGGCGTGGAGCAATGGACTGAAGCCGCTCGCGACCATCAGCTTCGACGGAGCCAATTATGTATTTTATGTCGGGCTCGGCGCACTGATCCTCAACGTCGTCGTCGCGGCGATCGCAACGGTCGTGGTCGGAATGCTCTCGCCACGCCGGGCGGTTGCGCCGTCCTGATAGGGCCTGATCCGTCGGCCTCGCCGCCTAAGGCGAGGTCGACGAAGGCTTTCGCCTTCCTTTAATGCGCCGTCTCTGCAACAAACCGGTTGCGCAGGGTGCCGATGCCGGTGATCTCGATTTCAACGATGTCGCCCGCTTTGATATCGGGCGATGCGCCGTCGGTTCCCATCCAGATCACGTCGCCCGGCCACAGCGTGAAATATTTCGTCAGCTCGACGATAAATGGCTTGATGCCGAAGATCATGTCATTGGTGCGGAAGCGATTGCTCACCTTGCCGTTTACTTTGACGATCGTTTCCATGCTGTCGAGATTGACCGTGGTTTCGATCCACGGTCCCATCGGCTTGAAGGTGTCGGCGTTCTTGGCCCGCCACAGCCCGCGATCCGCTTTCTGCCAGGAGCGCTCGCTGACATCGTTGCCGATGGTGTAGCCGAACACGCAGGACATCGCATCGGCCTCGCTGAGATGCTTTGCCTTTTTACCGATCACGACGGCCAGCTCGCCCTCGTAGTGGATCTTCTCGGTGGCGCTGGCCGGAATCACGACATCCTCGTCATGGGCGATCAGCGCGTTCTGGGCGCGATATCCGATTTCGGGCCGGTCGGGGACGTTGGGGACTTCGCCACGCTTGTCCGCCGCTTCCTTGAGGTGTTTGAGATAATTCAAACCGACGCAATAGAATGTACGCGGCACCAGCGGGAGTTCGATCTTGACCTCGGCGAGCGCATGCGAGCGCGGCGTGCGCTGCCATTCGCCGAAGGGATCGCCGCTGACGGCGATCACCCGATCGCCCTCGATGATGCCCCAGGATGTCTGCTGGTTTGCGGTAAATTTCAGCCAACGCATGTTTTTCTTTCTCTTGTTACTTGGCCTGGGTCTGGCTTTTGATTGAATTGGTCTGTCAGCGGCTTCACTTCACCTCTCCCCTTGTGGGAGAGGTCGAACTGCGAAGCAGTTCGGGTGAGGGGTTACGGACTATCGATAGACCTGAACCCCTCACCCCAACCCTCTCCCACAAGGGGAGAGGGGGCTCACTGCCGATGCCGTTGCAGACCGTTCTAACCTTGTCACGTGCTAGGTGTGGCCCGGGAAACCGTCGGGCCACGGCAGCAATGTCTGGCCCGCGAGGGATTTCAGAAAAACCTCCGCACCGTCGGCATAGGTCGCGCGCTCGGGCAGTTCCAGGCTTGCGCACCAGGCGTTCGGCATCGGCTGCCTGACACCGCGCAGCTCAAACGCCGTTCCCCACCACCATGCGGGGGCGGGTGATCGTGCTTCCTCGGGTACCGCGCGCCAGCGCACAAATTCGTGCACTGCGCGTTCGAACTGCACATTCGCAGCCTGATGCATCACATCCTCCAAACCACGGAAGATTGACCTTCGGTCGATCCGCGGAACGGATCAAGTGATTTGGATTATTTCTCTTCCGCCCCGGTCGAAGTCGCCGGACCTTCGCCCATGATCACCAGAACAGCATCTTCGTCCTTGGCGCCATCCCAATGGATTTGTTTGCCGAAATGCGTGATGAAACTTCCGGCAGCCATGGGTGTCGTGTTGTTGATATCGAATTTCGGCCCGGTGCCCACCCACCAGGTGCCTTGCAGCACGATGATGTAACGGTCGTTCGGATGGAAATGCGGCCGGCTGAAATGATTACCTTTGGTCCATTTGTTGTAGACCATATAGAAGCCGGGCTTGGTGGGGTCGCCGACCACGACAGCGGTTTGCGCGCCGGCGGCATTGACCGGACCCCATGGAATCTGGTCGGGCGATTTGAAAACCAACGCGGCGGGATTGATCTCGGCCGCGGAGCTCATGCTCAGCATGCCCGCCAGCGCTATCGGCGCCAAAAGATATCGCCAGAACCGGTGCGTGATTTTCATGGTTTCCTCCAATGCCGCGAGCCGAAAGGCTGCTGCGTGTTCGTTTTTGATTGGCTTCATGCTAACCGGTGTCGCGCCTGCGGTGCAAGCGGCGCCCGCGCATGCGGGTGCGGCGCGGCTGCAAGCCACGCATCGCAGCATCAAAAGCGAGTTTAGGCTTGGAGTTAGCCCCGTGGGGTCGTATCGCCCGGCGAGTTCTTGTTGAACAGCAGGTAGAGCGCACGGGGATTGGTGGTCAGATAGCGCCAGAACAGCCGGCGCGGCTCCAGCCAGATGCGCCAGGCCCATTCGAGACCCATATTCTGCATCCATTGCGGCGCGCGGGCCCGGCTGCCTGACAGGAAGTTGAACAACCCGCCCGAAGTCTTGATGACGCCGACATTGGACAGATGCGGCGTGAAATCCTCGACAAAGGCCTGCTCATAGGGAACGCCGAGCGCGACCCAGAGATAATCCGGCGCCAGCCGGTTGATTTCATCGACCTTGGCGCGCAGCGCTTCGCCTCTCAGATAGCCATGGGAATATCCGACGATCTTCAAGTCCGGATACATTTTCTGGACATTGGCGACCGCGGCGGCATTTTCGGCTTCGTCGGCGCCGAACATATAGAACGTCAGTCCTGCGGCCTCGGCCTTGCGGGCAACGACGTGAAACAGGTCGGTGGTCGCAACGCGTTCCGGCAGCGGGGTCGATGAGTTCAGCCGCGATACCGTGACCAGCGGCTGTCCGTCGGCATTGATGAGATCGGCGGCGCGGAACAGCCGGCCGGTCATCGGCTCAGTCGAGCAACGCGCCAGCACTTCGCCATTGGCGGAAGTCAAATACAGCGGACGGCCGATCCGGCGCTGCGGGAATACCATGTCGACCATGAAATTCGCGGTTTGCTCGATGTCGAGCACGGCCAGCCGAAGCCCGCCGAGCGAGATTCTGGGGACGCTGGCTGTCGCAGCCCGCCCGATCGGATTTGCGCGGCGTTCAAGCATATTCTTTGCTCCGCTGACGAATGAGGGTGGTCGGGCGAAGTTCATTGATGATGACGCCGATCAGTTTGTGCTCGGTGTCGCCGAGGGTCGTAATGATGTCGACCATGCAGTCGTTGATGTCGAGATCGGCGGGCAGGATCGCCGCCAAACCATCGGCGAGATCGAGCAACTCGCGGTCGGCGGCGCTGCAGGGCAATGCCGGGCCGTCGAGGATCACCAGATCGTAGTTGCCCGAGGAATGCGCCTGCGCGACCGCCTGGCGGATTGCATGACTGGTTCCGGTCGCCTTGATTGCGGGCAGGATCGCTATCCCGTTAGCGGTCTGGATCGCGGTGATCGCGGGACGAGACCTGGTGCCGATGCTGAGCCAGTTCGTGCGGCTGGCTTCGGCCTTGACCGGGCCGCTCACTTTATCCGACAGCGCGTGAATGGCATGATCGGCATCGATCATCAGCACCCTGGCGCCATCGCGCGCGGCGGCCAGCGCGACATTCAGCGCCGCGATACTGCGGTCCTCGCCGGTGCCCGCGCCGATCACGGCCAGCACCGGTGCCGGCTTGCCGGGCGACGACTTTGACAGCCTGGCGCGCATCTCGCGCATCGCGTTGAGGAAGGTCAGCGGATACCCCGCCCGCAGCGTCGGCCAGCCGATCTGCGTCACGTCGGGAACGCTGCCCTTGACCAGGATTCCGCTCAGGGTCCGCATCACGTCGGATTCCTGCAGCCGGGCGACCTGTGGTTTCTCGATCGATGCGCTGGTCGCAAGCTGCGGAGGTTGATTGCCTGCCGGCGGCCGCGACGGCGAGGACGGCGTTCGGACTTCCGGCGGGGCCGGCGTCCTGCTGCGAGGAGCATTGGGATCGGGAAGCAACTGGTTGGCCGCGATGATCCACGCGGCGGCCCCGAGCGATCCGAGCACGAGGCCGATCATCGCGAGCAGGCTTGCGGCCGGCGGGAATGCACGGCGCGTCGGCACCGTGGCGTCGCCGATGATGCGGGCATTCGACGTGTTGAGGCTTTCCTGTTCCTGGGTTTCGCGCGAGCGCTTAAGGAACGATTGATAGACGTCGCGGCTGGCCTCGACGTCGCGCTCGAGCTCGCGAAGCCGCACCGACGCCTGGCTGAGCTGGACGCTCTGGCGTTTTTGCGTTTCAAGCGATTTGTTGAGCGCGGCTTCGAAGTCGCGGGCACGGGTCAGGTCGTTTTTCGCCGACTGCGCGAAACGTTCGGTCTCTTCGTTGATGGTGCGGCGCAGATCTTCGACCTGCTTTTCGATCTGGCGCAATGAGGGATGCAGCGGTCCCAACTCGCCGGCCAGTTCCGCATAGCGCTTGCGCGCCTCGGCATATTGCGAGCGCAGATTGGCAATGGTCGGGGATTGCATCGCCTCGGGAATGGCGCCGGGATCGGTCGATGCGCGGCGGCTGGCTTCGATCTGGTCGTATTTCGCCTGCGCATCGAGCGTGAGCGCGCGGGCAGCAGCCAGCCGCTGATTGCTGGCCGAGAGCTGCTGATCGCTGATCAGCGTATCCTGGGTGCCGACGAAATTGTTCTGTGCCTTGTAGACGGCCAGCGTGTTCTCGGCGGTACGCAGCCGCTCCTGTAGTTCCTTGAGCCGGCCCGACAGATCGGTGGTCGCGCGCCGTGCGGCGGTGGATTGCGAATTCTTGGATTCCTCCAGATAAGCGGCGGAGATCGCGTTGGCGAGCATCGCTGCCTTGGCCGGATCGTTCGACCAGACGTCGATATCGACGATGAAGGTGCGGTCGGTCTTCTTCACGCTGATGTGACGGTTCAACGCCTCCAGCGCGGACATCTGGCCAAGCTTGACCTCGCCGGCGGAATGGATCTCGATTCCGAACAGGCCGAGCAGCGTCGCCATCAGGCCCTTGGCGTCACCGCCGCCGAATTCCGGATCCCGCTCGAGATGGTTGTCCTGGATCACCTGCAGCAGCACGTTATTTGAGGTGATCACGCGCGCCTGGCTTTCCACCACCATCGCGAGACCCGAAATGTCCTGGGAACGCGGCGTCAGTTCGCGATCGACCAGCTGCAATTCGCGCGGGTCGATATAAAGCTGAACTGTCGCGGTATATTTCGGCGCGAGGCTCTTGCCGATCATGACCGCGAGACAGGCGCAGATCAGGCCGGTGGCCGCGATCGCGATCTTTCGCCGCCACAGCAATTGCGCCAGCTGCAGCACGTCGAATCCGGCAGCCGTTCGCGAGGGCTCTTGCCGCGCGTCCGGTCGGGACGGGTTGATCGGTTGATCATACGCAAACATGGGCCTCAGCTTCCATTCGAAGTGCCGCACGTGTCGGCTGAGGGGTTACTCTTCGGGTCACGCTACGCGCGCAGGACTTTCGCGCGGAACCTACGCAACAGGAAAAATTAACCATACTCATTGAGGGACTATTCACCGAAATCGCAAAAAAAGCGTTTAAATGCTCAGGGATCGCGGCGCGTTCGATGCATTCAAAAGCGGAACTTACGGCCTTCAAGGCGTGGTTTTTCAGCGCAGGTGTGTGACCGACGCGATCCGGTCGGTCAGCGAGTTCGCGTCCAGCAAAAATTAACCTTTCATTAGCGATCTGATCTGCTGCCATCTGCCTATCCCGGACCGATGTTTGCGAGCTTGGTTCGGAAAAACGCGAGACCCACTTTCAGACGCCGGCGCGCATGAGAGATGTCGAGCGCCCAGCACATCACGAGATAGGTGACCGAACCGGCGCCGACCAAAATGAGGCATGCGACCATGTCCGAAACGTGCAGGCTTCGGTCGATGACAGCGACGACCAGCGCCATGATCAGTCCGGCAATCGCCGTCAGCGCCAGCCGGCCCAGCGGCATCGGGATGGGAAAGGCCCGGCGGCTGAGGATCAGCGCGATGATAAATCCAAAAATATCGGCGCCGAGGCGGGCCCACGCCGCGCCGATGGTGCCGTAGTCGCTGACGAACACATAGGACAGGATCACATTGGCGACGATGATGGAGGCCGTGTTGATCAGATAGAAGGAATTGCGTCCCGAGAGCAGAAAGCTCGCATGCAGATATTGCTGGTTCAGAATCTGGAAGATCACGGCGATGGCCACGATGGGCATCGTCTGCCCAGCCATCTGGCGAAAATCGGCGCCGAGAATGACATTGGCGACATGGGGAGAGACGATAGCAAATCCCAAGCAGGCCGGCAGTGTGATGCTGAGCAGCAGCTCTACGCACTCGCCAAGGTGTGATCGCACGGCCTTGCGGCCTTGATTGGCGTAGATCTGAACGGCGAGCGGAAAGAACACCGCGGCAGCGCTCATCGCCGGCATCATCAGGGTTTGCCGGACCAGATCGAGCGACGCGATATATTTGCCGGCTTCGGCGGAGCCAACGAGGTTGGCGATCATGAAGCGGTCGGTGACGCTGGAGATCGCCAGCAGCGTGAGAGACAACGTCAGCGGCAGGCCTTGCTTGGCGGCGGCCAGCAAAGCGGAGCCGTCGAATTTGAGGATGGTTCCACGCCAGGACGCGCGGACCTGAACCAGGATCGCAAAAAGGCAGGCCAGCGCCGACGAAATCAGCAGAAGAAATCCCGTCGGATCGAAGACCGCAACCGCAACGCCGAGGCAAAGGGCCGATGCCGCGCGAACCAGCGTGGCCTTCATGAGCATCATGGAGCGAAGCCGCGCGCGACCGAGGTCTTGCGTCAGTTCAAACAAGCCGACCGCGACCGCCAGCACGACAGCCGCCGCCGCGGCAATCGCATCCAGTCCGACCAGGCGGCCCAGTCCATAGGCCGCGGGCGCCACCAGACAGCAAATGAGATATCCCGAAATCACCAGGCCGCGCACATCCGTGCCGTCGTCCCTCGCGTGCTTGCTCAGGATCAGATTGCGAAACCAGCCCGCCAGAAAGGTGCTGACCACGGATGCAAATCCGACGCCGAGCAGGTAGATGCCGTAATCATGCGGCGAAAACAGCCGCGTGAAGATGAAGACGCTGAGTAGCCCCAGCAGTGCCGACAGGATATTCGCGGAAAGATTGATGGTGGCTTGCCCAATCAGCATAGCGCAGCCTGCCCGGCGGGTTCTTTGGCTGCGGCGCGAGGGGCAAGCAGAGTCCGCCGCTCCTCAATGGCCGAGCGAATGATCGACACCGGCGTTCCCGAAAAGGACGTGGCCGAGAAAGCGAAGTCATGCTGATCGGCACCCGCCAGCAACCGGTTCAGCTCGGTCTCGTCGAGTTCAGGCGAATCCCAATAGCTGACGCAACCGGTGCGCAATGTGGGCGTATGCCCGGCGGCAAATTCGGCGTCGTTCTGCGCGAAATAGCCGTACAGCATGTATTCCGAAAACTCGCGGACCCGGCACAACGCTTCGATCCAATCGATATGGGTGACGGCTTCGATCTTCGAGGCCATCGCCCGCGTGGTCCCTTGATCCCAGAATATGATATGGCCGATGAAATCGGAGGCCGGAAGCGGCGGCGTCGGCAATCCCAGTAGCTGATGGCTGGTTTCAACCCAGCGTGCGTGGCGGACCTGAGTCGATGTGACCGCATCGGGTACGGTCAGGAGCGGGATCGTGCCGGGATGTTCGAAACGCGACAGATCGAAATCCCGGAAGAACACCACGTCCGAATCGAGCACGCAATATCGCTCGTGAGGCAGCGAAATGGTCGCGGCGATCTTGAGAATCTGCTGCACATGCCAGCCGCTCGCCGGCTTTGCGCGGAATGACCACCAAAATTGGCGCCGCTTGCGCTGGAAGATGGAAGGCAGCGGCCGCAGCCATTTGGGCAGGAATTGGGATGCCGGAAGAACGATCCTGCGTTCGCTTTCGAAATGCGAAAACAGCGGGACGTCGCAATCGGGAACCAGCAGATAATGTTTCGAAAACGAACTGACGTGACGGTCGACGCTCTCGCAGAGCAGCGTGCACAGCTCGAGGTCACGTCCGTAGGTCGGCGTTAACAACGCGACCTCGTTCGTTTTTCGGCTGTCTCTGGCGGGGTTTAGAATCATTGTAGAATCATTGGTTTCCGAGGAATCCGGCTTCTTCGTCCGTCCAATGAGCAAGATCAGTGCCGATCAGCCTCAGAACCGCTGCGAGGCTCCGTGGGTGGTTAATTTTGCGTTACCGCTAACCATGACATGCGCATCTATCGCAGGCGCACGACACTGGACCGGATATTGCACAAACGCAGGCGCAACGAATTCCAGCGCAGCGAATTGCCGATGCAGGCTCCTGAGGCAAGTTTCTAACGATCGTGGACGCATGACGATGACGACGCATTCCCGGCGTGATTTTCTCGTTCAGGCCGCCGGTGTCGCGGCACTCGGCACGGCCGGCCTGTCCGGGGTGTCCGCTTTTGCGACAGCGCGACCGCAGGTTTTTGCCGCCGGAGCGCCCGGAAAGCCGATTCCATATGGCGCCGCGGTGCGGGCCGACGCGCTGATGTCGGATATGTCTTATCGCGAGGCAGTTATCGCCAATTGCCAGATCATCGTTCCCGAAGGCGAGATGAAGTGGCCGGACATCCATCCGGCGCGCGGTGAATACCGGTTCGAAAAAGCCGATGCGCTGGTCGATTTTGCCAGGCAGAACGGGATCGATATCCGCGGCCATACGCTGGCCTGGTATGGCGGTATGCCGGCCTGGACCGCTGACATCGATAGCCGCGCCGAGGCGGAGCGGGAACTGGTCGATCATATTGAAACGGTTGTGTCCCGATATCGCGGTGCGATCCCGTCCTGGGACGTGGTAAACGAGCCGCTGGTGGACTGGCCGGATGGCCCGGCATCGCTGCGTCCGTCGATCTGGACCAGGCAGTTGGGACCGAATTACCTGCCGATCGCGCTACGCGCGGCGGCAACGGCAGACCCGGATGCGCAGCTGGTGCTCAACGAATACGACGTCGAATTCAAGGGGCCGCGTTTCGCCGCCCGCCGCAAGGCGCTGCTGCAATTGCTGCGCTCGCTGCGCGATCGGGATGTACCGCTTCATGCCGTCGGGCTGCAGGCCCATTTATTCGCCAGCCGCGACATCGATCGCGATGGATTACAGGACTTTCTCAGGGAAGTTAACGCACTCAAGCTCGATGTGCTGATCACCGAACTGGACGTGATCGACTACGAATTCCCAAGCAAGGTCAGCGAGCGTGATGCGTTGGTTGCCGGGCTCGCGGGACGATTTCTTGAAGCCGTCTGTGACGTCGTCCACCCCAAAGCGATCCTGACCTGGGGCCTGAGCGATCGATACACCTGGGTGCCAACCTATTTTAAACGCCCCGATGGTAGGCCTAATCGGCCGCTGCCATTGGATGCCGACCTGAAACGCAAGCCTTTGTTCGACGTGATCGAAAAATGCCGACGCAAGGTCGTCTAAAGAAAGTCCGGAAGATTTAACGCCATGCCAAACGCCGCCCGCGCCATCGCAGCTACGTCGAATTCGCTCGATCCCTCAATCGGGATCGTGGTCTGCATTCCGTCCTTCCGCCGTCCGGAACATCTGCGGCGCACGCTGCAGTCGCTGGTCGATCAGCGCACCGATCGCCGCTTCGCCGTCGTCATCGCCGAAAACGATGCGTCGGCGTGCGCCAGCGTGCCTGTCGCCGCCGAATTCTTTCATGCAGGAAAATTTCCCGGGCTTTGCGTGGTCGAACCGCAGCAGGGCAATTGCCACGCGATCAATGCCGTGTTCGAGACCGCATTGGCGACGTTTCCCGCCGCCGTTCATTTCCTGATGATCGATGATGACGAGATCGCCTCGGCTGACTGGCTTGAGCGGATGGTGTGCACCGCTGAAGCAACCGGCGCGGATGTGGTCGGCGGGCCGGTATTTCCGAATTTCGATGACGCCGCCCAGCGTGGCCTAGGTCGTCACCCGGCGTTCTGGCCGGCCTATGATGTGAGCGGGCCGGTTCCGGTCATTTATGGTTGCGGAAACTGCCTGATCATCCGGTCGGTGTTTGCAGGGCTGGCCGATCCCGCATTCGATCTTCGCTTCAATTTTCTGGGGGGTGGCGATTTCGATTTCTTTGACCGTTGCCGGCAAGCCGGAATGAAATTTCACTGGGCCGCCGATGCGGTCATTACCGAAACGGTGCCGAAAAACCGGACGCATCCGGCATGGCTCGCGCTACGCGGCTTGCGGATCGGCGCCATCAATTATCATGTCGAGCTCAAGGCGGCACGAACCGCGCGGTCGCGCGTCAGATTGCTCGCAAGGCTGCTCGGGCGGCTGCCTTTGTCGATGGTTCGCGCCATCAGGCTTGTCGCCACCGAACAGCGGGCCATCACCGCGCTGCATCCGATGGCGGTTGCCGTCGGCAGCGCGTTGGCGGCCGTCGGAATTGAACCGCAGCCCTACAAAGCCTCCAAGATCCCGTCTTAAAGCTGCTGTCGTATCGCCTGCGCGACATCCAGCCACCAGCCGTCGAAATCGAACGGCGGCTGTACCGGTGATGATTTAAGCGCCGACACGATCCGATCGGCGTAAACGTCGTCGCTCGATCCACGTTCGACCAGCACGATGGCGCCGCGATCGATCAATTCCTTGAAGCGTGGATGGTGATCGAACTCGTCCGCCTCGGCCGGGCCGGTCACGATCACCGGACGGCCAGACTGCACACAGGTGAGAACGCTGGAGCGCCGCGCCGTGATACCTTCTTCGAGCGGATAACAGAATGCGCCGATCTCGCCGAACAGACCGAACACCTCGTGATTGGACGCGACATAGCCGCTGACGACGACATTATCGGCGAGGTCGAGTTCCCTGACATGGGCGTAAAACTCTTCCTCGACCTTGTCGACGCCCCGGATGAACGAGCCGATATAGACCGTCAGCGGGTTTAACCCGCGCTGCTTGAGAATGGCGCAGATGTCGAGCAGCGCAGTGGGCTGCTTGCCCGGATAGATCGACCCGAAATGGCCTATCAGCAGGCGTCCATCCCTTCGTGCGGTGGCGAGCCGCTGGCGCAGTTTGGAATCGGCAATCCCGGCGGGTGCCGCGATGTTCGGCGGCAATGGCGCAAGCACGCATTTTTTTGCGGTCCAGCCGAACAGGGAATCGTCGGCCAGTTCGCGCCGCACCAATGGCGAGAACATGACGATCGTATCGGCGAGCAGCAGCGCGGGGAGATAAGTGATGCGCCGCAACCAGTTCAGACTGGCCCATTCATGCTGGATCAGAACGACGCGCCGCCGCCGCAGCCTGGCGATTGCCAGCGCCAGCAAGGGGCGAAATATGACACGCTTCCAGGCCACAATCGGGAAGTTGCAGACCACGCTGTGTGCGGATTCGATCGCACCGCGGATATCGGCGACGGTTCCTTCCGATCTCGTCAAGGTTAATGTCGTGCAGCTCCCCGGAGCGAGTTTTTCGATCGCCTCGCATAAAAGCCGGGTGAATTGTCCGACGCCGCATTGCATCTGCGGACCCGCACCGAGGAACAGCGCCTGATATCGAGTTTCCCGGGTCATCGTGCGGCCGCCGGCGCTTTCTCAAATGCGTTCATGGACGAATTGTATGTCGGTTCACACCAGCAAGATGCGTTAGGTCAGCATCGATAGCCTATTCAATTTGATTCAATCAAAATGAAATAAACACCGAATAGATGCGTGTTAGCCATACATTGTAGACGTTATCTTAACGTAAGCGACTGCGATTGCATTGGGCCCCCTTCTTGCGAGATAACAGCTGCGGATCTGGCGGCCGTCTCATATGGAGACAGCGTTTGATGGCTGCCGGAACGATGGAATAACAAATAGCTGAAGCTCGCGACGGACGAAGACCATAACCTCAAACCGCAACGATGCGATCGTGCGGTTCAAGAGACCCGCTCGACGCAGGCCGATGGAAGTTGACGTACCATGGCGATTTTGGAGGTAGGGCGGCTGAACGGACGTGCAGTATCGCGCGCGCCCAATTTCCGAATCGATTTCGTGCGCGACTGGAAACTGGCTGAGGCATGCTGGGCCGGTGGCGGCCACAGGACGGCCTTTCAACACCGCCATTGGCTCGAAGCCTGGTACGGTGCCTTCGCCGAATCTTCTCCGCTGATTGCCATCATCACCGACAGCGCGACCGATCAGCAGGTGGCGCTGCTGCCGCTGATACGCCGTGTCGCCAGCGGCATCCGTATCGTCGAATTCGCCGACCTTGGTGTCACCGATTACAACGCCCCCGTGCTCGGCTTCGTGGCCCCGCACGACCGCGTTGAGGCGAGGGCATTGTGTCAGGCGTTACTGACCGGCTTGCGCAATTTACCTGAGGGTGTCGATCTCCTTCGTCTCCGCAAGATGCCCGCGAATGTCGGTGGCGTGCCAAACCCCCTGGCGTCCCTCGGACGGATGGGGTCCTGTTCGCTGAACGGCAATCTCGTCGTGGTCGGCGACGATTTCGATGCCTATCGCGCTTCGCTCAAGCGAATGGAGTTGCCGCGGAGCTGGCGTGTCTTCAATCGTTATCCCGGTGCGAAATTCCAGATCGTCACCAATGTGGACGAAGCGCTGGCGCTGCTCGACACCATGGATGCACAGCAGCACGACCGCATGAAGCAATTGGGATTGAAGTTTGTCCTCAATGACGATTCCCATGCGCAATTTTACCGCGATATCATCAGGCAAGGCGTGAGCGACGGATTTGCAATCGTATCCGCGCTGACATGCGACGATGAGGTCGTTGCCACAACGCTCGGCATCAGGCGGGGATCCGACTATACGTTGCTGCGCATCAGCAATGCCGGAAAGCGATGGTCGAATGTCTCCCCGGGATTGCTTGTCATTGAGCGGACGATGGACGCCTTGCACAAGGACGGGGTGCGGCAGTTCGACCTCAGCATCGGAAATTATGCCTATAAGCGCCGGTTCGGTGCCGCACAAATTCCGCTCGCGGATGTGAGCATTGCGATCGGCTGGCGAGGACTTCCGTATTTGCTGCGCGACTACGCCGCGCAACGGTTGCGGCGATATCCCCGGCTGCATGACCGGATCCTTCGTGCGCTTGGCAGGCCGCCGACAGGGGATGAGAAATGAAGGCCGCAGCCGGGTTCGCGCAATTTCCTTCTATCGCCAAGAACGTCGGACATGCCGTCGGTCATATCGACGTGCTGCATGTGGCGCGCTGCGTGGGATTTGTCGCAACCGTCCTGTTTATCTGGGTTTCGCTTCGGCCGTTTCCCGATCTCAGCGATCCCGATGTCGGCGATCTCGACAAGGGCAAGCTGGCTTCGACCTACATCACGCTTGGATTGTTTTCGGTTGCCGCGCTTGCGCTGACCGTGTTCCGGCATGCGAAAGCCCTGCGCAGCCTGATGACGCCGACGTTCATGGTGCTGTGTTGCTGGGTTTGCATCAATACCGTTTTTTCCCATGACTTTGGACTGTCGCTCCAGCGCGTCATCCTGACCGGCAGCGTTCTGGCCATGGCTGCGTGCCTGCTCCTGTTGCCCGATACGCAGGACGAGTTGGATCTGTGGCTAGGCGCCTCAACGCTGATGTTTCTGGCGCTGTGTTATCTCGGCGTGATGCTGGCGCCGACATTTTCCTTACACACGGCGCGCGACATGATCGAACCGCAACTCGCCGGCGATTGGCGCGGACCCTTTGGGCACAAGAACGTCGCCGCACCGATCATGGCGATGCTGGTCTTCGTCGGAATGTATCTCATCGGCAGGCGAACCTATATTCTGGGTGCCGCGATCCTGTTGCTGGCCAGCCTCTTTCTGATCATGTCCGGCGGGAAGAGCGCGATGGCACTTTGTGTGCTGGCGCTCATCATGAGCGTTCTCGTGGTTGCGATACAAAGTACTGCATTTCGCATATGTCTGATCTTTCTGCCGCTGATCGCTCTGAATTTGGCGACCGTCGGTTCGGTTTTCGACGAGCGTGTAGCGGCTATCGTCAAGCTGTTGCCGCTGGACACGACCTTCACCGGCCGCACCGACATCTGGGAATTCGCGCTAACGTCGTTGGCGTTGCACCCCTGGCTCGGCTATGGCTTCGCGGCGTTTTGGGGAACCGATTCGATTCAGAACCTGGTTCAGGATAATCTTATCGAATGGACCACCACGGCCGCCCACAGTCATAACGGCTACCTCGACAACGCCTTGACGCTGGGCATTCCCGGTCTGGTATTGATTGTTGCGATTTTCATTGTCGCGCCGCTGCGGAATTTCTCGATTGCAACGAAATCCGGGAACAATGATACCCTGGCGAAGCTGTTTCTTCGAATCTGGATATTCGGAATCTATCTGTCGTCGATGGAGAGTTTTCTGCTGGATCGTGCCGACCCGATCTGGTTCACATTCCTGATCAGCGTCGTCGGTCTGCACTACCTCGCGCGGTTTCGTTTGACGGCAGAGCCGGCAAGCGTCGCTGGTCACTAGCGTTATTCAGCGATCACGCCGATGCTTGCGAGGCCGAGCAAGCGAACCGATCCTGTCGCACTTCCTGCCGCTTCATTGCTGGAAAACCGGAGTTCGACGGTGTGATGCCCGGGCGCGAGATTCTGCGCGAGGACGAAGATATGGCGCTTGGGCTGCTCCAAAGTGGCTAGGGTCTTAAAAGCTGCCCCATCGATGCAAAACTGAATACGGCGAAGATCGTCCGGCGGCGCTGAAAAAACCGCGACAACACCGCAACCGGACCAGTCAAACGCGATGCGGCTCGAAATCCCGGACCCATCCCAGGCGGGATTATTCTTTTCGTCATAGGCCCGACGCCAGCCATCGTTCTTGATCGGATCAAGGGCGGCCGCATCGCGCCAGTCGACGTGTTGAAACGCATCCGTATGCAGCGGGGGTGGCAGGGGACTTAACGCGTCGGGCTTGCCGGCGGGTGCCGAATTCAGCGCCGTGTCACACATGGTCGTCACGAAGCGCGCCGCCGCGGCATGACCGGCGTCGGTCGGGTGCACGTTGTCGACGATGTAGTCGGACCATTTCAGGCGCCCCGCCGCCATTTCCGGCCAGAGCGCGTCGCGAAAGCTGACCATCGGCAGGCGGTAATGCAAACCGACCTTTGCCTGCATGTCCTGGTCGTTGCCTCCCTTCTCCCACATCATGAACAGCAGCAGCACGGCGGGCGTGTTGGGCTGGGCAAGGATCTGGCGCAAGAGGCCTTCGAAGGCCTCGCCATCGGTCCAGTTGTCGTTGACGGCGAACTCGACCACGACGAAGTCCGGCCTGCTCGAAAGCAGGTCTTTTTGCGCGCGTAATGCCCCATACATCGAGCCAGTGCCGCCGAGGCCGGCATTAATCAGACGGATATCGCAGCGGGGAAACTGTTCGCGCCACCAGGCGAGCAGGCGGCCGGAATAAGCGTTTTGCGGGTTCGTGGCGAAAGCCCCGACCGTGATCGATCCGCCGATGACACCCAGCGTGATCGGCTCACCCCGGCGGGCTCTGGCGAAGACATTCGAGAGGCGCGTCAAGTCTCCCGTCGAGAGCTGCGATCGGGCGATGATCTCAGAGGCCAGCGGGTCGGTCGAAGCGAACACCTTGGGAGTGCCGACCAGACAAGACCCGAGCATCAACGCCGCGGTGCGGCGGGATATCGCAGTCTTTTGACTGGTCGCGGACATCTCCATGCCGGTTTTCATCCGGAAGTCGCCGGCAATGCGCGGCGTCGCATCGGGCTCCCGCTCAGGAACGGCTTTTCAATGAAGTAATAGCAGACCATGCCGGTCGCGAGGCCCGCCAAAATCGCAACTGCGGCGCAGCCGAGATAGATCAGCGGCTGATGGACATCGAACAGCCGCTTCGACACGGCCCAGATCGCGCCGACCGAAAACAGATGGAACAGATAAACCGAGTAGGAGATGTCGCCGATATATTTCAGCGGTCTGATGTGGGCCACTTCGCCCGCGGCTTCGTGATTGAGTCCGAACAGGACGATACTCAGCGCGGTCGATGACATCAGCACATGTTTCCACAGCGCGATCTCCTCGCCGCCGCCCCAGTCGACCGCGTAGAATGCGACCAGGAGAATGCAGGGTGCTGTTATCGTCGCCCATCGCAACTGGGCATGAAAGCGTGCGAACAGACCGTGCCGGTAGGCTTGCGCCAGAACCGTTCCGAGGCTGAATCCGATCAGGCTCGGGCTGGTGTAAACAGCCTCGACATGACTGAGCCCGGTGGCGAACTGGCCAACTCCCACCAGCAAGGCGAAGATGACGAGCAGAACCAGCGTGCGCGCTTCGGATTTCAGGAAGAACAGGCTGGCAAACAGTAAATAGAAGAACACTTCAAAATTCAGGCTCCAGCCCAGCAGCAACAACGGCGCCTTGGGTTCAAGCGAAGGGATGAACAGCAGCGATTTTATCAGGCCCTCGATCGTGGGAATGGTGGTCCGAAACTGCGACGGGATCGCAACGGCGAGAATGGTGATCAACAGGGTCGCTGCCCAATAGGCGGGCAAAATCCGGAAGGCGCGCCGGACCAGAAACTGCTTCGGATTGATCCGGCCGTCACCGGCGATGGTGGTGATGATAAAGCCGCTGATGACAAAGAACACGTCGACGCCCAGCCTGCCGGTTTTCAGCAGACCCATATTGATTTCGGTCAGCGGCCATTGCAGCGCATGCGTGACCAATACGCTCAGCGCGGCCAGACCGCGCAAATACTGAATGGAAAGCAGCTGCGTCCGTGGCGTCCCGGAGTGAGCTGGCGGCCGCGCGATCTGCGCCATAATGAAACACCCTGTGCAGTGAAGTTCAGTCCGTACAGGGATTTAGCAAAAGCTACGCCAGCTTGATCTGACAGCGCCGAGGGCGCGTCGACTGGTATTAATCATGAATGCGCTGGTTGCGCCGTAACTAGATCACACGAACGACACCGGGCTGACCCGGCGAACATTCCAGCGCGTCGCGATCCCACTTGGCGGCGTTGGCTGCGGCCTCATAGGTGCTCTGCAGGAATTCGAGCAAGGCCTGGTCCGGCTTCGCTGCGGTGCGGACCGCGTCATAGGGCAGGATGAACTCGCCCAATGCCTCGCTGAAGAATGCCGCGTCGGGGCGCGCTGGCGTGGCGCGGAAACCGGCCGGTTCGGGATAGGCATAGCAATAGAACGCGGGATAATCGATCGCGCCGCCGCCGGGCCAGAAGCCGACGCTGCTTTCCTCGTGGGAATAGGCCTCGCACGCCACGGCGTCGGATAGATGCGGCACGCCGCCGGGATGGCGCGGCGCGCGCCGGCCCGAAAACCGCGTCACCGCGAGATCGAAACTGCCCCAGAAGAAATGCACCGGGCTGGCCTTGCCGAGAAAACCGGTGCGGAATTGCTTGAACACCCGGTCCGCATTGACCAGAATTTGGTGAAAGCGCTGCACGGCGTCCGGATCGTAGGACGCGTGCTGTTTATCGTCTGGAAACCGTATCGGATCCGGCAACTCGTTCGGCATGTCGTCGATGGTGACGTCAATGCCGAGTTCGGCGACCGCGGCCATCACGGCCGTGTAGAAACTCGCAACGGATTGTCCCGGTAGCGCCAATTGCCGTGTGCTGCCGTCGCTGGTGGAAATCCGCAATGTGTGATCGATGAAGTCGAAGTCGATCTGAAATGTCCTGACGCCATCGGGGATCGGCGAGGTCGTCAAGCCACGTGCGGTGACGTACAGCGCCACATGCCAGGAATGGTTGAGCCAGGGCGAGCGCGCCAGACGAATCTTGCCGACAATCTGCGTCCACAGATGCAACGTCGTATAGCTGTCGCGCCATGCATCGGTCGGCAATTCCGGCCAAGGAGCAATTGAGGCGGCAGTCGGGGCTTGGCTCATGCGTCACCGTTACAGCTGTCATCGATATCTACAGGCGCGGGCAGCCCCAAACGCGTGAGAGCCAGGCACGATCGCGCCCAGCTCTCATAGTCTATTCGAACTTGCGGCTGATGTAGGCGGTCGTGTTAGCCTTTCGTGTCAGTTTTTCTTGTCAGTTTTTCTTGGCGCCTTTGGCGAAAGCGGCGTCTACCTCATCTTTCTTGATGCGGGCCTTGGGATCGCCGGGCTGACCGAGGTTTTGTTCCTCGGTGCCGTCCCCCATCATACCGGGATGCGACGGCTGTTTCTTGATGTCCTTGGGATCGGGCTTGCTGGTCATGTCGAAGTCTCCAGGCGCGGATGCGCGGGGGCCAACTTCGCAAATGCTTGGCGGTTCCGTCGCCCGGGATTGCCGCCGGCAATATCAGGCAAATCTCAGCAACTGGAGCGTTTTCAAGCCAACGGGTCGCGCGAATGCGCGCCCGATAACGGCTCCGTGGAGACCGGTTCGCGTGAAGAAAACGCGTCAAACAAAAGACTAGAGCCTTATCGGTTCCGATTTAAGTCAGAACCGATAAGGCTCTAGGCGTCAGGATTTCGTGCATTCCGGGCGACGGCGGCGTCCCCGCGATGTGCGAAACAGGCTCCGGCACCACCAGCGGCGCGCCATCGCCTGCAGCGGATTGCTCGCGAGTTGATAAATAAACAGCATTTCAATCATGGCAAAGCCCATCGTCCCCACCATGAAATAGGGCGGCATTCTCCGAAGAGAATGCCGCCGAAGTTGCATCAGCCATGCAGTTTTTTGGCGGTTTCCGCGATCACGCGTCCCTGGTAGCGCGCGCCCTCGAGTTCATTTTCGGATGGCTGGCGGCTGCCGTCACCGCCGGTGATCGTGGTCGAACCATACGGCGATCCGCCGGTGACTTCGTCGAGTTTCATCTGGCCCGCAAAACCATAATTCAGGCCGACGATGGTCATACCGAAATGCAACAAATTGGTGACGATGGAGAACAGCGTGGTTTCCTGCCCGCCGTGCTGGGTCGCGGTCGAGGTGAAGGCGCCGCCGACCTTGCCGTGCAATGCGCCCTTGGCCCAGAGACCGCCGGCCTGATCGAGAAAATTCCCCATCTGCGACGCCATGCGGCCGAAGCGGGTGCCGGTGCCGACAATGATCGCATCGTAATTGACGAGGTCGTTGATCTCTGCGATCGGCGCGGCCTGATCGACCTTGTAATACGACGCCTTTGCGACATCGGGCGGCACCAGTTCGGGCACGCGCTTGATATCGACGGTCGCGCCGGCCGAGCGGGCGCCTTCCGCGACGGCATTCGCCATCGTCTCGATGTGGCCATAGGCGGAATAATACAGAACGAGAACTTTGGTCATGGTCAGTCTCCGTGAGGTGAGGGGGTTTGATTTGTTGAGTGGTTGTCATTGCCGGGCATAGCCGTCTGAAGGACGGCGTCGCTTCCGCTCGCCTATGCCCGGCAATCCATCCGTTTCGAAAGAATCTCTCGAAGAAGGATGGATGCCCGGGTCATTTGGCGCGAAGACGCGCTTCGCGCTTTTGCCCGGGCATGACGAGGGGTGTTGGCGTCAGGCCGCGTCGACCAGCACCAGTTCGGAATCCTCCAGTGCGGTGATCTTCAACTGCGCCTCGTCGCGGATCGCGACACCGTCGCGAGCGTTGACGCGCACACCGTTGATCTCGATGCTACCGGCGGCCGGCACCAGATAGAGGTTGCGCCTCTTGCCCGGCGCATATTGCGCGCTCTCGCCGGCCTTCAGCGTGGTGGCGAGCACCCGCGCGTCGGCACGGATCGGCAACGCATCCTTGTCATCGGCAAATCCGCTGGCGATGGTGACGAAATTGCCGGAGCGATCGGATTTCGGAAACGGCTTCGCACCCCAGGTCGGCTGGCCGCCCTGCGCGACCGGCTCGATCCAGATCTGGAAGATCTTGGTCTTGGTCGGCTCGAGATTGTATTCGGAGTGCCGCACGCCGGAGCCGGCGCTCATCACCTGAACGTCGCCCGCTTCGGTACGGCCCTTGTTGCCGAGACTGTCCTGATGGGTGATCGCGCCCTCGCGGACATAGGTGATGATTTCCATGTTGGCGTGGGGATGCGCGGGAAAGCCGGTGTTCGGGGCGATCTCGTCGTCGTTCCATACCCGCAACGAGCCGTGGCCCATATTGCGGGGATCGTGGTGACTGCCGAACGAGAAATGATGTTTGGCTTTCAGCCAGCCGTGGTCGGCGGCGCCGAGTTTGTTGAAAGGTCTGAGTTCGATCATGGGATATTCCCTTCGTTCTGATGGGCTCTGGATATGCCTTTCCCGATGGTGCATAAATAGAAACGGTAGAAACACATTGTTTCTTATTTTGATCTGATCGAAAGGTCCGCGATGTCCAAACTGCCGGATTTCGAAGGTCTCGCGATTTTCGCAAAAGTTGTGGAATTGCAGTCATTTGCGGCTGCCGCGACCGAGCTGGCACTGTCCAAGGCGACGGTTTCGAAAGCCGTCACCCGGTTGGAGCAACGGCTCGGCGCGCGGCTGTTCAACCGCACCTCGCGGCGGCTGGCGCTGACCGATACCGGGCAGAAACTGTCCGCCCAGGCCGCGCGCCTGCTGGCCGATGGCGAGGCGGTGGAGAACGAGGCGCTGGCCCAATCGGTGTCGCCGCGCGGGCTGGTTCGTCTGGCGGTGCCGATGACATTCGGGGTCAAGGAAGTGGCACCGATCCTGCCGGAATTCTTAAGCAAATATCCCGACGTCACGATCGATCTTCATTTGAGCGACGCGAAGGTCGATCTGGTCGGCGACGGTTTCGATGCGGCCTTGCGGATTGCCAGCCTGCCGGATTCATCGCTGATCGCGCGGCGGCTGTGCGGCATGTCGCGCTTTACCGTGGCGTCGCCGGCCTACCTCAAGCGCCATGGCCGGCCGACACATCCGATGCACCTCGCCGAGCACAAATGTTTTGGCTACGCGTATCTTTCGACGCCCGATGTCTGGCATTACACCAACGCGAAAGGCGAGCAGGCCAGCGTGCGGCCGGGCGGGCCGCTGCGCGCCAACAACGGCGAGGCCGTGATACCGGCGTTGCTCGCGGGGCTCGGCATCGCCGATATGCCGGACTTCATTGTCGGCGACGCGATCGCGTCGGGCGAGGTTGAGGTGATCCTGGAGGGATGGACTCAGGCCGAGAGCGCGGTACATCTGGTGATGCCGTCAGGCCGCCCGCGTCCCGCGCGGGTCGAGGTACTGGCGGATTTTCTGACCAGGCATTTTACCAGGCCAAACCGGGCGCGGCGTACCTGAAGCCAGATGCGACGGCAGCGCTCTTGACGGCGCTCTTGCCCATCCTGCGGTTCACGCTAGGTTGCGGCTCAATCAGACCAAGAAACGCAAGGGAAAAACGATCGATGAATCGACGTGAAATTCTTAAAGTCGCCGCCGGGCTGCCGCTGCTGCAAGCCATGCGCCCCAATCCCGCATACGCGCAGGCCGCGTGGCCGGCGCATACGATCAGCATGATCGTGCCGTTCCCGGCCGGCGGCCAGGCCGATCTCGCGGCCCGGCCGGTGGCGCAGGCGCTGGAACGGATTCTCGGCAAGTCTGTGATCGTCGACAACCGCGCTGGCGGCGCCGGCGGCTCGATCGGCAATGCGGTGGCGGCGCGCGCCGACGCCGACGGCTACACCTTGCTGATGACGCTGTCGTCGCTGGCGGTGCTGCCGGAAGCCGATCGCCTGTTCGACCGTCCCCCGGTGTATGAGGTCGCGCAATTCGCGCCTGTTGCGCGCGTGCTCGCCGATCCCACGCTGCTCGCGGTGCCGGCATCGGCGCCCTGGAAGACGCTGCAGGATTTCGTCGATGACGCCAAAAAACGCCCCGGCCAGATTCCCTATGGTTCGTCCGGTCCCTACGGCACGCTGCATGTGGCAATGGAAATGTTTGCGGCCTCGGCCGGCATCAAATTGCTGCACATCCCGTTTCGCGGCGCCGGCCCCGCGCTCAATGCGATCCTGACCGGAACGGTGCAGGCGCTGGCATCGGCGCCGGGCACGCTGAAGCAGCAGGTCGATGACGGCAAGATGCGCGTGCTGGCCAATTGGGGTGCGGAGCGGATCGCGAGCTTTCCCGATCTGCCGACCTTCAAGGAGCTCGGCTACAAGGATGTCGAATTCTACATCTGGGCCGGGCTGTTCGCGCAAGCCGCACTGCCGGCGCCGATCCTGATGCGGCTGCGCGAGGCGATGGCGCAGGCTGTGGTCAGCCCGGAAGTGATCAAGACCTTCGAGACCGCGGGCAGTCCGGTGGCCTATCTGGACGCGCCGGAATTCGCGAAATTCTTTGAGACCGACAGCGCGCGGCTGGTCGCGGCGGTGAAGAAGATCGGCAAGGTGGAGTAGGGGACGCGCGAGCGCCACCGGGAGAATGCCGCAAGCTGCGTTATGCCGACGCGGTCTCGCGTTTTGCGTGCTGGCTTGCCATGACACAGGCCTCGAAAGCCGCGTCGATGATCGCGAGCTTCACCGCCTGCGCGGCGTGATATTCACGCCGAAAATCCGCCGACACCCATAGCGGGGATTTTCCCCGCGGCCCGGACCAGCCCAGGCTTCCCATCGCCTCGGCCTCGGCAAATTTGCGGCCGAGCTGGGTTCGCGACAGATTGAGGTGCTGCGCCAGTCCGGAAATCGACATCACGTCAGTCGGAATCCGCGCGAGGCCATCCGCGCCTTGCTGGCAACCGGCGATCAGGCGATCCATCACCAGCCCGCCTTCGTTGATCCAGGTGAACAGCGAGAAAGTTTTTTCGGGCTCGCGCACGTCACCCGAGCCGATCAGGCCATCGGCGATCAGCGGCTGGATCGCACCGAGCAGCGCCGGCCGGGCGCGGAAGCTCGCCGCTCTGGCGCCGCCGTCCAGCCCGTCGAGCGTTGTCAGATGCAGCGCGTGCCAGTGGAACAGCGCCATCAGCACGGTCGGTGCGGGCATCAGCGGGCGTTGGCGCTTGCCATCGCTGTTTTCGACGAAGCGGACGATGTCGTATTTCAACATCTCCTTGAGAAAGGCTGCCGCGGTGTTGCGGCTGGCAAGGGTATGGCGCTCGACAGATTCCAGGAAGCGTTCGGCCAGCAGCCCGGCGCCGGCCTCCCTGGCTTCGCTGCGAAAATATTGCGCCAGCGCCGCATGTGCCATCAACCAGCGCTGCTGGGTCGCAAACAGCGAGGCGATCCGCGGGCTCGCTTCCTGGATCATCAGCAGCGATTGCGCCTGCGCGCGAATGCATGGCGCAAGCGCTGGATGAACCAGAATATCGTCCGCCATCATCGGCATAATTTTGCGAGCTTCATCGCTTTCGCCAACCAGAGGCAATTCAATGGTTGCTCCGCAAGTCATCGCAAATCGGGAAACCGGAGTCACCTTGCATCTGCCGTCATTTTTGCGGCAGGCCATCCAAACGCGCGTTTTTGGCCTGATTTTCTGGTGGTGTGGCGGAAAGGCTACGCACGGCGAGGCCGGCGCTACCGGGAGTTTTCCGCCAAATTTCACATTTTGTTGTTTGGGACGAACCTTCGCCAGCCTCATTTATTTTGAAGTCTGGGACCGACCGATTGTCACCTTGGACATGCACGCCCATTAAATCCGGCACAGAAGGATGGGACATGCGAGCGCACCGGATACTCCGAAGCTTTGGAATATCGATAGCCTTTGGTATTTCTCTTGTTATCGCCGTACAAGCGCCGGCCCTCTCCGATGAATACCGGGGAACGCTGGAGCAGCAGATGGCCTGCACGCCTGATGTGTTCAGGCTGTGTGGGGCCGCGATGCCGGACGTCAATCGGATCGTGGCCTGTCTGAGGCAAAACACCCCGCAACTGTCGGGTGCCTGCCGCGCGGTGTTCGATTCAAGCGCCAGCGTGCCGCAACCGATCGTGCCGGGACCGCGCGACAGCGTTCGATAGCGGGAAGCGCCGCTAAGGCCGCACTTCGCAGACATCGACCCATTCGGCGCCGACCAGTTCGGCCATCCGGGACGGTGTGATCCGCACCGCGCTGTGGATCGAGCCTGCCGCCGGCACCACTTCGTCGAACGCTTTCAAGGACACGTCGCAGTAAATCGGCAGCGGCGTTTTCAGCCCGAACGGGCAGACGCCACCGACTTCATGGCCGGTGATATCGGCGACCTCATCGACGCCAAGCATCTTCGGCTTACCGCCGAACAGCGCCTTTACTTTCTTGTTGTCCATCCGCGAGGTGCCGCTGGCGACGATCAGCACCACCCGCTCGCCGATCCGCAAACTTAATGTCTTGGCGATCCGCGCCGGCTCGACGCCGAAGGCCTCGGCGGCCAGCGCGACCGTTGCCGAACTCATCGGCGTTTCGATCACGGTGAGGTCGGGCGCCTTTTCGGCGAAAAACGCGCGGACGGATTCAAGACTCACGAGGCGGCCACCAGAGCCGGCAATTCCGACAACGCGTGGATGCGATGATCGGGCGCCACTCCCAGCTCGTCGACCTGGGTGCGCAGTGCCTTGAACATCGTGAGCGGCGTCACGAGATCGCTTTTGACGCAGGCCAGCGCCATCGCTTCCGGCGTCACCCGCTCGATCCATGCGACGGTCAGGCCAAACGATTTGGCGCCGCAGGCGTCCCACGGATTCGACGATACGAACAGCACCTCGGCGGGTGCGACGCCCAGGCGTTCTTCGATCAGGGTGTAGGCATCCGGCGCGGGCTTGAATATTTTTTTGGAGTCGATGCTGATGGTGGCGTCCAGCACGCGGTCGAGGCCGGTGTTGTGCACCAGCGCGTTGAGCATGTCCGTGGAGCCGTTGGACAGGATTGCCAGCTTGCGGTCCTTCAATGCCGTGAGCGTGGCCATCGCATCCGGATAGAGATCAAGATGCAGATATTTGTCCATGATGCGCTCGAAGGCGGCGTTGTCATGTTTCAGGCCGAGCGCATTGAGGGTGTAGACCAGTGAATGCCGCGTGATGACCGAAAAATCCTCGTAACGTCGCATCAGCGAGCGCAGCCAGGAATATTCAAGCTGCTTGATGCGCCAGATCTGGGTGATGATATCGCCATAGCCGGGAAACGTTTCTTCGGTCACCGCAGCGACCGACTGAATATCGTAAAGCGTGCCATAGGCATCGAACACAACGGCTTTGATCGTCACGGGATACTCTTCTTTCTTTTGCTTTTGCGAATGGATCAAGCGGTTTCCGATCGTGGACCGTCCGCTTCGGCGTCAGTTACTTCAGCGTTACTCCGGTATGCACCTGCAGCAGGAATGCATCAAAGCGCTGTTCGTTCTCGATGTCACGCCCCCACATCCACGTGCCAAGGACGGCGCCAAGGAAGCCCAGGGGCATCGATACAACCGTCGGATTGACCAGCGGCCACAGGGCGTCGGCGCCGCGCATGGCCGGCCCGATCATCGCCAGTACCACCGACGACACGAGGCCGATCGTCATGCCGCCGACCACGCCGCCGGTGTTGAAGCGCCGCCAGAACAGCGACAGGATCAGCACTGGAAAGTTGGCGCTGGCAGCTACGCAGATGGCAAGGATCACCAGAACCGCCACATTGACGCCCTGTGCGAGAATCCCGAGCGCAATCGCCAGCACGCCGATGACGACGGCTGCGATCCGGGCGATCCAGACTTCCTGCTTGCCGTCGACCTGGCCGCGTTTGACCCAATTGACGTAGAAGTCATGAGCGATGGCGCCGGATGTCGACAGCGTCAGCGCCGAGACAACCGCGAGAATGGTCGCGACCGCGACCGCGGCGACGAAACCAAGCATCAGGTCGCCGCCGAAGCTGCCTTTGCCGCCGCCGAGATATTGCGCCAGCAGCGGCAGCGTCAGATTGCCGCCCCGGTCGGCGGCGCGGATGACATCCTGCCCGACGAAATTCGCGGCCGCCAATCCGAACAGCGTGGTGCCTGCAAAGAAGGCGCCGGCCAGAAACATCACCCACACCACCGAGCGGCGCGCGGTCTGGGCGTCCGGAACCGTATAAAATCGCGTCATGACATGCGGCAGTCCGGCAAGCCCGAGCGTGTAACCCAGCCCGAGCGATATCTGGTCGAACGGATTCTTCAGATAATTGCCGGGCAGCAGATATTTGGCGGTGTATTTCTGTTCGGCATCCGCGAACAGCGTCAGCGGATTGAAGTGCAACAGTGACAGGATCATCACCAGCATGATCGCGCCCGCGCTCAGCATCAGCACGGCCTTGACGATCTGCACCCAGGTCGTCGCCAGCATGCCGCCGAACGCGACATAGACGATCATGCTGACGCCGACGAAAATCACGGCCCAGTCATAGGAAATCCCGGTGAGCAGCCGCACCAGCACCCCGGCGCCGGCCATCTGCGGCATCAGATAGGCGAAATTGACCACCACGGTTCCCGCGATCGCGGCCAGCAGGGATGTCCGGGTCTGCATCCGGCTGCGGATGACGTCGCCAAGCGTATATCGCCCGGTGTTGCGCATCGGCTCGGCGATCAGGAACAGCACCGTGCAGAATGCAACTAGCGGCCCGAGGGCGTAGAACGCGCCATCCATGCCGTAGAGCGCGGTCAGTCCGGTAAATCCGAGAAAGGCGGCGGCGCTGCACCAGTCGCCGGCAAGCGCAAAGCCATTCTGTGCGGCGGTGAGCCCGCTGTCGGCGGCGTAGAAATCGGCGGTGGTCGAGGTGCGCTTGGCGGCCCAATAAGTGATGCCGAGGGTGATCAGCAGGATGACGATGAAAATGCCGAGCGTGAGGTTCATCTCAGTTACTCCGCCCGGAGATTTCCGTCGCGGCCTTTGCGGCGAGCGGATCAAACTTGCTGGCCGCGATGCGCCCGTAAACGATCGCAAGCACCCATGACAGCAGATAGTTGAACGCGATCAGCGTGAATCCGAGATTGACCGAGCCAATGACCCTGGTTCCCATCAAATCCTTGGCGAAGCCGGCAAGAATGGTCAGGCCGATATAACTGACCATGAAGATGACGGTCATCGGTACCAGATATTTCAGCTTTTCGGCGATCAGTTGCTTCACCGAGGCGTGCGCAGCCTCAAGCGATGTCCCGTTGCGAGCCATGTCTTCCCCCTGATCCGTTGATAGAGCGCTCCCGCACTGCGGCAGGTTGGCCAGCGGTTGCGCACGGATATGCGCAGAGCGGGCACTGCTTCTTTACGACCGGCTACTGAAGTGACAAAATGAATAATAACGATGATCAGTATCGTGTTTGACGATGATGGAGCGGCGGATGAATTTCGATATCGATTGCCTTCGCTCATTCATGGTCGTTGCCGACACCATGAGCATTTCGCGCGCCGCCGAAACCGTCGGCCGTTCGCAATCGACCATCAGTCAGCAGATTGCCAAACTCGAAACCCAGGTCGGTAAGGGTCTGCTGACGCGCCGCAAAGGCCGCGTGATCGACCTGACATCCGAAGGAGGCAAGCTCGTGCAGTATGCGCGGCGGATTTTGCAACTCAACGACGAGGCCTATGCGTCAATGTCCGACGACGTCCTTACCGGCTTTGTTCGTCTCGGCGTGCCGCTGGATTTTTTTGGGCGCGACTTCACGGCATGGCTGGCGCGATTCAAGAACAGGCATCCGATGGTGGGGTTGGAAGTTGAATCCAACCAATCGGAGAATCTGATGAAACGCAGCGCCCGCGGCGAATTCGACCTTGCCTTTTTCAAGCAGGAAACCGGTGCAAAGAAAGGTACGGTCGCGCTACGCGAACAACTGGTATGGGTGAGCGGTCCAAACTATTCGCCTGATGCCGGCGACTCGGTGCCGCTGATCCTGTTTCCGGAGGGCTGCGCCTATCGCCGTTGCGCTGTCGCGGCGCTAAAGGATCAGAAGCGGCCATGGCATGTCAGCTTCGTCAGTCCGAGCTTCGACTGCCTTAAGTCGGCCGCGGTGGAGGGCATGGGGATCACCGTGCTGGCCCGCGCGCTTGTTGCGCCGCCGCTGCGGGTGGTCCGTCATGGGTTGCGTCTGCCGCAACTTCCGACCGTTGAACTGGTTTATTCATTCGGCCGTCGCAGCAATTCCAATTCCCGTGTTGTCAGCGAACTCGCCAACTATCTCGCCGACAGTCTGACCAATGCCGGGACCGTGCGTCCTGCGCCGGCGCTGTCCTGATCGCGGCCAATGACCGCTTCACGACACCGTCGTTGAGGCTGGCTCTGATGTCGCGCGGCGGATGACGGCGCAGATGCCTGTCATCCGGGCGATCGAATGTTCGACGAACAAGCGGCATGAAGCGAGTGCGTCCTGCATCGACGGCGGTGGATGCGGTGGTTCAAGTTGGCGTGAAAGAATCTGGCCGTGGGCACGACCCAGCGCGCGAGCCGAACGCGTCAACGCGTTCAGGCTCCCATCGGCCTGGGCGGGAGCGAGCAGGGTGCGGACCAGAGCCAGATAGGGCGGCCAATACGCCAAATGCCGGTACATGCTGGCAATCAGCAAGGGCGCGGGGTCCGCGCCGAATTGGTTCAAGTCCCCGATCAGCCGCTGCACGTCTGATGGCAGCGACGCCATCGGCGGCAATGGCGGCAGTTCAGTGTGAGCCGCAGGAGACACGGTGTCGCACGGTTGAACGGCAATTGCTGGGCCCGGATCGTAATGCTCAAGCAATGCGGAGAGAACCACGAGCGCGAGGGCGTTGGTGTGGTGGTAGCTGTCCAATATGGTGCGGATGTCTTTCAGCGCAGCTTGCCCGATCCCGGCGGCGGTCAGCGCGTCAGCCGAGAGCTAGGGCACTTCCGGCAGATCGAGAGCGCGGCGCACCGCTTCAGCATGTCCCGCGGCGGGACCGACATATAGCGGCCGCGCGCTCGACCACGTCCACTGCAGCGCCCCCGGCATGGTCGCGAGGTTGCGCCAGATCAGATTGACGACACTGGTGCCAAGGGTGTTGCGGATGTCCGAATAGATCTCGGCAATTTCGCCTGTCGCCGCGGCTTCGGAAACAGAAGGCACGCTTTCGATCTGGTCCAAGGCAATCTCCGGGAGGCGAACTTCTGCGGGCGCGGGCAGGCGACGTCAGATGTTCAATATCCTGCGCGCGTTGGCCTTGAGCACCTTCGGCCGGATATCGTCGCGAATGTCGAGCTTGGCGAAATCCGCCAGCCAGCGATCCGGCGTGATGACAGGCCAGTCCGAGCCGAACAGCATCTTGTCCTGCAGGATCGAGTTGATGTAGCGCACCAGGATCGGCGGAAAATATTTCGGCGACCAGCCGGAGAGGTCGATATAGACATTCGGCTTGTGGGTCGCGACCGACAGCGCTTCTTCCTGCCAGGGGAAGGAGGGATGCGCCAGAATGATCTTCAGGTCGGGGAAATCCGCCGCCACATCGTCCATATACATCGGGTTGGAATATTTCAGCCGCATCCCCATGCCGCCGGGCATGCCGGAGCCGACGCCGGTCTGCCCAGTGTGAAACAGCGCGATGGCGCCGCCGTCATTGATCGCCTCATAGAGCGGGTAGGCCATGCGGTCGTTCGGATAGAAGCCCTGCATGGTCGGATGGAATTTGAATCCCCTGACGCCGTATTCCTCGATCAGCTTGCGCGCCTCGCGCACGCCGAGCTTGCCTTTATGGGGATCGATGCTGGCGAACGGGATCAGCACGTCGGTATTGTCGGCCGCGACCTCCAGCATTTCGTAATTGTTGTAGCGGCGGAATCCGGTCTCGCGCTCGGCGTCGACCGGGAAGATCACGGCTGCGATTTTCTTGGCGCGGTAATAGGCCGCGGTTTCCGGCACCGTCGGCGGATGCTTGTTCGGCGACTTGAAATAGTCGGCCATCTGCGCCTGGAAGTCGTCATAGCCGTCGTCGCCATGCATGCCGCAGGGCTCCTCGGCGTGGGTATGGATGTCGATTGCCACGACGTCGTCGATGTCAGGCAGTTTGAGTTTGGACATCGTGGTTTCCTCCGGGCCGCGGCTTGTTGGTCGGTCGCCGCAAATTGATTATACCATATAACAAATTTGGCAAGACGATGAAACCAAGACGATGAAACAGCGGCTTGGCCGATGCGCGCTGTTCCCGTTAACATCGCCGAAAACGACAGAGCCGGGAGGATGACATGGCGCAAGCGGACGCCTTCGAGACCGATTTCTGGAAAGACGCCAATTTGCGCAAGCTGTGGGACGACATCGTTCCCGGCGAGCCGCGCAAGACCATGGCCTACACGCTGACGCGCGAGGCGATCGCGCTCTACTGCAAATCGGTCGGCGAAGATCATCCTGTCTATTTCGACGAAGCCTATGCCCGGACCACGCGTTATGGCGGGCTGATCGCGCCGCCGTCGATCCACATCCTGCTGATGTTCTCCTGCACGCCGGCGGATGACTGGATGCGCAGCCCCGGCACCGTCAATGCCGGGCAGTCATGGAGCTACAATATTCCGGCGCGCCCCGGCGACGTCATCACGCTGCAGGCCCGCGCGCTCGACAAGTTCATCAAGCGCGAACGGCTGTTCGTGGTGCATGACAATGTTTTTTTCAACCAGCATGGCGAGGTGATCTGCTCGGGCCGCGGCTGGACCATCCGGCCGCAGTGAGGAGGGCATCATGACCGTTACATTCGACAGCCTTGCCGACGGCGATACCATCGAGGGACCGACATTCGCGGTCAGCCGCGAATCCATCCGGCTGTTTTGCGATGCCTCGCTCGATTACAACCCGCTGCATCTCGATGACGGCTACATGAAGGGCAATTTCGGCAAGACCAATTTCGGCGGCATCATCATGCACGGCATGAACAATTTCGGCCTGATCTCGCGGATGATGACCGACTGGGCCTATTCCGCCGGCGCTATCCATCGCCGCCTCGAGACCAGGTGGGTCAAGCCGGTTCGGCCGGGCGACACCATCCAGCCGACCGGGATCGTGAAATCGAGGCAGACCACGGCGAATTCGCGCTGGGTCCTGGTCGACGTCATGGTGCGCAACCAGAACGGCGAGAAAGTCGCGACCGGGGAGGCCATGGTCGAGTTTCCACCGCAGTCAATTTGCGAGTAATTTCAACGGCAACGAGCCGGATAGAGATTTGCCCGGGAAAGCCGGGTTCCGGTAGCAAAAAGGCCCCAAACGGCCCGTCTGGATTGACATTCGACCATGCAATGGCTTAGAAACCGCGCGTCCTGGGCGGCAAGCCGCCGGCGGGATAAATCCAGTTTTGCCACTTTCGGCCTGTCCCACGGCCTTTCAACGCATCAGGATACTACCATGAAGGTCCGTAACTCGCTGAAATCGTTGCGTGGTCGCCACCGCAACAACCGTCTGGTCCGCCGCAAGGGCCGGGTTTACGTGATCAACAAGGTTCAGCGCCGTTTCAAGGCGCGTCAGGGTTGATTCTGATTCCGGCCTTACCGGCCGGCACGCGATCCACACATCACAGCTCTTTGACAGTTTTGTTGCTTTGCAGCGCGATTTTCCGCGTCTAGACTTTGTCTATGGCCCTGAGATTCCCTGCCGCGCAAATCTGCCGGATAGCGATCTTGCTCACCGCGATCACCGCCGTGATGCCGTTTTCGGTTTTGGCTCAAGCTGCCCCGCCGTCAAAACAGCAGAAGAAGCTGCCGGAAGCGCCGGGCAAGCTGCCGAAGGTCGGCCCCGATCGCGCCAAAGGACTGGATTTTCTGTTCGGTGCGCTGAAGGTCGCGCCTGATGAAGCCAGCGCCAAGCATGTCGAGGCCCGAATCTGGGCGCTGTGGATGCAGACTCCGAGCGACACCACTGCACTTCTGATGATGCGCGCCAAGGCCGCGATGGACGCCCAGCAGATGGACGTCGCGCTCAAGCTGCTTGATGCCGTGGTCAAGCTGCGTCCCGATTATGTCGAGGGCTGGAACCGGCGCGCGACGCTGTATTATTTGCAGAACGACTACAATCATTCGCTGCAGGATATCGAGCAGGTGCTGGTTCGCGAACCGCGCCATTTCGGCGCGCTGGCCGGGCTCGGCATGATCATGCAGGATCTCGGCGACGAAAAACGCGCGCTCGACGCCTTCCGCAAGGCGCTCGCGGTCAACCCGCATCTCGACAAGGTGCCGGAGCTGGTCAAGACCCTGACCGAGAAGGTCGAAGGCCGCGATATCTGATCGCCCGCCGACCGGTCGATGGCACAAGCTAATCAGTGCAGAACGTTGCTGCCGGATCCCGTCAGCCCGCCATACGCAACCACCGCATGGAGCTGCTGAAGTTCGGCTTCAAGCTGCTCATTGACCAGCAACAATGCCCTTAGCGCGCCGCGGATGTCGCCATTGCAGCTAGCGACGATTTCGTCGATGGCGGCTTCGTTTGGTCTGGAATTCATCGAAAACCCTCCAATTTTGCCGTGATAACGTTTTGGCGTTCCGCGCGTTGCCGTGGATTGCGTGGAAAAGCCAGACTGCGAAAATCTTGACGGGCAGGAATCTTGACGGATAGGTCGATCGGACCGCGAAAGTGCTGCTGAGGGTTATAGAAAGCTGCCAGTGACGGTTGTATGAAGATTGCGGCCGCACCAGCGCTGCGCGGTGGAAAACCCTCATGGTGCCCCCAATATGGGCGCAATGAGCCTTTGGCCCGGCGAAACCGGCGCGCGGTCGAACCGTAACTCACTGGTGCCCCATATCCGGACCCCCGCAATGATACCGCTCGTTTTCGTGGCCGCGCTGGCGCTGGTCACGCAGGCCGGTGTCCTCGTCCTGCAGCGCAATTATCCTCAAGCGGGAAAAAGCGTCGAGGTATCCGGCGCGACGCTCAACGTCGTCGAACTTGGCCCGCGCGACGCGCCCGGCCCGCCTGTTGTGCTGATCCATGGCGCCAGTTCGAATCTGAAGGCGATGCAGTTGCCGCTCGGCGAGATGCTCGCCGCCAAGCACCGGGTCATTCTGATCGACCGGCCCGGCCATGGCTGGAGCCCGCGCACGCGTGAGGCGGATTCAACCCCGGCGATCCAAAGCAAAATGATCGATGAGGCGCTGGAAAAACTCGGCGTCGGCCCGGCGATCTTCGTGGTCCATTCATGGGCCGGTGCGCTGGGCGCGCGGATGGTGCTGGATTATCCCGCGCGCGTCGCGGGTCTGGTGATGCTGGCGCCGGTGCTGTATCCGTGGAAAGGCGGCGTCGGGTGGTACAATGACGTCGTCACCACGCCCGTGGTCGGCCCGCTATTGGCCTACACGATCACGCTGCCGCTCGGCACCTTCCTGACCGGACCCGGCGCCCGCAATGCGTTCCTGCCGCAAATCATGCCGGAGAATTTCGTCAACGATACCGCGACGCCCTTGTTGCTGCGCCCGCGCGAATTCCTCGCCAATGCCCGGGATCTCGTGACGCTGAAGGCGGCGGTGGCCGAGCAGGCGCCGCGTTACGGCGCCATCAAGGTGCCCGTGGTGGTGATCGCGGGTGATGCCGACAAAACGGTGTCGCCGACGATTCACTCCCGGCCATTTGCCGCGGCGGTGCCGCAAACAAAACTGATCATGCTGCCGGGTGTCGGTCACATCGTGCAAAACGCCGCGCCCGAACTTGTGGTTCGCGAGGTCGAGGCCATGATCGGCAATCTGGCGGCGCACAGCACCGCGGCCGCGGATTCAAGCCTGCAAACGAGCCAGCCCTGACGCTTCACGCTGTCTCAGCGCCGAAGCCGAGATGATCGCGCAGCGTCGTTCCCTCGTAATCCCGGCGAAACAGGCCCTTGTCTTGCAGGATCGGCACCACGCCATCAACAAAGTCTTCGAACGTATCCGGCAGAAACGCCGGCGAAACCACGAAGCCGTCGGTCGCGCCGGAAGCCACGATCTCGGCCATCTCGTCCGCAATGTCCTTGGCGGTTCCGACAAGCCGCGGACACATCACGCCCCGGCCGTAAATGCGGCCGGCGTCCGCAATGGTGATCGGTTTACCCGCCGCAATGCTTTTCAGCGCCGCGATATTGCCCTGGCTGCCCGATGAGGTCACTGCCTCGACGCTGGCGTCGAGCGCGAGACCGGAAAAATCCGCGTTGGCATGCGCGCCGAGCGTGGAGAGCCCGACCAGCGGATCGACCAGGGAATCGTGCAGATCGCGCTTGTCTTCAGCCTCGGCCCGGCTTTCGCCGATGAACGGCATGATCGACATCAAGACCCGGCTGGCATCCTCGGCGCGCCCTTGTTGAGCGAGCGCAGCACGGACTTCAGCGGTGAAGATGCGCATGCGCTCCATATTGGGCTGCAAGGCGAAGATCACTTCCGACCAGCGCGCGGCAAAGGCCTTGCCGCGGCCTGACGAGCCCGCCTGGATCACGACGGGACGGCCTTGCGGCGACTGCGGAATGTTGAGCGGGCCGCGCGACTGAAACCATTTTCCGACATGGTTGAGGTAGTGCACCTTGTCCGGGTCGGCATAGATGCCTCGCTCGCGGTCGAGCACCAGCGCGTCGGGCTCCCAGCTATTCCACAGGCTGAAGGCCACTTCCATGAACTCGTCGGCGCGGTCATAGCGCTCGTCGTGACCGAGATGCGGCACGCTGCCGAAATTCAGCGCCTCGCCGTCATTCATCGAGGTCACCACGTTCCACGCGGCGCGTCCGGCCGAGATATGGTCGAGCGTGGCGAATTCGCGCGCGATATTATAGGGTGCGTCATAGGTGGTGGACCGCGTCGCGCCGAGGCCGATGCGGTTGGTCGAGGCGGCCAGCGCGCCCAGGATCGGCAGCGGATCCATCCGCGTGGCGTCCTGATCGCCGTGGCGAATGCCGGTCACATGACTTGAACCATAACGATCGGCAATCGCGAGCCGGTCGGCGAAGAACAGGAAGTCGAACCGGCCGCGCTCCAGCACCCTCGCGATATGCGCGTAGTGCTCGAGGCTGAGGAAATCCGTCTTGTGCTTCGGATTGCGCCAGATCGCATGGCTGTGGACCACCGGCCCGGCAATCAGAAAACCGCAAAGATGCATCATCCTGGAATTGGCCATGTTGTCCTCCTGGAAAGTTCTTGTTGCGTCGCGCCGGCGGCGGCCGGCGCGCGTATTGATAGCTGCGGCGCCTCAGGTCACGATGCCGACGATTCTGTTTTTGCCGTTCTCGATGACCTGATGGACGAACGAGCGGTTGAGCTGGTCGCCGCGCTCGTCAAAATCGACCGTGGCGCCGGCGCCGACGAAGTTGATCTTCTTGCCGGCCCTGATCATCGCAAGCGCGCTTAAGATGTCGTCGACCTCTTCGCCGGGCGGATTGCAGACCTCGCGGATCGATTTCGCCCACAGCGCGCGCGTCCTGACTCTTGGCGTGCTCCATCGCCATGGCTGTGACACAGATCTGATCGTGGGTATTGCCGGCAAACAGAAATACCGTGCCTTCGGGCGCGCCCATCAGCTTGACGAATTTCTTGTAGGCGGCGGAATCCATCGGCGGCGCCGGCTGAAGGTGATGAATGCCTTCGGAAACTTCCGGCGTGACGCTTTTCAGAAACGCGCCGTCCGCGTCGGCGCCGGTTCCCAATGACAGGATTTTCGACTTGAAGCCGCCGCGATAGACTTCCTTGGCGATGGCCACGAAGTCGGTCAGCAGCGGCAGGCAAAACACGCCTTCGGGTTCCGGGCCGAACGCCTTCTCGACTTCGGCGCGGTAGGACGGCTGATCCGGATTGTACACGACCACATCCATGACCTGGCCGCCGAGCTTCGCCATCTCGGCCTTGAACGGTTCGATCATCGAGATCACGAACGGGTTTTGCTGCGCCAGCACCGTCACCTTTTTCAGGTTCATCCCGGCCATGACCTTGGCGCCGGCAGGTCCCCACTGGCTGCTTTTCGCCTGGAAGCGGTAGACCAGTCCCTTGGTATCGCCATCGGTGATACCGTTCGCCGAGGCAGACACCATCTGCACTTTATTGGCGGCGAGGATCAGCGGCTTCGAGGCCAGCGCAATCGGGCTGCCCCAGAATCCGCCGACCAGTTCGACCTTGTTGACCTCGAGCAGTTTTCGCGTCGCGGTGACGCCGACGGTCGGATTGGTCTCGGAATCCTCGATGTACAGACGAAGCTTGCGGCCGCCGAGAATGCCGCCGCCGTCATTGATGATCTTGACGACGATATCGGCGGCTTTCTTCATGTCGGCGCCGTAGGGGCCGGTGGCGCCGGAGAATGGCAGCACCATGCCGATGGGCACTTCGGCGGCGTCCTGGGCGAAAGCCGATGCGCCGGAAAGGCCGACCAGTGACGAGGCGCCGAGGCCTGCGATCAATTGGCGCCGATCGGGCAGGCGATGTCGGTCAGTCATGGCTGGTCTCCATTGCGGTGGGATGCGCGGGATGAAAGCTGAGTTCGCCGAGCGCTGCGACTGCAGCGCCGTCGTCGATGCTGAGCGCGTCGTTGAAGCGGTTGAAAAAGCCGGTCAGCGCGATGCGCAGCGTCAGTTCGACGATCTGCGCTTCGCTGAAGTGAAGCCGAAGCTGATTGAATACGCGCTCGGGAATGGTTCCTGAGCTTTGCGTCACCCGGGTCGCATATTCGATCACCAGCCGATCGACATCGTCGAACTCGGGATGATCGCCATTCGGAAGCTGCGCGATGGCTTCCGCTGACAGATTTTCGGTGGCCAGCACCGGCGAATGATGCGCCACGCAATAGGCGCAGGCATTCAGCTTGGATACGACGACGATGCTGAGCTCGATGTAACGCCAGGGCATTGCTTTACGGGCCTTCAATTCCATCAGCATCTGGCAGAGATGATCGAGCGCGGAGGGCACATGCGCCAGCACGGCAGCTTGGTCGGCGAACGGGCCATAGCCGGCGAACCGTTCATAGACTTCGGCAATCGCGGGCGGCAGCGCCGTCGATGGCAGGGGAGTTACGCGTGGCATTGTCAAAGTCCTCCGTCGTCGGGAAAGAAATCATGGACGCGTCGCCGCGGCTCGGGAAACAATCCCTGTGGCCGCAGGATCAAAAGCAGCACGATGCCGACACCGATCGATCCAAGGCGCAGCGCCGCCAGTTGGGTGCCGTCGATCACCTGGATGGCATCCTTAAGAAAGCGGGCGGCTTCCAGCAGCGCCATGATGGTGGCGGCGCCGAACAGCAAGCCGATATTGGAGCCACGGCCGCCGGCGATCACCGCCATGAAAGCATAGGCAGTGATGATCGAGGTAAACTGGCTGGGATCGATATAGGTCAAATAGAACGCGTGCAGCGCGCCGGCGAGACCCATCACCGCGCCGCCGATCGCAAACGCTTTTACGCGCAACAGAAGCACCGGTTTGCCAAGTGCGGCCGCGACGGTAGCGTCGTCCCGGACCGCGCGCAGCACGCGGCCGAACGGCGAGCGCACCAGGATTTCCAGCAGCACGAACATCAGGGCGACGAGTACGAGGGAGAAACACAATAGAACAATATCGTAGTGCGCCGGCGAAACCAGACTGACGAATGGTCGCGGAATGTCCGCGATCCCGAGCGCGCCGCCGGTGAGCCAGCTTTCGTTCAATAAAAGTATGCGCACGACTTCGCCGAAGCCGATCGTCACGATCGCCAGATAATTTTCTTCCAGACGGATCGACAGCAGCGCCAGCACCGCGCTCAGGACCGCGCACAATGCCGCGGCGACGATCATGGCGGCAAACCAGCCAAGCGCCGGCGCCAGCAACGCCGTCGCATAGGCGCCGAGCGCGACGAAGCCGACCACGCCAAAATTCACGAGTCCTGCCACGCCCCATTGCAGATTGAGCGCAAGACCCGACCAGCGCGGAAATGGCGATCAGCACGACGAGGGTGGTGAGATAAGCGATCATTTGCGGATCGCCTTGCGGCCGAACAGGCCCTCGGTGCGCAGCAACAGCAATCCCAGGATCACGGCGAAGCTGACGATCTGTCGGTAGTTGGTGGGCAACACCAACGCCGAGAGTTCTTCCGCGAGCCCGATCACCAGCGCGCCGGCAATGGCGCCGGTCGGGCTGCCGAGACCACCGAGGATCGCTGCTGCAAAGATCGGGATCTGGTAATTCCAGCCCAGCAGCGGATCGACCGCGCGATCGAGCGCAGCCAGAACTCCCGATAAAGCGCACAGCGATCCGGCCAGGCACCAGGTGATGCGCGCAATGGTCTGGCGCTCCACGCCGCGCACCGCGGCCAGCGACGGATTGTCGGCGACCGCGCGCATCGCGCGGCCCAGCGGCGAGGCATACAGCAGTAACTGGACCAGGATGACGCAGATGATGACGGTGGTTGCCGTGATCAACTGCTCCTGGTTGATGCGCAGTCCATGCCAGCGGATCGGGCGCGCGACGTCGAAGGCGAAATTGCGCGTCGCGTTGCCGAACGCGAAGCGGCAAATGTTTTCGAGGATCAGCGACAGCCCCATCGATGCCACCAGCAGCGTGATCGAGCCGCGGTCGCGCAGGCGCGAGAAAATCAGAACGTCTGACAGCATCGCGACCGCGGCCATCGCGAGCGCCGCGAAGAAAGCGGCAACCGCGAGCGGCATCCCGAGCAGGCTGTTGCCGATCCAGGCCGCATAGGCGCCTGTCGTCAGCATCGAGCCGATCGCGAAATTCGGGAATTTGAGGATGCCGAAGATCAGCGTCAGCGCCAGCGCCGGCAGCGCCAGCAGCAGGCCGGTGACCAATCCGTTGAGGGCGAGCTGCGCGATCATCTAGGAAGCCTTCAATGTCGGGCTTGCCGAAGAATAAATCGGCGAGATCCGCGGTCGAGACATTTCCGGCCGGTGCGCGCAGGCTTTGCCGGCCGGCCACCAGAACCATCACCTCGTCGGCGACATCCAGCGCCGCCGACACATTCTGCTCGACCAGCAGGACCGTGACGCCGGCTTCGCGCACCCGCGTCACCGCCGCCATGGTTTCGCCGACGAATTTCGGCGACAGGCCGGCCGAGGGCTCGTCGAGCAACAGCACTTCCGGATTGGCCAGTAGCGCGCAGGCAAAAGCCAGCATTTGCCGCTGGCCGCCCGAGAGATTGCCGGCCAGCATTTTCGGCCGTGCGGCGATCTGCGGAAACAGCTCCATGACCTTGGCTTGTTGCGCCGGGCCAGCACCGGGCCGGCCGCGCAGGAATTCGGTCGCAAGCTGGAGGTTCTCGCGGATGGTTAGATTGCCGAAGATATTCGCTTCCTGCGGAACATAAGCCAGTCCGGCGACCACGCGCCTCGCCGGCGACAGATGGGTGACGTCGCGGCCGGTCACCGCGATGGTGCCGGCGCGCGGCCGCAATAATCCCGCCAGCGTTTTGACGAAGGTCGACTTGCCCGAGCCATTGGGGCCGATGATCGCCAGAATAGTCTCCGGCGACTGGTCGAGATCGATGTTGCAGACGATGTCGCCGCCATTGCCGTAACCGGCCCGCAATCCTTGCACGGCGAGTGCGCAAGCCTTGGAGGTCGTGGTCATATCGCAAATCCCAGATAGGCGTCGATGACGCGGGAATCGGCGGTGACCTCGGCGAAGCTGCCGGACATCAGCGTCTTGCCCTCCGCCAGCACATGAACCCTGTCGCAGATTTCCCCGATCAGATGCATGTCATGCTCGACGATGCCGAACGAGATGCCGTCGGTCTTGAGTTCGCGAATGAGCGCGATGATGTCCTTCAATAGCGGCGGGGCGACGCCGGCGGCGGGCTCGTCGAGCAATACCAGTGTCGGTTCCAGCAGCAGCACGCGGGCGAGTTCGAGCAGCTTCTTCTGGCCGCCCGACAATGCCGAGGCCGACTGATCGGCCAGCTTCCATAATCCGATCCGCTTGAGGATGGCGCGGGCTTTGATCGCGTTATCCTGTTCCTGGTGCCTGACAGTCGAGCGATCGAACAGCGTCCCGGAGATCGCTTCGCCGCGCTGATGCACCGGCGCCAGCAGCAGGTTTTCCAGCACGGTCAGCCCGCTCAATTCGCGAACGATCTGGAATGTTCGCACCAGACCGAGCGACGCCACGCGATGCATCGGCAGCGTGGTGATGTCCTGGCCGTCGAAATGCACTTTGCCGGTGTCGCATTTGACCAGTCCGGAGATGACATTCAGCAGCGTGGTTTTGCCGGCGCCATTCGGGCCGATCAGCCCGGTCACCTCACCTTTGTCGAAGCGACAGCGAGCAATCGTCCAGCGCGGCGACGCCGCCAAAATGTTTACTGACATGCTGGACGTCGAGCAGCGGCGTCATGACGGCGACCGGCGCCGCAACAGCCCGGCAAGCAACCTAAAGAACCCGGAGTACTGTCCAATAAATAGGCGCATCTGCCCGTATGCTGTGCATAAGCTACTTATATCATTAAAGAATTATCCCGGCAGCCAATTCTATACAAGTTTATTGTGCTTCGCAAAAAGCAAAGTTTAGCTTATGTAAGATTATGCTCCGTCCGCTGGAAATCACGCTGCTTCGGACCTTCGTGATGCTTGTTGAAGAGCAAAGTATCACCCGGGTTGCCCGGCGCTTGCGCCTGACGCAACCGGCCGTCAGCCTGCAATTGGGTCGCCTTGAAGAGGCGGCCGGGCAGCAGATCTTCGAGCGCGACCGCCGCCATCTGCGTCTCACCCGCCACGGCGATATGCTGCTGCCCTATGCAAGGCTGATGCTCAAACTGCACGATGACGCGCGTGCCCGGCTGTCGGCGGAAGATGTCGCGGGCCGGGTGACGCTCGGCTGTCCGGATCTCTATGCTGCTTTTCTGTTGCCGCAGACCCTGGCGCGATTTCGCACCTCTTATCCCGGCGTTGAAGTCACGGTGCGCTGTGCCCTGAGCGCCCAGCTCGCGGAAGAAATCTCCGACGGGCGGATCGATATTGCGCTGGCGACGCGGATGCCGAATGTCCATCCCAATGTCGGCAGCATCACGCTGTTGCGTCACGAACCCTTGGTGTGGCTTGGCGCGGCGAACGGCGCGGCGTTCAAGGATCGCACGCTGCCGCTCGCCATGCTGCCGGAAGGCAATCTCTATCGCGACTATGCCCTCGCCGCGCTCAACCAGGTCGGCCGGCCGTGGCGGATCGCCTGCATCTCGGAAAGCATCGCCGGCATGGAGGCCATGGCGCTCGCCGATGCCGCGGTGATCGTGCTGGCGGAATCGGTCAAGGTGAATGGGTTGCGCCGTCTCGACGCCCAGGACGGCATGCCGCCTTTGCCGGAGGTCGATCTGATGTTGTGGCAGCGCGAGCCCGGCGTGCTGCCGGCGGCCGATCATCTCGCGGCCTATATCTCCAACGATGTTGGAGCCGGCATGTCGGAGGATATCGGCAGCAGCATTGGGATCGCCAGCTGACGCGGCGTTTATTTAGCTTGTCTTGTCGCTTGTCTCGAAGGCGATCGGGCGACCCTCCCGGAGGGTCGCCCAGCATCAACCTTACTTGATCAACTTATTTGGATTTGCTTACTTGGCTTTGATTTTGCCGTCCTTGTCGTATTGCGAGACATAGGCCCAGAGGTCGTTGACCTCTTGTTCCTTCTTGATGCCGGCGAAGGCCATCTTGGTGCCGGGCACTTTCGCCTTCGGGTCCTTGATGTATTCCTTGAAGTTGGCCTCGTTCCAGGTGATGCCGGAATTCTTGTTGGCGTCCGAGTAATTATAATCAGGCGCGGTGCCGGACTTGCGGCCGTCGAGGCCATTGAGCTCCGGGCCGACCTTGTTCTTGGCGTCTTCGCCGATCGCGTGACAGGCCAGGCACTTGTTGAACGACGCCTTGCCGGCCTCGGCGTCCTGCGCCAGTGCCGCGGAGGCGGCGGCCGACGATGCGATGATGACCAGTGCGCTGACTAACAATTTTTTCATTATCTGCTCTTTGTTGCTTCGGGTGCTTCGGGGGTCTCGACGACCGTTTGTGGCATAGCGCGCTTGCGATGGACAAGCCACGAAATGCTTGCTGGGTTCCTTTGCATCGCGCCTGCGCGTTTCAGGTGGTGAAATTCGCGGTCTGCCTAGCTCCCGGCGGCCTACCCAAAACGATCCAGACGTGCTTGATTTGTTGTGACAAATCAGGCCGGTCGCGGACCTGCTAGCATCACGGCGGCGAGAGTAATTCATATGACCATCATGATGCCCGCGCCGGATCAGGCGGTTCTGGCCCGGCGTGACGCCATCGTTGCTGCACTGCGAGCGATCGTGCCGGGCGAGGGCGTGATCGACAGCGCGGCCGAGATGCTGCCCTACGAGTCCGATGGCCTGATGGCCTATCGCCAGCCGCCGATGGTCGTGGTGCTTCCGGAGACCACCGAACAGGTGTCGCAGGTGCTGAAATACTGTTTCGAGCAGGGCATCAAAGTCGTGCCGCGCGGTTCCGGCACATCGCTGTCCGGCGGGGCTCTCCCATTGGCCGATGGCGTGCTGCTGGGCCTCGGCAAATTCAAGCGCATCCGCGAGATCGATTTCGACAACCGTGTCGTCGTCACCGAACCGGGCGTGACCAATCTGGCCATCAGCCAGGCCGTGGCCCATGCCGGGTTCTATTACGCGCCCGACCCGTCGTCGCAGATCGCCTGCTCGATCGGCGGCAACATCGCCGAGAATTCCGGCGGCGTGCATTGCCTGAAATACGGCATGACCACCAACAACGTGCTGGGCTGCGAAATCGTCCTGATAACAGGCGAGATCATCCGGATTGGCGGCAAATCCCCGGAGACTGGGGGTTACGACCTGATGGGGATCATCACCGGTTCCGAAGGGCTGCTCGGCGTCGTCACTGAAATTACGGTGCGCATTCTGCAAAAACCTGAGACCGCCCGCGCGCTGATGGTCGGCTTCGCGCAGGTCGAGGCCGCCGGCGAATGCGTGGCGCGGATCATCGGCGCCGGGATCATCCCGGGCGGCATGGAGATGATGGACAAGCCCGCGATTCACGCCGCCGAAGCCTTTGTCCATGCCGGCTATCCGCTCGACGTCGATGCGCTGTTGATCATCGAACTCGATGGTCCCGGCATCGAGGTCGATGAATTGATCAAGCGGGTCGAGGCGATCGCGCAGGGCTGCGGCTCGACCACCTGCCAGATCTCGACGTCGGAAGCCGAACGCAATCTGTTCTGGGCCGGCCGCAAGGCGGCTTTTCCCGCGGTGGGGCGGATTTCGCCGGATTATCTCTGCATGGACGGCACCATCCCGCGCGCCGCGCTGCCGCAGGCGCTGGCCCGGATTCGCGATCTCTCGGAAAAATATGGTCTCGGCGTCGCCAATGTGTTTCATGCCGGCGATGGCAATCTGCATCCGCTGATCCTCTACGATGCCAATAAGCCCGGCGAAATGGACAAGGCAGAGGCCTTTGGCGCCGATATCCTTCGTTGCTGCGTCGAACTCGGTGGCGTGCTGACCGGGGAACACGGCGTCGGCATCGAGAAGCGCGACCTGATGCCGGAGATGTTCAGCGAGATCGATCTCAACCAGCAGCAGCGCCTGAAATGTGCGTTCGACGCGCAGGGCCTGCTCAATCCGGGCAAGGTCTTTCCGACCCTGCATCGCTGTGCTGAGTTGGGCCGCGTGCATGTGCACGGCGGCAAGCTGGCTTTCCCCGAACTCCCGCGGTTTTAGACGAAGCGATTGCGCGGCGGCGCTAACGCGCCGGTGCGGGATGTTTGGTCTCGCCGCCTTTGACATCGGGATAGAATTGCGGCGCTTCGCGCCGGTCAAACCGGCCGTAGTCGCGCACCACCCGTACCTTGCGGTGCCGCAGCGTTTCGATGCCGTCGATTTTTGTCGGTTGCCAGGCCTCCGCCGACTTCAGATCTTTCCACGCGATCAGCAATGCCATCTTGCCGGGATTGTAGATGCTGGCCCAGACGTCATGCTCGGCGATCGCGCCACTATTGAGATCGAGACCGAGATGCGCCGGCAGCAGGTCGGCCCGGCTGGCGAAGGCCGCGCCTTTGACCGGGACAATCTCGGTGAAGGTGGCGACCTTGCCATTTCCCACTTCGGTTTCATCGAAGCGGCGTTCGTGAACCGGCGCTTCCTTCGGCGGGTTGGTATCGGCGGTCACGTCGCCGACGCGCAGATGATAATCGCTGAAGATTTCGAACCGGCCCTTGCCCTGAACGGCGTGATGTTCGCCTTCGGTACGCCAGCGCACCACTGACTTCTCATCGCGCCAGGTCGAATGCGACAGCACCCATCCGGGCCTGAGCTGGCTTTCAAAGCGCTCATTGTCGACAAAGCCGTCGATCTTTTCCAGGATCGGCTTCAAGTGCTTGGCAAGTTCGAGATAGTCGTCCTTGCGGCCGTCATTCGGGCGAACTTCAAAAATTACGGAAAACATCGATTTTCCTTTCCAGTTTGGTTCAGGTTGGAACCGGTGCGGGTTCGTTGGCCAGCAGAAAGTTGATGCTCTCCTGCCAAAGCGCGGTGCGCATGGTTTCGAGATGCATCAGATGGGTGCCGCGGCCGATCTTGATGTCGCGCTTGACCGGCGATTGCGTAAAAGCATCGAAAAGCCAGCGCGCGTCGTCGCCCTGCATCAAGCCATCCCATTCGCCCCTGATGATGGCAACGGGCGATCGGACCAGTGCCGGGTCGTAAGCCAACTGACCGTGCCACGCCTTGATGATCTCGCTGAAGGGACCGAGAGGCGTCTTGACCCCGGCGGGATCGCGCGAGCGGCTGTCGGGATCGCTGTCGAGATAGAGTTGGCTCCATTCCTCGAAATGAAGGCGCGAAAGCACCGGTGGCTCGCCCGCTGGAACGTCTTCGACGAACCTGTTCCATTGATCCCGCGGCGTGACGATGCGCCAGGCCGGGAATGACGGCGCAGTTTCATAGCGCCGCGGCCCGCGCCGGGCGATCGGTGCAAACAACACTAGCCGATCGACCAATGCGGGATGCGCGCCGGCAAACAGGCCCAGCGGCATCGAACCCCAGGAATGCGAGATCAGGGATAGTTTCTCGAGATTCTCGTGCCCGAGGATGAACCGGATGGCGGCCTCCAATTGCTGTGCGGCATCCTCCGCCATGCAGAGCGGCGGGTGGTCGGCCGCCGGCTGATCCATTTCCGGATAGCGGTCGGAATGGCCAAAGCCGTAAAAGTCCAGGCCCCAGACGTCGAAACCAGCTTCGCCCAATGCATCGCGCCATGATTTGCCATCAAAGCGATGCGCGATCGAAAGGGCCGAGGGAAATGTCGCGCCGTGAACGTAGAGCACGGCCCGGCGCGGGCGTGATTGTGTGTCCTCAGCCGGGAGAAACCGGAGGAACAGCGACATTCCCTGGCGGGGGCCGGGAATACGAAAATGTTGCTCGCGGAGATCAAGTTTTGGAGCCGTCGAAAAATCCGTCATTCGAATTCCTTTGTCCGTTGTGCGTACAAGTCTTAGATCTGAGTCAAACATCTGGGATGTGACGTGGCGTCTCGCAACAACGTGCCGGGCGGCGGTCTGTTTCCGGTTCGTTACTTCGACCGCGATCGAAGTAAGCAAAATCTGTCTGGCCTAATTAGCCAAGACGATATCAAGTGTTCTCTTCCTTTCGGCCTCAACCAGATGCGAAGGGAGCTGAGAAAACATCACCTCGCTCCCTTCGACTCGGTTTGAGACCGTGTGGATTTATTTTTGACGGTTAGAGCAACGCGTATTCCGCGCGCTCACGTTTGGAAAGGAGCGGCAATGCCTGGCCCGCGATATAGGTTTTGAAGTACGCGCTCTCCTGATGCGCTTTCAAAGCCGCTTCATCGCCGAACAATTCATAGAACATAAACTGCGCGGGATTTTCCTTATCCCTGCTGATCAGGAACAGCTTGGATCCGGGATCGTTTTGGGCCTCCGGCAGGAAGTGATTCAGAATGTCCGCAACCTTGTCCGCCTGTCCTTCCTTGGCTTCCCATTGGGCGACGACCAGCAGGCCTCCGCCGCTGACGGCGTCGCTTATTGTCTTCTTGTTCATCGCATATTGTTTCATGGTCTTTGCTCCTTCGAGGGGTTGTGATCGGGATTGTGAAATGGCCAGCGGCGAAAAACTGGCCATTGCGATGGCCGCACCAAACGCGCCGATGGCAGATCGCCGGCTCAAGGTGCGCCTGAGCCGTGCCTCTGATATTGAGATGTTTGAATGCTTCACGATTTTCTCAATCTGTTCGGTAACGGTCGCTGGTAACGCATCGCTGCGGCGGTGGTTCTATGATTTCATTTCGAGCGCGCTCGAAGTGTTGAGGGGCATCCCGTCTTGCATCATGTGGAATGCTCCGAGGCTTTCCGTCCACCCAGGCCTTCAGTCGACGATAACGGCGCTGCCGATAGTCGTTTGCCGCACACCCATACGTCCTGGATTCTCTCAGTCGCCCGGATGTCCTTCAGCGGGTTTCCCTCGACCACGAAGAAGGAGGCTAATTCGCCCGGAGCGATCGGCGTCATGCCAGTGGCGAAGAGGCGGCGGTTGATCTCGAGTTCGGCTTTCAGGCATTCCGCTGGGCTCACGCCCGCTTCGTTCAATAACTGCAACTCGCGGTGTTGTGCGAAACCTTGCAGCTTCATCTTGAAGCCGCTGTCGGTGCCAAGCCCGATCGGCACACCCGCCGAATGAACGCGAGCGACGTTCTGAAGCGCGATTTCAAGGGTCTTTTTCGGCTTCTCCGCATCGTCCGAAAATTTTTTGCCGCGCAAGCTCGGAACAATGTCCCTTTCGGATGAGAGGAAGAACTCGTTCTGCAAATAGGGATTGTCGTCGAGCGAGAAGGCAAGCTCAGCCTCTTCGCGTGACAAGGTCGGCCCAGCGTGACGCCGTTCTCCCCCATGAGATCGATCAGGGCGGACTCCATAAGTTTGTCGCGCACCGAGTGAGCCAGCACACCTACGCCGAACGACACGAGCGCCTCGGCATCCTCATGGAAATGGACATGCGCAAACGTCACGATTTCGAATTGGCGAGCCTCATCGACGATGGCGCGAATAATCTCGAGCGGAATCTTTGGGACCTTGCCGCCGAAATCGTCGACCCAGACTTTCAGGGTCCGGCAGCCGAGGCCCGCGAGTTCTCGAACCTGGCGGCGTGCAACTTCCGGGTCGGCAGGACGGAATTTGGGTTCGGGAGACGTCAGTTCCGGGGGCCAGCCATCCACCGCGCCGAAACCGACACCGGCGCTGTACCCGAACGCTTTGTCGCCCGCGTCACCGCTCGCGAGCCTGCGCCGAAGCCGGTCTTGCAGCCAACGCTGATCTGTTCCCAACGAATGGATGTGGCCGACGCCACGCATCGCCAAGTGGCGCAGTTGGGCGTCGACGCGCTCCAGGGTGTGAAAGCTCTTCTCGTCGGTCACGCCATCCGAAATCGCGAGATGTGCGTGCGCATCCGCCAACAGCGGGATCGCTGTTCGTTCGGTTCTCTTCGACGATCCAGCCGCACGTTCTGGCCGAACGGTCCGGACCTCTCCGGATGAACCGACCTCAATGGTGGCGGGTCCCTGGTCGCGACCATCAAGGCCTATGACGTGTTCGACGGCGATAATGGTCGCGTTCATCCGGTAGCCTTTCATGCGATGTCCCCTTTCGCCGACGGCGTCGGGTGTGAACTGGTTTCGCAATCTAACGATGTGACTGACCGAAAGTTCATTGTCGAAAAAGCAAGAAACCCTTATATTATAAGGACAACTTGATAAATGTGGCTCACATGCGTTGTGAGCAGGATTGATTGAATGATGATGGCTCTCCCTCCGATCCAGGCGCTACGTGCTTTTGAGGCGGCGGCGCGACATCTCAGTTACAGCCGAGCGGCAGAGGAGCTGTCACTCACCCACGGGGCGATCAGTCATCACATCACCCGGTTGGAAAAGGATCTCGGCGGGGTCCAACTTTTCGTGAGGGACGGTCAGCGCATGCTTCTGACCGACGCGGGTCAGGTCTTCGTCATCGACGTGCGGCAAGGTTTGCGTTTGCTCGCCGAGGCCGTGGAGAATGCTCGTACCCGGCCCAGCGACGCCGCGAACCGTACACTGGGCGTCAGCGTTCTGCCGAGCTTTGCTGCCCGATGGTTGGTGCCTCGATTATCCGGCTTTCAATCCAGCCGTCCGGAGATAGACATAGCGATTCATCCGACGACCGCACTCGCAACCCTGGACGGGCGCGACGGCATAGACATCGCGATACGCTATGGTTGCGGGAAAGGGCTCGGGCTCAAATCAGCGGCTCTCATGAAAAGTTTCATCTTTCCGGTGTGCAGCCCGGAGCTGTTGGCATCCTTGCAAATCGAGCGTCCCGAAGATCTTCTAAAAGCGACGCTCTTGCGTAATCCGCGCCAGAAGTGGAGGACGTGGTTTCTCGCCGCGCGCATTGATGCGGCGGAGCCTGCGCGTGGGCCCGTCTACGATGACGCCGGGCTTTTGCTTCAAGCGGCGATCGCCGGCCAGGGAATCGCCCTGGCCCGAGGTGTCCTCGCCGCCGACGATCTTGCCGCCGGTCGTCTTGTTCGATTGTTCGATATCGAGGCCGAGGACGATTACGGTTGGTTCGTTGTTTGGCGGGAGCCATTGCGGTGTGATCGTGCGGACTTCGAAGCATTTCGCGATTGGCTCGTGGATGAGGCGCGCTGATGGCTGATCATCGGCTCAAGATACAGGTGGGCCGTGCTCGTTCTTGTCGGCCAAACGTAGAAAGGAGCGGCCAGAACCATCGTTCCGCTCCCTTCGATGTTTGAGATTGTGGGAATAATCCCGGCGGTTAGATCAGCGCGTATTGCGCACGTTCGCGTTTGGCGAGAAGCGGCAGCGCCTGACCCGCGATGTAGGTCTTGAAATACGCGCTCTCCTGATGCGCCTTCAAAGCCGCCTCGTCGACGAACAATTCATAGAACATGAACTGCGCGGGATTTTCCTTGTTCCTGCTGATCAGGAACAGCTTGGCGCCGGGATCGTTTTGGGCCTCGGGCAGAAAGTGTCGCAGAATGTCGGCAACCTTGTCCGCCTGTCCTTCCTTGGCTTCCCATTGGGCGACGACCAGGAGGCCGCCACGGCCGACGGCGTCGCTTAACGTTTTCTCGCTCATTGCATATTGACCCATGGTCGTTGCTCCTTCGATTGGTTGCGGTCGGGATTGTGAAATGGCTGACGACGTCAGATTGACCATCAGCATCGCCGCGCCGAACGCGGTGAGGGCGGTCCGTCTGCTAACCGGACCGCTCGACCACGGTTGAAGTTTCGGGATTTTCAAATGCTGCACGATGTCTCCATGTTGTTCGAGGCAGGTCACTGGTAACGCAGCTTCACGTCGAAGGTTGTGCGGCTTCAGTTCGACCGCGCTCGAAGTGTCGTGTTGAGGTTTCCGCGCAAGAGGCGGATATGTCAAACTTCGATCTTGATCGAAGCGTTAGCGGGGAACGCCGTGCCAAACCGGGCATTGTTCCGGTCGAACAGGGAGGTCCGCAATGTCGCAGGTGCCGCAACTGGCGGAGGTCGCCCAACTGGTGGGAGACCCCGGACGCGCCAACATTCTGTCGACGCTGATGGATGGACGCGCGCTCACCGGCAAGGAATTGGCTGTTGTCGCGGGCGTAACCGCCCAGACCGCGAGCTCGCATCTGGCCAAGCTCGTCGAACGCAAGCTCCTGACCGTGGAAAAGCGCGGGCCGCGCCGGTTCTACCGGCTGGCCACGCCATTGGTCGCCCAAATGCTCGAAGGCCTTATGAACGTCGCCGTGACAGGCCCGCCCCGGTTTCGGCCGCCGTCGAGGATCGACGACGAGATGCGCCGGGCGCGAACTTGCTACGATCATCTGGCCGGGGAACTTGGCGTCGCGGTCACAGACGCGATGATCGAGCGCGGGTATCTCGTTCTTGACGCCGATGCCGGGGAATTGACCGCGGAAGGGTCGGGCTTCCTGGTCGATATCGGCATCGACGTCACGACGCCCGTTCGCAGTCGCCGGGCGTTCTGCCGGCCTTGCCTCGACTGGAGCGAGCGGCGCCCGCATCTTGCCGGCCGGGTCGGCGCGGCGATCGCGCATCTGGGCTTTGAGCGGGACTGGATTCGAATACGGCGCGTCGGGCGATCGGTCGAGATAACCGAAAACGGAATCGCGGCCTTCAAGGAAATATTCGGCGCGCGAATTTGATCCCGCAGGTTCTTCACATCCGGCCTTGTATCCGGCATCCACGTCTTTAGAACAGAGCAACGGTTCGGGTCTTTGCGCCCGGTACCGGTCGTGTGGTGAAGGCGAGGCTGTTGGCGTGGATACCCTGAAAGTACGTGACGCCAAGGACGTCGAGCAGGCGGTACGCGCGGCGATCGCCAGCGAGCAGCCGCTGGAAATCATCGGGCACGGCAGCAAGCGGCTGATCGGCCAGCCGATGGCGACCAATGCGCTGCTTGACCTGTCGGCGCTCAATGCCGTGACGTCCTATGAGCCGAATGAACTGATCATCACGGTCGAGGCCGGCGCGCCGCTCGCCGACGTGCTATCGCTGATCGATTCCAAAAATCAGCAGTTTGCCTTTGAGCCGATCAACACCTCGGTGCTGCTGGGCACGCCCAACATCGGTACCGTCGGCGGCATGATAAGTGCCGGTCTCGCCGGTCCGCGCCGCATCAAGGCCGGTGGCGCCCGTGATCATCTCTTGGGTGCGCATGCGGTGTCCGGTTTCGGCGACAGTTTCAAGGCCGGTGGCCGGGTGGTGAAAAACGTCACCGGTTATGATCTGTGCAAGCTGCTGGCGGGGTCCTGGGGCACGCTCGCGGTGATGACGGAAGTGACGTTGAAGGTGATGCCGCGGCCCGAGAGCGAACGCACACTGGTGCTGCGCGGCCTCGACGACGTCACCGCCAACAAGGCCATGACATCGGCTCTGGGCTCGCCGTTCGATGTCTCCGGCGCGGCGCATGTGCCGGGTTCGGCGTTCCGGGGATCGGCGAGCGGATTGGGCGATCTGGGATCCGCAGGCCAGGCCGTCACGTTGGTGCGGCTCGAGGGCATTACGGCCTCCGTCGCCCATCGCGCCACGTCACTCGGCCAGGCCCTCGCGCCGTTCGGGAGCACGGAGATTGTCGAAGATGCCGCCTCGGCGGCGATCTGGAGTTCGGTTCGCGATGTTCAACCCTTTGCGGCCAATGGCGCGCTCGGCGCGTGGCCGGTGTGGCGGATCGTCTGCCCGCCTGCCTCCGGCAGCGCGCTGGGGCAGGCGCTGGCGCGCGAGACCGGCGGCGACGTGATTTACGACTGGGGCGGGGGCCTGATCTGGGCCGCGCTGCCTCCCAAATCCGATGCGCAGGCCGCGCTGGTGCGCGCGCGCGTCGAGGCCGCCGGTGGCCACGCGATGTTGCTGCGCGGGTCCGATGAGATGCGGCGCGCGATCGATGTGTTCCATCCCCAGAAGGACGGTCTCGCCGCGCTTGGCGAACGCGTCCGCCACAGCTTCGATCCGAAAAACATCCTCAATCGCGGCCGGATGAGACGGGAAACCGCGACATGAAGACCGAATTCAGCCTCACCCAACTGGCCGATCCCGATATTGCGGAGGCCGACAAGATCCTGCGCGCCTGCGTGCATTGCGGATTTTGCACCGCGACCTGTCCGACCTATGTGCTGCTCGGCGACGAACTCGATAGCCCGCGCGGCCGCATCTACCTCATCAAGGAGATGCTGGAAAAGGACAGGCCGCCGACGCCGGAAGTGGTCAAGCATATCGACCGCTGCCTTTCCTGCCTCGCCTGCATGACCACCTGTCCGTCGGGCGTCAATTACATGCATCTGGTTGATCAGGCGCGGGTCAAGATCGAACAGGACTATACGCGGCCGCTGCCCGAGCGGGCGTTGCGGGCGGTGCTGGCCTGGGTGCTGCCGCGGCCGGGATGGTTCCGCGCCGGCATGATCCTGGCGCGCTTGGGCCGGCCGCTGGCGGCGTTGCTGCCGACACCCAGCGTAGCTCCGGCCACGCCGACTTTATTCCGGCGCCTCAAGGCGATGCTGGCGCTGGCGCCGGGCCGCCTGCCGCCGCGCGGGGCAGCCGGGGGAAGCGTGTTTCCGGCGCAGGGCACCAAAAAGGGACGTGTCGCTTTGCTGCAGGGCTGTGCCCAGCAGGTGCTGGCGCCGCGGATCAACCAGGCCGCGATCAATCTGCTGACCCGCCACGGCATTGAGGTGGTGCTTGTCAAGGACGAGCAATGTTGCGGTGCGTTGACCCATCATCTCGGCCGCGACAGCGACGCGCTGGCGCGGGCGCGCGCCAATATCACGGTATGGACCGCGGAGGCCGCGCGAGGTGGCCTCGACGCCATCCTGATGACGACGTCGGGCTGCGGTACCGTGATCAAGGACTACGGGTTCATGCTGCGTGAGGACCGCGATTTCGCTGCCGCCGCGGCCAAGGTTTCAGCGCTGGCAAAGGATATCTCGGAGTATCTCGGCGGCATCGATCTGCAGCCGAGCCAGCCACACAGCGACATTGTCGTCGCCTATCACTCGGCTTGTTCGCTGCAGCACGGACAGAAAATCACGCGCGCTCCGAAAGAATTGCTTTCCAAGAACGGATTCGTGGTGAAAGATGTGCCCGAGAGCCATTTGTGTTGCGGTTCGGCGGGTACGTACAACATCCTCCAGCCTGACATTGCGAACAAATTGCGCGATCGAAAGGTCGCCAATATTGCGATGGTCAAGCCGGACATGATTGCCGCGGGCAATATTGGATGCATGGTGCAGATTGCCAGTGGTACGTCGGTTCCCGTGGTTCACACAGTTGAGCTTCTCGATTGGGCGACGGGCGGTCCCCGGCCAGGATTGAACTGATCGATTGGCCCCGTCTTTGAGGCGACGACTTTGAGTCAACGACTTGGAGTCGATGGCCTGGAAGCGGATGATTTAAAGGCCCGAGTGACATTGATCGGCGGCAACAGGAGGATCACGATGGCTAAAGGCAAAAAGAAAAAAGGCAAGAAAGCTAAGAAGACCAAAAAGGTTGTGACGGCGAAGAAAAAATCCGCCAAAAAATCTTCGAAGAAGTCGGCCAAGAAATCGGCGAAGAAAGCCAAGAAGTCCGCAAAGAAGTCGGCAAAAAAATCCGCCAAGAAGTCTGCAAAGAAAGCGGCCGCGCCGAAGAAATCCGCCAAGAAGGCCAGCGCCAAGAAGACCCCTGCGAAGAAGGCAGCACCCAAGCCTGTGGCCGCACCCAAGCCTGCGGCGGCACCCAAGCCTGTGGCAGCACCGAAAGCCGCGGCAGCACCCAAGCCGAAGCCCGCGCCGGCGCCTGCGCCGACACCGGCTTCCGAGCCGGAGCATAGTTGGGCTACGCCTTCAGCGAGCCACACACCCGAGCATTTGGGCAGTCCGCCCTCGTTCGGCGGTGAGGAAAGCAACAGCTAACTAAAGCGTTTTCAAGCGAAGTGGACACCGGTTCGCATAGCAATCAAGTTTACGCAGATTGCGTAGACTTATCTGCGGTAGAAAACGCGTCCTGACAAAAAATGAGAGCTTGGCTCTGATTCAATCAGAGCCGAGCTCTCCCGAATTGGTCCGGTCAAACCAGAGGCCGCAGCGCTTGTCGCTGCGGCCTTTTGGTTTTGGAAATCTGCGGGAGTCGGGGGCCCGCTGCGGGTTCAAGGGCGGCTGATTCGCGACGGCCTCCCGCCGACCGGGCCATCCGTCCGATACGGGACGAAAAGTTGTCCTGACAGCACTGAGTTCCCTAAAAGTTGTTGTCGCAATGACACACTCGCCAACAACATTCGGCGTAACGCCCATAAAGATTAAAAAGTCAGCAGATGATTATCTTTTTTGCTTCCAGCCCCGGCCTGGCCAGACCAAATTGGCTGCAGGCTTACAGGAAGCTTACAGCAGGCTTACGGCCTTCGTTACCGGCTTTCTCGCTGTTCAGGGGACGCCGGACTGATCTGGCAAAGTGGTGGGGACTTCATGAAAAAAATCGTTTTGGTAGCTGCGTTGCTCGCGATGACCGGGTCGGCTTTCGCGGCGGATATGCCCCTGAAGGCCATCAAGGCGCCGGCGCCGGCGCCATTCGATCCCTGGGATATCGCCTTCGGCGGCGCCGTCATGACCGACTATATTTTCCGCGGTGTCACCCAGTCCAACCACAACCCTTCGGTCGCGGCCTATTTCGAGCCGCGCTACAATGTGAACAAGGACTTGCAGCTCTATATCGGTACCTCCGGCGAGAGCATCTCCTTTGCCAACCGGGCGGCAGCCGAAATTGACGTTTACGGCGGTATTCGTCCGACCTTCGGGGCTTTCGCCCTCGATATCGGTGTCTGGGGTTACCTCTATCCGGGCGGAAGCTGCGCCGACAACGTCCTCACCGGCGGCGTCCCCGGCGGCGGCGTTTGTGCGGTCTCCACCAGCACGATCTTTCTTGCGAACGGCAACGTGATGAAGAAGGACGTCAGCTTCTTCGAAGTCTACGGCAAAGGTAACTACACCATCAACGACAACTGGCAGTTTGGCGTCACCGAATATTACTCGCCGAATTTCCTGAACTCCGGCGCCTGGGGCGACTACGCCTCGGTCACCGGGAAGTACACGGCGCCCAGCACTGCCTTCGGCACCAGCGGCGTCGGCATGTATGTGTCCGGCGAATTCGGCCGGCAGTGGCTCGGGACTTCCAGCGCGTTTTACGGCGTCGTCAGCGCGCTCGGCAACTTTGCTTCCGGCATCCCCTATGCCAGCTATGACACCTGGAACATCGGCATCGGCTTCACCTACAAGGTGTTCACGCTCGATATTCGCTACTCCGACACCGACCTGTCGAAGGGCAATTGCAGCGCCTTTACCAGTGCCTTCAATGCTTCCGGAAACACCAACGTCACCCCGATCAATCCCGGCGGCACGGGTTCGAACTGGTGCGGTGCAGCCGGCATCGTCAAGCTCTCGGCCGACCTGACCGCGATGACCAATCTGAAGTAATCTTTCTTCGGAGACTGTAGAAAGAGCGGCAGGGCAATCTGCCGCTCTTTTTTGGGGGGCTGGGCTGCGGCTTAATCGTCGTAGCTGTCGATGACCGTATCGGCGATCGCACGCTTGGTGATGACGCCGACAATGTCTGCGGCCCTTGGCCGCCTGACGCCCCGGAACACAATGGCGGCGCCGGAGCGATGACGCTTCAGCCGGGCGAACACCAGGCTCAGAAGATCGACATCCCGGCAGATCACTGCGCGGCTTTCGACAAATCGTTCAACCAGCAGGTCCGGATTGTTCCGGGATTCGCGCCACAGGCCCGAGCGTGGCGGAATCAGCCCGACGATCCGGCCGTCGCGCTGGACGATGATCGCGCGCGTGTCGTCGGTATCTTCTTCCAGGCTTATGGTGTCTTTCAGCGTTGTTCCGGCGTTGGCGACGATGAAGCGCCGCTCCATGATGTCCTGGGCCTGCTTCACCAGATAAAGATTGATGTGCCGCTCCTTCGGGATGCGGTGGCCGCGATGGCGCAATTTGATCGTGTAGATCGTTTCGCCGATCAGCATGCGCCGGATGCCGGCCGCCACCGCAACGCCGACGATGACGGGAACAATGATGGCGTAGTCGCGCGTCATTTCGAAAACCATGACGATCGCAGTCATGACGCCGCCGGTTCCTGCGCCGACCATCGCCGCCATGCCGACTATCGCAGCTGAAGGCGCGGTCAATCCCGCGTCGGGAAGAATTTTGCTTAACCCGAGCGCGAAAGATCCTCCGAGCGTAGCGCCGAGATACAGCGAGGGAGAGAAGATGCCGCCAGAAGCGCCGCTGCCGAGGCTGATGGTGGTGGCGAACATTTTCAAAACAAACAGCAGTGCCAGCAGGCCCGCGGATGCCATCTTGTTGTCCAGCACCGACTGGATCACACCGTAACCGACGCCGTCGACATAGGGATGACCGAAGGCGCGGGTCATGACGACCATCATCAGGCCGATGATGCCCATGCCAATGATGTTCTGGGTGTAGGCATTGCCGGGCAATTTGGGGAAGCCGTCTTCCATGATCACGAGCAGGCGAATGAAGGCCCAGGAGGCGACGCCGCAGAGAACCCCGAGCAGGACAAAAGCGATCGTCTCCTGCAGGCCGAGCGCGGGGGCCAGCGAGAGTTGAATGTCGGGAACGACAAACGCCGGATCTGGCCCGATCAATATCCGGCCAATGGTCGTGGCGGCGCCTGTCGCGATGACCACCGGCAGAAAGGTGCGGTTCGAGACCTCGGGTAGCAGAATCTCGAGGGCAAACAGCACGCCGCCGAGCGGTGTGTTGAACGTCGCGGCGATCCCGGCGCCCGCGCCCGCCGCCAGCAGGGTGATTTTCTGCCGCGTCGCTATTCCAAGGGCCTGCGAAAAAGCCGAGCCCAGCGCCGAGCCGATCTGGATGATCGGTCCCTCGCGGCCGACCGCCGCCCCGCTGCCGATCGAGAGAGCCGAGGCGAGCGATTTTACGACTGCGACCTGACCGCGGATATTGCCGTGCTTGTAGAAGACGGCATCCATGACCTCGGGAACGCCATGGCCCTTGGCTTCCGGGGCGAACCGCTCCACCAGGAACACGACAACGAGGCCGCCCAGAATCGGCGATAGAAATATCCAGTCACCGAACCGGCTCGGTCCTTCACTGATATTGGCATCGTACCAGATACTGAACGTGCCGTTGTAAAGCACGTTGTGAAAAAACCCGATCAGCGCACGCAGCGCGACGGCGCCGAGGGCCGTCATGACACCCACGATCAATGCGAGGACGCAAAGACCCAGGAGATTGACCTTTCGTTCGTCATCGCGGGCCGGTGTGCCCGGGCCAATGACGGATCGAGAAGGGGCGTTATTCGTGGAATCGGGCGATGCATCCATTCAGGGCACTACTGCATTGAAATTGACCAGCGCGCGAGATCGATGGGATCGAAGCGCTAACGTCACTTTGATGAGATTTGGATTCCCGATTGTCAATCTGGCCGCGAACAATCTGTTCCGATCATTCCGCTGCGCAGGTTCCCGATATTATGACGGCTTGCCGTCCCCGGCACGATCGTGAAGCGTGACCCGGTCTTGCAGCGTGAAACGGTCGCCATCCGGGGTCAGCACGACGTTGCGCTGATGGAAGGCTTCCAGCGTGCTGCGATGGCCGATCGAGACCACCGTCGTGCCCGGCAGCTTCTCTTCAATGAGGCGATAGAGCGCGGCCTCGGAGGATTCGTCGAGCGACGCGGTCGCCTCATCCAGGAACAAATATTGTGGCGCATGCAGCAGCGCCCGGGCGAGTCCGAGACGTTGCTGTTCGCCGAGCGAGAGCATCCGGTTCCAGTGGGCTTCCTCCTCCAGCTTTGAGGCGAACTGAGGCAGTCCCACCGAGCTCAGGACATCTGCGACGAGGTCAGAATTGTAGGCGCCGGCTTCCGATGGATAGGCGATTGCCGCCTTCAGCGAGCCGACCGGGAAATACGGCCGCTGCGGCAGCATCATCAGCGAGGCGTTGGCCGGGATCGCAATCGAGCCGGATCCGAACGGCCAGACCCCGGCGATGGCGCGGAACAAGGTCGATTTGCCGGCGCCGGACGGGCCGGTCACCAGTGTGCGCTCATGGCCGCGCAGGCTGAAGCCGTCGGCCGCGACCAGCGGCGTTCCGTTTGGCAGTGTGACGAGAAACTGCTTCAGATCGATTTCGTCGCCGGCCGACGCGACGACACCGATCGAGGACGGGGCTGTCTTCAATGCGGCGGCGCCGGCAATGGCGGCTTCGAACCCGTCGAGGCGTGCAATCACGGCGCTCCATTCCGCCAGGGTACGGTAGGCCGAAACGAAAAACGACATCGCGCCCTGGACGCTGGAGAAGGCGGACGCGGTCTGCATCATGCCGCCGAGCTGGATCTTGTCGGCGAAATAGGCCGGCGCCACCAGAACGTAGGGAAACACCACCGCGGCTTGCGAATAGGTCGTGGTAAACGCCGTGACTCGTTTGGTTCGCCGCATGATGGCGTACCAGTTGTCGACGATACGGCCGAAGCGCTGCAGAAGCCGGCCTTGTTCGGCCCCGTCTCCCTTCAACAGTGCGATCTGTTCTGAATTTTCGCGCACCCGCACCAGGTTGAAGCGGAAATCAGCCTCATAGCGTTCCTTCTGGAAATCGAGATTGACCAGCGGCGAGCCGATCCAGTGCGTCAGCGCGGTACCGAAGACGGAGTAGATCAGCGCGGCCCATACCAGATAGCCCGGGATCATGAATTCGTGGCCGAACAGGTGCAGCGGAGAATCCGCCGACAGGCCCCACAGGATCACGATAAACGATCCCAGCGTCACGATCGCGCTCAGCAAACCGACGGTGAGGGCCAGCGTCTGGTCGACGAACGATTTGACGTCGTCGGCGATGCGCTGGTCCGGATTGTCGGCGGCATCGCCCTTGAGCTGCATGCGATAATGATTGGCATCGGAAAGCCATTTGCCGAGATAGAAACTGGTCATCCAGTTCCGCCAGCGAATCTGCAGCCATTGGTTGAGATAAAGCTGATAGACCGAGAGCGCGACAGCAAAGGTCGCCAAAACGCAGAAATAGCCGATCTCATAAACGAAGCCGTCCCAGTTCTTTTCTTGCAGTGCATTATAAAAGCGGTTGTTCCACTGGTTGAGCAGAACATTGATCAGGACCAGCGCCAGTTCGATCGCAATTACCGCCGCGAGCAGCAGGCGGCCGGCGAACTTGTCTTCGGAACGGAAATAGGGGACAGCAATCCGCCATACGGTTGCGAGCGTCGCGCGGATGTTGTTCACAGATCAAGATCTCCGGGGGATGGCCACACGGCCTGAAAAAACGGGAGAGAAGGCGGAAGAATTGGGCCTCTCGGTGTTCTAGACTAAAGTTGTAACTGCCATGGTCTGCGTTGGCTTGTCCAAGCCTCCGAGTCAATCCTAGCATGGTAACAATGGCGAGGGGCGGGGGCCTTCAAAGCTTCGCGAGTTTGTGAGCGGATTTGGCGGGACCAAATTCGCGTCCGATTTCGCGCTTTGCTAAAGACCCCCGTAATCGTGCCAGCGCATCTGACCGTCCATGCGGGTCGGGGCGCCGAAAAAACGCGTGGGGGGAGAATTATAATGTGGAATCAGGTCTATAATCCTTTTGGCAATGCGGCGCTGTCGACCATCGCCGCCGCGATACCCGTCGTCACGTTGCTGGTCTTGATCGCCAGCGGCAAGGTCAAGGCGCATATCGCCGCCATCCTTGCGCTGATCATCGCCAACATCATTGCGATTTTCGTGTTTACGATGCCGGCCGGCATGTCGGTTCGCGCCTCGTTGCTCGGTGTCGTGTCGGGATTCTTCCCGATCGGATGGATCGTGTTGAACGTCATCTACCTCTATCGCATCACGGTCGCGACCGGGCGCTTCGAGTTGCTGCAGCGTGCCATCGGCGGCGTGACCGAAGATCGTCGGCTGCAATTGCTGCTGATCGCGTTTTCATTCGGCGCCTTTTTTGAAGGTGCGTCGGGCTTCGGTACACCGGTTGCCGTCACCGGCGCGGTGCTGATCGGTCTCGGCTTCTCTCCGCTCGCCGCATCCGGCCTGTCGCTGATCGCCAACACGGCGCCGGTCGCCTTTGGTGCGCTGGGCACGCCGATCCAGGGCCTCGCCTCCGTGACCGGTCTCGATCCGTATATTCTGGGCGCGATGGTCGGACGGCAGTTGCCGATCTTCTCGCTGCTGGTGCCGTTCTGGGTGGTATGGGCATTCGCGGGCTGGAAAGGCATGAAGGAAATCTGGCCGGCCATCCTGGTCACCGGTATAACCTTCGCCGTCCCGCAGTTCGTGATCTCGAACTACATCAATCCCTGGATCGTCGATATCGGCGCGTCGCTGATCTCGATGGGCGGCCTGATCCTGTTCCTGAAAGTATGGCAACCGAAAAAGCTGTGGCTGTCGCCGGTGCTGCGCGGCAACGACGAGTTGGTTGCGACGATGTCGCCGGTGAAGCCGCTGGACAAGACGCCGCTGACCCAGGCGCAGCTCTGGAGTTCGCTGCTGCCATGGATCATCGTCTGCATCGTGATGCTGATCTGGGGCAACGGCGGATTCAAGACCTGGGCGAACTCGATCTTCACCTGGAACTATCCGGTCCCCGAGCTCGACAAGATGATCAACGCGGTGGCGCCGGTAGCGGCGAAGCCGACGCCGCAGGGTGCGGTGTTCGGATTCACCTATCTGTCGTTCACCGGCACGGGCATGCTGATCGCCGCGATCATTTCCGGCTTCCTGATGGGCTTCTCGCCGGCCAAGATGATTGCGGAGTATGGCCGCACCCTCAAGGTTTGTGCGGTGTCGCTGATCACGATCTCGGCGATGCTGGCGATCGGTACGTTGACGCGCCTGTCCGGCGTTGACGCGACGCTCGGTCTGGCTTTCGCCGCGACCGGCGTGCTCTATCCCTTCTTCGGCACGCTGCTCGGTTGGCTGGGTGTCGCGCTGACTGGATCGGACACCGCCTCCAACGTGCTGTTCGGCAATCTGCAGAAGATCACCTCGGAGCAACTCGGCCTCTCGCCGATCCTGATGGGCGCTGCGAACTCGTCCGGCGGTGTCATGGGCAAGATGATCGACGCGCAGTCGATCGTCGTCGCCTCTACCGCGACCAACTGGTACGGACACGAAGGCACCATTCTGCGCTTCGTGTTCAAGCACTCGATCGCGCTGGCCTGTCTGGTCGGCCTGTTCGTGATGCTGCAGGCCTATGTCTATCCGTTCACGTTGATGGTCCTGAAGTAAATCGCCGGTTGCGGCCACATCGATACAAATCCCCGCGGGCCGCTCTGGTTCGCGGGGATTTGCTTTCCGGCCGCGATTTTTGCTGCGGCCGATCTGGTCAATGTCACGCTTGCCGATTAAACAGCGCGAACTGTGAAGGCCCGGATAGTGCGAGGAACTGCATGCATTCAGTGACAGGATTTTTGAGCCCAGAGCGTTTTCGAGCGAAGTGGATACCGGTTCGCGTGAAGAAAACGCGTCAAAGCAAAAAATTAGAGCCCGGTTCTGATTCAATCAGAACCGATAAGGCTCTAGCCGCGGTTGCGGCGGCGGTGCTGATGATTGTTTTCCCGTCGATCCCGGCTGCTGCCCAGGAAGAATTCCCGTTCGGTTTCGAGATGCGACTGGAGACCGCCCCGCAGCCCGGATCGAAGCGGATTCCGACGCTGGAAATCGGCGACAATGGCGAGGCGACGCTCGATCTGTGGTGCAAGTCCGGCAAGGGTCAGTTTTCGGTCGCCGGCAACACTGTAATTTTCGTGCCCGGCCCGATGCAGGATCGTTCCTGTCCACCGGCCAAGGCGCAGGCCGACGATGATCTGGTCGCAGCACTGGGCGAGGCCGCGACCTGGAAGCGGCAGGGCGATCTGGTTTCATTCATCGGAACCCGGCCGCTGCGATTCCGGATCAATACCAACTAAGATCGCGGAGCCGCGTTTTCTTCACGCGAAGCGACCTGGCGGAAGCGGCCGACGGGATGGAGGCGCTACGGCGCTTTGGACGGAGCGGCGCTGTAATTCGCCTTCAGGTAGGAGATGATCTGCCCGGTCTGGCCGGCATCGATCGGCGCGCCGATGGCAACCATGCGGTGCACGATCGCTTCCCATTGCTGACCGGGACGCGCGACGGCCACCACGCGATCGACGCCGTGACAGATTCCGCAGGCGCCGGTGACAAGGTCCGCCCCGGCGCCAGCAGGCAATGTAACGGGAATGGGCGCGGGGCCGGGGACCGGCACCCCGGGTCCGAAATTGGTGGCGAGATATTTGACGACGTCGTCGATTTCGTCCGGCTTTATTTGCGCGCCGCGCAACATCATGTTGTAGACCTGCCGGCGCCAGCCCGGCTCGCCCATGCGCAACTGGACGATCGGCCCCGCCCGGTGGCACTGGGTGCAGGCGACGGCGATGGTGTCGCGGCCCGCGCCGGCCGGGAATGGGTTGCTCTGTTGCGCCTGCGCCGTAAAGCCCAGAAGCAAGACGCCTGTCAGGATTCCTGCGGCGGCCAGAATGAACCTTCGCATGATCAGGCCTTCCGCGTGCGTTTGGCGGCAATCGAATAGGGCGGGTACCATTCCGAGGCGGCGCCGACGCCGGCGCGGTCGACGATAATATCGAGCAGATAGGGGCGGCCCTCGATATTGGCGCGCTTGGCCCGGGCGAGGTGCTCCTGAATCTTTGAGGGATCGGTCACCGTCTCGCCCTCGACGCCATAGGCGGCGGCGGATTTGGCAAAATCCACATCGGGGCTGCCATTGTAGCAGGTCATATCCTTGCCGGAATTGAACTGCTGCGGGCCGGTAAAACTCCAGATCCGGTTGCGCTCGTTATTGTAGCTGCGATTGTTGACGACAAGGTTGGTGATCGGCGCCTTGTAGCGCGCCTGGCTCCAGAGCGGTTGTGGGCCGCCGAACATCGCGCTGCCGTCTCCCATCGCGGAGACCACCGGGCGGTTGGGGCGGGCGAGCTGCGCGCCCATGGCGGCCGCCTGCGCCCAGCCAAGAATGTTGGCGCTGGTGGAGAAGAAAGCCTTGTCCGTCCCGCCGAAATTCATCATGGAATCCATGATGCGGCCGGACTCGCAATCGGTGACGAAGATGGTCTCCTTGTCGAGGCCGTTTTCAAGTTCGATGCCCAGACGCTCCATGGTGATGGACGAATTGTTGTCGACGTTCTTGACGATCTCGGCGCGCATCTTGGCGGTGCCCGCAGTATAGGCGCGGGTGCGGGCGGAGCGCGCGTCGGCGATCTGCTTCAGGCGGTCGGTGGTGGCCATGCTTTTGACCGCCGCGATGATGTCGGCAACACCGAGCTTGATGTGCGCGACGATCGGCATGTCGATCGGCCACGAACGCGCCAGCCCGGTCGGATCGTTTCGCATCGAAATGGTGACGGCGTTCGGCATCCGCTGTTCGCCGACCTGACTGCCGATGTTGAAGTGGACGTCGACGGGACTGGAGAAGTGTCCGCCGGGGACGAAGTAGCCGACGAATTGCGGGTCGCGGGTCGGATAGGGTTTTGACCAGTTGCCGAGCGAGCCGCCGATGGTCGTCACGGGAATCCCCAGCAAATTGGCGAGTTCGACCACTTCGGCTTCCGCCTGGCACAGGGTGACTTCGTCCCCGGCGGTGATCAGCGGGTTGCGCGCCTCGATCAATAGCTTGGCGATGGCCTCGACATCATCGCGGTCGGGACGGATTTTCATCGCCACGTTGAACAGGCGGGCGTCGTAAATATCGGCGGTGGCGGTCGCCCGCAGCAGATCGTCGGGGATCGAGAGAAATACCGGGCCGACCGGCGGGGTGGTGCCGAATTTGAGGGTTCGCCGGGTCACGTCGGCGATCCCGGCCGTGCTCTCGGCCACCCAGAATGATTTGGTGATGGGCGAGACCATCGGCTCCTGGTGGTCGTAGTCCTGCGGATAGTCGCGCCCGGTGGTTTCAGTGCTGAACGCCGCGACGGTGAGCAGCACGGGAACGCGGTCTTTCCAGCTGTTGACGAGCTGGGTCATGCCGCTGGGCAGACCGACATTGGCGATCTGGGCCACGCCGATCTTGCCGGAGACGCGGGCGTAGCCGTCGGCCATGGCGACAACGGCGCCTTCCTGGACGCCCTTGATGAGCTGGATTTCCGGCGTGTCGACCAGCGCATCATAGATCGGCGCGTCACCGGTCGATGGATTGAAAAAGATGAATTCGGTGCCGGCGGCCTTGAGCTGCTCGATATAGAGCTTGCCGCCGGTGCCGGTCACCTGGCGTACCCCGCCGCTGCTGGCTGCCTGAGCCATCGCGGGTCCCGGAGATAACGACTCGACGATGGTTTTGGCTGCAGCAGCGGTCAGTCCGGCGGCCCCGAGGCCGCGCATGAGACCCCGCCGCGAAATGCCGTTGTCAAGGTATTGCCTGATGAGCTCTTTCATCGTCGTCCTCCCGCAATTCCGATCTGGTGTCGGCTTTTTTTGACGTGACGCTGGCGTATGCTTTTAGCTGCGCTCAGGACGTTAGGCCAGCGGGATCTCATATCAAGCTCTTGCGGACGATCGGAGGCGGGCTTTCTCCCTCAGCCGTTGGCCCAAAGCTGTGCGTCGCGATATTCGCTACCTGACGTAGCGATGGATGTGCTTCGCGCTTCCGGACGGGATTAACGCAAACCCCGGCGTTGACTCCCGCTGGGCGGCACGGCAGTTTTTTGTTTTGTATTTTAGGGGGATAATAATGCGTGTATGGGCCGTTGCCGTTCTGTTTGTTTATTCGTTCTGGTCGTCGGTCGCCGTTGCGCGAGACGTAAAAGTCGGCGACCTCGTCACGAGAGTTTCTCCGCCATCGGGATTTTGCGACCTCGACCAAAGCAAGAAGACGGACAGCTCCTATTTCGACAGTATGAACAATTTGATGAAGGCCAACGGGCTTTCGCTGATTGTGGCCTATCCCGACTGTGGTGAAATGAATAAAGCGCGTGCAACGGATGCGTTCATCGCAACCAAGGTCTGGTTCGCCTCTCTCGACAGTGTCGCCGGAAAAGCAACGCCTGCAACGGCCGCCGACACCTGCGAGGAATCGCGGAGCGTAAAATATTCGGAAAAAGACAAGGCCGATCTGGTGAAAATCCAGAAGGAGTTTTCAAACGGCAATACGTCTCAGGACGCCATCGCGCTCGGCGTCCTCGAGGATATCAAGGGCGATGTCTGCTATGTCGCCACCTTGCAAAAAGTGAAGACGAAAAGTGGCGATCTCTCAACGATGGCGGTTTTGTACGCGGTCAAATATCTGAAAAACCACCTGCTGTTCCTGTATCAAGCCACCAACTACGTCGATTCGACGTCGATACCCACCGCGTTGGCGAATCTGAAAATCATCTACTCGGATTTCGCGGCCGCGAATGGCCCAAATGCACCGGCCAGTACAGCGACCAGCGCCCCGGCCAGTGCGTCGACCAGTGCCTCGACCGATGTGCGCACCTCTTGTCCGGCCGGACAGCGGCTCGAAGGCGGTACTTGCCATCAGCTGTGGAACTCGGTCGCCGGTGGCATCACCAAGATCCGCGGCAACCCGCATGTCGCGATCGGCTATTCAGGTCTGCGTACCTCCGCGGAAGCCGCGAGGGAAAGCGGGTTGAGCGCGTGCCGGGAAAGCGGCAGCAACTGCAAAACCGTTGGCGCCTGGAACGAGGGATGCGTCTACATCGTGACCGGTTCAAATCGACGAGCTGCCGGGTGGAGTTCTGCAGCCACGAGTGAAGAGGCCACGCGAAAATGCCGGGCCAACGGCTACGACTGTAAGGTTCCGATCGGCGGTTGCGTGGATTGAGGAGCAATCGCCGTCCTCGTCCTTCGATAGGCGGTCAAGAGGCCACTCCGCGGGATGAGGAATGCGTTCCCCGGATGCTGCGCAGCGCTCTTGCGGTGCGCTGCTGATCCGGGGTCCATGATGCCGAAACCAGGGTATGGGTCCCGGCTCTGCGGAGCAGCGTGAAGAACGCTGCGCCGCGTCCGGGACACGCGAGGTATTATTCAGACCGGTCCCGACCTTTTCCCTCGAATGGCCATCGAGCGCTTGAGGATTTGTTCGGCATCGGAATAGCGACCCTCACCCTTGTAGAGACCGGCCAGGTTCTCCAGAATATCCGCGAGATCCGGATGATCAGGACCGAGCGTCTTCTCGAAGGTGGCCACCGATTGTTTGAAAAGCCGCTCGGCATCGGCGTTGCGCCCTTGACGCGCGTAAAGCGCGGCTAAATTGTTCAGCGCCTGCGCGACGTCGGGATGGTCGGGTCCGAACGCCTTCTCGGTCACCGCGATCGATCGCTTGAGCAGCCGCTCGGCATCGGCGTAACGATGCCGATGGATGTAGACATCGGCCAGGTTGTTCATCAAGACCGTGGCTTCGGGATCATCGGGGCCGTGCGCCCAGTCGAGGATGGCCAGTCCCCGCTTGAACAGCGGCTCAGCCTGATCGTAGCGACCCTGATTGCTGTAGACAGAAGCGAGGTTGCTCAACGCCTGCACGATAGACGGATCGCTGGGACCGAGCGCTTTTTCGCGAGCGGCGATCGACTGCTTGAGAAGCGGCTCCGCTTCCGCGTAGCGCTCTTCCGCGCGGTAGAGTTCGCCCAGATTGTTCAGCACTGTTGCGACTTCCGCCTGATCCTCACCGGGCGTCTTCTCACTGATAGAAAGCGAGCGCTTGTACAATAGCTCGGCAACGGGGTATTGACCCAGATTGTAGTGGATCGTGCCAAGGTCATTGAGCGGCATCGCGACCTTTGCGTCATCGGGACCGAACTCCTTCTCGCGAAGGGCCAGAGACTTCTGAGCCAACGGTAGCGCTTCCGTGTACTTCCCGACCCGATAAAGTTCTTTCATCTGCAGGCTGAGCGTGTCCGCCTCATCCTCTGCTGCGAAGGAGGACGCGCCGAGCGACAGGCTCAAAGCGAGCACGGTGACCGCAACACGGATCGATGCTTTCAGGGCCTTCATCGCGCATGCCTTCCTCAGGATTTTCCGGGATGTACGTGCTTTTTGTGCTTCCGGAGGCCGGACAGGTTCAATGCGGGCGGGGGTAAACGGCGCGGCATTTGGGCCATGTTGTGCGCCTGGGCCCTGGAGATAGCAACACAAGGTCGAGGCATCTGGAAGCGCGTGCGCTTTGCTAAGAGCGACGGCTCTTGGTTCGGTCTATAAAACATATCCAGTTAACCAATCTACATGGCCTCAGCTGGCCTCAGGCCAGCCAGCACGATAGGCTGCAATAATGTTCCCGCGATGGTTGAAATGGATGTCTGCTAGGACCGGCGTTCTCAACCGAGACGTCTATCTTTGCGGTCTTGCGCTCGCAGTAATAACAGGTGCGCTTTGCGCGACAATGCTATTTCCCGACGGAAAAGCCTATTCTGCGCCAAGACAGAAGGCTGCGTTGTTCCGAGACAAGACCGAGGCTCTGCTAAAGCAAGGCTACGTCGAGCTTTCCAGAGAAGACGCCGTCAATTTTCTGATCGGCAATACAATACTGATCAAGAAAACGGATACCCCGAAGGGCATCACAACGGACGCTGCTGATCGAGGCTACTACATTGCCGACCGCCACACGACATATGAATGTGTAGGGAACGACTGTTGGACAGAACCTTGGAAAGTTGACGGCAGGGAGATCTGTGTTGAGCTCGTTCAGCGATGCGATGATCCAGCGACCAGGCTGTATGAATCACCTCGCCTTTTCAAGGCACCACGTCCGGATAAGCGCACAGGTAGGATAGGCATCTATCTGACGTTTAAGTCCATCGTCCACGACGTCGTCGAAGGCAACGCGACCATTGCCCCGCTCTTCGAGCCCGGCGGCGTTGGCAAGATAATGAAAGTAAATTCTGCAGAATTTGCGAAGGAGATCGGGACGTACGACAATTCGGTCCCGGTCGAAGAGCGTCTTCGGCGAAGCGCCTTACATCAAACAGAGCGGCCGCAAGATGATAAGGTGTTAATTGAGGGGCCTCGCGCTTTTTCGTTGCTCGTAGGCAATACCTATATCTCGGGAGAAACATTAACCGACGAACATGGCATCCACCTATGCCCCGACCAAGGCCACTACTATTCGCCGGACGGTCGTATCATCGCGTTCAACTGTCATCATGAACCTGATTGGCCAGAGAGCTGGTCGATGCACGTGACGCACTGGAAAATGGCGTCGGGCAGGCTCTGCTTGGAAGACCTGAGCGGTAACGGGGAGTTCGGCTGCGAGGATGGCATGGGATTAGTGCACCTAACTCCCTCAGGTCACCCCAACGAGTGGCTCGTTTTTACGCAAGAGATACCGCGCAGGTTAGTCGGGCACTCCGGCAATGTCTTTAATTTCAAATAGTGTGCTTTCAATAATAACGTCCAGACCGCCGTCGCAGCGGTGTCCGCTTTCGTAACTTTGGATCAATCGCAAACAGTGGGAGTAGGTCCGCAATCGGCACTTCGCAAACATGGCGCATGGGCCTAGCAACGTCTGCCTTCGGCATCTTACGCTTTACCCCTCACGCAGGATCATATCCGCGCAGGCGCCGGCGGCCTGCACGACGCCGGTATAGCCGCCGAAGCCCGCATAGGCCGAGGCCAGATAAAGCCCCGGCACCGCGGTGCGCGGTGAACCGGCCGGGCTGCGCCAGAACGCGCGTGGCGGGGTCGGCGCGAAGCCATAGACGGCGCCGCCGGGCGCGTTGAGATATTGCCGCACTGATAATGCGGTATTGAACGACGACGCCACCACGGCTTGCGCCAACCCGGGATAGATCGAATTGAGATAATTGACGATGGCGTCCTGCCATCGTCCGCGCTTGCTGCGATAGGCCTCGGGGTCCGAACTGTCCCAGTTCGACAGCAAATCAGGTCCGCAGATCAGCAACACATAAGGCGGCGCGGGAATTCCGGAATCGATCGCGGCATAATCGACGACCGACAGCGGCGGCATGCGCTCGCCGGGTTCGCCTGCCGTCAACGTGGCGCCTTGCGCATAATCCGACAGCCGCTCCATCTCGCGCGGCAGCAACTGGGTGGAATAGGCCGATAGGCCGAATTCGCGCGGTGGCTTCGACAGGCCAAGCGTGAGCGCGAACAACGAAATCGACGATGTTCGTTTCGCATAGCCCTTGGTCAGTTTCTCGGCGGCTGCGGCCGGCATCAGCGCCGCAAGCGACGACGGCGCCGCATTGCTGATGATCCGCAGGCCTTCGACGATCTGCGGATCGCTGCCGTCGCGGGCGGTATGGGTGACGGTGCCGGCGCGGCCTTGTTGGTCCAGCGCGATATGGCTCGCGACGCGGCGGAGCAGCACGTCGCCGCCCGCCGTGCGGATGGAACGGGCGATCGCGCTCGAGAGCCGCTGCGACCCGCCCTGAACGTAACGGCCGCCGCTTTGGAGGTAGCTTCCCTGCGCCATCGCAAAGTAGATCCACCACAACGATGATGGGTCGTCGTGGTAATAGGACAGGTTAGCGGCCAGCGCGCATTTGACGGCTTCATTGTCGCCAAAAACTTTTGCGAGCTTTTGCGACAGCGACAGCCGCCAGTCGGGCAGGGCAGGCGCGAACTTCAACAGCGCGGCCAGCGCCTCGCGCGGATTTTTGAAAGCCTCGCGGCCCTGCGACAGCGTGCCGAGCGTGGAGGCGATGCGCTCTATCTCTCCGAGGATTTGATGGATGCCGGCACAGGCCTCCGGAAAGCGCGTCGTCAGCGCCAGCCTTGCCGCGTCGAAACCATCCGGCAGCACAAAGGGCGGGTCGATCGGGCCGCCGCGCACTTCATAGAAAGCGCCGGCCGGCACCCATTTCACGGCGTCGATCACGCCGGCGCGTGTCAGCACGCTGTGTTTGGGATCGCGGGGGTCGTGCGGGTCACTGGTTTCGTGCAGCGAGCCCTCGACAAAGAGATCGCCGGATTTGTAGCTTGAGGCGGCGCCGCCCACCGAGTTGCTGCGTTCGATCACCAGAACCTTGCGTCCCGCCCGCGCCAGGATCGCGCCGGCCGTCAAGCCTCCAAGGCCGGCGCCGATCACCACAACATCATAGCGCGCCATTCAGCCAGAAATCCCAAAAGCCCTGCGGACAGGTTCCGTTCATTGCCGCTATGGCGTGTCATGTCAAATGCGCGATTGCATGGAAAATGTGCGTCCAAAGCGAAGGCGCGAAGACCGGGTTATTTCCAGGCCGATTTATCCGCGTCCCAGCGTTGGCCGCGAAATTCTTTGGCCAGCGCCTCGATGGAGCGGTTGTCGGCCTTTTGCTCGCCTTCCTCTTCGCCGCTGGTTTCCTCGGCGAGGCTGAGTTTGGCGCCGGCGCTCTCGTCCGCGGTCGAGATCGCGGGGTTACCGATCCACAGCATCAGCCGGTCGGACGCCCCCGGTTTGTCGGGCGCCACCAGGGCGACCACCTCGATGATTTCGGTGAGTTCGAGCGCGGGAAAGATCTGGCTCGGCCGCTTGAATGTCAGTTTCAGCTTCCCGCTATTGGCGTTCCAGACCGCTGACGATGATTTGGCCGAAAGCGTTCCGGCCAGCACATTGGAAATCGTCGCGGCGAGCTTGTCGCGGTTGAGCTTGTCGCCATCGCGCCAGTCGGCCGCCGCAAACCGGATGGTGCGCTCCATTTCCACCACGCCGGTGGTCCAGCCCACGGAAACGACCCCGGGCAATGCTTTGGATTTTGCGATCAACGCCGCGGCCCGGTCCGGATCGACGCTGAGATTGATGGTCTGCTCGCCGGCGCGCATCGCCTCGCAGGTGACCGCCAGGCTGGAGAGTGCCACCTCGACGTTTTGTCCTTTCAGACCTTTCAGGAAATCCACCGCCGCATCCAGCTTGAGCCGCACGCCGACCGATTCCGGCGACACTTCCGTGAAATCCTTCGGTGACGCGGTGATGCCGTCATCGCTGGCCTGATTGTCCAAAAATTCCTTTTCGCTGACATCGGTATTATCGCTCGAGGCCACTTCGGTCACGGTCTGGCCGATGTTGATCTGGCCCTTGAATTCGAAATTCTCGCCGGTCGGCTTGCGCACGAGTTTCACCGTGACCGGCGCTTTGTCGCCAAGGCTCTGCGTGGTGCCGGTCAGGGTCTGGCCGTTGACGGCGAGATTGACCACAAAGCGGTCCTTGCGATCGGAGCCCTTGGCCACGGGATAGCAGACGTCGAGCGTGGCGGCGGTGACGGTTCGGCCCTGGCGGGTTTCCTTGAGGATGACGTCGGCGTTGCCGTCCATCAATCCATCGATGGCGGTGAAATAGCGGACCTCGTTGGCGCCCGGCGCGGCTTTTGGCGAAAGCTTCATTTGGCCGAAGGCCAGACTGGTTGAGGCCGTCATCAGTCCGATCAGGCAGAATAGAAGCGGGCGCATCTGAAATTCCTCGCGGGAAAGAATCGGTAAGCCTACGCCATCACTAGCAAACCCCTGCACATTTCGCCAAAAAGAAGGCCGCCCGGAGGCGGCCTTCGATGCAGGTCCTGGCTGTCTGTCTTGCAGGCTGGCCGAGAGCTTAGAAGCCCATGCCGCCGCCACCATGACCGTGTCCGCCGCCGGCCGCGGGTGCGGGTTCCCTCGGCATTTCGGCGACCATGGCTTCGGTCGTCACCAACAGGCCGGCGACGGAAGAGGCGTCCTGCAACGCGGTGCGGACCACCTTGGCCGGATCGATAATGCCCTTGGCGACCATGTCGACATATTCTTCGGTCTGGGCATCGAAGCCGAACGTCTCGGACTTGTTCTCGAGGATCTTGCCGACCACGATCGAGCCTTCGACACCGGCGTTCTCCGCGATCTGGCGGATCGGAGCTTCCAGCGCCTTGAGCACGATATTAATGCCGGCCTGCACGTCGGGGTTGTCGTTGTGGATACGGCCCACGGCCTTCTTGGCGCGCAGCAGCGCCACGCCGCCGCCCGGCACGATGCCTTCCTGAACCGCTGCACGGGTCGCGTTGAGCGCGTCTTCAACGCGGTCCTTCTTCTCTTTCACTTCGACTTCGGTCG
>CAWBPE010000006.1:0-174879 GCA_963790595.1 uncultured Alphaproteobacteria bacterium | reverse complement strand
TCAAAGCGGGAGAGGTAAGACGCCCCCCTACTCCTTCGAAATCACCAGCTTCAGCGACAGCGCGGCCACCATCGAGGCCAGAATGATCGCGGAAACGGCGGAGAGGCCGACGACGTAGGAGCCTGAAAACTCCTTCAGATAGCCCATCATCGAGGGACCGAAGAAGCCGCCGGTCGTCGCGACGCTGTTGATGAACGCTAACCCGCCGGCGGAGGCGACGCCGGTCAAAAAGCGCGTCGGGATGGTCCAGAAGATCGCCCGCGCCGCGGTGACGCCGACCAGCGCGACGCTGAACCCGGCAACGGCCATCCACAGCGAGCCTGACAGCACCGGCGCCAACAGGCCGATGGCGCCGAGCAGACATGCCGCCGCGAGGTTGAAAATGCGCTGGCCTTTTTGGTCGACGATGCGCGCCCACACGATCATGCCGGCCGAGGCAAAGACGTAAGGGATTGCCGAGATCCAGCCGATCGCGATGGTCGAGAGATGATATTCCTTGAGCATCAGCGGCAGCCAGATGCCGATGCCGTAGGATCCCAGCGTGAAGCCGAACTGAATCGCGGCGCAGATCAGCACGCGCGTGTCCTTCAGCGCGCCCCATAGCGAGGCCGGCGGCCGCTCCCGCACTTCGCTGGCGAGCACCTTGTCCAGCGTGTCGCGCTCGTCCTGGGTGAGCCAGTTCGCGGCTTGCGGGCGATCGGACAGCAGCATCAGCGTCAGTAACCCTAGGGGAATGCAAGGCAGGCTCACCAGCAGAAACAGCCATTGCCATCCGGCATAACCCCAGATGCCGTCCATCTGCAGCAACAACCCGCACACGGGGCTGCCGATCAGCGACGACAGGGGAATGCCGACCAGGAACCAGGCCAGCATCCGCGTGCGGTATTCGACGGGGAACCAGGCCGCGAGAAAGAACGTCACGCCCGGAAAGAATCCGGCTTCGGCGATGCCGAGCAACAGGCGCAGCCCGTAAAAACTGTTCGGCCCGACCACAAAGGCGGTCGCCGCCGACACCAGCCCCCAGGTGATCATGATGCGCGCCAGCCAGCGCCGCGCGCCGAATTTATACAGCAAGAGATTGCTGGGGATCTCGAACGTCGAATAGCCCAGAAAGAACACGCCCGCGGCGAGACCGAACTGGCCGGCGGTCAGCCCCAGTTGCTGGTTCATGGTCAGCGCCGCGAAGCCGAGACTGGTGCGATCGAGATAATTGAAGAGGTAGGCGATGGTCAGAAGCGGCACGAACCGCACAGCGGCTTTGCGAACCGCGGATTGCAGCACCGCATCGGAGGCGGCTTCGCTGGCGGACTCAACACCGCCGGGAATACCCTGCTGCAACACCGTCATCCCCATTACCTTTCGTATTCTTGTTTTTGTGTTTCGTGAGCCGCCTATAGCATGCCCGCCTCATTCGTCGCGAACGGATATCCAGCCGCAACCGGCCCGGAAAGCGGCGAGAAATCGGCAAGACGCTGGCAAAAATCCGCAAAACACCAGCCCCAAATACCGCCGATGTTACAGGAATGTCACAGCCACGCAGATAGTGCGGCTGTTCTACATCCGTTCGAAAAAGGTGATGAGGAGCTTTTAACGTGTGCGGTTAGGTTGAGCCGGGGTTGAAATTACCGTGCTTCCGCCAAAGGAGAGCCGTCATGCCAGCCTACATCCAGCATCACGAAGCCGAGACATCGCCAATGGTGTGCCCGGGCTGTATCGGATTGCTTCCGATGTTCGTGCGAGACGTCGAGCCGCACTGGAGTCTCGCCAAAATCGACTTCATCTACGAATGTTCCGACTGCGGCGCCGAAGTCAGGCAGACCGTGACCAAGCCGGAACGACACCACTAAATCCTTGAGCGAATCCTTGACTAAATCCTTGGGGGGATGACGCGCCCGCACGGCACAGGGACGACGCCAGCGATGGCGTCAGGGGTGATCGGACGGTGCCGGCGGGCGCGTTTTTTTTTACGCAACAGAAGTTATTCAGGAAACGCGTATTTCAGGCCGCGTAAGCCGGGGTGCTTTCGAGATTGCACTCGCGAAAATAATACGCGATCTCGTCCAGTGCGCGCTGTTCCCATAGTTCGGCTTCAGCGAGCCAGAAAATCCGGCGTTCAGAATCCAGTGACGCGCGCTCTCGGCAGAGAAATTCCTGCCGGCGGATTTCAACGAGCTTGTTCATGAACTCCACTCCTCTGTGAAGCCAATTAACCTCTCAACTGTAGCGGAGTTGTGACGGAAAGTCCTTTCGATTTTGTTCGGCAAAAGAGGCAACCTTGCTGCCCCTGTTAATAAGCCGGAAGCCACCGCAGTGCAGCACGGCTTCGGTTGTTTGGTTGGTGCCGATCAGTTCTCCGTCATAGCCGTCCGAAGGACGGCGTCGCTTCCGCTTGCCTATGCCCGGCCATCCACGTCTTCTTGCCGCAACACTTTTAAGACGTCATGCCCGGGACAAGCCCGGGCATGACGAAGAGCGTCTATTGTCTGCGACAAGGACATATCGCTAAAGTGCAGCCTCACTCGGGCCAATCAAAAGAAACGAAGCGACAGGGGAAAATGTGATGGAAAAGCACAAAACAGAAAAACACTCGGGACTTTCGCTCCGCGGCTGCGCGTGCGGTTGCAACAACACATTTTCGTTATCCGGCGCTGCACTGCGCCGGCGCAACTTTATGCAAGTCGTGGCAGGGGCTGCGACGCTCGCGGCGGCCGGCATCATTCGTCCGCAGGATGCGCTGGCGCAGAGCGCCGATACAAAACCTTTCCGCATCGACGTCCACCATCATCTGTCGCCGCCGAGCTATATCGCGGCTTCCGTCGCCAATAATTTCGGCGACGGTCCGATGCGCACCTGGACGCCGGAAAAATCGCTGGCCGATATGGATGCGGCCGGGGTTGCGGTCGCGATGCTCTCGATCACGCAGCCCGGCATCAATTTCACTTCGGGCGAAGCCGCGCGCAAGCTCGCGCGCGAATGCAACGAATACAACGCCAAGCTGATAGCCGACCATCCCGGCCGCTTCGGCGGTTTCGCGATGATTCCGCTCGCCGATACCGAAGGCAGCCTCAAGGAAATTGCCTACGCGCTCGATACGCTCAAGCTCGACGGCATCGGCCTGTTGACGAATTATCACGACAAATGGCTCGGCGATCCCGCGTTTCTGCCTGTCATGGAAGAACTCAACCGGCGCAAGGTCGTGGTCTATACCCATCCGGCCAGTGCCGATTGCTGCGTCAATCTGGTGCGCACCGAGCCGCCGGGCATGATCGAATGGGGCACCGATACGACGCGCACCATCGCCGACATCGTGTTCAGCGGTAACGCACAGAAATTCCGCGACATCCGCTGGATCTTCTCGCACGCCGGCGGCACCATGCCGTTCCTGATCGAGCGCCTGATCCGGCATCCCATGCTGGAGCCGAAAGCCAAGGCCACCGTGCCTGACGGCACACTGGCGGAATTGACGCGATTCTATTACGACACCGCGCAAACCGCCAACAAGGCTGCGATGTCGGCGCTGACGGCGGTCATTCCGACCTCGCAGATCGTGTTCGGCACGGACTTTCCGTACCGGACCAGCATCGACCATGTGAAGGGCCTGCGAAGCTGCGGCGTGTTCACCGACGCCCAGCTCACGGAGATCGAACGCGGCAATGCGCTGAAACTGCTGCCGCGCCTCGCGGTTTGACGGAGTCCTGTCACCTCGGCGCATGCGGCGCCACGGCGCCTGATTTGGCGATGCGCGGGCGCGGACGGCCGCCATCGGCCAGTGCCACGATCACCACGATCTCGTCGGGCCGCGGCGCGTTCGCAACCGTGATGCCAAGTGTGTCGATCTGATCGAATTGCCAGACGTCGTCCTTGTGGCCCAGGGGCACATCGATGCTGCAGCCGACCGCGCCGATCTTGACATTGGAAGGGATGATCGCCTGCCCGCCGCCGATCGCGGCGCGCATCGGCTTGCCCATGCGCGGGTGAAGTATCGCCGCGCCATGCTCGATATCCCCCGACGTGCCGACGATCGCCGCCTTGCCGTAGGACAACGCAGGAAGCGGCAGCGCCTTCAGGGCTTCCTGCACCAGCATCTCGCCGAGTTCTTCGCCGAACGAAATCAGCTCGGCAAGATCGTCCACCGCATGGCCGGCCAACGGGTTGGCAATGACAGCGCAGGCCGCGACACGCGTCACCGGCGCCATCGCCGGCAGACCGCCCTCGGCATAGATCACGTCCTTGATCACGAGCAGGCGTCGGATGTCCATCTCAGGCTCCTATCAGGCGATCGAAATTGCGGTTGAGAATAAGATCGGCCTGCGCGGCCGGCAATGCGTTCCTCACAAAGGTCACCGGATTGGGTTCGCCGAGCGGAAACGGCGCATCGCTGCCGAGCACCAGATGCTCGACCGGCACCACCTCGGTGACATAGCGAAGGATCGCCGGCTCGAAACAGATGGTGTCGAAATAGAGCCGGCGCAGATAATCGCCGATCGGCATTTTCAGCGTGCTGGCCAGTTGCGGATTGGTGTCGACTTCGCGCTGCATCCGCGCGCGCAGCGGCAGACTGAACGCGCCGGCATGGGCGCAGACCAGCTTTAAAGTCGGCCAGCGATCCAGAAACCCCGAGCAGATCATCTTCAAAATATTGATGGTGTTGTCGAACAGATACCCCGCCACGATCGTCAGCTCATATTCCTCAGTGCGGTCCTTGCCGAGCGGATCGGCCGGATGCACGAACAAGGGCACATTGAGATCGACCGCCGCGCGGTAGATCGGCTCGAACTGCGCGTCGTGCAGATAGACGCCACGCACATTGGAGGCGACATGGCCGCCGACAAAGCCGTGATCCCGCACGCAACGCCGCAATTCCTGCGCGGCCGCGGCCGGATCCTGCATCGGCAGCAAGGCCCAGCCACCGAAACGCGCGCGGTCGCCCGCAATCGCTGCCGCGAGGCCGTCGTTGAATACCCGCGCCGCCTCGACCGCGATTCCGGCATCGAGATGATAATCGATGAACGGCGTCGCCAGCGACAAAATGGTCCGCTCGACGCCATCCCGCGCCATCCGCTCAATTTGCTTATTCATCTCAAAGAAGGTCGTGTTGAGCCCGAAATGCATGCCCCTGATGTCGAGATCGACCGCGTCGCCTTCCCGCCGCTTGATCTTGATCGCGAACTCTTCGCGCGACTGGACGAATTTAAAAAATTCTTCCGGCACGAAGTGACAATGCATATCGGTAATCATACTAGAGCCCCAGGTAAGCGGTTTTGAGACGATCGTCGTTGAGGAGTGTCGCGCCCTTGCCCTCCATCACGATCCGGCCGTTTTCGAGCACATAGGCGCGATCTGCAGTGCGCAGCACGTGATGGACGTTCTGCTCGACGATCATCACGGTCAGGCCGCTCGCGCGCAGGCTGACGATCAGGTCGAACAGCAGCTTCACATAGATCGGCGCGAGGCCTTCGGTCGGCTCGTCCAGCAACAGCACGCGCGGCTTGGCCATCAGCGCACGGCCGATCGCGAGCATCTGTTGCTCGCCGCCGCTCATCGAGCCTGCGACCTGTTTGCGCCGCTCCGCCAGCACCGGCAGCAACGCAAAGACTTCATCGAGCGTTTGCCGCGCCACCGCGCGCGCTTCCGCCGCATAGGCGCCGATCTCGAGATTTTCCAGCACGGTCATGAACGGAAACAGCCGCCGCCGCTCCGGCACCAGAACCAGGCCACGCTTGGGCCGTTCATAAGCCGGGAGATCATCGACCGCGACGCCGTCGAGCAGTACTTCACCCTGGTGAGTGGTGCGCAGGCCCGCCAGCGTGAACATCAGCGTGCTCTTGCCTGCTGCATTGGCACCGACCAGGCCGACGATCTCGCCCGCACCAACAAAGAGATTCACATCGTGCAGCACCTGCACGGCGCCATAAAACGCGTTGAGATGTCTGACCTCAAGCAAGGTCCATCTCCTCGCCGAGATACGCTTTGACCACCTCGGGATGCCGCGCCAGTTCGGCCGGTGTCCCCTCGGCGATCTTCCTGCCGCGGTTGACGACGACCATCCGCGTCGCGGTCTTCATGATCGCGTACAGCACATGCTCGACCCAGATCACGGTGATGCCGCGCGCGGGCAGGCCCGCAACGAATTTCGTCATCGCGCCGACTTCGGTCGGCGTCAGCCCCGCCATGATCTCGTCGAACAGCACGAGTTTCGGCCGCATCGCCAGCGCGCGCGCCACTTCCAGCCGCTTTAACAGGCCGACGGTCAATGAACTTGCGGGCGAGCCGCCATAGTCGGCGAGGCCAACATCGGCCAATGTTGCTTCCGCAAGCTTGCGCGCACCGGCGATGGATTTCTCGCGCAGGAATGCGCTGAGCATCACGTTCTCGATCACGGATAACTGACGATACGGTTTCGGGATCTGGAACGTGCGCGCGACGCCGACGCGGGCGATATCGTGCGACTTCCAGCCCTGGATCGGTTTGCCGTCGAAAATGATCTGGCCCGACGACGGCGCGATCACGCCTGCGACCAGATTAAATAGCGTGCTCTTGCCCGCGCCATTGGGGCCGATCAGGCCCAATAGCTCACCTGGCTGCACCTCGAAACTGACGTCGTCCACCGCGAGCGTGGTGCGAAACGAACGGCTGACGTGGCGCACTTCCAGCAGCGCACTCATCGCGAGCGCCCCCGCCGGGTCAGTTTGTCCAACGCTCCGGCGAGGCCCGCCGGGAAATACAGCATCACGACGATCAACCCAAAGCTGTAGATCACCAGATGCAACCCGACGGCTGAGCTGCCGAGATACGACCGCAACAGTTCCGACAGTGGCGTGATCAGGAACGAGCCGAGCACCGGGCCGATCGCGGTGCCCAAGCCGCCGACCGCGGGCAACAGCGCGAACTGAAACGACAGTTCCGGCGAGATCACATAGGTCGGATCGAGATAGAGGAAATATTGCGCAAACAACGAGCCGCCTATCCCGGTCAGCGCCGCGCTCAGCGCCAGCGCCGCGGTGCGCCCGAGCAGCGGATCGACGCCGGCCGCACCGGCGGCGTCTTCATTGTCGCGGATCGCAAAGAGGTAATAGCCGAAGCGCGAGGCTTCGAGGCCTTTGGTGATGGCAAACACCACAACGAGATAGACCAGCATCAGCGCCGCGTAAGTCGCCTTCGAGGCGAACACCATGCCGATGAGGCTCGGCGCCGGCATGATCGACAGGCCCTCCGCGCCGCCCGTCAGCGACGACCAGTTGAGCGCGCCGATGCGCACGACTTCGGCGAAGGCAAGCGTCGAAAGAATGAAGAACGGCCCGCGCAGCCGCGCGCAGATCAGCGCCAGCACCGCGCCGAACATTGCGGCGATCAGCGCGCCGATCCAGATCCCGATCCATGGCGTGATGCCGTAGCGTGTGGACAGAATCGTGGAGGCGTAAGCGCCGACGCCGAAGAACGCGGAATGGCCGAATGAAATGAGCCCGGCATAGCCGCCCGCGATATTCCAGGCCAGCGCCAGGCCGCCGAACAGAAAACTCAGCAGCAGCACATCCTGCAGGCTGGACGCGATGCCGGAAACCACAAGCCCGCAGGCGATCAGCAGCAGCGCGATCTCAAACCAAGAGATTCGTCCGCGCGTGGGAAACCACGCCATGCGCCGGGGGCTGAGTGAGGGTATGGTTTCCACTGACATCGGCTACTCGTTCATGCCGATGGTTGCGGCACCCTGCTGGCCCAGCAGCCCGTTGGGACGGAAGATCATCACCAGCAGGAACAGGATGAAGAAGAACATCTGCCCGAACGCCGGCGCGACATAGTAGCTGCTCAGCGATTGCACCACGCCGACACAGATGCCGCCGATCAACGCGCCTTCGATGCTGCCCATGCCGCCGAGCACGACGATCACGAACGCAATCAGCACGAAATTCAGACCGACCGACGGAAACACTGAAAACAGCGGCACCATCACGCAGGCCGCGAGGCCGACCAGTGCCGATCCGCCCGCAAACGTGATGAGAAAAATCCGCGGCACCGGTATCCCCATCAGCATCGCGGCCTCGCCGTCCTGCACGGTCGCCCGGATCGCCTTGCCGAGATAGGTTTTGCGGATCATCCACTGCAGGGCAAACGTGCAAAGCAATGTGATCGCAAAACCCAGTAGCAGTTCGACCTTGAGATGAACCGAACCGATCACGATCGACCGGTTGAAGATCGGCGGAATGTCGCGCAAATCCGCCGTCATCGCCATCAGCGCGGCATTCTGCAGAAAGATCGACAGCGCCATGGTCGCGAACACGACCACCAGATGCGGCTTGTCCAGCGCCGGATTGATGACGAGCCCGTAGACGACAGCGCCGAACAGGAACATCGCCGGCACGATCGCGACCGCGGCGATGTAGGGGTTGAGCCCGAACAGATGCGTGAACGCCCAGGCGCCGTACATCGCAATCATCAGGAATTCGCCGTGGGCGAAGTTGACAATGCGCAGCACGCCGAAAATCAGCGTGAGCCCGATGCTCATCAGCGCATAGACGCTGCCGACGAGGATTCCGGAGAGGATGAGCTGGATGAGAGTGTTCATGGTGTAGTCTGTAGCAACGACGACGGTGCGCCCCCTCTCCCATGGGGAGAGGGTCGGGGTGAGGGGGTACGGTCTATCGATAGAGCGCAACCCCTCACCCGAACCGCTGCGCGGTTCGACCTCTCCCTAAGGGAGAGGTGGGAGATGCCGCTGGCAGATCGCTTCAACGCGACACCCTAGCGATTGCTCCAATTCGGCAGCGGCACCATGGCCGGCTCGTGGGTCGCGAGTTCCGGCGGGAACACCTCTTCGTTGCCGGTCTTGGTCCACTGCCAGACGCCGATCGAGGCTCTCAGATTCTGGCCGGCATCCTTGGGCTCATCGGGCCAGTCGAAATTGGTGAACTTGATGCCGGAGCCGTTGACCAGCGATCCCTCCGGCAGATCGAGTTTCAGCGCGATCTCGCGCAACTCATCCGGCTCCATGGTCTTGGCCTTCGGCAGCACTTCGGTGAACAGCGCCCAGATCGCCGAGAAACCGGCCGCGGCGTGGCCGGCCGGCGCGCGCTTCAGCTTGGCTTCGTAGCGCTTGTAGAATTCCCGGGCGACTTCCTTGACCGCGGGCTTGAGCACACCTTCATTCACCTTGGGTGGAAAGTCGGCGACAAAGATGCCGACGACGGAATCGCCGATTGAATCTCTCAAGTCAGGCGCCGAATAACCCGCGCTGACGCCGATGAACGCCGCGACGTTGAAATCGAGCTCCTTGGCTTTGCGCTGGAACAGGATCGCATCGTTCGGGAATGAGATCGCGATCAGCACATCTGGTGCTACGTCCTTCAGCTTCTGCACGATCGGTGTCATGTCAGTTGAAGTCTGGTCGTAACCTTCGTCATAGACCAGCTTGATGCCCTTGGTCTGCGAATAGGCCCGGATGCCGTCGCCGACGGATTTGCCGAAGGCGCGATTTTCCCAGAGCAGCGCCAGCTTCACATCCGCCGCCGGCTTCTTCAGCCGCTTGGCCAAATCATCGAGCACGATATCGACCGCAGCCTGACCATATTTGCGCGCGGGCGCGCCGACCTGGAAGGTGTATTTAAAGCCACGGCGGGTGATGATCTCGGCAGCGCCGGTGGTTTCCCAGTGAAACACGCCGTGGCGCTCGGCGGCCTGGCTCACCGCAATCGCGATCGGCGAGGCGAAAGAACCGGTCGTGATCTTGACGCCATCCTTGGTGATCAGCCGCTCGGTCTCGCTGATCGCCGCGTTGGGATTGGTGGCATCGCCCTGCACATATTCGATCTTGCGGCCGTTGACGCCGCCGCGCTCATTGATCATGTCGCGCGCGATCTGCATGGCCTCCCAGTTTTCGATGCCGTTTTTCGCCAGCGGCCCGGTGAATGGCAGCAGCACGCCAATTTTAATCGGCTCCTGTTTGGATTCTTGCGCCTGCGCGCCAAAACTCAGCGCCAGCAGGAAGCTCGCGACAAGCGCGCAGGATCGGAAAACAAGTCGCATGGCGAAGCTCCATTGCATCGGCAGGTCCACGGCACACGAAACGTAGCAATGGCGCTGACATGCAGCAATCGAATTTTTCCTATACAATCTATTCGATAATCGTATACGTTCGAAAACGAGGGCCGCCGCGATGGATATCAGGAAAATCCAGTACTTCTTTGCGGTGATCGAGCACGGCAATCTCTCCAGCGCCGCGCAATCGCTGCGGGTGTCGCAGCCGACCCTCAGCCGGCAGATCCAGTCGATCGAAGACCAGTTTCAAACCCCGCTATTCGTGCGCGGCGGCCGTGGCATGATGCCGACCGAGGCCGGCAAGCAATTGCATGAGGGCCTGCAAAGCATCGAGCGCCAATTGCGCGCGCTCAAGACCGATGTCGCGGCGGTATCGCTGGAGCCGACGGGCGAAGTTGCGTTCGGCATTCCGCCCTCGCCGCGCGGGCTGATCGCCGTTCCCCTGGTGAAGAATTTCAACGCCGCCTATCCGCGCATCGCGGTGCGCATCATCGAGGAAACCAGTGGGCAACTGCGCGACCTCGTCGCCAATGGCCTGATCGATGTCGCGGTCACCAACAGCCATGAGCCGGCGCTCGGCGTCGCGGCGCGGCAACTCGGCCGCGAGCGTATGCTGCTGGTTGGGCCTGTCAGCGCGAAATTATCGATGCGGCGCGAGACCCCGATCAAGGCGCTGGCCGAACTGCCGCTGATCCTGACCACACGGCCGAACAGCCTGCGTCTCACCATCGAGACCGGGCTCGGCGTCCATGGCCTGCAGCCCAATGTGCGTTTTGAGGCTAACACGCTGCCGCTGATGACCGATCTCGTCACCGCCGACCTCGGCTATACGGTCTTGCCGGCCTGCGGCGTGCGGGAACTGCTGACGCAGAACAAAATCACCGCGAGCCCGATCGCGGGTCTTTTCATCACCTGGCTGGTGGCGCGGCCGAAGGCGCGTACGCTCGGTGTGGCGGCGGAGCGCTTTTACGATATGCTGTGCGAACTCGGACGCAAGCAGGTTAAAGACGGCATCTGGGAAGCGGCTACTTAGGCCGTTCGCCCACCCGCGGAAATCCCGGAGAGGATTGAAATGACTGAACGGAATAATGAAGGCGCGAAGCTGGATCGCAGAACCATCCTCGCGGGCATCTCGGCGGGCCTCGCCGCCACCGGCGGCGGCGCGGCGCTGGCGCAGCAGGCCACGACGGCGGTTTTAGAGAAGGGGCCGGTCGTCTGGCTCGACATGGACCAGAAGCAACTCGACGACGCCTATGACCAATCGAAATATTCTCCAAACCTGATGCAGGTGATCGATCGCTACACCTCCAACAGCAAGGACATGCGCGCGCGGCTCGGCGAACCCAAACGTTTCAACTACGGCCCGACTGCGATCGAGAAACTGGAAGTCTATTCGACCAAGCGGCCGAATGCGCCCATCCATATTCACATTCACGGCGGCGCATGGCACCAGCGTCCGGCCACCGACTACGCCTTCCCGGCTGAAATGCTGATGAATGCCGGCGCGCATTATGTGGTGCCGGATTTCATTTCCGTCGACGAAGCCAAGGGCGACCTGATGCCGATGGTCGAGCAGGTCAAGGGCGTGATCGCATGGACCATCCGCAACGCGGCGACAATGGGCGGCGATGCGGACCGGGTCTATGTCTCCGGCTTTTCCTCCGGCGCGCATCTCGCGGGCGTCGCGCTGTTGACCGATTGGAAAAAGGAATTCGACCTGCCCGCCAACGCTATCAAGGGCGCGGTGTTGTCGAGCGGCATGTACGATCTCAAGCCGGTGCGGCTTTCCGCGCGCTCGAAATATGTGAAATTCACCGACGCGATGGAGGATGCGCTCAGCACCCAGCGCCATCTGGCGCAGCTCAACGTTCCCTTGGTGCTGGCGCATGGCAGCTACGAGACGCCCGAATTCAAACGCCAGACCCGCGATTTCGCCGCCGCGCTGAAGGCCGCCAACAAGCCGGTGCAGTTCTTCATCAACGAGAACTACAATCATTTTGAGATGATGGAGACGTTCGCGAGTCCGTACGGCCTGCTCGGCCGCTGCGTGCTGGAGCAGATGCAACTGCGGTCGACGTAGCGTATCGCTTCATCCTTCGAGACGCCGCTTCGCGGCTCCTCAGGATGAGGTCAGAGCCTGTTGCAGGGTTCTCAGACCTCATCCTGAGGAGGCCGCAACGCGGCCGTCTCGAAGGATGGAAGCAAGCGCTACTTCTCCGGCGTAACCGCCCAGCGACCCGGCCCCGCGACGAAATACAGCAGGAACACGAAGCAATAGAGGATCGCGCCGTCGCCGCCGTTGAGGATCGGGAAGAAGGCTTTCGGCGCATGCGCCATGAAATAGGCGAACGCCATATCGCCCGCCAGGATGAACGCGACCGGCCGGGTGAACAGGCCCAAAGCGAACAGCGCGCCGCCGGCCAGTTCGATCACGCCCTGAGCCCAGAGCAGCGTCCCCATCGCCGGCATCCCCGTTGGCGTTTGCGGAAATCCGAACAGTTTGGCGCTGCCGTGCTCCAGAAACAAAAGGCCGATCACAATACGCAAAATGCTGAGCGTTTCCGGCCAATACTTGCTGACGCGATCCATTGAGAACTCCATTTAACGACAAACCGGATGTGGTTCGTCCCCCGTATCCCCGCACCCTAGCCCGCAGAATCGCCGACTGCCAAGCAGCCGCGCCTATCCCACGGACAGGCACATCCATGTGACCAGCTTCGCGATTGTGCTGGTCGCGCCGACAAAATCACCAATGGCGGGATTTATCGCTGGTATCTGCATGTTATGCGAGCAGCGAATAACCCGGACTGGCCGCTGGTTCACGACATCTTGTTCCCGATACGTTGCCGCCGTGTCATCCCGCTGTGACAAAAACCGGGGAAAAGGATCGCTACAGGTTTCACCCTGACCCCGAGAAAAAACCATGAAACGCGGAATCACCATTCTGCTTTCGCTGTGCGTGCTCGTCACCCTTGGCTATTTCACCGCGAGCAAATGGGCGATCCACCACAAGACGCTGACGCTGTTCGATCCGCTGCGTACCGATCGCACTGTCGAAGTGGACATCGCGGTCCGGCGCGACAGGGAATGGGAAGCCACCGCCGAAATGATCACGCTGCCGGTCGTGATTCTCAGCCATGGCAACACTGTCAAATTCACCGAATACTCGTTCCTGGCAAACGTGTTTGCCGCGCGCGGCTACATGGTCGTGAGCATTCAGCACGATCTGGAAACCGACGAGCCGATGGTCACGAAAGCAGGCGAGCAATATGTCGGCCGGGGCATGCAGTATAATCGCGGCATCGCCAACATCATGTTCGCGATTGATCAGCTGAAAAAGCTGCAACCGAATTCGGACTATCGCCACCTCACCATGGTGGGCCATTCCAATGGCGGCGATATCTCGATGTATTTCGCCAAGCGCTATCCTGACATGATCAAGAAGGTCGTGACGCTCGACAATCTACGCGTCCCCTTCATGACCGACGGCAAGTTCAAGATATTGTCGTTCCGCTCAAAGGACCCGGTGTTCAAGGCCGATCCCGGCGTCGTACCCGACGACGACATCTGCGCGAAGGCCGGCATCACCGTGATCAAGACCGGCTTCCAGCACACCGACATGAGCGATCGCGGCCCCGACGAGGTCAAGTCCTCGATCCAGAGCATCATCGACAAATTCCTCGCCGACGAGGAAGAAGCCACCGCCGATACCGGCGCACGGGGCATGACCGAGCCGCCGGAGCTTTCGGCATCGGCGATCCACTGACGGCCATCTCTGAAAGCCGTGATCGTCCGATTCCCGTCACGCGCCGGGTTTGCGCGTGACGACCCGAAGGGCTGGCCGCCCGAGCAGCATTTCCCCGCGGCCCGAGGCCGTTACATTGGACCCATCGGCCTGACGTGCATGACCTCAATCGATGATTGCGGAATTTGCAGATGCGGGTGGTTCTCGAAGGCCTTCGCCGCCGCCTCGTGAGATTCAGCTTCGACAACCGAACACAAGACGATATCGTTCCTTGTGTCGGAAACGCCGTCCGCCGTGACGCGCTTGGTTTTACCGCCAGCTTCCGTGCTGATGATCAATTTGGCATGCTCACCCATCCATTTTTCCCATGCGGCGTGCATTTTCTGTTCCTCCGCCTGCCGTGTGGCGGGATCGGTTTTCGCCCAGTCCGCCATCACCGAGGCGGGGATGAGATACAGGACAAGAAACTTCTGTTTGGTCGGCTCAGTCATGGCTTTTCCTTCTTGGCGCCGTACGGCTGGTTGACGGTACTCAAAGGACGAAGGAACTTGAAGCCTGCCGACATCGGCCGAAAAAATTGTCAAACGCCGGACAATCGCCGCCTCCCTTGTGCAAAGCCGCAAATGGCGGTCTAATGGCAAGCGAGGCGTTTTATAACGCCTGATCCGCGCGCTCCAGGGCTGTGGCGCGTCCATAAGGCGATGCTTGCCGAACCCGTTACGCGGGGCGCAGATCTTCACCTCGACAGTCCCTCGCATCGACGGTCGGTCTCCCCACGCACCATCCGTGGAGATGCACGTGAATCTCGATGCCTACCGAATTGCCGCAGAGCCCTATTACCAGCCGGTCGGCGACGAAATCGCGGTGTTCGAAGCCGCGTTTTCGCAGCGCCTGCCGGTGATGCTGAAAGGACCGACGGGCTGCGGCAAGACCCGGTTTGTCGAACATATGGCCTGGCGCCTGAACAAGCCGCTGGTGACCGTGGCCGCACATGAAGACATAACTGCGTCGGACCTCGCCGGCCGCTATCTATTGGAACCCGATGGCACCGTCTGGCATGACGGCCCGCTGACGATGGCCGTTCGATATGGCGCGATCTGCTATCTCGACGAAATCGTCGAAGCGCGACAGGACACCACAGTGGTGATCCATCCCTTGACCGACGCGCGGCGTATCCTCCCGCTGGAAAAGCACAACGAGATCGTGCCGGCGCATACGGATTTTCAGCTCACGATTTCCTACAACCCCGGCTATCAGAGCGCCGTCAAAGACCTCAAGGAATCGACCAAGCAACGCTTCCTCGCGATCGATTTTTCCTATCCGCCGGCCGCGGTCGAAGCCGCGATCGTCGCGCGCGAAGCTGGGACCGATGCCGACCTCGCCGGCACGCTGGTCGCGATCGCCGAGCGGTCGCGCAATCTTCAAGGCCATGGTCTCGACGAAGGCGCCTCGACCCGGATGTTGATCCATGCCGGGCGTCTGGTGCGCGCGGGCCTTCCTCTTGAGGCCGCCGTGCGCTCCAGCATCGTGCTGCCGATCACGGATAATCCCGACATCCGACGGGCGCTCAGCGCCGCGATCGAAGCCTGCATCCCGTGAGCGCGGCCGCCCGCCCAGCATCGCTGCGGCTGGTGCCGGCGCAACCGGCGGTGCGCCGGCTTCATGAATTGATGCGCCAGCGCGAGGCGCTGCGGCCGCTGTTTCGTTCGACCTGGGATAATCTCGCCGCGCGTTTCGAAGCTGACGAAATGGAAGGCTGGGCAGGCGGCGTGCTGGCGTTGACCGACGTCAATGCCGGGCCATCTTGCCTGGTCGCGTTCTGGGAGATCAGCCGGAATCAACTGACCGAAGAAGGTATCGCGCCGCTGATCGTGGCGGCCCACACGTCAGCAAATATCTGCCGCCATGCCGGCGCGCAGGCGACCGCTGCGACGATCGTCTCAGTCGCCGCCGCGCGGCGACTTCTCCTCACAGGCCCCGATCTCGCGCGGTGGTGGCGCGTCATGGACGATCTCGCGCAGCGCGCGCCGGAATCGGTCGAGGCCGCGGCGCTGCGGATGAGCGAAATCCTGGAGGCGGGCCGCATCGATGCCTTTGAGAGTTTTGTCGCCGCCGGGTTGAAGCTGGGTGCGGGCGACAAGCGCAAGCGGCTGTCCTTCTTTACACTGCAAGACGAGCTGGCGCGGCGGCTGGTCGAGCGTGCGGTGGCCGGCATCGGATTCGCCGAGACCGAACGCCAGACCAAGGCATTTGTCACGGCGTTGTGGGGCCGGCCGCCACTGCTGCGTAGTTTTTCAGCCGGCAATAGCCAGGCGCCGCAGCGCCGCGCCGGTATCGCAGGCCCATTGATACGCATGCCCGACATCTATCGCGGAATTCAGGGCGAAGCGGCCTTTGCGCTCTACCGGGCCGCAGCCGCACATGCGCAGGCCCATCTGATCTATGGCGGGCCGCGATTTCCGGTTGGCCAGTTAAAACCGCTGCAGACCGCGCTGGTCACGCTGATCGAGGACGCGCGCGTCGAGACGCTGGCGATGCGCGCGCTGCCGGGACTTCGAAAACATTGGTCGCCCTACCATGTCGCAGTTCCCTCCAACGTCGCGACCGCGCCGATGCTGCTCGCGCGGCTGGCGCGGGCCTTGTTCGATAACTCCTACGAAGACAACGACGGTTTTGTCGCCAAGGGACGCGCGATGTTCGAGGCACGCCTCGCGCGCATCGAAGACCCCGCCATCAGCCGCGAGATCGGCATGTTGCTCGGCAACGATCTCGGCCAGATGCGCGTGCAGTTCAATGCCAAGACCTATGTGGTCGAGCCGGTGTACCGCGACGATGGTCTCGGCCTCTGGGACTTTGGCGGGAACGCGCCCTCCTCCGGTGAAGCCCTCGATGTCTCCGTCGACGCCGCGCGCCCCGAACCACGCGACGATCCAGATGAAAATTCGCTGAAACCAGATCCAGCCGAGGACGACAGCGAAGTTGGCCGCGCCCGGCCGATCGCGCCTGATCAGCGCGGCGTGGTGATCGCGAAATATCCGGAATGGGATCGCGCCCATAACATCGAGCGCCCGGACTGGACCACGGTGCGCGAGGTCGCAGCGATATCAGGCGATCCTCGCCTAGTCGAAGCCGCGCTCGACCAAGCCGATGTCCTGCGCAACCGCATCCGGCAATTGGTCCGCGGCATGCGCGTCGGCCGCACCATCCGCTTAAAGCGCCAGCTCGACGGGCACGACCTCGATGTCGATGCCATGCTCGACGCCGGCATTGCGCTGCGCATGCGGCTTGAGCCAGACCCGCGGGTGTTCCGCACCACCACCTCAAAGCATCGTGATCTCGCGGTGCTGTTGCTGCTCGACATCTCCGAATCGACCCGCGATCGCCTTGCCTCTGGCGCCACCGTGCTCGATGTCGAACGACTCGCGGTCGCGGTGCTCGCCGAAGCCATGAGCGCGCTCGGCGATCCCTTTGGCCTGCTCGCTTTTGCCTCCAACGGGCGCGACGATGTCGAGATGACGACGGTCAAGCGTTTTGAGGAGCCCTACGACCGCGCCTGCATCGGGCGGTTGTCCGCGCTGTCGTCAGGCCTGTCGACACGGCTCGGCACGGCGCTGCGCCATGCCGGCGAAGTGATCAGCCACGCCAGAAGTTTCCGCAAGCTCGTGATCGTGCTGACCGACGGCGAGCCGTCCGACATTGATGTTGCCGATCCGCTTGATCTGGTCGAGGACGCCCGGCGCGCCGCGGTCGGGCTACGCGCCCGCGGCATCGACGGTTTTGGGGTGGTGCTGGGAACAGGCGCGATGCATTCCGCGGTGCGCATCTTCGGCCGCGGCAACACGATGCTGGTGCCGCGCGTGGAGGACCTGCCGGCGAGGTTGTCGGAGGTGTATTTCCGGCTGGCGCGGAGGTAGCCGTTCCGTGGCTTCATCCTTCGAGACGCGCGCAAGAGCGCGCTTCTCAGGATGAGGTCATGGAGGATGAGACTCTGGATTCCTCGGATGAAACCACAGATCCCTCATGGTGAGGAGCGCGGCAACGCCGCGCGTCTCGAACCATCAGGCACACTTGCTGATCTCAAAAACCGCCGGCAGCAAATCCCCGGCGCAGTTCCTCATCTTTCCCTACGCCGCCAGCAGCTCCTTCAGCTTGGCGTCGATGAAATCGACATCTTTCGGGTTGGTGCCCGGCCCGCCCGCAAAATGTCCCCATATTGACGGCACCGGCACCAGCTTTGCGTTCGGCATGTTGGCGACTTCGATCTCGCTGTCGGCGACCGGGAAATAGAGATCGGTCTGCCCCGGCATGACATAGGCCTTGGCCTTGATCGCGCCAAGGGCGGCCTTGAAGTCGCCCTTGTAAAGATCATTGTCGCTGATATCGCCGTTCTGCCAGGTCCACAGCATGGTCAGGAGATTGTTGGCATCCTTGGGCAGGAAAAATCCTTCCCAGAACGCGACCAGAAAATCCTCCAGCGATGAATAGCCGAGCGCCTCGATATCGAGCTTTGCCCGGTAAAAATCCTGGGAAAATCCCCAGCCGGCATAGACGCGGGCCGCGGCGCGCAGACCGCGGGCCGGCTTGGCGGTATACCAACCCTCGTTCCAGGCCGCGTCGGCGGTGAGCGCCGCCTTGACGCCTTCCAGGAACACGAAGTTATGGCGCGAACATTTCGCCGATCCGCAAAATGGCGCGATCAGATCCATCATGTCCGGGTAGAGCGCGCCCCAGTGGAAGGTTTGCAGCGCGCCCATCGACCATCCCACCACCAGCCGGATATGCTTGATGCCGAACTTCTCGGTCACGAGCCGATGCTGCGCGCGCACATTGTCGTAAGGGGTGACGTGTGGAAAGCGCGGGCCGTTGTACGGCTCGGATGTGTTGCTGGGAGACGACGAAAGACCGTTCCCCAGCATGTTCGGAATGATGATGAAGTATTTCTTCGGGTCGAGCGCCCGACCCTCGCCGATCAGCCACTCATTGTCATAGTGCTGGCCCGAATACCAGGTCGGATAGACGATGACGTTGTCCTTGGCCGCATTCAACGTGCCGAAGGTCTTGTACGCCAGTTTGCAATCGCGCAGCGTCGCACCCTTCTGCAACGCGACGTCGCCGAGGTCATAGATTTCATAATCCAGGCTCATGGTCTGGCACTCCTTTTACTCAAGGAAATTTGCTCGGGGAAAACAGGGAAAGCCGGCCTGCCCACTTCGGGCAGGCCGGGCAGTCACGCGGCGCGGGCCGCCTTCTCGCTTGCGACGCCGGCCGCTGCCAGCGCGTAATAAGCAACGCCTGCGACAATCGCGGCGGAAAGCGCCGTCGACATCTGAGGGAAGCCCTTTTCGACGATGAAGGCGCAGATCGAGCCGATGCCCCAGGCGATGAACGGCAGCGGACGCCAGTCGGCGCTGATGGTGGCGTTCGGCCGCAGCACATATTGATCGACCAGAATAACCGCGCCGATCGGCGGCACGAGAATGCCCAGCAGCGACAGCCACTGGATAAAGAACGCCCAGACGTTGCCGCGGCGACCACGATGCCGATGGCGCCGAGAATGACGGCCATCACGCGCATGCGGGTGCCGAGAATCCGCGACCAGCCGGTCGCCGCATTGTACAGGCAGTGCGCGCAGACCGAGCCGAGGTTGACGTAGAGAAAGAGGAACGCCAGCACGCTGAGCCATGCCATCTGCTTGCCGTTCATGTAGCCGAACATGTTGTCGGCCCCGAACGGATTGGCATTGGGCACCGCCAGCGCCGCCGTCATCACGCCACCGACCAGCATCGCGATCAAATTGGCGAACGGGAAGGCGCTGAAAGTCGAGACCAACGACGCCGACGGGGTCGCCGCCCAGCGGTTGAAATCGGCCGTGACAGTGCCGGCGTCGATGAACAACGCCAGCACCACGGTCAGGCCGACGCCCATCGACATGGTCGCGGCGCCATTATTACCGGGATAGCCGAAGATCGCCGCGGCCGTTGTCGTCGATGCGGCGTCAGCGGCCACCCAGATACCGAGGATGACAAACAGCGGCACCGAGACCAATCCGATCCAGTGCAATCCTTTGACGCCGACAAAGGTGATTCCGATGTAGAGGATTCCCGCGATCACCGTCATCGCCACGTAATTGAGCCCGAAGGTCGAACTGACCAATGCGCCGGTGATGCCGGTCTGCACCGCATACCAGCCGAGCAACAACGTCGAGAGCAGGCCCGAAGCGAGAATGTAGCCGTTCTTGCCGAACACGATGCTGGCGATCAGCGCGAAATTCATGCCGCGCTTGGTGCCGAGCAGCCCGAGCGCGCCGACATAGGCGAACATGATGATGTTGCCGATGATCATCGCCACCAGCGCACTCTTGAACCCCATGCCCAGCACGAGGATCGATCCCGTCATCGCGCCGGTGATGATCATCGGGAAACCGAGCCAGACCATCGTCACCGAAAAGGCGCTGCGACGCGCAGCCGCCGGAACTGGTTCGTGTTCGTATTCCTCACCGAGCAGATGTTCGATCTGTTCTTCGCCTTGAAGCGTCGCAGTTTTCAAACTTTTATCCATGTCGACCTCCAGCATATGGTTTGAGTTAAAATTAAAGAGCATGCAGTTTTGGCGCGCAGTTTTCCTTCGGCGCGCGGGGGGTGCCCGCGCTCCGTAGCCATTCCAAAAATTCAGTCAGTCAATCAGCGGTGGGTGGTGGCCTTGTTCGGAATACCCTCGATCGGGCATTCCTCGACACCCACCGTCGGTCGCGTGAAGGATTCCACCATTTCACGCGTGCCTTCGGGATCGGCGATCCATTTCGAGTAGAAATCATACGGGCAGGCCGCGACGCCGCGATCGCCCTCGCCGGAATTGATCATGCCGGTGTAGCCACGATGCACCAGCTTGAAGAGATGGTTTTCCGATTGGCCGGTGCGGCGCGCGTCGCGGATCAGCGACTTGGAGATGGCCGCGTACTGGATGCCGTAATCCTCCTCGCCGCATTCGCCGAGGGTGCGGCCGTCGAAGCCGATGATCGCGGAGTGGCCGAAATAAGAGTAGACGCCGTCGAAGCCCGAGGCATTGGCGACCGCGACATAGACGTTGTTGGCCCACGCCATTGCCTTGGCCATCAGCACCTGCTGATCCTTGGCGGGATACATGTAGCCCTGGCAGCGGATGATCAGTTCGGCGCCCTTCATCGCGCAGTCGCGCCAGATTTCCGGATAGTTGCCGTCGTCGCAGATGATCAGCGACATCTTCATGCCCTTGGGGCCATCCGACACATAGGTGCAATTGCCGGGATACCAGCCTTCGATCGGCACCCACGGCATGATCTTGCGATATTTCTGGACGACCTCGCCCTTGTCGTTCATCAGGATCAGGGTGTTGTACGGCGCTTTATGGGGGTGTTCCTCGTGGCGCTCGCCGGTCAGCGAGAACACGCCCCACACCTTGGCCTTGCGGCAGGCTTCGGCGAAAATCTCGGTCTCCTCGCCCGGCACGCTTGAGGCGGTGTCGTACATCTCCTTGGAGTCGTACATGATGCCGTGGGTCGAATATTCCGGAAAGATCACCAGATCCATTCCGGGAAGACCCTTCTTCATGCCGACCAGCATGTCGGCGATCTTGTGGCAGTTGGCCAACACCTCGGCCTTGGTGTGAAGCCGCGGCATCTTGTAGTTCACGACGGCGACGCCGACCGTGTCATTGCTCGATGAAATGTCGCCGTGATGCATCTTGCGCTCCCTGAGAACTGCGGCCAAAAATAAAAAAAGCCCGACAGATCCTCACGGATCTTTCGGGCTAACCTAGCCAAGTCGAACCAACGTCACTGGTGGTCCGACGAAATTTTACGACCGGAACATCACTGTTCCCTGTGGTCGATCACAAAACTAAACATCTTTTGCGCGGTACTGCAAGAGTTCATTTGCATGAATGATGGCGGCGGCCATGTCGTCCATCGACAATCGCTTGGCCATCGCCTGGCGGCGAATGCTTTCGTAAGCATCCGCTTCGCTCAATCCCTGACCGTCCATCAGGATCGATTTCGCCTTCTGGATGCGCTGCAAGCCCGAGAGTTTGCGCTCCAGTTTACGGATACGCTTGTCGGTTTCGCGCTTCTCAAGCCAGATGCTGCGCGCGATCGTGAGGTTAGTGAGCAGACCGAACGGACGGATCGGCCGCTCGATCACGGCGACCGCGCCGGCTTCCAGCACCAATTGAAGTGTGGAGGGATCTTCATAGCCGACAATGGCGATCAGCGTCGGCCGCGTGCCGTCGGCGGATTTGAGCAGGCGCTGGATATCACTGCGCACGTCATGCTCGACCGCGAGCAGCATCACGTCACAGCCGCCGGTCCAGGTTTCCGGCACCGGCCATTGCGTTTCGGCCATGCAGCCGATCCGCCTGAGATGCTCGACCAGCCGCACGCGCTCGCTGTCCGGCGGATGCACCACCAGAACGCGCAGGCCACGTAGATCGCGAAGGATTTGGATCGCCACCGCCTGCCCGCGCCCCCCTCAGTGGCTCACTGTATCGAGATCATCAACCGACCAGTCGTCGAGACTCTGGACCACGCAATAAGGGTCCGGCTTGATCCGGACACCGGGATTCCACACCGTCTGGAACCGGGCTGATTTGTCGAGACGCGCGATGCGCGGCCATAAATAAGTATGGTTGTTTTCCGGATCGATCCGCACCCGGCCCTGCGGCGCGTCGAATTCGGAATCACGCAACTCTTTAAGGACGCTTTCCGGATCGTCTGACCCGCATCGCGCCAGCGCGCGCATCGCCAGATGCACCTGGAAATAAGCGGCTTCCGCCGCGGCTGGCACCGGCGCATCGGGGCCGTATTTGGCCTTGAAGCTCTCGACAAACCGCCTTGCCGCGCGGGACGATGACGTCTCGAAGAACGGCGCGGCGGTGATATGGCCTTCCGCCGCTTCCGGGTGCATCTGCGCGACTTCGGCTTCGCTGGTGGTCAGGCTCGCGATCGGCATTTTGGCCGGATCGAAGCCGGCGCGGCGATAGGCTTCATAGAGCGCCGACGTGCCGCGGCCGACCACCGTCGAGAAAATAACGTCCGGAGAAGTCTTCCTGATCCGGTCGATGACGTTGTTGAAATCCTCAGGAGCCGCCTCGAGCGGAACATAGATCTCTTCCAATACCTCGCCACGGCCCTGCATCACGAAATCGGCCATCAGCCGATTGGACTCATACGGGTAGATGTAGTTCGATCCCACCAGCAAAAAGCGATTGCCATAGGTGGACAGCAAATACCGCGCGAGTTGCAACGAATTCTGGTTCGGCGCCGCGCCCGTATAGATGCAGTGGCGCGAATATTCAAAACCCTCATAGAGCGTCGGGTAAAACAGCAGGCCGCGATGGCTCTCGACCACCGGCAAGACCGCCTTGCGGGTGCTCGACATGTAGCAGCCGAACAACAGCTTGATGTGATCGGTCTGAAACAAGCGCTCGGCGAGGCTGCGGAATTGTTTGGGATCGGACGCCGGATCGTAGATCACGGGCTCGATGGCCCGCCCCAGCACGCCGCCGGCGGCATTGATCTCTTCAATGGCGAGCAGCGTCGCATTCAATTGAGATTGCTCGACGGCGGATGTCACGCCGGTTTGGGAGAACAGCACCCCCACCCGCCATGGAGCTTCGGTATTTTCGCTGGAACTCATGAGCCTGACGCAGACCATTTCACGCTGGAAGGGAACTGAACGACCTTACGTCAGATCGCGCGAAACTCAAATCGCGAGAAACTCAAATCTCCTGCACGGGCTCCGGGCGCAGCCGCGCCGGGCCGGATTTTCCCGCAATCAACAACCCCGCGAAGATCGCCGCGATGCCGGCGAGATGATACCAGGCCAGTCGCTCGCCGAGCCACAGGATCGAGAGCCCCGCCGAAAACAACGGGCTGAGATAGAGAAACGCCGCCGCGCGCGCCGCGCCGACCACGGCGACGCCGTAGAGATAAAACAGATTGCCGAGCATAGTCGGCGCGAGGCCCATATAGGAGACCGCCGCGAGCGCAAAACCCATATCCGCGTCGTTCCACACGAACCACGGCCCGCCAAGGGCGACCCAGATCAGATAGGCGGGCGTCATCACCACGAGTAGTCCCGCCCATCCCGTCACCACCATCAGCGGCAATGAGGCGATGGTGCGGCTCCAGTCGCGGACGCGGATCGAGAACCACGCAAAGGCAATCGCCGCGATCAGCGACCACAAATTGCCAAAGCTGAGCTGAAATTGGGTCAGCGTCTCCAGCTTGCCCTTGGTGATAATGAGAAGCGTGCCGGCAAAGGCCAGCGCAACGCTCCATTTGGTCTTTGAAGTCAGCGGCGCCTCGCCCATCCAACGCCCGAGCAACAATACCCAGACCGGCGTGGTCGCATTGATGAAGCCGACTTCGATTGCGAGGCTTTGATAGGCGCCGCCGAGCAGGCAGTAGGAAAACAGACCGACGCCGACCACCCCGCCCACAATCAACCCGCCGAGCTCCGCGCGGATCGCCGGCCAACCCTGCCGCAGCGCGGGCCATGCGATGATGGTGAGAATGATCGCCGCGGGCACCCAGCGCCAGAACACCAGCGCCGGCAGCGGGACGGTTTCGCGCACCGATCTTCCAGCAACATGATTGCTGCCCCACAGCGCCGCGGTGGCGATCAGCGCCAGCGTGCCGCGCGAAGTTGCTTCAGCCTTCATACGCGCTCGGCCGATCGTTCATGGCGCGCGCGTTGCGAGACGTGCCACGGCAAGATCAAGCGCTCAGCGTAGTCGACGAGAAAGAACAAGATCGTCCCGACCAGGCCGAGCAGCAACAGCGACACGAACACCCTGACGGTATCGAACTGTCCCTGCGCGACGAGAATCTGGAAGCCGATGCCGCGGCTGCCGGCGACGAACTCGCCGACGATGGCGCCGACCAGCGCAAAGGAGATCGCGACCTTCATGCCCGCGAACAAACTTGGGAGCGCGCAGGGAAAGCGGATCTTGGTCAGCACCGACCACGGCGAGGCTTTTGAGACCTGCGCGAGATGCAGCATGTCCGGATCGACCGAGCGCAATCCCAGTACCATGTCGATCACGATCGGAAAGATCGCGAGCATCAGCGCGATCGCAACCTTGGGCTCCGGCCCCGTCCCCATCCAGATCACGAACAGCGGCGCCAGCGCCACTTTAGGGATCGAGTTGAGCGCGACCAGCAACGTATAGACGGTGCGCTCCAGAAACCGCGAATAGACGATGCCGACCGCCAGCGCAACACCGAGCACGACAGCGAGCGTAAAGCCGATGCAGGTCATGCCCAGCGTGAAGCCGAGATTGCGCATAAAGAGCCCGGGCGTTTCCAGAAAGGCCACAAAAATAGCCGACGGCGCCGGCAGGATCAGCGGCGACGGATGAAATATCCGCACGCCGATTTCCCACAGCAATAACGCAGCGCCGAGCACCACGATGACGTCGCGGGTCTCGTTGTCGCCACCGAGGAGCTTTTTCGCGAGGCGGATCATTCCTTGACGATCCCCAACTCAGCGAAATGGTGACGGATGCGATGCACATAGCCGGCGAATTCGGCGCTGTCGCGCACCGCCAACCGCCTCGGACGCGGCAGGTCGATCATAATGGTATCGACGATCATGCCGGGCGCCTTGCTCATCATCACCACCCGGTCGGACAGGAATACGGCTTCGACAATCGAATGGGTGATGAACAAAAGCGTCTTGCGGGTATCCTGCCAGATCTGCGCGAGTTCGACATTGAGATCGTCGCGCGTCATCGCATCGAGCGCGCCGAACGGCTCATCCATCAGCAGCAATTCGGGATCGGCCAGCAGCGCCCTGCAGATCGAGGCGCGTTGGCGCATGCCGCCGGATAACTCCCAGGGAAAGCGATGTTCGAAGCCGCCAAGACCAAAGCGACCCAGCAGCGCCAGCGCGCGGTCGCGTTCCTCGGCGGTGGGCTTGCGGGTGAATTCGATCGAGAGCAGTACGTTGTCGAGAATGGTCCGCCAATCCAGCAGCACGTCGCGCTGAAACACCATGCCGAGCCGATCCGGCGTCCCCTTGATCGGCTTGCCCGCCACCATCACCTCGCCGGACGAGACGCCCTCCAATCCCGCGACCAGTTTCAACAGCGTGCTCTTGCCGCAGCCGGACGGACCGACCACGCTGACGAATTCGCGGGGCTGGATTTCCAGGTTGATGTCGGCCAGCGCGGTGACCGGACCGCGCGCGGACGCGTAGGTCTTGCCGACGCCGTTCATCGCGACATAGGGCGCGGTTGTCATTGGCGCTTTGGAGTTCATGTCACTCCACAAGCGCGTTGGTATAATAGTCCGAAGCGTTTGCACCGGCATTGACCACGCCGGCAGCCTGCATCGACTTCAACGCGGCTTCCCAGTCTTCCTTTGACTGCCAGCCGATCGGCTTGCCTTGGGTGGCGGGCGTGTCGAAATAATCCAGCGTGAGCTTGATCTGGTTGAGCAAGATCACCGGATCAAGCCGCGCATCCGGCCGCTCGGCGAGCATCGCCTTGACGCCGTCTTCCGGGCTCTTGCGCAATTGCGCCCATGCGCGCTGCTCGACCTCGATCAACCGATGCAACGCGGCGCCCTTGCTGGCGATGGTGTCTTCGCGGGCGACGAGGCCGTAGCTCGGAAAGGTGATGCCGGCGTCGGACGCCAGCAGGCACTTTGAGGGCCGCGAACCATCGGCGATCGGCAGCGCCGAGCCGGTGGTGGACATCAGGCCATCGGCGCGTTTGGCGATGTACGTACCCCACAAGGCCGCGGGATCGACCACGTCGACTTTCAGATCGTCGCGGGTCAGGCCGCCGGATTTCAAGTAAACATCGATGAACGGCGCCCACGGACTTGCGGCGAACACCACCACGGTCTTGCCCCGGAGATCGGCGACAGCCTTCATCGGCGAATCCTTGTCGATCAGGATGCAAAGATCCGTGCGATGCTGGAACGTAGCGATCGAACGGATGGTCGCGCCCTTGGCGCGCGCCGAGCCGACCAGCCCGACCTGGACCTGGCCGACGTCGGCCTGCCCCGCGTTGACGAGCTGGATCGTGTTGCCGGAGCCGCGGCCGTCCTGGATATCGACATCGAGATTGGCCTGCTTGAACCAGCCTTGGTTCTGCGCCAGATGCATCGCGGCCTGCACGCCCCATGGCGAGAAATCCAGCCGCACGGAGAGTTTGTCTTGTGCGGCAGCCGACGACATTCCGGCGCAAGTGATGCCGGCCAGCATGAGCGTCGATAAAATGATTTTTCTCATATCCCGATCTCCGGTTAATTACTCTGTATCGTCATCATCGGCCTCAGAGGATGAAGCCTGCGTCAGATAAGCCAGAACCATTTCCACGACATGGGCGCGGCGCTTCAATACCCGCCGGCGCGCCGCCAGATCGCGGTCGAGCAGCCAGGACAGCGTATGCTGGTTGGACAGGAAGAAATAAGCCAGCCCCGAGATCGACAGATAGAGATCGACCGGATCGACATTGGCGCGAAACACGCCTTCCTGCTGGCCGCGCTTGAGGAGAATGCGAATAGTATCGAGCAGCCCGCTATAGAGCGGCCGGGTCGATTGCGACCGCTTGAGATGCTCGCCATAATGAATGTTCTCGATGCTCATCAGCCGGATCAGATCCGGCGTCGCGACGAAATGATCGAACGTGCTGCTCACCAGCCGCTTCATGCCTTCGACCGGCGGCAGATTGCGTAAATTCTCATCCTGCTGCCGCGCCCGCAAATCGGCATAGATGCGCTCCAGCACTTCGAGATACAGCGCGTCCTTGGAGCCGAAATAATGATAGATCAGGTTTTTGTTGACGCCGCTCTGCGCCGCGATGCGATCGACGCGCCCGCCGCTGAGGCCATAGGTTACGAATTCGACCCGCGCCGCATCCAGAATCCGCGCGCGACTGGCTTCCGGATTGCGGACGATTTTGGGCAGTGATCCCGCGCTAAGCTCCATTTCGCCCCCCCGAAGGAGAAATCCGCTGCGAGCGTAGCCGCGCCGTGCCCTCGACATCAAGCTCGCCGCGCGGACCGAATGTCACAGCGTAATGCTTTTCGGCGAAGGCCGCCGTGATCTTGCCATCGATGAAGTCTTCCTGCACTTGTTCCGGCTCGCGCAGCAGCGGATTGCCGAAGCCGCCGGCGCCGGCTTGTTCATGGATGATCAGCGTGCCCTGTGCGACCGTGGTGGTGATCTTGCCCGGCAGCACGTTGCGCTCATTGCCGATCTCGATGAAGTTGCGCGAGGAGCCGCCGGGCTCGCCGCCGTTCAGCCCATAAGGCTGAAACGCGACGCGGTCGGTGCGAAGCTGCAACAGCGCCTCGGGCGCCAGAATGCGATAGCTGCGCCGCACGCCGACGCCACCGCGGTATTGGCCGGCGCCGCAGCTATCCGCCACGAACGAATAATCCTCGATCCGCACGGGATGCTCGGCTTCCATCACCTCGACCGGCATGTTGGACAGGTTCTGCGAGGCATTGGTGACGGCTTCCAGCCCGTCTTTATCAGGGCGCCCGCCCCAGGCACCGCAGATCATGTCCACGATGATGAAGGGCTGGCGATTGGGCCGCAGACCACTGATGCAGATCACGCTGTTGCCGCCCTCGCCGGCCGCCGGCACCTTGTCCGGTACGATTTGCGCCAGCGCGCCGAGCATGGTGTCAAACACGCGATACCCTGTGAGCGCGCGCGCCGCGCACGGCGCCGGCATCACCGGATTGAGCACTGAAGCCTCCGGCGCCTTTACTTTGATACAGCGAAACAGCCCGACATTATTGGGAACGTCTTTTGCCAATACGCAGCGTACGCTGAGATATGTCAGCGAGTGGGTGAAACTGAGCGTCGAGTTCAGCGCGCCCTTCACTTGCGGCGACGAACCGGTGTAATCGACCAATAGCGTGCCATCGCCGTTGACGGTGATCGCGACATTGATCGGGATCGGTGTATCGGAAAAGCCGTCGCTGTCGATGTAGTCGAGAAAACGATAGGTGCCCTTCGGCCAGGTCTTGATTTCCTGCCGGGTCAGCCGCTCGGCATAATCAAGCAGTTCCTGCATGTAGGCATCGACCTCGTCGGCGCCGTAGCGCTGCAACAGCTTTTCCAGCCCGCGCTTGCCGACTTGCGCGGCGGCAAACTGCGCAGATAAGTCGCCCCACACCCGGTCCGGCACCCGAACATTGATCTTGATCAGCGTCTCCAGCGTGGTGTTGAGCACGCCGCGGTCGTAGAGTTTCAGCGGCGGAATCCGCAGGCCTTCCTGATAGATCTCGGTGGAATCAGACGCGTTCGAACCCGGCACCCGTCCGCCCACATCGGTGTGATGGCAGATCACGACCGCAAAAGCGCGGCGCGCGCCGCCAAAGAAGATCGGCACGAACATGAAGATATCGGGCAGATGCATGCCGCCATGATAGGGATCGTTCATGATGACGACGTCGCCCTCCTGCAGGTCGCCCTCGAACTTCGCCAGCACCGACGCCATCGCTTCAGGGATGGCGCCGAGATGCTGCGCGATAGTCTTGGCCTGCGCCACCATCTGGCCGTCGCCGGCGCAAAGCGCGGCCGAAAAATCCATCACGTCCTTGACGATTTCGGACCGCGCGATCCGCACCACCGTATAGGCCATGTCGTCGGCGATCGAATCCAGACCGCTCTTGATGACGGCGAATGTAATCGGATCGACCTTCATGCCTCGAACTCCAGAACGATGCAGCCGATCGCATCCTTGTACACGCGAGCGTCGGGCGGCACGATGATGGTGGCGTCGAATTCCTCGATGATCAGCGGCCCTGGGCGCGGTTTCAAGTCGACCGCGCTGCGATCGACGATCTCGACCGCCACGGTCGCCCCGCCGCGGGCAAAGGAAATCGCCCGCGTGCCGCCCTGCGAAGACCCTGCCCGCGCCGCGATCTTCATGGCGCCAAAATCGAGACGATTTTCGCGCAGGCCCCGTCCGGCGACGCGCAGTTTCATCAGCTCGATCGGGGTAGAATCGCGGTAGCCGTAGGTCTTGAAATATTCGGCGACAAAACGCTCGCGGATTTGCGCGAGGTCCTCGCCCTCGAACGGCACCGTCAATTCAGTCGCCTGCCCCTCATGGCGCAGATCCGCCTCCCAGAGAAACGCGGTGCGCTCGGCCCGATAGCCATCGGCCGCGAGCTGCCCCGCCACCTGTTTCTGCAGCTCTTTCTTGATAACAGCGAGATCGGCGCTGCTCATCTTATCAAGGCGACGGCTGACGGTTTTCAACGCGGTATGCTCAATGTCGGACGCGAGCATGCCGAGCGCGCTGAAAATCCCCGACATCGGCGGGATCACGACGCGCGGAATGCCGAGTTGCCGCGCCAGGTCCGGCGCATGGACGCCGCCATTGCCGCCGAACGCCATCAGCGTGAGATCGCGGGGATCGCGCCCGCGCTCGACCGTGACTGCCCGCACCGCGCGCGCCATCGCCGCATTGGCGACCGCGCGGATACCGTGCGCGGCATCTTGCAGCGGCAGCCCCAAGGGCTTGCCGACATGCGCCATGACAGCGGCTTCGCTCAGCTTGCGATCAATCGCGAGCTTGCCGCCCGCCAGCGACGTGGCGTTGATGAAGCCGAGTACCACATTGGCGTTGGTCACCGTCGGCCGGTCATTGCCGAGGCCGTAACAGGCCGGACCCGGCACCGCGCCGGCGGATTGCGGCCCGACGATCAGAAGACCACCTTTATCGATCCCGGCCAGCGAACCGCCGCCGGCGCCGACCTCGGCGATATCGATCGCCGGTACCTTGAGCATATAGCCACCGGCCTTGATGAAGCGGCTTGAGGTCGAAATCCCATCGCGAAATTCATACTCGGAGGTCATGCTGGGCCGGCCATCCTCGATGATGACGGCCTTCGCGGTGGTGCCGCCCATGTCGAACACGATGACGTCGCGATCGTTGCGGGCGACGCCAAGCCGCGCCGCGCCGATCACGCCGCCCGCGGGACCGGAGGCCACGACCAGCACCGGCTTTTCGCAGGTGACGTTCGCGGCCAGCATGCCGCCATTCGAGGTCATCACCAGGATAGGCGCAGCAACACCGATCGAGCGCAGTCCCGATTCCAGCCGCTGCAGATAGCTGCGCATCGCCGACAACAGATAAGCATTCACCACCGTGGTGCTGGTGCGCTCATATTCCTTCATTTCCGGCAGCACCGCGCAGGAGGTGGTGACCAGGAGATGCGGGAAGCGTGCACGCAGGATCGCTTCCGCCTGCAACTCGTGCGCCGGATTGCGGTAGCTGTTGATGAAGGCGATTGCGACGGCTTCGATGTCCTCGGCGACCAGCGCCTTGCCGGCATCGATCACGCTCGCCTCCGACAGCCGCTCGACCACCTCGCCATCAGCCGCCATGCGCTCGTTGACTTCCAGACGATACCGACGCGGCACCAGCGGCTTCGGCTTTTCCCAGGTCAGGTCGAACATGTCGGGCATGCGAATGCGCCCGATCTCCAGCACGTCGCGAAAGCCTCGCGTGGTGATGAGCCCGGTTTTGGCGCCCTTGCGTTGCAGGATGGTGTTGGAGCCCACGGTAGTCCCGTGCAGCACCTCGGCGATCGCGGCGGGCGCGACGGACAATTCGGCCAGCAATTGCCCGACGCCTTCGATCACGGCGATGCTGGGATCCGCCGGCGTCGACGAAATCTTGCTCTGGTGAATCAGGCCCGTATCGGTCAACAGCGCGATATCGGTGAAGGTGCCCCCGATATCGACCGCGACCCTGAACTTCCGCTCCGACCCCATCGCCACGCTTCAACCCCGCCCATTACTAACTAGTTAGTCAATAACGGGTGCCCGCCCCTGTCAAGGCGGCTTCGGGTGATCTTTGGGAAAATCGCTGCTGGTGCCGCTTGTCGTGCAAAATCGCAAAACGCCGACAATCGCGATATAATTTCCCGGGCCTGCTCGCTAGTTGAGCATGACGAACGGGGGGTATTTCGGATATGCATCCGGAGTTGCGCGCAGCTGGCACAAACTGCGCAAAAGCTCGCTGCGTAAAACAGGTTGGGGAAACATCATGGCGCGCGATATCAGAGCATTAACGGGCGTCCGGGGCGTCGCGGCCGTAATCATCGTGGTCTATCACTACGGAAAATTCCGTCTCGATCTCACCGGCAATACCGGCGTCTGGAACGTGGCGCACGGCTATCTCGTGGTCGACATGTTCTTCATGCTGAGCGGGTTCGTGATCGGCTATGTCTACAAGGAAGCGTTTGCCTCGGAGAACTGGAACGAGTTCGGGACCAACTACAAAGGCTTCATGCTCAAGCGCTTTGCGCGCCTCTATCCGGCTTACATCGTGATCGCAGGTTTTTACGCGTTGAAGATCGCGGCCGGCCTGACCGGCGAAGAAACTTTCGCCCGCTTCCACGCCTTCGATTGGATCGGCAACATTCTGATGCTGGTCGGTTGGGGACTTCATATCTATCCGCTGATCGGCGTGTCCTGGGCCTCAAGCGCCGAGCTCGGCTCCTATGTCGCCTCCCCCGTGCTGATGAAATATACCCTGCATAAAACCGTCGGCTGGTGCCTCGCCTGCGCGGTGCTGTCGCTGCTCGGGATTTACGGCATCAGCGTCAGCGGCCAAGGCTCGGCCGGGCCGCTCGATGTGGTCTCGGACAGTTCATTCCTGCCGCTGCTGCGAGCCCTTTTCGGCTTCACGCTGGGATTGGCGACATTCCGCTTCGCGCACCATCTGGACCGGCTGTCGGCCACCGCGCAGGACATCCTCGTGATCGCGATCCTGGCCGCGATGCTGGCTGTCGCCATTTTCACCAAAGATGATTTGCCGATCTACCTGCTGTTCATTCCGTTCATCGCGATCCTGTCGCGTGACGGCCGCATGGCGCAGCTCTTGTTCGGCAATCGCCTGGTCTACCACCTCGGCGTAATCTCCTATTCGATCTATTTGATTCATCCGTTTTTCCTGACTTTCACCGAGCGCACAACGCGGCATGTCGGCAACAATCTGACCGCCTATGTATGCTGCACACTGGTGGCCCTGGCCGTGATCTGGCTGTTGTCATATCTGAGTTGGCGTTTCATCGAAATTCCCGGGCGGGAACTCGTGATCCGCTGGCTCAGCCCGAAGGCCAAAGCTAAGCCCGCGCCGGCGACCTGACCGACCGCGCGCGGAAACGCGGATGTGATTTACGCGGAGTTTGCTCCGATGTAGGCTCTTGCCCCATGGACCGCAGCGAAGTGGTTCATGGCGGCAAGGATCTCTGTGATATTCATCTGCGCTCGGAAGATCGGACGGACAGCCATTTTGCTGGCAATCGTGGCCGCAACGGCGATCGTGGCCGATGCATCCGAGGCCATCATTCCCCACCGCGCGTTGTGGCCTGATCCCATCAACTCGCCCGCGGAATTCGACCGCGCCTCTCGCGCTGAAATCCTCGCCTTCGCGCACGAACTCGCCGAAAGCGACGCCCTCGCCGAAACCGGGTTGCACGCGCGACTGCCGACCGATGCCGTCGATATGCCCTCGATCGAGCGCATCAGGCACAAATTGTGGAAACTGCTGATCGACAATTATGCGGCGGCCTCGCGCAGTTGCGTGGCCGCAGAACCCTTTTGTCCTGATAGTCCCGATCCGGAAAGTCTGCGGCGCGAAGCCATGGCCTTTTCCAAAGCCCGGATTCCATCGCGCTACCAACCCTGGCTCGCGGACGCCGCGCGGTTTCAGCGCTCTTATCTGGACGAATTATTGCTGCTCGCCGCCGTGATGCCCCAACGCAACAGCGAGATCGCAATCTTCAACGACAATGAAATGCCGGGCTGGGACTTGCCCGACCGCAAATTCCTGCTGACATTCGATGACGGCCCGACGCGCCCTGCAGGCGAGGAAGCGCCGGAGGCCGGCAATACCGAGCGCACCCTCGCCGTCCTGCGCGATAACCATATCAATGCCGCGTTCTTTGCGATCGGCGAACCGTTTGCGGCTCGCCTGCGCGGCTCTTCCGTTGAGGCGATGCAAACGCTTTATACGGGGATGTGCGTCGGCTCTCACGGCTGGGTGCATGAATCCCATGCCACGTCGCCGCGATGGAAGGAATCAATCGCATCGAGCTCAAAGCTGATCCACGACACGCTGCCGGAGGCCTATGTGCCGGCATTTCGTCCGCCCTATGGCCAGCGCCTCCCGGATAGCGGGACTTATCTCAAGGCACAGGGCGTGAAGCTGATCCTGTGGAACATCGATTCCCATGATTGGGACGACAGCTTGAAGATCGCCGAAGTCGAGCAGCGCACGATGTCGCTGATGCTGCTGTGGCGCCGGGGTATCATCCTGTTCCATGATTTTTTCCCGCGCGCGCAAAAAGTGGTGCCGCGGCTGGTCTCATGGCTGGCGAACGATGGCGTGACGTGGGCCGATTGCCATGGGATCGATTGGTCGCGTCGCGGGCCGTAGAGCATGAGATTGAGCTGATCTGCAGCGGCAACGAAGGTGAGCTCCCTCTCCCACCCAACTCGGGTTTACCCGAATTGGGGATATTAAATTTGTCGAAGTCGGATATATCCGACTTCGAGTGGGAGAGGGTTGGGGTGAGGGGTTCAGGTCTATCGATAGAGCAGAACCCCTCACCCGAATTGCTACGCAATTCGACCTCTCCCACAAGGGGAGAGGTGAAGAGAAAACGCGTACTCCTGCCCTACCTCTCCACCTCCTGCCAAAAACGCTCCAGGCAATGCCGCTTTAGCGTCATGAACCGTTCGCCGGTCGTGACATCCAGGTCGCGCGGCCAGGGCAGATCGACATCCACCATCTCGGCCACCTTGGTCGGCCTGCGGGTCAGCAGGACGACCTTGTCCGCCAGTTGAATGGCCTCATCGAGATCATGCGAAACCAGCAGCATCGTCGTTCTGGTCTTCATGAAAATCTTCTGCAGCTGCTCGCGCATGAACTGCGTCATCTCGTAATCGAGCGCGGAGAACGGCTCGTCGAGAAACAGCACTTCGGGATCGGTCACCAGCGCGCGCAGGATCGAGACGGTCTGCTGCTGTCCGCCCGACAGCGTGTAAGGAAACGCGTTGAGATCGATGCGGACCTCGAAATCGGCCAGCAATTTCTCGACCCGGCGGGAGCGCTCCGCGCGCGCGATCCCCATCACCTCGAGCGGATAATGAATGTTGTCGATGGCTCTCAGCCAGGGAAACAACGCCTCGCGATAATTCTGGAAGACATAGGACGTCCGCGTCGAGTGAATGGTCCGGCCGTCGAACAGGACCTCGCCGCGATCCATTGGCATCAGGCCCGAAATCATGTTGATCAGCGTGCTCTTGCCGCAACCGTTCGGGCCGAAGATCGACGTGAATTTCCCGAGCGGCAGATCGACCTCGAAATCGTCATAGACGACGGCGCCCTCAAAGCTCTTGCGAAGCCCGCGGATGGTCAGCAAGGGTTGCCGCACCGATGTCACCGTCACCTCAAAGCTTCAGGCATCGCAGCAGCGCAATCGTTCAATTGCCGAGCTCGGCTTTGGTCAGGATCTTGTCCCGCACACTGAGCGGGCCGGTCAGCACGCCCTCCTTGATGAAGACATCGACCAGCGCCTGATAGGATTTGATGTCGGTGTCGTTGAGATCCTTGTAGCCGCGCAGATAGGGCTGCGCGAGAAATGCCAGTTGATCTTCCTTGATCGGCGTATAGTTCGGAATGGCGGCCTTGTACTTGTCGAAATTCGCGTTCACCAGATCGGTTGCCTGATCAATCACCTCGATGACTTTTTTGGCGACTAGCGGCCGTTCTTTCAGGAATTTGGCCGTCATGACGGACGCGCCGGAATAAAACGGATCGGCGATCACCATCGCGACCGGATTGACGATCGCGCGCTTGGCTTTTCCCGACGCTACCGCGATCGAGCCGACCGGCTCCAGCGACAGCGTGGCGTCCGCCGAACCGCCGATCACCGCGGGCACCTGCATGCCGACCGCAAGATCGACCAGCTTGACATCGGTATCGGGATCGAGGCCGGCGGCGCGGATCATGTAGCGCGAGATCGTGCGCCACTGGATGCCCGGCACATGGCCCAAGGTCTTGCCTTTGAGGTCGGCAAAGCTCTTGATGGTGCTTTCGGGCTTGACGATCAGCCCGTCATTGATCCGGTTGACGGCGATCCCGCCGCCCTGCAGGCCGAATATCCGTAGCTTGCCCGGAAATTTGGATTCCGCGATCATCGCAATGCCGGCAGCAGCACCCGGCGGCCCGAAATCGGCCCGCTCACCGATCAGCGCGTCGATGATCTGGTTCGGCGCCTCCATCTTGACTGAGTCGATTTCGATGCAGGCCTTTTCGAACAGCTTCTCTTCCAGCGCGACGTAATAGGCCGTGGTCTGCATGATCGGCAGCCAGACGGCTGTGACCTTTTCCATCTTGTCACAGGCCGCCGAGGCGCCGTACGGTGATAGCGCGACGGCCGCCACCGCGAGAACCGGAAACAATCGTGGAAGCACTCTTTTCATCGCGGATAATCCTAAAGCTCGGTTTCCCGGGGCTACTTGCCCGACCAGTGAATGACGGACCTCTCGAGGAAAAGAAGTGCAAGATTCAGTCCATATCCCATCGCACCGGCCACCAGGATCGAGCCGTACATGTCGGTCAGCGAGTAGGATATCTGCGCGTCGATGATGCGGTGCCCCATGCCGTCGGTCGCGCCGATGAACATTTCGGCCACGATGATCACGACCAGCGCCAGCGATACCGCGGTCCGCAGCCCGATAAAGGTCTGGGGCAAGGTTTCAAAGAAAATCACATTACGAAATATCCGCCAGGAAGACGCTCCCATCGACCGCGCCGCCAAAATCCGCGTCTGACGCGCGTTCATGACGCCGTAGGCGACGTTGAAGACGATCACCAGCCACGCGGCAAAGGCCGCCACCGCAATCTTGGCCAGATCGCCCAGGCCGAACAGCAGCAGAAACAGCGGAAACAATGCGGTAGCCGGCGTGGAGCGGAAGAAGTCGACCAGGAACTCGACCGATCGATAGACCGCGGCGCGGGCGCCAAGCAGTATCCCGACGGGAACGCCGAACACGATCGCAATCGAGATCGAATAGAGCACCCGCACCAGGGTTCGGGAGAAGTCCCGCGTCATCTTGCCGGAAGCGATATTTACCAGCGTGTCATGAAGCGTCGCCACCGGCGATGGCAGCAAGTCCCCTTTGACCAAGCCGCCCCTGAAGGCCAGCCACCAGACCAGAAACAGAAGGATCGGCCCGACCGCAAACTCGAGCGCGCGCCGCAATCTTTTGCGTCCCTTCCACGTATCGCTCATATCCCGCCACATCCCTCTCGCGCTGCAAGAACACTCGATTTCCGCTCGCGGCGACAGCCCATATTTCAGACCGCCCTTCGCTTGATCCGCGGGCAAGCCGCAACAATCACGTCATAAGGTCGCCTTATGCCGCGCGATTTCGTCGCAGCCTGGTCGATACCGGACCCCCGGGAAAGCCCCGTGTTGCGTTGGCACGGCGATTGCGTGAGAATTCGCTGCAACAGCATTCGTATGCAATCGATCCGGCCCCATTTCGGAGAGCGTAAAGAAATGACCGACAAGCTCAAGACCGACGCGATACCGGCGGGGTGCCCATGTGGCTGCGACGGCGCGATGGAATTGCATCGCCGCACACTGGGCGCTGACATGTCGGCCGGCGACTATGACGGCGTCGAGAACTACAGCGACCGCCTGATCGAGACGAGCGTGTTGAATGCGATGCTTCCGAACGGCCTGCAGCGCCGCGCCTTCATCAAGGCTGTCGGCGCGTCGACGGCGCTGGCCGCCATCGCCGAGGTTTTTCCGCTCGGAACCGGCAAGGCGATCGCACAGGACGCGCCGAAGCCTGAGAAGACCAAACTCAATGCCGGCTTCGTCCCCATCACCTGCACGACGCCGCTGCTGCTGGCGCATGCGATGGGCGAGTACCAAAAGGAAGGTCTCGACGTCAATCTGGTGCGGACGCCCGGCTGGGCGCTGGTGCGCGACAAGCTCATCAGCGCGGAATTCGACGCGTCTCATCTGGTGCTGGCGTTGCCAATGACCATGACGCTTGGCGTCGGCGCGCCCGCCACCAACACCTACGTCTCGAGCGTGCAGAATGTGAACGGCAATGCGATCACGTTGCATGTGAAGCATAGGGAACGCCGCAATCCGAAGGACTGGAAAGGCTTCAAGTTCGGCATCCCGCATGAGCAGTCCATGCACGCGATGCTGCTGCGCTACTATCTGGCGGAAAACGGCCTCGATCCGGACCGCGACGTCGAACTGCGGGTGTTTCCGCCGCCGGATTCCGTCGCCAACATGGCCTCGGGTAATCTCGACGGCATGCTGTTCGCCGAGCCATGGGGCCAGCGCGCGGTCTTTGAGAACATCGGCTTCCTGCATCTTCTGACCCGCGACATCTTCGAGGATCATCCTTGTTGCGTGCTGTCGGTGACCGACAAGTTCATCAAGGAAAGCCCCAACAGCTACGGCGCGATGTACCGCTCGGTGGTGCGCGCCACTGAGTTTGCCGACAAGGCCGAGAACCGCAAGAAGGTCGCTGAATTGCTGGCGCCACCGGCCTATCTCAACCAGCCGCTGACCGTGCTCGAACAGGTGATGACCGGCCATTACGCCGATGGACTGGGATCGATCGTCGATGTCCCGCAGCGGATCGGCTTCAAGGCCTTCCCGTATGAATTGACCGCGGTCTGGCTGCTGACCCAGTTGCGGCGCTGGAACATGGTCCCGGCCGACATCGATTACAAAGCGTTGGCGCAAAAGGTGTTCCTTGCCACCGACGCCACCAAGCGGATGCAGGCGATGGGCTTTGCGACGCCGCCCTCGCCGATGATCAAGCACACCATCATGGGAAAGGTGTTCGATCCGGCTTTCCCGCAGGCCTATGTCGATAATTTCGCGATCAAACGGAGCTGAGAGAGAACGATATGACCCGGGGATATCACGATATCGGCGGCAACGACGCCGGCGCCATTCCGATGGTCGACTTGCCGTGGCTGCATTGGGAAAAGCAGGTCGAGGCCATCAGGAACCTGCTGGGTGACGGCACGAGGCGCATGCTGTCGCTCGACGAGATGCGGCGCGGCTTTGAATCTTTTGGTGAAGACAAATACAAGGCGCTGTCGTTCTATCGCCGGCGGCTGGAAGCCATGATCGATATCCTCGTCGAAAAGGATGTGATCAGCCGCGACGAACTCGAGAAGGAAATCGCGGCGGTGCGCGCGCGCTGGGAACCCGCCGCCGAGTGCAAAACTTGAGACCGAGGTTCGACACAGGCGACAAGGTGCTGGTGCTGCATCTTCGAAAGTCCGGCCATATCCGCATCCCCTTTTATATCCGGGGCCATGTCGGCACCGTGATTCATCGCTGCGGCTCTTTTCTCAACCCGGAGGATCTCGCAGTCGGCAACGTCGCGGGACCGGTGGTTCCGCTCTACCGGGTGGGCTTTGCGATGAACCAGCTTTGGACCGATTATGCTGGCAACGCTTCCGACCAGCTTTATATCGAAATCTACGATCACTGGCTTGCGATGGCCGATGCGCCGGCCGCTGCCGAACCCGGAGTGAAATTGCATGAGCACTCATGACCACGATCACGACCACGGTCATCACCATGACCATGACCATCACCATGACGACCACGAGCCGTTGGTGATCGAGGACGAGCAAGGCAATATCGAGGGCCAGATCATCATCGATGCGCTGCAAAATTTGCTGGCGGCGCGCAATCTGATCGCCCCGGGCGAGGTCCGCCGCGAGATCGAAAAGATCGAATCGCCCGGCGTCCATCTCGGCGCCAGGATCGTTGCGCGCGCCTGGGTCGATGACGCCTACAGAGCGCGGCTATTGGCCGACGGGAAATCGGCCGCCGCCGAGCTCGGCATAGGCGTCGGCGAAGCCCAGCTCATCGTGGTCGAAAATACCGAAGACCTGCACAATCTGGTCTGCTGCACGCTGTGCTCGTGCTATCCCCGCTCGATCCTCGGCCAGCCGCCATCCTGGTACATCAGCAAGGCCTATCGTGCTCGCGCGGTGCGCGAGCCACGCGCCGTGCTTTCCGAATTCGACCTTCATATTCCCGACGAGATGCAGCTCATCGTCCACGACAGCAACGCCGACATGCGCTATCTGGTCCTGCCCGAACGGCCTGTTGGCACCGAACACATGAGCGAAGCGAATTTGGCCGAACTGGTGACGCGCGATTGCATGATCGGTGTGGCCGTGGTGGAGCCGGTGGCTGCGGCCTAGTTAGTTTTGCGGTTGGTCGAAACGGGATTGCAAGGTCGGTGGCCTCGTGGTTCGAGACGCGCGGCTTCGCCGCGCTCCTCACCATGAGGGTTCTAAGACCTCTTCCTCATAATGAGGCTTCTCAGTCCTCATCCTGAGGAGCCGCCAACGGGTCGCGCGAACGCGCGCTCGATGACAGGCTCCGCGGCGTCTCGAAGGATGGATGCAACGAACGGACTCGCTGCCATCCTTCGAGACGCGCGCAGAAGCGCGCTCCTCAGGATGAGGTCGGAGATGCATTTACTGGCTTGCCTGTGCGAACACCGTCCTCATCCTGAGGAGGCGCGCAAGCGCCGTCTCGAAGGATGAAGCGGCACGCGCCCTCCCCCTACGCCCCCGAAACATACCGCGCCAGTTCCGCGTCCATCGCGAGCTTCTGCACCACTTCGACAAAGGCGAGCGTGGCCGGCGGCTGGGGCTCGCGCTCGACAATGGTCATGCCGATCGCATTGGTGACCACGGGATCGACCATCGGGATGGCCCGGATGCCGCCCCAGTCGCCCATCATCAGAAAGAACGAGTTCGGCACCACCGCAAACCAGTGACCGGGCCGGACATGCGAACAAAGCGCCAGCGCGCAGTTGGTTTCGATGATGGTCCGCGGCATCGCGCCTACGCCGGCGAAGATACGATCGAGGATGCGCCGGTTCAGCATATCAGGCGTCAGCATGCATAACGGCAACTGCCCCGCCGCGCTCCAGGACACGTTTTCCTGCTCAGAAATCGGATGGCTGGTCGGCGCGATCAGGTAATAGGATTCATTGTAGAGAAAATAGGGCCGCAGCCGGCCGCTGGTGTCGCCGAGATCGAGATAATTGATCCCGACATCGATTTCGAAATTCTCCAGTCCCTTTTTCAGGTCGGTGAAATTCAGCGACGTCACCGAAAGATTGACGTTCGGATAGAGCTTGTTGAACGCCGTCGTCATGATCGAAATGCCAGGCATCGCAACCGGAATGCAGCCGAGCCGCAGGTGCCCCACCATGCTTTCGTGGTGGCCGCCGCCGAGATCCTGACTGAGATGCTCAAAGCCTGACAGCGCCGAGCGCGCCCATTCCAGAATACGGATACCCTGAGGGGTAAATCCCTGAAATCCGTGATTGCCCCGATCCACGATCGGCGTTCCGAACAGTTTTTCGAGCTGCTGGACCGCCTGCGACAGCGCGGGCTGGCTGACCTGGCACTCCTCGGCCGCCCGGCCGAAATGCATATGCCGCGCGAGCGCCGTCAAATATTGCAATTGCCGAAAATGCAGATTCAAGCCCAAAACCTCGCTACAGAATTTTCCTCGCTACTATGTCCGCCCCATTGTAGCACGGCTCATGCGCTCCGGTGCGCCTCGCTTAACCAGACTTTTCATCGGATTTGGCACGCCGGTCCAAAATCTCGAGAGTCCTGAGATCGCCCGACGCATGGGCATCGTCGATATAGGCGATCAGCAGGTCGGCCAGCGCGCCATAATCCCACAGCTTCAGTTTTGCCGGATCGACCCAGCCGGTAAAATAGCGGTCGAGATAGCCGCGCCCGGCATCGTGGGTTTCCACCCAGCTCGGCCCGGCAAGGATTAAGGGCGCCGCGTCCCAGTGACAGATGATGAGGCCTGAGGCGGCCTTGTCTGAGGCGATCTTGCCCAGAATGCCTCGCCCGTCCCGCGGGGCTTCGCTCATCGGGCGCAGGGATTGGCCAATCTCGCCCAACACGCGCTCAACATTGCAACCCATTCCAAACTTCCGGCTTGTGCTGACATGCCGGCGGGAACCGACAGCTGGGGTATCTATCCCCTTTCATGGGGAGATGGTTCAACTATGGCGACGCGATAGGGTTGCAAAAGGGTTACACGGAATATGCCGGTCTGGCTTACCGCTGGGCGGCCTGCCCGATCCGGTTTTTACCACGCCATCGCGTATTTCTGATCCGGCGACTGTTTGATCCCCCCGGGGCTTCTGTTATTGGGTCCGGGCCAACAAAATCGAATGGAAATCGAAGATGAAGTTTGCATCATTCTACCGCGGCGGCGCGCTGAACGTCGGAATCGTCGATGCCGCCACCGGGCGGGTGCGCCCCGTCAGCGGCGTCGCCGACATGGTCGACCTCGTGACGCGGCATGCCGACGGCAAGGTGCCGTCAAGCGCGCCGGATCTGGCGCTCAGCGAGGTCAAGCTGACCGCGCCGATCCCGGTGCCCCGCCGCAACATCTTCTGCGTCGGCAAGAACTACGGCGAGCATGCCCGCGAATTCTCCAACAGCGGTTTCGAAGCCGGCGCCAAGAAGGATCAGGCGATCGACGAATATCCCGCGATCTTCTCCAAAGGCCCGAACACCGTGATCGGGCCGAACGACAATGTGCAGCTGCACGCCAACATCACCTCCAGCGTCGATTACGAGGCGGAGCTGGCCGTCATCATCGGCAAGCCCGGCCGCAACATCGCCAGGAAGGACGCCTATAGCCACATCTTCGGCTACACCATCGTCAACGACGTCACCGCGCGCGACCGCCAGAAGAATCACAAGCAATGGTTCATCGGCAAGACGCTCGACACCTTCTGCCCGATGGGGCCGTGGATCACGACCAGCGACGAGCTCGATCCGGAAAATCTCGACGTGAAGTGCTGGGTCAATGGCGAATTGCGCCAGAACGCCAACACCAAGGATCTCATTTTCGACATTCCCTCGCTGATCTCGACCATCTCCGAAGGCATGGCGCTGGTCCCGGGCGACATTATCGCGACGGGCACCCCGGCCGGCGTCGGTATTGGTTTCAATCCGCCGAAATTTTTGAAGTCGGGCGATGTGGTGACGATTGAAATCTCGGGCCTCGGCATGATCGAGAACAAGTTCGTCGCGGAGGGTTGAGCTCGCTAAAGCGTTTTCCTGGCTTCATCCTTCGAGACGCCGCTTCGCTGCTCCTCAGGATGAGGTCCAGGACGAAGTCTCAAACCCTCATGGTGAGGAGCGCGTCTTCGCGCGTCTCGAACCATGAGGCCCCCGCAGCCCCCGCAACGATTCGAAACTATCCACAAGATCCTAACGCGACTGCGAGACGCTGTAACTCGTGGTCATCAGGCGGCAGGCCAAACCGCAGGAGATCGTCGGCCCACTCGAAGCGACGGCACCAGATGTGCTTTGTCGCGAGCGCCGTGTGCACGTTGCTTGCATCAGCGCGGCGTGCGAGCCGGAACAGCCCCGTGCCGCCTGCGATCGTGAAGCCGGCATTAGTCAGCACCGCATCGAGTTTCTGCGCTTGAGTTTGAATCGCAACACGCGTGCGATCAGCCCATTCCCGATCCCGCAATGCGGCGGCACCAATATTCAACGCCGGCCCGGAACATGGCCACGGACCGAGCGCCGACGCGATACGATTCGCGATGTCGGGAGGTGCAACAGCAAATCCCAATCTTAGACCCGCAAGGCCGTAAAACTTTCCGAACGAGCGCAGCACTACGACAGGCAGATTGGCGCATAACTCAACGACGCTGACGTCGGGCTCGATATCGGCAAAGGCCTCATCGACCACCAGCCATCCACCGCGCTCGCGCAACTGCGCCGCCACGCGCGCCAATGCTGCGCGGGACATCACCCGCCCGTCGGGATTGTTCGGGTTCACGACCACCACATGGCGAACCGCTTGCGGAAGCTCATCAAGCCCGGCGCACGCGATTACTTCATGACCCGCCATGCGCCACGCCGCCGCATGTTCATTATAAGTCGGCTCTACAATGGCGACCGGCCCGTCGCCGGCCAATTGCGGCAACCATTGAATCAGCGACTGGGTTCCCGCGGCAATAACCACCTCGGCACCCGCAGGCACCGCATAAGCCTCACGCGCCGCCGCGATCAAGTCATCTTCATCGGCGCGCGACGGCAGGCGTTGCCACAGCGCGCCCGGCAGATCCGCCGGAATCGGCCACGGCCAGGGGTTGACGCCGGTCGACAGGTCGAGCCACATTTGCGGCGACCCGCCATATCGCGCCATTGCTTCAGTCAGATCGCCGCCGTGCTTCATCCGCGCTTCATGCCACCATCCGCGCCAAAGCGCGAGAGGTACCAACGCGCGCTCGGCGCGCTGCTGCTGGCTGTATGCCTCGGTGCGCCTCCCGCGCACACGGCGGGCCTGCCCCGGATCGCCTCGATCAACGCCTGCACCGACCAGTTGCTGATGGCGCTTGCCGATCCCGAGCAGATCATCGGCCTGAGCCCCTATGCGCGCAATCCCGCCCGCTCCTGGGACGCCGCCAAGGCCCGGCAATTCCCGCAGCTTTCGGGCGCGGCGGAAGACGTGTTGGTGCTGGCGCCCGATGTCGTGGTCGCCGGGCGCTTCACCCGGCTCGCCACCCGGCAATTGCTCAAGGACAAGGGTTTGCGCGTGGTCGAATTCGATGTCGCGCGCTCGCTGGACGATGTGAAGAAAAGCATCCGCCAGATGGGCGACGTCGCCCAGCATCCGGATCGCGCCACGGCCGAAATCAGCCGCCTCGATAAAGCCATCGCGCATGCGCATGACGTGGCCTCGCGAAAACCTCATCGCGTGCTCGCGGTATCGCGGCGCGGCTGGGTGTCCGGCCGCGACAGCCTGACCAGTTCGCTATTGGCCAATGCCGGGCTCACCAATGCGGCCGGCGATCTCGGCATCAACATCGGGCGGCGTTGCCTCGCTCGAAGCCATCGTCGGCCTCAAGCCGGATTTCATTCTGGTGTCGGAAGACAGCGGCATTGCGGAGGACGAAGGCAGCGCCTTCCTGCTGCATCCCGCGCTGGAGCGATTTTATCCGGCCTCGAAACGCATCGTGATTCCGGAACGGCTCACGGTGTGCGGCGGCCCGATGCTGGCGGAAGCGCTGGAGCGGCTGGCGTCCGAGCTTGAGCGCGTGGATCATTAAAGTGCTGATCTCAAGCAGCGGGCTTTTCATCGTGATCGCCGCGCTGGCGTTCGACGCGCTGATCGGAGATCCCGATTGGCTGTGGCGCCGCGTCGGACATCCGGTGTCGCTGATCGGCGCCCTGATCGACCTGCTCGATCGCAAGTTCAATCGCGACGACGAGTCGCCCGAACAGCGCAAATCCGAGGGCATCAACTGCACGGCGATCCTGGTCCTGATCGCGATCATCGCGGGTGCGCTGATCCAGTTCGTCGTGCAAACGCTTCCCGCCGGCAATATCATCGTCGCGCTGATCGCCTCGATCTTCATCGCGCAGCGAAGCCTGTATCAGCATGTCGCCGAGGTGCGTGCGGCTTTTGCCGAGGGCGGACTCCCGGCCGCACGGGAAGCGGTGTCGATGATTGTCGGCCGCGATCCCGAGCAACTCGATGAAGCCGGCGTGTGCCGCGCCGCGATTGAATCCTGCGCAGAGAATTTTTCCGATGGCGTGGTCGCGCCGGTATTCTGGCTGGCGCTGCTGGGGCTGCCTGGCCTGATCGCATACAAGGCGATCAACACCGCCGACTCCATGATCGGCCATCGCACCGAGCGGTATGAATCGTTCGGCTGGGCGGCGGCGCGGCTGGATGATTTCGTCAATCTGTTGCCGGCGCGATTATCGGCCTTGCTGCTGGCGGTTGCCGCACCGATGGCGGGCGGATCGATCGGGACTTCTTTGGGCATGGTGCAGCGCGACGCCGCAAAACACCGCTCGCCGAATGCCGGCTGGCCGGAAAGCGCGATGGCCGGCGCATTGGGATTGGCGCTGGCCGGCCCGCGCCGCTACGCCGAACATGTCGCGGACGATCCCTTTCTCAACGCCGAAGCGACAAGGCCGGCCGTGCCCGACGATATCGGCCGCGCGCTCGATCTCTATCTGGCGGCCTGTGTGATCGAAGCGGCGGTCTACGCCGCGCTGGCGTTGGTGGTCTGACGGCTGCGCGCAATCGCCAACATCGCTTCGATGTCGAGATGCGCCTCGAGATGATCGGCCAGCGCCTCCAGCGCGGATTCGATCTGCGACTCGTAAGCCAGCGTTGACGCAATCCCGAGATTGGCCAGCCAGGCCTTGCGAAAGGCGTCGCCAGTGAACAGCCCGTGGACGTACGTGCCCTGCACCCGGCCGTCGGCGGAGCTTGCGCCGTCAGGCCGGCCCTCGATCGTCACGATCGGCCTGACACAATCGCCGCCTTCGCTGCGGCCGAGATGGATTTCGTAGCCCTCGATCGGCGCGCCGGTCGCGGAATGAATGCCTTGAACCAGCCGCGTGGATTTATCCGCGCTCATCACTGTGGCGATATCCAGCAAACCCAATCCGTCCACCGTTCCGGACGGCCCCTCGATGCCGTCGGGATCGGCGATGGTCTGCCCCAGCATCTGATAGCCCCCGCAAAGCCCGAGCACATGACCCCCCCGGCGCACATGCGCGGCGATGTCGATGTCCCAGCCCTGCGCGCGCAGAAACGCGAGATCGCCGATGGTGGATTTGCTGCCCGGCAAAATCACCACGTCGGCATTGCCCGGAATGGCCTCGCCCGGCCGCACGAACACCAGTTTGACGCCGGGCTCCATCCCCAGCGGATCGAGATCGTCGAAATTGGCGATACGCGCCAGCACCGGCACCGCAATGACGCGCGACGATGTCGAGGCATGGACGCGATCGAGATCGACGGCGTCTTCTGCCGGAAGCCATGCCGCCTTGGGCAGCCACGGCACCACGCCAAGTGAGGGCCAGCCGGTCAACCGCGTCACGGCCGTAAGGCCCTGATCGAACAATCTGGGATCGCCGCGGAACTTGTTGATGATAAAACCGCGGATACGCGCGCGCTCTTCAGGTTCCAGCACCAGATGCGTCCCCGCGAGGCTGGCGATGACGCCACCGCGATCGATATCGCCTGCCAGCACCACCGGCACGTCGGCAGCTGCGGCAAATCCCATATTGGCGATATCGCCGGCACGGAGATTGATTTCGGCGGGACTGCCAGCACCCTCGACCAGCACGATATCGGCCTCGCGCGCGAGCCGCGCGAAACTGTCGAGTACCGCCGGCAATAGCGCCGCTTTCTTGTCGAGGAAATTCTTTGCCTTCAGCGTGCCCCAGCGTTGGCCCTGCACGATCACCTGCGCGCCGCTGTCGGTTTCCGGTTTGAGCAGCACGGGATTCATATGCACGCTTGGAATCATCCGCGCCGCGCGCGCCTGCACCGCCTGGGCGCGCCCGATCTCGCCGCCCCCGACCGCGACCGCCGCATTGTTCGACATGTTCTGCGGCTTGAACGGCGCGACCTTCAATCCGCGCCGCACCAGCGCCCGCGCCAGCCCCGCGACCAGGGTCGACTTGCCGGCATTGGAGCCGGTAGCCTGGATCATCAGCGCCGGCGTCGCCATCAGAACTCGACGCCTTTCTGCGCCTTCACGCCGGCGCGGAATGGATGCTTTATCAATGTCATCTCGGTGACCAAATCAGCCATTTCGATCAGCGATGCATGCGCGTTGCGGCCGGTGATCACGACATGCTTGCCGGGCGGCTTCTCGTCGCGCAGGAAATTAACGACCTCCTCGATCGGCAGATATTCGTAGCGCAGCACGATGTTGAGTTCATCCAGCAGCACCATCTGGTGGCGGTCGTCGCGGATGAGTTCCTTGGCACGCTCCCAGCCCGCGGTGGCGGCGGCAATGTCGCGGGCGCGGTCCTGGGTTTCCCAGGTGAACCCCTCGCCCATGATGTGCAGCGTCACGAGCTCGGGAAATTTCGCCAGCACCCGCGCCTCGCCGGTGTCCCATGCCGGCGACTTCGTGAATTGCACGACCGCGACGGGATAGCCGTGACCGATATGGCGAAACACCATGCCGAGTGCGGCCGACGTTTTGCCTTTGCCGGTCCCGGTGTGGACGATCAGCAGCCCCTTCTCGCCGGTCTTGGTCGCCATGATCTTGTCGCGCGCGGCCTTGTGCTTGCGCGCCTTTTCGGCGTGGCGGGCGTTTTCGGCTTCGTCGTCTCTGGTTGAAGACCCGCTCATGCAATTTCCTTTTGGGCTTCCGGCAATAATTCCGCGATCAAATAGGCCGCACGGTTGGAGCGCGGCGTCCACAGCCCGCGCCGGATCGCCTCGGCGAACCGCGCCGCGGTCTCGCGCAACGCTGCGGGGTTAGCTGTTTCCATGAAATGCCGCACGCGCTCGTCTTCCAGATAGGAGGCGAAAAGTTGATCGAAATGATGGTTCGAGACTGCGTCGGTGCTGGCGGCAAAGCCAAACAGATAATCCACCGTGGCCGCGATCTCGAACGCTCCCTTATAGCCGTGACGCATCACGCCGGCGATCCATTTCGGATTGGTGGCCCGACCGCGCACCACGCGGGAGATTTCATGCGCCAGTGGTCGCGCGATCGGCGCCTCCGGCCGCGACGTATCGACATGCGCGATCCGCGGCGCCCGGCCGCGCAGGCTGTGCACGGCCGACGCGAGGCCACCCATGAACTGATAATAATCGTCGGAATCGAGAATATCGTGTTCGCGATTATCCTGACTGTGCGCAACGAGATCGATGCCCGCAAGCCGCTCGGCAAAATCGCCGCGCGCGGCCTCACCCTGCACCCCGCCACCATAGGCATAGCCGCCCCAGTCGAGATAAATACCCGCGAGATCGCCGCGATCGCGCCAATGACCGTCGTCGATCAAATTCCCAAGGCCTGCGCCATAAGCCCCCGGCTTCGAGCCGAACACGCGATGAGATGCTTGTCGCGCGGCAACCTCGGCGCTGACGCCCTCGGCTTCCAGTGCTTTTCGTTTGGCCCTGACATTGGCCGCGATCGGATTGGCCTCTTCGGGCTCGTCGAGTTCGGCGATGGCGCGAACCGCACTCCCGATAATGTCCATCTGGGTCGGGAACGCGTCGCGAAATAATCCAGAGACGCGAAACGTAACGTCAACGCGCGGCCGTTTCAGTTCCGACAGCGGCGTAATCGCGAATCCCGTGACGCGGCCGGAGGTTTCTTCCCACAACGGCCGCGCCCCGATCAGCGCCAGCGCCTGCGCGACATCATCGCCGCCGGTGCGCATATTGGCGGTGCCCCACGCCGACAGCGCGATCGCACGCGGCCATTCACCGGCCTCCTGCCAATAGCTTTCGACCAGCCGCTCGGCCGCCAGACTTGCGATCCGCCATGCCGATGGCGTCGGCACCGCGCGGACATCGACCGCAAAGAAATTACGTCCGGTCGGCAGCACATCCGGCCGGCCCCGGGTCGGCGCGCCGGATGGGCCGGGTCGCACGAACTGGCCATCGAGGCCCTGCAGCAGCGCCTTCATCTCCGCATCGCCGCAGGCATCGATCGCGGGACGCAATTTTGTCTCGATCCAGTCGAGCACGGCTTTGGTGCGCACCCACGCGGCGGTGCAGGGTGCCGCGCCCGACACCAGGCGAAGCGCGAGCAATTCGATCCGCTCCACGGTGTCGCCCGAAGTGCGCCAGACGACGTTGCTGATCTCAGACAAGATGTTCGGGCGCGGCCCCGTAAAATCATCAGCGAGGTCACGCGTCAGTGGATCGAAATCGCCAAGACCCAGATCGAGCGCCAGCGCGCGGTGCAGCGAGGCGTCCTGCGGCTTGATATCGGAACGCGGCAGCCGCGCGATCGAGACCAGCAAGTCGTTGCGCTGGGCATCCGCCGGCGTTCGTCCGAAAATATGCAGGCCGTCGCGGATCTGCATTTCCTTCAGATCGCACAGATGCGCGTCGAGCGCGCGCAACGCGTCGTTGGTCGGAGTTTCTCGGGTCACATTGACATCGGCATCGAGCCGCTGCGCACGGGCGAGCGACAAAATGTCTTCGGCGATAACAGCCGCCCGCTTGGGATCGAGATCGGCGGCCAATGCGTATTCATCGACCAGCGTTTCCAGCCGCGACAGATCGTCATGCAGTTCAGCCCGCGTCATCGGCGGCGTCAGATGGTCGATGATCACGGCCGACGAACGCCGCTTGGCCTGAATGCCCTCGCCGGGATCGTTGACGATGAAGGGATAGAGATGCGGCAGCGGCCCCAGCACCGCATCGGGCAGGCAATTGGCCGACAGGCCGGTGCTCTTGCCCGGCAGCCATTCGAGATTGCCGTGCTTGCCGAGATGCACCACGGCATGGGCATCGAAGTGACGCCGGATCCAGAGATAGAACGCGAGATAATGATGTGGCGGGACCAAATCAGGATCGTGATAGGTCGCCTTGGGATCGATGTTGTAGCCGCGCGCAGGCTGCACGCCGACCACGACATGGCCGAAGCGATGCAGGCCCAGACGGAAGCGGCCGTTCACGACGTGAGGGTCTTGCGCCGGACCGCCCCAGCGCGCTTCGACCGCGCGCTGTACGCTTTCCGGCAATCCCGCGAAGGTGGATTGATACTCAGCCACCGGCCACGACACGCCACCCGGACCGCCCTGAAGAAGCTGCATCATCGACGCAACATCCACTGGATTATTTTGAACGCCATAGCCCGCGCTAAGCAGCGCGCCGAGCACATCGATCAGGCTTTGCGGCGTGTCGAGACCGACGCCATTGGCGAGGCGGCCGTCGCGACTGGGATAATTAGCCAGCACGATCGCGACGCGCCGCTGATCCCCGGGCGTGCGCCGCAGCCGAACCCAGGCCATCGCCAGATCGGCGGTCGCATTGATCCGATCCTCGACCGGACGGAATGTCGTCGGCGCAAAGCCCGTATCAGACTCGCCGCGCTCCTTGAAGGCGATCACATTGGCGAAGATACGCCCGTCGACTTCCGGCAGCACGACATGCATCGCCAGATCGCGCGGCATCAAGCCACGCAACGAACTCTCCCAGCTCGCCCGCGAGGTCCCGGCTTGCGCGACCTGCAGGATCGGACAGCCCGATGCCGACAACACGCCGGCATCGTCATGGGCGGTCGCCGTCGCGAACGCCGTGGCATTGACGATGATATCCGGCGGATAGGCCGCCAGCGCGGCGCGCAGAAAGGCCGCCGAGCGTTCATCCTTGAGACTGGTCACATAAAGACAGACTGCATTGAGTCCGCGCGCATTCAGTGCATCACGCAGCGCATCGATCGCCGCGGTGTCGCCGCCCGCGACCAAAGCGCGGTAGAAAATCACAACCGCATTGGGACGGTTGTCGATCGCAGGTTCGCCGCGCCAGAATCCGGCCGACGGCATCGGCCGCGCCGGCGCTGGCAACTCTCCCCGGCCGATCAGATGAGCCGCAAAACGCAGCGCCAGTTGCGCATTCTCGACGCCACCTTCGGTGCAATAGCGCCACAGCGCATGGGTATCGCCGGCATTCACCGTGCCGCGCGCGGCCAGCGCCGCGTCCCAGCTCAGCTCACCGGGAACGCAAGCCAGCAAAGCGCCGCGACGCAGCGCATCGCTGCGCAGGCTTTCGACGCCATGCGGCCAGTAGCTTTCGCCGCCGAGCATACGCAGCACGACGATCTTTGCATCACACAGCGTACGTTCGACATAGAGATCGACCGACGCGGGATGACCGAGCGCCAGCAGGTTGGTCAGCCGCATGCTCGGAAAGTCAGCCGGCAAATCCGCATGCGCGGCGCCGAACGCCGCAAGATCGCTGTCGGCCGCCGATAGCACGACGATATCGGCGGAAGCCTGCCCGAGATCGCGGGCGACGTCGCCGTCGTCAATGCTGCCGCTGCTATCGAGCTTCAGATGCATGTGTGTCTCAGGCTATTTTGGCGTCTATCCCGCCAGCGCGCGGCGCACCGCGTCGCCGTCAAAACCCTTGAGGCCGATTACGACCAGATGCTCGGCCTGCTTCACGTCGGGACGGGCAAAGGACAGATCGACGCGGGTACCTACGGCCTGCACCACGACCGGCGACGGCCGGTTGTCGATCCGGGCATGGCCCTTGACGCGCAGCACGCCGGTCAGATTCAGCGCATCGCTGACCCGCAGGCGCATCGCATCGACGCTATCAGCAGGCGAAGGCGTCACCACGATGCTGTCGAAATCGTCATGGTCGTGCTCCTCCTCTTCGCCGTGATGGCCAGCGCGCGCGGCCATGTCGTCTTCGGCGGCGGAATTGAGACCGATCAGCACCGACGGCAACAGCGCGCCGTGCGAGCGCACGATGCGCACGCCCGGCCGCAGCACGGCGGCGAGCCGCGCCTCAATCGCGGCCAAGGCATCCGACGACACCAGATCGCTCTTCGAGAGCACCACCAGATCGGCGCAGGCCAGTTGATCCTCGAACACTTCCTCGATCGGATCGTCATGATCGATGGAATCATCCGCCGCGCGCTGCGCCGCAACCGCGCCTTCATCCAGCGTGACGCGGCCTTCCGACAGCGCCAGCGCATCCACCACTGTCACAACCCCATCGACGGTGGCGCGGGTACGCACGTCGGGCCAGGCGAACGCCTTGAGCAGCGGCTGCGGCAGCGCCAGCCCTGAGGTCTCGATCACGATGGCATCAAGCGGCCGATCCCGCGACAGCAATTTATCCATCGTCGGCACGAAATCATCGGCCACCGTGCAGCAGATGCAGCCATTGGTCAGCTCGACAATATCGCCGGGCGCGCAGGCTTTCGCGGCGCATTCCTCCACCAGCCCGCCGTCGAAGCCGGCATCGCCGAATTCGTTGACGATGACCGCGATGCGGCGGCCATCCGCCTGCGTCAGCAGCGAGCGCAACAGCGTGGTCTTGCCGGCGCCGAGAAAACCGGTGAGCACCGTGACGGGAACGCGAGACATTTATCAGTTCTCCTAGAGCATGACTTTGAATTGAAACGACCGGTTAGCGGATTTTCTTACCTCTCCCCTTGTGGGAGAGGTCGAATTGCGAAGCAATTCGGGTGAGGGGTTACGGACTATCGATAGACTTCACCCCTCTTCCCAACCCTCCCCCACAAGGGGGGAGGGAGCGCACTTACTTCGCCGTTGCAGGTCAATCTAATCTCACTATGCAGTTGACGAAGATTTTTTGAGCCAGAGCGGCAGCCCGGCAGCGATGAACACGACGTTGGGCACGCAGGCCGCGATGGCCTGATTGAGATGCCCCTGCGCGTCGCGAAACTGGCGGCCGAGCGGCGTATCCGGCACCAGGCCGAGCCCGACCTCGTTCGAGACGAAAACCACGGGATATTTGGCAACACCCAGAAAGCGCGTCAGCCGGCGTGTTTCGATATCCGGATCGCGCTCCGCCAGCATCAGATTCGACAGCCATAATGTCAGGCAATCCACCAATACGGCATGGCCGTGCGTGACGCTCCGCGTCAGCGCATCGACCAGCGCCAGCGGCTCCTCGACCGTGGTCCAGTCGTCGCCGCGCTGCAGGCGATGACGCGCGATGCGCGTTTGCATTTCACCGTCGCCTGCGGTCGCGGTCGCCAGATAAATTCGCGCCAGACCGCTATCGACGATCAGCTTCTCGGCAAAGGCCGATTTGCCGGAACGCGCGCCACCGAGCACCAGCGTGTTTTCGAGCACAGTCATTTCGGCGCACGCCCGTCATCCGGTGACCAGCGCATCGGCGGCACCCGGGCCACCATGCCCTTGCGCAGCACTTCCGCACGCTCGCGCCAGGGCACCAGGCCGTAATCGGATTTCTGATAGGACTTTACAAATGACAGCAGCGCCGCAGTGCCGCTCTCGGTCTGCAGATCGCCGAACAAAAACGTGTAGCCATCCGGGCTCGTCACCGCGACAGTCGCCGGGCGTTTGCAGACGCTGAGACATTGCACCGGCCGCACCACCACGTCAGCATCATCCTCGCCGAGCGCGGCGCGCACCGCGGCTAACATGTCGGGGCCTACGACAGCGCCACCATCGGCGGTCTTGCAGGTGGTGCAGACGCTGACGACGACAGGACTTCTCGGCAGATTTGCCGGCAGGTTTGCGGACGGATTTAATTGCCGCAGCTCGACCAGCGTCGATTCAGAGGAATTTTCCCCAGCGCTTTCGCGATCCATCACAGGCTCATAGTCAGGCCGCTAGCGGCCGCGAGCTTTGTTGGGTCGCGCTCGATAGCTCATCGCCATCAAGCTCGCTCCCGTCCGGTGCACCCCGCCCCGACGACGCCTCCAAAGCACAGTTCGTGATGGCAGGTCTCCTGGCTCGCGGGTCGTTGCCATCAGCCGCCTTCCCGGGAATCCCAGTGGCACCGGCGAGGGCTCGTCGCTTACAGTTGCGGGGGCAGCGCCGGCGTTGAAAGTTCTCGATTTGAGAACGTTCGCACCGGCTTCCCTTTTCACCTTCCACGTGGAAGGACCATCACGGATGACGCTAGCTGGCGCCCCAGCCGGGGTCAACCGTGCACCGGCGGAGTTGACCTGATGGCGGCGGTTGCGTCAGGTAGACCCAAGCGAAAGGGAACCCGATGTCGTCCGATTTAAAGCCATTTTGGCAGCCACCGGCCATTGCGCCGCTCGATCAGCAGCTTGTGACCGCGATGCGCGGGCGGATCGACGGCAAGGCCAAGCCGCCGGGATCGCTGGGGCGAATCGAGGACCTGGCCGTACAGCTCGGCATGATCCGGCATCCCGAACCGCCCCGTGGCGACAGAGCGGTACTATTGGTGTTCGCGGCCGACCATGGCCTCACCGAGGAAGGCGTGTCGCAATATCCCTCCGCCGTGACGGTCGCGATGGTGATGACCTATCTGGCCGGCCGCGCCAGCGCCAATGCCTTCGCCGCCGCCAGCAACGTGACCATCCGCGTCATCGATGCCGGTGTCGCCGCTGATCTCCCCGCGCATCCCGATTTGATCGCGGCCAAAATCCGCATGGGCACCGCCAACGCGGCCCGCGAGCCGGCGATGACGCCGCGGCAGGCGGCGGACGCGCTGGCAAAGGGCTGCCAGATCGCGATCGATCAGATTTTGGGAGGCGCCGACATTATCGCGCTCGGCGAAATGGGCATCGGCAACACCGCCTCCTCGGCGCTGCTGGCCCATCGCCTCGCACCGGCCACGTTGGCGGATTGCATCGGCGTCGGTGCAGGCCAAGACGAGCCAGGCATGGCCCGCAAGCGCTCGGCGATCGAGAAAGCCGCGGCGCGCAGCAACGCCACCGCGCCGTTCGAGGTGCTCTGTGAATTCGGCGGGCTGGAAATCGCCATGATGGCTGGTGCCGTGCTGGGCGCGGCATCACAATGTCGCCCGGTATTGGTCGATGGATTCATTTCCAGCGCCGCCGCACTGGTCGCGATACGGCTGTTTCCTGCCGCGCGTGATTATTGCGTCTTTGCCCACCGCTCCGCGGAAAAGGGCCACGACATCCTGCTCGCCACGCTTCACGCAAGACCACTGCTCGATCTCGGGCTCAGATTGGGTGAAGGCACCGGTGCGCTGCTCGCGGTGCCGCTGGTGCGCGCCGCCGCGCGGCTCCTGACCGATGTCGCCGATCTCAGCGACGTGCTGGCCGGAAAACTCTGAGATGAGCGCGAACCGCGACTTCTTCAACGCGCTGCGGTTCATGACCATCTTTCCCGTGCCGTCATCCGAGGCGGCCACCGCGCCGGACTGGCTGTCGCGCTGCGCGAAATATTTTCCCGCCGTCGGGATTTGCGTCGGGCTTGTTTCAGCCGCGGTGCTGTTGCTGACAAGCTCGATCTGGAATCCTGTCATTGCCGCCCTGCTCGCGGTCGCCGCAAGCATCATCGTGACCGGCGCACTCCACGAAGACGGCCTCGCCGACACCGCCGACGGCTTTGGCGGCGGCTGGAGCGTCGAGAAGCGGCTCACGATCATGAAGGACAGCCGGATCGGCGCCTACGGCGCGCTCGCGCTATTATTTGGCGTCGCATTGCGCGTGACCGCATTGACGGAGTTGCCGCTATGGACCGGCACGGCAGCACTGATCGCAGTTCATGCCGCCGCGCGGATCACGCCCGCTTTTGTGATGAACGCGCTGCCTTACGCCGGCGACACCGCTGCGATGAAGGTCAGCTATGCCGATGCGCCCGTCAGCGCGAATGACATCTGGTTCGCGGTGCTTGTCGCCGGATGCGCGCTGGTGCCGCTGGCTTTGGTATCGATTTCGTCGGCGATTTCAGGACTTCTGCTCGGCGCCCTGCTCGCCGCCGCCCTGGCGCTGTGGGCGCGCAGGCTGATCGATGGCTATACCGGCGATGTTCTCGGCGCGATCGAGCAGATGTTCGAGATCGGTTTCCTGCTCGGCGTCGCCGCTGTTATCCGATAGGCCAGTTCAGCGGCAATTGATACGGCTCGCCTGCGCGCGCCTCCGCGCCACGGCCGATTTTATTGATCGCCACGATCATGCGGCCCTCGCGGGCCAGCATTTCATCCGCCAGCCGGACCATCAGCCGGTTGGGCGTGACGAAGGGCGCGCGGCGACGCAATTCATTGGCGATATCGTTTTCGAATCCGGGATTGCGATCGCAGACAATCGCAAATGCCGCGGCACTGGAGCGGCTGATCCCGGCCCAGCAGTGGATCAGCAGCGGCCGTTGAGGTTCGGCGTTGCGGCCGAAATCGAGCACCGCCTGCATCGTGTCGCGATCCGGCAGCGTCAGGCCCGGCATCGGTTCAACGATATCGTGAAATGCGAGCCGCAAGTGACGTTCGCACGCGAACATACTCCAGTCGGTTTCCGGATGGCCGGGCGACAGCAGTGTCAGCAAGTCGTAGCTCTGCAGCCGCGCGGTGACGGTATCGAGGGCGCCGAGGGAGGTGACGTGGATCATGGCTGCACTTTAGTAGGATGGGTGGAGCGAAGCGATACCCATTACTTGCAGTTTGCGCAGATGATGGGTTTCGCAAAGCGCTCAACCCATCCTGCAACGCTAATATCGACATGCGCGCTCAGCCTGATTTATCGAGGCCGATCAAGCTGATGCTAGCTGTCCAGTCGTACGCGAAAAAATAAATTGCTTCGCGTTTTGCGCAAATCAACTCAGAATCCGCGCCGTCTCGTCCCACTCGAGGGGCGTATCGCGATCGTCACGGACGCGGGATGAGATGCGGTGGACGCGAATGGTGTTGCTGACGAGAGCACATGAAGCGGACGGCGAAGTCGTGTGGTCCTGACGCCTCGACGCTGGCGTCAAGCCGATAGGGTAACTCCGTCGGCGACGGTGACAAGAAAGCCCGATCACCGGGGAGAGCACGAAGGAAACCGTTAACACCATCGCGTGCGGGAATGCCGGGTGATCCGGTGTACTCGTGGTGACTAACGCGCGTGTTTACTACACTACACGCGCGGCTGCGGGTGCACTGGGCACCCGGCATTCCCCACGCCCTTTTTGGGCGGAAGTTAAAGGCATAACCCGGGCGCTTCGTGCCGCGGGAATGCGGAATCGTATTCAGACGTCATTGCGAGCCAACGGGTCGCAATGACGGAAGTGGCTGTTTGAAATTCGAATCAGGAAATGCGCAAGTGTCGCGGTGGCCCACGTCGTCGTTCGGGCGTTCGCCGGGACAACGAGGAGAAAGGTTGTAGGGTGGGCAAAGGCGCATCTGCGCCGTGCCCACCACCGTTGTTTGATGGTGGGCTCGCTTCGCTCAGCCCACCCTACACTATCTTCGCACAACCACGGCCTTTGCCCGGACGACGAGCGGCATCTACCGCCTAAAAATCATCCGCTCGACATCGAGCCGTTGTTGCCAGCGGTGGCGATCGAGTTCAGGGTCGAGATGTTCTTCCACCGGCCAGCCGATGCAGAGATAGGCGACCAGCGTCCAGGTCGAGGGCACGTCGAGCGCGCGATGCACGGCGTCAGGCTCGAGAATGGAAACCCAGCCGAGTCCCAGTCCCTCCGCGCGCGCGGCCAGCCACAGGGTCTGAACGGCAGCGACCACCGAATAGCGCAAGGTTTCGGGCATGGTGCGGCGGCCGAGGCCGCTGCCCTCCTCCGCGGCCTCGTCGGCAAAGACCGCGACATGAACCGGCGCGTTTTCGAGGCCTTCCAGCTTCAGCCGCGCATAATGCGCGCGCTGTTCGCCGTGATAGCTTTCGAGCGCTTGGGCATTGGAGCGGACAAAGCTGCTTCTGATCGCATCGCGGCGTTCGGGCGACTCAACCAGCACGAAGCGCCAGGGCTGGCAATGCCCTACCGAAGGCGCGTGGCTGGCGAGTTCGAGCAGCGAATCCATCAAGCCTGCATCGATCGGATCGCGGCGAAACCGGCGGACATCACGGCGCCAGAGGATGAGATCGCGGAATGCCGCGCGAAATTCCTTGTCGAATTGCCGCGGCTCCGTCATGCGGCTGCCCCGTCGATGACGTGGAAAAACGTGCCTGTGGTCGATCCCCGCCGCATGCCCTGCTCGGGCACGCCGGCTCCGGAGGCATCCTTGCAATCGACCAGCGACTCGCCTTGGACCGAAATCGTGCTGGCATAATGAAACTCGTGACCGAATACTTCGCTGCCGGCCACGCCGAGCGAACAGTCGAGCTGCAGCCGCGCACGACGATAGCCCAGATGCAGCTTGCGCTTTGCGAAGGAGGTTTCAAGCGCGAGCAGCCCGGTCATCGCGTGTCTCACGCCGTCGGCGTCCTCAAGTCCGCGCCCAAGCACCATGTAGCCGCCGCACTCGCCGTGGATCTGAACGGAACGTTCGGCCAGTGCGCAAATCCCCCTGTGGAAGTGATGCGCTGCCGCCAGCGTACCGCCATGAAGCTCAGGATAACCGCCCGGCAACCAGACTGCGTCGGCAGCTTGATCGGGCGCTTCATCGGCCAACGGCGAAAACGGAATGATCTCCGCACCGGCACCACGCCATTGCCGCAGCAGATGCGGATACATGAAGGAAAACGCGCGGTCCTGCGCCAGCGCGATACGCTGACCCGGCGGCGGCAGTTTTGATGCGTTGGAGCGCGCCTCAGTGGCTGCGGGTAATACCTTTGCCGGCCGTGCCGCACTTCTGATCGCATCAACATCGACGGCGGCGTCGATCACATCCGCAAGCCGGTCCAGATGCTGGTCGATGTCAGCCGTCTCCCGCGCCTGCACCAGACCGAGATGCCGTTCCGGCAGCGCAATCGTCTCATCGCGCAGGATCGCGCCGAACACCGGCAGCTTGATGCGCTCGAAGGCCGGAGTAATCAGCGCAAGATGCCGCGCGCTGGCGACGCGGTTGAGGATCACGCCCGCGATATCGATATCATCGCGATATCTGGCGCAGCCCAGCGCGACGGCGGCGGCCGTCTCGGTCTGCCCGGTGACATCAAGCACCAGCACGACAGGCCATCCCAATAGCGCCGCGAGATCGGCTGTGGTGCCGGAGCCGGATTGCCCGCGCGCCGCGGCGCCGTCGAACAATCCCATCACGCCTTCGGCAATGGCGATGTCCGCCTCTATCGAAGTTGTGGCCGCCAGCGTCGCGATCAGGCCTGCGCCCATCGCCCAGCTATCGAGATTATAGCTGGCGCGGCCGGCTGCGACCTCGTGGAACGCCGGGTCGATATAGTCGGGCCCGCATTTGAACGGCTGCACCCGGTGGCCGCGACGCCGCAGCGCGCGCAACAGCCCGAGCGTGACGGTGGTTTTGCCGGCGCCGGAACGCGGTGCGGCGATGACCAGGCCCGGTGCGACGGCGGGATGCATCATGGCCGGCCCACCATGTTGGCCAATAATTGCTGCCGCATCGACGCAATCGCACCGACGATCACGATGGCGGGCGAGCTGACGCCATGTTTTTCGGAATCGGCGACGGCCATCCCGAGCGAGGTTTCAATCACGCGCTCTTCCGGGGTGGTGGACGAACTGATCACGACAGCGGGCGTGTCGCGCGCCATGCCGCCGCGCTCGAACGCGCTCATGATATCAGCCAAATTCGCCATCGGCATATAGACGATGATCGGCTGCCCGACCCGCGCCAGCTTCTCCCATTCGGCGACGGAGCTGCCATCCGCGGCGCGGCTGCCGGCCATCAGAATGATGGCATGGTTGGTGTCGCGTGTGGTCGCGGGAATGCCGGCTAGTGCTGCCGCCGCAAGCCCCGAGGTAATGCCCGGGATGACCCGGAACCGAAGTCCGGCGCGCACCAGCGCCAGTACCTCTTCGCCGCCGCGTCCGAATATAAAGGGATCGCCGCCCTTGAGGCGCAACACGCGCCGCTGCATCCGCGCGCGCTCTATCAGGAGATCGTTGATATCGGCCTGCTGCGCCGATGGCTTGCCGCCGCGCTTGCCCGCGAAAAACAATTTCGCTTGTTGGCCTGCGAGTTCAAGAATGCGCGGACCGACCAGCGCGTCGTGAACGATATCGTCGGCGGAGCGCAACGCATGCAGCGCGTGCAGCGTCAGCAACCCGGGATCGCCGGGGCCGGCGCCGGCCAGCCAGACCTCGCCCGGTGGAAACTCTGGAAAATCAGGAAGCTTCATTTCCATCACGCGCCCCTGCCCCGGAACCGGCGCTGATAGGCGGCATCATAGAGCGCGCTCTCGCGGAAACCTTCTGCTGCCAGCACCTCACCGACCAAGATGAGCGCGGTGCGATCGATGCTGGTTTTCGCGACCTCGGCAACAATGGTGCCGAGCGTAGCGTGGATGATTTTTTCATCCGGCCAACTGGCGCGGAACACCACGACGACCGGGCAGGCTTCGCCATAAGATGGAATCAGTTCCGCAACGGTTTTGTCGAGCACATGAATAGACAGATGAATCGCCAGCGTAGCGCGGGTCGCGGCGAAGGCGGCGAGGCTTTCGGTTTCCGGCATCGACGACGCGCGGCCTGACGTGCGCGTCAGCACCACGGATTGCGCGACTTCGGGCAGCGTCAATTCTCTCGCCAGCGCAGCCGAAGCCGCGGCAAAGGCGGGAACGCCCGGGGTCACCGTGAACGGAATATCCAGCGCCTCAAGCCGACGCAATTGTTCGCCAAGCGCGCTCCAGATCGACAGATCGCCGGAATGAAGCCGCGCGACGTCCTGGCCCTCATCGGTCGCGCGTTTGAATTCAGCAACGATCTCGTCAAGCGACATCGGCGCGGTGTCGATGATGCGTGCGCCGGGCGGGCAATAGTCCAGCAGCGCCTTCGGCACCAGCGAACCGGCATAGAGACAGACCGGACACTTTGCGATCAGGTCGCGGCCACGCACGGTGACGAGATCGGGCGCACCGGGCCCGGCGCCGATGAAATGAACGGTCATGATCCCTCACCCACGGCAATGGCACAGGTGACTTGGTTGGACGCGACCCGCGCGCCGAGCAGCCGGGCATTGGGTCCGGCCGCGACCAGCGCCGAGGCTTCGGCGATCGACGGCACACCCTTGATCGCTTGAACGCGCGAGGAGTGCGTCAACACCTGATCGGCGACCCCTGCGAGATCAGCCACCGGACAGCTCAAGACAGGGATCGACAACGACCGCGCCGCGCCGGCGATACCGCGTTCGTCAGCCTTGGAGCTTTCGGTCGCAATCGCGGTGAGATTTTCCGGCGCGATGCCAAAATTGGAGAGCGCAACGGCAATCAGGCCCATAATGTCCTCGGAGGATGTTTCGCGTCCGCATCCGATGCCCGCAACGATCATGGCTTCCTCACTCGCCACTGCGTGACCGGCATCGCCGGCCGCCAACCCGTCATCGCCCCCACTCTATCGGCTCTGGCGACCTGCAGTCGAATGAGTTCTCCGCCGTAGTGCTGGAAATAACCGGCCAGCCGCGCCTCGGTTTCCAGCGATATGGCATTGGCCACAAGGCGTCCGCCGGGCTTCAGCGCGTCCCACGCCGCGTCGAATACGCCGTCATCATTCATGCCGCCGCCGATGAAGATCGCATCCGGCCGCACCAGTCCCGCGAACGCGTCCGGCGCGTGGCCCTGCACGATCTCAAGCTCCGGCACGCCCAACACTGCCGCATTGCGCGCGGCGCGATCGGCGCGGTCGCTGCGTGACTCGATGCCGATGGCGCGCAAGGAGCGATGCTGCAACAGCCACTCGATCGCGACCGAACCCGCGCCAAGCCCGATATCCCAGAGCAACTGCCCCTGCAGCGGCCGCAGCGACGACAGCGTCACCGCACGAATTTCGCGTTTTGTCAGTTGGCCGTCATGCTCGAACAGATCGTCATCGAGGCCCGCAGCCAGAGGAATGATAGGGGCGTTTGGTTCAGCAACCACTTCGATCGCAATCGTATTGAGCGGCTGGATATCATCGAGATCGAATTGCGAAGCGGTGACGTGGCGCGTTCGCTCGCGCGGGCCGCCCATCGCCTCGAGCACTGACATGCGCGACTGCCCCATGCCTCGCGCCGCGAGCAATTCGGCAAGCTGGCGCGGCGTCGCGCTGTCCCAGGACAATGCCAGAATGCGCGCACCGGGTTGCAGATACCGGATAATCCCGCTGAGCGCGCGGCCATGCAGCGTGACCAGCGCGAGTTCCTGCAGCGGCCAGCCCATCCGCGCCGCGGCCAGACTGAAAGCCGAAGGCTGCGGCAGGCAAATGAACTCATCGGCCGGCACAAAGGCCGCGATTTGCTTACCGATGCCGAAATGAAAGGGATCGCCGCTGGCGAGCACCACGACCGCGCGGTCGCGATGGCGCTGGATTTCGGGAAAGGCGTCGCCGATCGGGCTCGGCCATATGAGACGGCGTCCCTGAATGAGTTCGCCCGCCAGTTCCAGATGGCGCGCGCCGCCAGCCACCAGTTCGGCCGAGCGAATGAGCTGGCGCGCGACGGACGAAAGTCCGTCCACGCCATCCTCGCCGATCCCGACGATGGACAGCCAGCGCCGTGCTGTGCAAATTGCCGCTTCAGCCATCACGGAACAAGCCCCGATGCGCGTTCTCATTCTCGGAGGGTCGACCGAATCCTCGGAACTGTCGCGTCTGCTGGCGGGCGACCACCGCTTTGACACGACGCTGTCGCTGGCCGGGCGCACGCTGAAGCCACGGCCGCAGCCGGTTCACAGCCGAACCGGCGGTTTTGGGGGCGCCGACGGATTGGCCGCGTGGCTGGCGCAGGAATCGATCGAGGCTGTCGTTGATGCGACGCATCCCTATGCTGATCAGATCTCGGCCAATGCCGTGACCGCCTGCGGACGGCTCGCGCTGCCGCTCGCCACCATCCTGCGTCCGGCCTGGCAACCCGTAACGGGCGATAACTGGTTGACGGTCGCGAGTGCGGAAGCCGCCGCCGCTGCGCTCGGACCGCAGCCGCGCCGGATCTTTCTCAGCCTCGGCCGTCTCGAGCTCGGCGCTTTCACAAAGGCTCCGCAGCATCATTATGTCGCGCGCACGATCGAGCCGCCGGATGTCGCACTGCCGCCGGATATCGAGTTGATTCTCGACCGCGGTCCGTTCGACGAGCAGGCCGAAACGGCGCTGCTCACGCGGGAGAACATCGACATCATCGTTTCCAAGAATTCGGGCGGTGCTGCGACCTATCCGAAAATCACGGCGACGCGCAGGCTGGGCATACCCGTTGTGATGATCGCGCGTCCGCTCAAAGTGCACGGCCACGCCGTGACACATCCCGCCGAAGCTGTCGCGTGGCTGGAACAACAGCTCGCTCATCGCACCACCCCGGATTCGGCGCGCGGCGTATAGACCCAGGGCCGCTGTCCCGCGCGCGGAATGAGCCGCGTTGTCGTGGCGCCGATCATGACCAGCGTGCGCATATCGGCCAATGCGGGATCGGCTTCGGCCAAGGTCGTGATGGTGACCTGCGTTTCCGGCGTCGCGGCTTTCCGGATGAAGAGCACCACGGTCTGCGGCGACTTGATCGATCGCAAAAGGGCAAAAGCTTGCCCGAGTTGGTGCGGCCGGGCTTTGGACGCGGGATTATAGAGCGCTATGACAAAATCGCCGGTCGCAGCGGCGCGCAGGCGTCGTTCGATGGTTTCCCATGATTTCAGATTGTCCGACAGCGAGATCGCGCAGAAATCTCCACCGAGTGGCGCGCCGACTTCAGCCGCGGCGGCCAGCATCGCGGTGATGCCTGGCTCGACGCGTATATCAAGTTCGCGCCAACGCGCCGCACCGCCCTCGACGGCTTCGAACACGGCGGCTGCCATCGCGAACACGCCGGGGTCGCCGCCGGAGACCACCGCGACTTTTCGGCCTTCGGCCGCGAGCGTGAGTGCATGACGCGCGCGCTCGATCTCGACGCGATTATCGGTGGGATGCCGGCACTGGCCGGGAACGGTTTCGGGAATGCGATCGAGATAGGGTCCATAGCCGACAAGATCGGTGGCGGCACGCAGTGCTTGTGAAGCCGCCAGCGTCAGCAAGTCCTGCGGTCCCGGCCCGAGGCCGACAATGACCAGCGAGCCACTCACAGCCGCCTCCCCTGACCGGGAATCAGCACCATGGAAAAATAGGGACTGCCGACTTCAGGCCCCTCAGACAGGGGCATGATCCGCTCGCCCTTCATGCTGCCGCGCTCGACATAGATCGCGCGCGCAAGCAGGCCAGCCGCGGTGACGGCGCGACGAATTTTCGCGAGGTTTTTGCCGACCTTCATGATGACAGCCGCGTCGGTATCGGCAAGGCGGCGCGTCAATTGTGCCTCAGTCATGGTTCCCGGCAAGACCGCGAGCGCGTCGTCGCCCCAGGTAATCGGCGCGTTGGCGCGAGTCCAGCAGCCCGACATGCCGGTAACGCCGGGCACGACTTCAATCGGGAAGACCTTATCCAGACGGCGCCAGATGTGCATGAACGATCCATAAAAAAACGGATCGCCCTCGGCTAACAAGCCAACCGAGTTGCCCTGCCGCAGCAGCGCGGAGACGGTCTCGGCGCTGGCCTCATAGAACCGGCTGATCTGTTGCTGGTATGATGGATCTTCCGGCGGAATTTCATTGGTCACGGGATATTCAAGCCGAAGCTCTTCGCGGCCCTCGCCCATCAGGGGCACGACGATGCCGCGCGCATTGCCCTGCAGGCCGCGCTTGGCAAAAAACGCGATCACATCGACCTGGCGCACCAGTGCGGCGGCGCGCAGCGTCAGATAGCTGACATCACCGGGGCCGACGCCGATACCATACAGCGTTCCCTTGGCAACTGCTCCGCCGATCGTGTCAAGATTCGTCATTCGCGTTCACTCGCCAGCGCATTGACCGCGGCCACGGCCATCGCGCTACCGCCTCGCCGGCCACGCACGATCAAGTATGGCACGCGGGCCTGAGCCGCGAGCGCCTCCTTGGATTCGGCGGCGCCGACAAAGCCCACGGGAACGCCGATGATCGCGGCGGGCGTCGGCGCGCCCTGATCGATCATGTCGAGCAACCGAAACAAAGCGGTCGGCGCATTGCCGATCGCGACGACGGCGCCTTCGAGATGCGGCCGCCACAGTTCCAGCGCCGCGGCCGAGCGGGTGTTTCCGATTTCAGTGGCCAGGTCAGCCACAGACGGATCGTCCAGCGTGCAGATGACATTGTTGTCGTGCGGCAGACGGCTGCGGGTGATGCCGTTTGAGACCATCTTCGCATCACAGAGTATCGGCGCGCCGCGCAGCAGCGCTTGCGAGGCCGAGGCGGCAAAGGTCGGCGACATCACAACCTCATTGGCGATATCGACCATGCCGCAGGCGTGAATGATTCGAACGACGACCTTCTCCTCGTTGGCCTTGAAGCGCGCGAGATCGGACTCGGCACGGATGATCGCAAACGAGTTGCGGTAGATCTCGGCACCATCCCTGATGTAGGAGCGCAACTCACTCATGCCGCTTGCCTTCGGGCTCAAACATGTTGCCGGGATCGGCAGCCAGATCGGCGAACGCAAAACGGCCTGTGGATTGATCCTGCGCGCTGCCATTGCGCACGATACCGTAACGTCCCTCCAAACCGACCAGCACGAGATCGGCCGCGCCCGACTTGGCGCAGCCCTTGGCGCAACCGGAGACATGAACCGTCCCGGCGAAATCAAACCGCGGCAGCAGCGCCGCCAGCCGGCGCCCATCGCCCCGCGTATCCAGCGAGGTCGAACGACAGCCGGGAGCACCCGGGCAAGCCTCGATCTGGAGCAGCGGGTCGCGCGGATCGGTAATCAAACCCTCGCGCTTCGCGGCATCGAGGATGGATTGTCCCGATTGACGACTGGACACTGCAGCATAGAGCGCGCGCCACGGCGAAAGCCGGATCTCCTGGACGCCATGGGACGTCATCACGTCCGTGAGCTTGCGCAGCTGATCGCTCTCGACGCGCCCAAACGGGGCGGCGATTCCGACGGCGAACCGACCCGCTCCCAATTCAATCAAACCGATGCGATTCATCAAAGCATCAGCTTCGCGTGGATATTCGTGCAGCGTCTCGAGTTGCAATCTCATTGCGGCGCGGATGGCCGCAATCCCCTCATCGCTGAGATCGCGCATGCGCTGCCGTTTTGCGCGCGATGTAGCCTTGATAAAGAGAATACCGATTTCGGTTGCCGCCGCCGCGGCAGCACCGGGAGCGGTTGAACCCAACCATTCAATCCCGGCTCGCGTCTCGATGCCGATCGCGATCTGCGCTCCTATCGCGACGAGGCGCACGTCGGCGCGCTGCTCTCCTAGAGACAAGACGCCGCCGCCATCCATGATAAAACCGAATTTGGACGGCAACGCCCACAGCGACCGGTCGGAGGTCAGCCAGCGCGCCAGTTCGCCCGCAATGGACCTGACATCGCACGCTTCCGTGGGATCAATCCCCGCTAGCGGATTGACCATAATATTGCGGACGGCTTCGCCCTCCGCATTGGCATCGAGCAATCCGAGGCTCGCGATGACGTCGTGCAAAGCGGAAAGCGAGGCTTCGCGCACGCCCCGGATCTGCAGGTTGGCCCGCCGCGTCAGATCGATGTGACCATTGCCGAACTGCCGCGCGGCATCGGCGAGCACGCCCAGATCCTGCGGGCGCAAACCCGCGGATTGCGGGCGCACGCGGACGATCAGCCCGTCGCCGCTTTGCATCGGCCGCAAAGCCCCGGGGCACCAACCCTTCACCTCAAATGCCACTGAGCGGTTCAACGCGTATGTCCTCTGATGGCGGCAGCCGGGATCGGCCACCGCCCCCTATTCAGCCAAATCAGGCTTAAAAGCAAAGTCAACCAATAGCTGGCGCAAACCATTGAAAACAGGCCAGAAAATCTATGCTCAAGGCTCGGCCAGGGCAGATCGCCGCATCAAATAGCTATCCATGATCCATCCATTGGCCGCCCGCGCATCCGCCCGCATCCGCTCGATCTGGCCGGCCACATCCCGCAGTTTGCCGGAGACCAGAATTTCGCCGGGCATGCCGAGATAGGCGCCCCAGAAAATGTCCATGTCCTCTTCGGCAAAGCGCTTGTAGGTGTTTTCGGCATCGAGCATCACGACGACGCTGTCGGCGCCTTTCGGAAAACCTTCCGCCAGCTTTCGCCCGGTCGTGATCTCGATCGACTGACCGATGCGATTGAGCGGCACCTTGTGCTTGGCGGCCAGCGCCTGGATGCTGCTGATGCCGGGAATGACTTCGTAGTCGAACTGGTGGCGGCCGCTGCCAGCAATGATTTCGACGATGCGGATCGTGCTGTCGTAAAGCGCCGGATCGCCCCACACCAGAAACGCGCCGCACTCGCCGTCCGCCATCTCCTGGGAGATCAGGCGCTCGAACAAAGCCTGCTTGTCGCGGTTGAGGTCATCGACGACACCGAAATAATCGTCGGTCCCGCGCGTCCATTCCGGGCTGGTGGCATCGACAAAACGGTGCTTGTCGCCCTTGATGTACCGGCGGCAGATTTCCTTGCGCAGTTCGATCAGCTCAGTCTTGCTCTCGCCCTTGTCCATCAGAAAGAACACATCGACCCGGTTGAGCGCGTTGACGGCCTGCATGGTTACGTAATCAGGATCGCCTGCGCCGATTCCGATAATGAGTATCTTCTTCATCGCGAGACTCCGCTGGCTCGGTGTTTTGTTTGACGCGTTTTCTTCACGCGAACCGGTATCCACTGAGCCCGTCATCGGGCGCGCATTCGCGCGACCCGTTGGCTCGAAAACGCTATGGCTTAGAATTGCCAGTGATACCGCGCGGCGAAAGCGTTCACGGGACCGCGGTCGGCGTTGTAGCCGGGGTTGCTGACAAACTGATAGTCGAACGACACCTTCGACGACGCGTTCAGCGAATAGCTGTAATAAGCCTCGAAGATTTTCTCGAGGCCGTAATTGTTCAACTGCCCGTCGCCGATGAGAATACCAAGCCCGCCGGCATTGAGGAACGCGACGTGGGCGCTGGAAATGCCGTTGACGATGCCTGCGACCCCGATGGTGTCATCCGGCCGGCCCCATGATTTGCCGTTGATGGAAACACCGGCTGCGATGGTGCGGTCGATATCGGTGAAATCCCAGGGCTCGATATTGCCGTCGGCCCAGCCGGCGCGAAGGAAGACGCCGAGATTGTCATTGACCTGCTGTTCGATATTCATGCTGATGCCGGGCCGGCTGACATAGGACCTGACAGCGGTGATGTCGGCGGGCAGGCCGGTGGCCTGCGACAGCGCGATCGCATCGGAGTATTGTCCGGCATTGCCGCGGCTGAGGACGCCGGTGATCTTGATCTTGCCCGGCTGTCCCCACAGTTCATGGCGTTCCTCGATTTCGCCCACCATCTGGAATTGCTGGAAGGTCGAGTCGAGACCGTACGCCGTCGGGCTCACGCCTCCCGCCGGGGATGTCGACAGATCGAACACACCGGCGCGCAGGGTCCAGCGGCCCTGATACCATTCGGCCGCGGCGCCGTAGGTGTAGCCCCAGCCGTCGCCTGCATAGTCGAACGTGCCCGTGTTGATCAGCGACCAGTTCAGGAAATCGCTCTTCGGATTGTTGGCGTATTTATTGGTATCGAAGATGTCGTTGACACCAAACCGGCCGACCGTCAGCACCAACCGGTCCGTACTGCGTGACCCGGCAAATTGATTCATATCGGCATCGACCTTTTCGGTATCGCCGCCAAGATTGATGGTCTGGCGCACAAAAGCGCGCTGTATGCGCGCATAGGGATCGGCCTGGCCAAGCTTGTAGGCTTCGCCGCTGAAAGACCCGGCGGTGCCGTGGGTATTGTTCAGCCCAAAACCCTGATCGATTTCGGGATTGGTCCAGAACTCGGCGCCCTGCCACAACTTCAAGCCGACCGCGAGCGTGAGATCGAAGGTCTCGCGGTTTTGCCCGCCACCCGACAGGCTGTTGGGGCCCTCGTAAGGCGAGCGAAACGACGGATAGCCCTGGTCGACGAAGGTCGCCTGCCCATGCAGGTTGACGATATCGGGCGCGAACGGCGGCACCACAAACGACGCCTGCTCCGGACCGAAATGATAGTTCAGCCCGAGTCGAAGTTCCTGGAGCGAAAAATCCGAACTGATGCGCTGCCCAGAGAACGGGTAGTTCACGCTGCTGGTGGGATAGCCGGTATACAAATATTCGGCCTTCGCGGTCCAGCCTGGCGCCACCGGAAATTCGACGCCGGCGCCCGCCGCCCAACCGAACCGCCACAGGAACGGCGCTTCGCTGTTGCCGGACGCGGTCTGCGTGAGGGTCTGCTGATTGTAGGTCCACGCCAAACCGCCGGTCGCATAGAACAGCCAGCTACCCGGCGCATATCCGATACGCCCGCGCACCGTGCCAAACGTAATCGCCGTTTCGCTCAAGCTGGCCGGGCCAAGCACGGGCGAATTGAAATTGGACACGCCAGTGATGGACAACCCGTTCACATCGGGAAAGGGGTGAAACGAAACATCGGCTTCCCCACCGATCACGATGCGATTGGACAGCATGCGGTTGTAGCCGGCCTGCGCGCCCGCGAAAAAACTTCCCGATTCGAAAAAATGATCGGGCGTCTGAAACACATTCAGCGAGCCTGATACCGGCGGCAGGCCCGCCGCCGTTGGATTGGCGGTCCAGTCCGAATTACCCGCGGCAAGTCCCAGATGGCCGCCGACATAGAAGCCGGACCAGTCATAGGCCTTGGGGATAGGCGGCGCTTTCACGGGCATCGCGTTGACGACCGACATGTCCGCAGCATGACAACATGTGATCGTGCTGACGCAGGCTACCGCCAAACAACCCGATGCACGCAGAATTCTTTCGATATGTTTGACCACAGGCCCCGCCGCGATGTTTTCTGGTCAGAAATAAATTGATAGGACACGCAGAGTTTGGAATCAATCTGGCCTGACGTAACGGTCGTATCCCTTGAAGCGGTACACGACGAACGATATCCCCCAGCTCACGACGAACAGCGCAACGATGCCGTAGCCAAGCGCGCCGAAATTCTCGTTGAGTTCCGAGACCGTGCTCCAGAACGTGCCTTCAAGATGAAATTGACCGCCGATCAGGCCGAGGGTTTCGATGCCGCCGACCACCACTGCCACCAGCACGGATACCGACGTGATGGTCAGGTTATAAAACAGTTTGCGCAAGGGATTGCGGTACGCCCAGCCATAGGCCCCGAGCATCAGGACGCCGTCGGTCGTATCGACGAGCGTCATGCCTGCGGCGAACAACGCCGGGAAAATCAGCAGCGACCAACTGGAGACCGAATTGGAAGCCTGCGCGGACAGTCCGAAAAGACTGATCTCGCTCGCGGTTTCAAAACCAAGCGCAAACAGTAGGCCAATCGGATAAAGGTGCCAGCTTTCTGAAACAAACCGGAACAGCGGCCTGAACAGCCGCGCCAGCCAGCCGCGCTGGTGTAACAGCACACCAATGCTCTCTTCGCTTACCTCAGCGCCGCGCTCGACCAGACGAAACGCCCGATATACACCGCGCAACACGATCAAATTCGCGATCGCGATGATGAAGAGGAATAGCGCAGATGCCGAAGTGCCGACGATACCTCCGATCGCACGATAGGAAGCCAGTTCGTCGCTGAGGGCATTTGCCGTCAGCGCAACTGCAACGGAAGCGACCACGACAACCGTTGAATGTCCCAACGCAAAGAAAAAGCCGACCGCGACCGGCCGCTTTCCCTCTTGCATCAAGGTTCGCGTGACATTGTCGATTGCCGCAATGTGATCTGCATCGATCGCGTGACGAAGTCCGAGACTATAGGCCAGTACGGCGGTTCCGATGAGCACCGGTTGATGCGCGAACGCGAGGAAGGCCCATATCCAGGCCGCCAGATTGGCAAAAATAAGCAGGCTGTAAATTCCGACAATCCGGGCTCGAAAACCAAGCAATTCGGGACTGGACTCGTCGCCAAGAACGGTCGATTTCGCATGCGCAACCACGGCGGGCCCTCCATCCGCAAGACACTTCCAACCATGTCACCGCAGCGAAAGAACCGCCCCATGCGCGCGCACCGCACGCCGGAAGGATGACGTGTTCAGGCCGGTCTCCTGGCTCGCGGGTCATAACCCTTCTCCGCCTTCCCGGGCTTTGTCGTAAAAGCCCAGTGGCATTTCGGAGAAGGACTTACCGCCTACAGTTGCGGGCGCAGCTTTGGATTTGGTCCGTTATCAACAACAAGTGAGCGATAACAGGCGGACCGCACCAAATTCCCTTTGCCGATCGACGTGACCAGCACTCCTGAACGTATGACCAAGTAAAGCTACAAATCGGGCTTTGTCAATCGAGCGAGATCGGCATCGGCGCGCCCCAGATCAGTATGGGGATCATCGGGTTGGCGACTGTCCGTCTTGGTAAATACGCCAAATGCCGACCCGAGTTTTTAGCAATTCCAAACTCAGGGACATCGCCCGCGTGCTAGAAAGCGGCCGTTTTCAACCCCTCAAAAGGATGCAATTCTTGCTCGTCGCGTTCCTGATCATGCTCCGCGAAGGTATCGAGGCGGCGCTGATCGTCGGCATCATCGCAGGCTATCTCAAACAGACCGGTCGCGAGGACAGGCTGCCGGCGGTCTGGATCGGCGTGGCCATCGCGCTCGTGCTCTGTACCGGGCTTGGCATCGCGCTCGACATGGCCGGCGCCGAATTTCCGCAGAAGACGCAGGAGCTGTTCGAGGGCTGCGTTGCGCTATTGGCGACCGGCATTCTGGCATCGATGGTGTTCTGGATGGCCAAGGCCGCGCGCTCGATCAAGGCGCAGCTTCATGATTCCGTCGATGCCGCCGCAGGATCAGGTGATGGCCGCAGTTTCGCGCTGGTCGGCATGGCGTTTCTAGCCGTGGGCCGCGAAGGGCTGGAATCGGTGTTCTTTCTGATCGCGACCCTGCAGCAGGATGTCGGTATCGGCGTGCCGATCGGCGCTGCGTTGGGCGTGCTCTGCGCGTTTGGGTTCGGCGTCGCGCTCTACCGCGGCGGCATCCGGCTTAATCTGGCGACATTCTTCCGCTGGACCGGCGTGTTCATCATCTTTGTCGCCGCAGGTCTCGCGGCCAGCGCGATCCGGGCGTTCCACGAGGCCGGAATCTGGAATGCGCTCCAGCAGACCGCGTTCGATGTCAGCGGTGTGCTGCCGAGCGACAGCATTGTCGGAACGTTACTCACCGGCATTTTTGGCTATCAGGATGCGCCGACGGTCGGCGAGGTCACCATCTATCTGGCGTTCCTGTTGCCGGCGCTGTTTCTGTTCTACCGGCAGCGGCGCTCGCCCGCCGTTCCCCGCCCCGCCTGATTTTTTTCCGCGTGTTGAAAGATATTTGCTGATGTTGCCGATCCCCTTCGCGTCGCTTCGAAACTCCCGCCTTGTCGCGTTCACCGCTGTCTCGCTCGCAGGGCTGACGCTCTGCGGTCAGGGCATCGCCGCGACGCCGGATGCTTCGCAGCCTGTCGCGATCACCATCACCGGCAAGGGATGCGAGCCGAACACGGTGACGGTGCTGGAAGGCAAGACCACCTTCAAGATCAAGAACGCGAGTGCGCGCGTCCTTGAATGGGAAATTCTCGATGGCGTCATGGTGGTCGAGGAACGCGAAAACATCGTCCCCGGTTTTGTGATGACCTTGACCGCCACGCTCAAGGCGGGCCAGTACCAGATGACCTGCGGCCTCCTCAGCAATCCGAAGGGCACGATCACGGTCACGGCCGGCGGCACCACCACGGCAAAGGCTGAGCCGGGCGCGTCCGACCTCGCGGGGCCGCTGGCGGAATACAAAGCCTATGTCACCAAGGAAGTCGGCGATCTCGTCAGCCAGACCAAAAACTTTACCGATGCCGTAAAGGCCGGAAAGCTGCAGGAGGCACAGAGCCTCTACGCGTCGACGCGCCAGCATTACGAGCGCATCGAGCCGGTCGCCGAGCTCTTCAGCGATCTCGACAAGAGCATCGATGCCCGCGCTGACGATTTCGAGAAGAAGGAAAACGATCCGGCCTTTGGCGGTTTCCATCGCATCGAGAAGGCGCTGTATGCGGAAAAGACCACCACCGGCATGGAGCCGGTGGCCGACCGCCTGATGCATGACGTACAGGAACTGCAAAGCCGTATCGCCGGTCTCGATATTCCGCCCAACAAAATGGTCGGCGGCGCGGCGGCGCTGATCGAGGAAGTCGCAGCGACGAAAATCAGCGGCGAGGAAGAACGCTACAGCGGCATGGACCTTTGGGACTTCCAGGCCAATGTGGACGGCGCGCAGAAGATCTTCGATCTCCTGCATCCGCTGATCACGGCGAAAAATCCCAAGCTCGATGCACGCATCCAGGCGAATTTTAACAGGGTCGACGGACTGCTCGCGCTCTATCGCAACAAGGAACGCCAGATGTCGAACTACGACAAGCTTTCGCCCCGCGACCGTAACGCGCTCAAGGGCGCCATCACCGCTCTGGCCGAGGATCTCTCGCAATTGCGCGGCACCCTCGGCCTCGACTGAGATCATATCATGACAAAGAAACAGCCGCCGTCCGACGCAACCGAGATCGCAACCGTCACGCCGACGCGCCGGCATTTGATCGCGGCACTCGGCACCGCCAGCAGCATCGCCGCCCTCGGCGTCAAGCCGGCACCGGCGGTCGCCGCCGATCGCACGCCCGGCGATGAAAGCGACGGCACGCTCGATGCTCAGCCGTTCTTCGGCAAGCGGCAATCCGGCGTGATAACGCCGCAACCGGCCGCCGCAATGGTCGCGGCCTTCGATGTGCTGGCGGAGGACCGCGCCGGCCTCGAAAAGATGCTGCGTATCCTGACCACGCGCATCTCCATGCTGACCAAGGCCGGCCCGATCCCGGTGCTCGACCCCAAACTGCCGCCGGCCGAATCCGGCCTGCTCGGACCGCAGATCTATCCCGACAATCTCACCGTGACGGTCTCGGTCGGAGCGTCATTGTTCGACGACCGCTTCGGGATTGCGGCGCAGAAGCCGAAGCGGCTCGTAACGATGGAGCGGTTTACCAATGACGCGCTCGATCCCAAATTCTGTCACGGCGATCTCATGCTGCAGATCTGCTCCAACACCGCCGAGACTAATATCCACGCGCTACGCGATATCATCAAGAACCTGCCGGATTCGATCGCGCTGCGCTGGAAGCTCGATGGCTTCCTGCCGCCGCATACGATCAAGCGCGCCGGCAAGGACACCGTACGCAATCTCCTGGGGTTCAAGGACGGCACCGCCAACCTCGATGGCCGCGACAATGCGCTGATGGACCGCGTGGTGTGGGTGCAGCCCGGCAGCGACGAGCCGGCATGGGCCGCCGATGGCAGCTATCAGGTCGTGCGCATCATCCGCAACCTGGTCGAGCGCTGGGACCGCACCCCGCTCGGCGAGCAGGAAAAGATCATCGGCCGTCACAAGATGACCGGCGCGCCGCTCGGGCTCGATGCCGAGCATGACATTCCGGATTACGGCAAGGACCCCAAAGGCGACCGTGTTCCGCTTGATGCACATATCCGGCTCGCCAACCCGCGCACCAAGGAAACCGACGCCAGTCTCATCCTGCGCCGCGGTTTTAATTTCTCGCGCGGCATCTCCGCATCCGGTCAGTTGGACATGGGCCTGTTGTTCGTCTGCTTCCAGTCGGATCTGAATGCGGGTTTTCTCACCGTGCAAAAGCGCCTCGATAACGAACCGCTGGAGGAATACATCAAGCCCACCGGCGGCGGCTATTTCTTCGTGCTGCCGGGCGCTGTGGACGAGAGCAAGTATCTCGGACAGGGTTTGCTTGGGGCTTGAGGGTCTGTGGCCTCATGGTTCGAGACGCGCGAAGACGCGCTCCTCACCATGAGGGTTTAGAACCTCGTCCTGGCTCAGACCTCATCCTGAGAGCCTGACCGAAAAAGGAGTGAGTGATTTCGGTTGGCTGTGATTCCTTCGGGTTTGCAAAGATTCGAGGGAGAGCACGATGCCATGGACCAAAATCACTCGCGTCGAATATCAACGCAATGGGCTGCGATACGCAAGCGACCTGACCGATGCGGAGTGGGCGCTGATCGCCCGAAAGATGCCGCCGCGACGACGACTTGGACGACCGCGGGAAGTCGATTTGCGCGAGGCAGTACAGGCAATTTTCTATATTTTATCTACCGGCTGCCAGTGGCGCGCCTTGCCGAGCGAGTTCCCGCCGTACTCGACTGTCCAGAGCTATTTTTACGCCTGGCGAGATACCGGGCGATGGTTCAGGATCGTCAGAGCCTTGGTTCGGCAGGCAAGGCGCAAGCTAGGACGCAAGCCGAGGCCGACTGCGGCTATCATCGACAGCCAAAGTGCGTCGACGACGCAGGCCGGTGGCCCAGCCGGCTTTGACCCTGGCAAGCGCGTCTATGGGCGCAAGCGGCATATCGTCACCGACACCAATGGTCTTCTCCTGGCTGTCCACGTTCATCCCGCAAACGTTCAGGATGTTCATGGCGCCGTCCCCTTGCTGAAGCGCCTGCGAGACCGCCTTCCCAAACTCAAGCACGTCTTTGCCGACCGCGTGTATCGTGGCGAACAGCTCCTCAACGCACTCGCCGAATGTGGCCCGTGGGACATCGAGATCGTAGAGCGGCCACCTGGCGTCAAAGGCTTCCAGCTCTTGCCTCGACGCTGGGTCGTCGAACGGACTTTTGCATGGTTCGGTCGCTGTCGACGTCTCGCAAGAGATTTTGAGGCATCCCCGGCCACCGAGGCGGCCTGGCTTCTCGTCGCACATCTCAGGCTCCTGACGCGCCGTCTCGCCAAGCCCTCAAAATGCTGATCCCTTTTTGAGTCAGACTCTGAGGAGCCGCACTTGCGCGGCGTCTCGAAGGATGGAGCGAAGTGAATTCATCTCAATCCGTCCGCATCACCTGCGCGGGATTGGCTCTGACATCGCGCGGGGTCCATCGGCCGGCTTCGACCTGCGCGATGAAATCCGCCACCAGCCGGTTGAACAGATCGGGCTCTTCCAGATTGAGGGTGTGACCCGACTTCGGGAATACCGCGAGCGCCGAACGCGGAATCGTGCGTTTGAGAAACAGGCCCGGTTGCAGGCAGTGGTCGTCTTCGTCGCCGACCATCACCAGCACCGGCGCTTTTAGCGCGCAAAACTCGGTCTCAAGATCGTACAGCGAAGGACGGCGCATCTGCACGCCACGCATGGTATTCGCCGCGCCCTTTGAATCATGTTGTCCGAGCCGGTCGGCGAACAATTGCCAGCCGCGTGGATCCTTTTCCTGGAACTGCACCCGCGACGCGCCCTCCGCGTAGATCGGCGCGAAATCCCTGGCGCCGCGCTCCTCAAAATTCTTGGCGACCTGCTCAGAGACACCCTTGAAATAATCTTCGTGGATTTTTTCGGCGCCATATCCCGCACCCGCGGCCACGACGGATAAAACACGATCGGGATGGCGCAAGGCGCAGTGGAGGCTGGCAAAGCCACCCATCGACAATCCCACGACATGGGCCTTGTCGATTCCCGCCGCATTCAGCACATCGATGATGTCATCGGCGGCGCGCGCCTGCGAATAGGCGTCGACGGATGCCGGAATATCGGAAGGGGGAAAGCCCCGCGCTGCAAAGGTGATGCAGCGATGACGCCGCGGGAAGAAATTGAGCTGCGGTTCCCAACTCCAGTGATTGCCGCCGAATTCATGGACGAAAATGATCGGCGTGCCTGATCCGGCGCTTTCATAGAACAGGCGGATGCCGTCGCTCGTGGTCGCAAAACTCATCGCAAACTCCTAAATCACCGAACGGCGGGACGCGATGCCGCCATCGACCGTAAAGATCGTCCCCGACGTGTAGCCGGAACGATAGGACGCCAGAAACACGATGAGATCGGTGATCTCATGAACATGCGCCGGCCGCTTGAGGGGGTATTTTTCCTCCAACTCCTTGTAACGGTCCTCGCTGCCCAGCCATTGCTTGGCACGCTTCTTCAGCATGCTGTAGATGCGGTCGGTATCGACCGGACCCGGATTGACCCCGACCACACGGATATTGTCATCCAGCGAATGGCCGCCCATCGCGCGCGTGAACGCCATCAGGCTGGCATTGCCGGTGGTCCCGGCGACGTAGTTCGGATCGAACACTTCGCCGCCATTGCCAATATTGTTGATGATCACCCCGCCGCCACGCGCTTTCATTCGCGGATAGATCGCGCGCGTCAAATTGATGTAGCCGAACACTTTCAGCTCCCAGCCGGCGCGCCATTTGGATTCATCGACGTCCCACAGATTGCCGCTGGGAATGACGCCGGCATTGTTGACGAGGATATCGATATCGCCGACCGCGGCGACCAGCGGATCGATTACGCCTGGTGACGTTAGATCCAGGGGATGGATCGTGACCTTGACGCCGTGCGCCGCCTCGATCTCGGACTTGATCGCCGCGAGCCGATCGCCGGACCGCGCGACCAGATGAAGATCGCAGCCCTCCTCGGCAAAGGAGCGCGCAACACCCTCCCCGATCCCCTGCGACGCGCCGGTGACCAGCACCGTCTTGCCCTTGAGCTTCAGATCCATGTCGATCGCCTCCGATTTGCATGCAAGATTAGGGTCTTTTGTAGCTAAACTGGAAACAAGCATGATTTCCGCATGCACGATAGCTCAAAACTTCGGCTTTCACTGCCGATCCGATAGGCCATCGGCCGATATTACATGCAAAACGACCATTCTGGCATAATGGCGCTTGCGCCGGGCGGCGATCGATATGATGCTGACGGTCAGGCAGTCCGGTCCGCCGTCGCTGCGGGAAAAAAGAGGGAGAAGGTCGATGCGCGTTTCACGTCGGTGCGTGTTGAAGGGCATGGGTGTCGCGGGTTTGGGCGCAGCCGGCCTGCCGCTCGCCACCCCCGCTATTTCACAAGGCGCGACCAAAGTCAGCTTCACGACCTCCTGGATTCCCGAGGGCCCCAACCTGTTCGCCTATGTCGCGCGCGACAAGGGGTTCTGGAAAAAGGCAGGTCTCGACGTCAGCGTCGCCCGCGGCTCCGGGTCAGGCGCGGCGGCGCAGGCGGTCAGCGCCGGCACCTTCGATTTCGGCATGGCCGCGACGCCGACCGTTATCGTCCAGGCTGCCAAGAAACTCCCAATCACCTGCATCGGCCAGATCAACTACGACGCGCTGATGGGCATCGGCCTGCTCGCGGCGTCGCCGATCAAGACGCCGAAAGACCTGGAAGGCAAGAAGCTCGGCGCCAGCGTCAGTTCGGGCGAGTATCCGTTCCTGCCGCTCTACGCCGAGAAGGCCGGCTTCGATCTCAGTAAAGTGCAACTCGTGCAGATCGACGGCAAGGTCCGCGAGCGCTCGCTGATGGAAAAACAAGTTGATGCGGTCTCCGCCTTTGCCACCAGTACGATCCCGTCGCTGTCGCCGCTCGGGACGGACGTGCGTTTCATGCTGTTCCGCGATGCCGGCATCGAATTCTACGGCCAGTCGCTGACCACCCAGCCGCAGCGGCTGGAAAAGGACCCGGGATTATGCGCGGCCTTCGTCGCCGGCGCGCTGGAAGCCATTCGCTTCACCATGACTAATTTCGACGAAGCGCTCGATATCTTCCTGAAAGCCAACAGCGAGGTCGCGATCTCCTCGACCGGCAAGGAATACGCCCGCATCGGCCTCGGATTGACCAACCTCACCAACCTTGTGCCCGAAGTGAAGCAACATGGCTTCGGCTATGCTGATCCCGCCAAGGTCACGACCATGGCCGACCTCGTGGTGAAATATGCGGCGGGCGACGGCGCGACGAAACCGGATGTCGGCGCGCTTTTTACCAACCGCTTTGTCGGCAAAGTCACACTGAGTGCCGATGAACTGGCCGCCGCCGAGAAGGGCGCTGCCGTCTTCCGCAAATATGTCAGCTGATTTGACCCTGCCGATGCCATCGGTCAATTCGATGCCCGCTATCAACGCCGGCGCTGCGGCTCCGTCAGAACCGCTGGTGTCCGTCCGCGCCGTCGAGAAGACCTACTTCACGCGGCAAGCGCCGGTGCAAGCGGTGGCGTCGGCATCGCTCGATGTGGCGCGCGGTGAGTTCGTCTCGCTGCTTGGTCCGAGCGGCTGCGGCAAGAGCACGCTGTTGATGATGATCGCGGGGCTCGAACAGCCTACCGGCGGATCGATATTGCTTGGGGGAGCCGAGGTCAAAAAGCCGCGCCGCGACATCGGCGTCATTTTCCAGGATGCGACGCTGTTGCCGTGGAAGAGTGCGCTCGACAACGTACTGTTTCCGGTCCGCATTCTCAAACTGCCGATCGAGGCCTATCGCCCGCGCGCGCTTGAGCTTCTGAACATGGTCGGCCTGTCCGGCTTCGAGCACAAGAAACCGTCGGAGTTGTCGGGCGGCATGCGCCAGCGCGTCGCGATCTGCCGCTCGCTGATCCATGATCCAGATATCCTGTTGATGGACGAACCGTTCAGCGCGCTCGACGCCATCACGCGCGACCAGATGAATGTCGCGCTGTCGGAGATTCTGGAGACCTACAAGAAGACCGTGATCTTCGTGACCCACTCGATCCGCGAAGCCGCGTTCCTGTCCGACCGCGTTGTCGTGATGGGCGGCCGTCCTTCGACCATCGCACTCGACATGACCATGCCGTTTCCACGGCCGCGGCAGTTTGAGATCGAAGAGACGCCCGAATTCGCAATGGTCTGCCGAAAACTCCGGCTGACCATCGAAGAAGCCCATCAAAGCCCGCTCTCGGTCCGAAGCGCTGCTTCCGGAACTTTCGCTGGAAAGATTGAATGATGGCAACAACAGGCATCGGCACCGAAACCGGCGCGATCATCGCCACTCCAACGCCCCCAAAAGAAAGCGGCGCCGCCAATGTGCGCGGCATACTACTGCCGCTCGGACTGGCCGCGATCGTGCTGGTGGGCTGGCAACTCGCGGTCACGCTCGGCCACATCCCGCCGGTGATCCTGCCCTCGCCGGTCTCGATCACCAAATACATCATCGAGCGCTATGACATTCTGCTGATGCATGCGGTGCCGACGACGCTGGAATCCGCGGCCTCCTTTGTACTGGCGACACTGCTCGGGATCGCGCTGGCGATCATCATCACCTATTCGCAGATCGCGCGCGAGGCGCTCTATCCCAATCTGGTGTTCTTCCAGTTGATCCCGAAAATCGCACTGGCGCCCTTGTTCATCATCTGGCTCGGGATCGGCTCGCAATCGCGGATCGCGTTTTCGGTCTTCATCGCGTTCTTTCCGGTCGTGATCGCGACGTCAGCGGGGTTTGCGAATGTCGACAAGGGCATGCTGCGGCTGTGTCGTTCGCTGACCGCGAGCGAGTGGCAGATCTTCACCAGTGTGCGCTTTCCGGCGGCGCTCCCGCATATTTTCAGCGGCATGAAGATCGCGATTACGCTGGCCATTATCGGCGTCATCATCGGCGAATTTATCACCGCGCAGGCGGGTCTCGGCTACCTCATTATCTTTGCCACCGCGCGCGCCGACACCGAGATATCGATGGCGGCGATCGTGGTGCTCTGTATCTGCGGCCTGTTGCTTTACGGACTCGTGGCACTCGGTGAATCCATAGCGAACCGGTTTTACTCGGCGGATAATTCATGAAGACTATCTCAAGCGCCCCCGCCGTCGCACGGGCAGCAACCGGAGAGCCTGAATCACTTTCGGCCGGCGTGGTTCACCGGCTGGAAGTTGAAATCCTCAAAGGCCAGCGCAAGCCCGGCGACCGTCTCGACGAGCGCCAATTGGCCGAACAATATGGCGTGTCGCGCACGCCCGTGCGCGAAGCGCTGCAGCGACTGGCGGCCAGCGGTCTCGTGGTTTCGCGCGGACGGCAGGGGCTTCAGGTGGCGCAGCTGTCGATCGCCGACCTGCTCGATGCCTTCAGCGTCGCCGCCGAGATGGAAGCGCTGGCTTCGGCCCAGGCCGCCCGCCGTATCCGGCCCGAGCAGCGAACGCGTCTGGAAGCCGCGCACCAGGCCTGTGCGGCCGCCGCACAAGCCGGCGATGTGGACGGTTTTTACGAAGCCAATCTCGAACTTCACGAAACGATCTCGGCGGCCAGCCACAACCGCATCCTGCAGGACGAGTTGCGGCGGCTGACCGTGAAGATCTCGCCCTACCGCCGCACCATCACCTATCAGCCCGGGCGGATGGAATCCTCGATCCCCGAACATGAGCAGATCATGATCGCGATCTTCCGCGGCGAGCCGGCGCAAGCTGGTCTCGTGATGCGCTCGCATGTCACGCTACTCGGCGAAGGCCTCTCCGACCTCTTGCATTTCCTGCGGGTGTCTGGCGATCAAAACTTGCTGGCCGAACTGGCGTGAACGCGGGCTCGGCCGTCAAACGGCAGGTGCCACGCGCGCGGCGAGGCGATTGAAGGCCCAATACGCCGGAAAACACAGCGCCAGCATGAAAGCGCCGAAGTCGAAGGCTACGGCAGCCGTTCCGGCCCGGCTTGAGAGGATGCCGGCAACGATGGGTGCGGAAACCACAAACAAATAAAAGAACGTGAAATAGATTCCCATTCCGACCGCGCGCCACTGTGGGGTGAGGATGCCGGCCGGCAGGCTCATGATCGGACCGGCCGACAGACCACCGACGAGCCCCAGCGCGACAAAGGCCGGGATCACGGCGTCGGTACGGGCCGCCGTCAACAGCGCGATCGCGAATAACGCAAAACCTGCCAGCATGATCGCAATGGGCTTGCCGGTCCGATCGGCTACAAATCCGCCAAGCGGAACCGATGCGCTGACCAGCCATAACACCAGGCTCGTCGCCGAACCGGCCCCGGCGAGACTCCAGCCGCGCTCGACCAGCATGGTGATTCCAAAACCAAAGACCATACCGACCGCAGCATTGAAGAGACCCCAGATGAATCCCGCTGATACCACAGCCCGGATCACGGGTGGATGCGGCCAGGAAGCTTTGGCAGTTGGAGCGGCGGCTGCTCCAGTTCCGGTTTGAACCGGCGGACGATACAACGTTGCGAGCAGTACAAATCCCAGCACGCAGAATGCCGTGGTCAACAGCAAGGCGCTTGTGATGCCCCGTGCGGCGGCGAGCGCCGGCAACACAAACAGACCCAGCGCGATCCCCGCCGGCCAGGAATTGACGAAGATCGCCATCGCGGTGGCGATTTCCTTGCCAGCGAACCAGTCCGTTACCATTTTCGACATCAGCACGTTGAGCAGCACGCCGCCGATACCGGCAACGATGCGCCCCGCGATCTGCCATCCCCAGTTCGGCGCGAATGCCATCGCGAGGCCGCCTGCGATCATCAGGGTGAGGCCGAACAGAACCACGCGCTTGTCGCCGAAGCGGCGTCCGATCTCGCCGCCCGGCAACGCAAAGGCGAGGCCGGGCGCGAGATAAAGACTGATGAGAAATCCGATGTCGCCAAGACCGACGCCATATTGCTTCATCAGGGCCGGTGACATCGACGCCACCGATTGAAACTGGAACGCCATGCTCAAACGCACGACGAACAGCAACATCAAAACATTCCAGCGCCGCGTCACCTGCTCAGCCCCCCACCCTACCCGGCTTCCAGGTCCGGTCAGGATCTGACGGTATCTCAAGCTTGGTACGCTGCCCAGCCGACGACCGCCAGAAGCTAGCTCACGCCGGCCAATTGCGGCGCGACGTCCAGCTCACCCCTATCAGGACAAATGATCTCCACCCGGCAGCCGGGTCCGGAAAGAATCGACAGCCTGAAGCCGTGCAGTTTGACGATCGCAGACACGAGATTGAGTCCGAGGCCCAGCCCGGGCGTATTTCTCACCTTGTCGGAGCGATAAAACCGCCGCTGCACCGCATCGCGTTCATCTTCACCGATCCCGCAACCGGTATCGGTCACGCGCATGATGGTTTCTCCGTTGCCGCGCAACAGGGCAATATCCACCTTTCCGCCCTCGGGCGTAAACTTGATCGCGTTGTCGACCAGATTGGCGACGGCTTCGATCAAGAGATCCCTGTCGCCACGCACCGTCAAATGCTGCGACGGCCCGATGCGCAGTGCGATATTTTTGCTTTCGGCGATAGGCTCATAAATATCCGACACCGCGCGCAGCATATCGTGCAGTGCGACCGTGCCGAAGCGCGCGGACCGCTCATTGTTTTCGATTTCCGCAAGCCGCAGCAGCGCGGTGATGATCGTCAACGACTTGTCGATGCCCGCGATCGCCTTGTCTGAAACCGCATGGAATTGCTCCAGCGTGTTGGCGTTGGCGCGGCCCCGCTCCAGCGTCAACCGCACCCGCGTCAGTGGCGTTCGCAAATCGTGGGCGATATCGTTGCCGACACCGGCGAGCGCGTGAATCATCTTCTCCATTTCATCCAGCATGCCGTTGACGATCACGACGAGTTTCGAGAAGGGATCGCCGACGTCGCGATGCGGGAATTGCTCGTGCAGGTCGCCGGCGATGATGCGTTGAACCCGCTGATTGATCTCTGCCACCCGCCGCTGTGCGCCAATGCTCAGCCAGGCCCCTGCCAGCAAGCAAAGGAAAAAGGCCGGGATCAGCCCCCACGCCAGCGCCTGGCCGACGACATGGGCCATCTCGGTGGCCTCGTCGATATTTCGTCCGAGCACAAGCACGTCACCGTTTTCCATGCGCCAGGCGATCGCCCGGACCGTCTGGGGTTCCCGAAAGCCTCGATCGGTCCGGATGATGTCCGCGCTTTGCGCAGGACCGCCGATTTGCAACCGCGACGGCAGGCTCTCGAGATTGCCGGTGACCAGGTGGCCATCGGCGGCAAATATCGCCGCGAGTTGTACCCCCCGAAGGTCCTGTCTGAGCCGCTCCTCGACGGCATCGATCCGCCGCCCGGGTGGAAGGCTGGCAAAGCCTTCAAGCTGTGCGGTGATCACCCGGTTGCCCCGTGCGACCAGATAGTCGCCGATACTCCAGTAGATGAACCCGAAAAGCCCGCTGACGAACACCGCAAACACCGCAGCCACCACCAGGGCCCAATAGAAGGTGTTGGAGCGCAGGAATTGTGCTTGACGCATTTTATAGGGCGTTTTCTTCTTTTGAGGCGTTTTCGTCACACGAACCGGGCGCGATAAACCTGCGCCGGCACTGAATAGCATTTCACGGTTCGCGCCCCCGGCGATGGTCAAAGCTCAGGAATCTCCGCCACTATCCCTGTGAGATGACCGGGATGCAAGATGTGCGGCGGATGTCCTGTCCCTTGAGTTCCCGCTCACCTGCCCGCCGACCCTGTCATATTGCGCTGCCGTTTCATCAGCTCGTCATGGACTTACGTTGTATTGCGATGGAAACGGAGCGTCCGGCTACTCAGGCGGGCGTCCGTCCTATTGTGCAGGGGGAGTAACGATTATGACGGCAAATACCGCTGAGATTATCGACAAGTCGCACCCGAAAGAAGTCACCGATGCCAGCGTTCTGTCGGCGGTCAACTGGGACGATTCCAAGATGGCCACCCACTTTGCCAATGTGGTCAATATCCAGAGCACGCTGGAACAGGTCGACCTGTTTTTCGGCACCAACCAGACCTGGAATGTTCCGAGCGATCGCCGCGTTCAGGTCGAGCTCAACAATCGCATCATCCTGAGCCCCCATGCCGCCAAGCGGCTTTGGCTGGCGCTCGGTGGCGTGCTCGAGGGTTACGAAACCCGCCACGGCGAACTTCGGATCGAAGGCCGATAGGCAAAGCGTCAGTCGAACGGGGTTTCGACGAACAACCGCGACGGGACATGGTTGTCGGCCAACCCAGCGGATAGACTTTCATGAGAGTAACCGGACTGAATGCGGCATCGACATCGGGCGATGCCGCATCGTCTCAAGATGGCGACCGCGTTCAGCTGCTGGAGCCCGCGCTCTGGAAGCAGCTCGGGGAAGCCACGGATTTTTCAGCCTTCAGCCAGATCTGGCTCGCGCTGCAATGCGGGCTGATCGGCAATGTCGCCGGGGGCGTTGTCGTCACCGTGCGGGATGCCCAGACAACGCCGGTTGCGATCTGGCCACAGGGCTTCGACTTCACCTCGCTTTCAAGCGTCATTGAACCCGCCGCAGCGCAGCAGCGCGGCGTGGTGCGCTACGATCCCGCCTCGTTGGAATCGGCGGCGGAGGGACATGCGGGCCTGACCGCCAGCCTCGCCTTTCCGATTTTAGTCGGCGATGACATCAGAGGCATCGCCGCGGTTGAATTGAAAAACGTCAGCGAACCGCAAACCCGCGCCGCGATGCGGCAGTTGCAATGGGGCGCGGCAGGCTTGCGGGAATATCTGCTGCGGCAGGGCCGGCTCGATACGTCGCGTCAGGCCCGCCAGTCGCAAAGCGCACTCGATATCCTCTCGGTGACACTCGAACAGGAAGGTTTCGGCACGGCGTGCCGTTCGCTGGTCACGGAACTCGCCGTCAGATTCGGCTGCGAGCGCGTCAGCGTCGGGATGGTGCGCAACGGCCACGCCAAGGTGGTGGCGATTTCCCATAGCGCGCAGTTCGGCCGGGAGATGAATCTGGTTCGTCTCGTCGGCGGCGCGATGGATGAAGCGCTGGATCAGCACGCGCTCATTCGCTACCCGGCCTCCCCGGACGAATTGAACGTCACGCGCGCGCATGCGGAGCTCGCGCAAAGCGGTGGCGCGACCACGCTGCTGACGATTCCGATGTTTATCAAGGATCGCTTCATCGGCGCGATCACGTTCGAACATCCCGGTGGATTCGATCCCGAAACCATCACGGTGCTGGATTGCGTCGCGGCCACGGCCGCGCCGATCCTGGAAGAAAAACGCCGCAACGACCGCTGGCTGATCATCAAGGCCGCCGAGTCGCTGTGGAACCAACTGGAACATTTGCTCGGCCCCGGTTACGCCAAACGCAAATTGACCGTACTGTTGCTGCTAGCCGCGGTCGCTGTCGGCTATTTCTGGCACGGTCTATATCGTGTCACCACCGAAGCCCTGATCGAGGGGCAGATCCAGCGCTCGGTGGTCGCACCCTTCAATGGTTTCGTGCTGGAAGCGCCGGTTCGCGCCGGCGATACCGTCCAGTCCGGCCAGTTGCTGGCCCGTCTCGACGACCGCGACCTGTTGCTTGAGCGCCTGAAATGGCTGACCGAGCGCCAGCGCCGCAAACTTGAATTCGAAAAGGCGATGGGCGAGCGCAACCGCTCCGAGCAGCAGATATCCACGACGCAAGTCGAACAGGCCGAGGCGCAGATCCGTCTGGTCGACGAACAGTTGACGCGCGCCAGTCTGGTCGCGCCGTTCGACGGTCTCGTGATCAGCGGCGACCTCACCCAGTCGATCGGCGCCTCGTTGCAACGCGGCCAGGAAATGTTCCAGATCGCGCCGCTCGACAGTTATCGCGTGGTGCTCGATGTCGACGAAACCCAGATCGGCGATATCGCGATCGGCCAGAAGGGGCTGCTGGTGGTATCGTCGCTGCCGGGCGAGGAATTCGCGCTCGCCGTCACCAAGATCACGCCGGTGTCCAAGGCCCATGACGGCCACAACACCTTTCGTGTCGAAGGGCAGCTCGAAACCGCGGCACTGGCGCTACGTCCGGGCATGCATGGCGTTGCCAAGATCGACATCGAACGGCGGCGGATGGTCTGGATCTGGGCGCGGTCGTTCCTCGATTGGGCCCGGCTGACACTCTGGCGCTGGTCCAGCTAGGGAGCCGCCGATGTCCAGCGGACTCTATAGCCCCTCCTGGTACCGCGTTGTTGATCTGCGGCCGCGGCTGCGGGCGCACACCGAAATTCACCGCCAACGGTTTCGCGGCGCGGTCTGGTATCTTCTGCAGGATCACCAGACCGGCCATTTTCACCGGCTGTCGCCGGCGGCGCACCTCGTGCTGTGCCTGATGGATGGACGGCGCACCGTCAACGACATCTGGACACGCGTTGGTGAGACGCTCGGCGAAGAGCAGCCGACCCAGGAGGAAATCATCCGGCTCTTGGCGCAGCTTCACAGCGCCGATCTGTTGCTCAGCAAGCTTCCGCCCAACATGGAAGAATTGAACGAGCGCGCCGACACCCATTCGCGGCGCGCACTGATGACAAAGATCCGCAATCCGCTGGCGCTGCGGTTTCCGCTGCTCGATCCGAATCGTTTTCTGGATGCGACGCTGCCTCTGGTGCGGCCGCTGTTCACGACCCCAGGCTTTATCGGCTGGATCGTTCTCGTGACGATTGGCATCGTGATGGGTACGATGAACGCCGCGGCCCTGTCGGGCAATGTCAGCGACCAGTTGCTGACCACGCAGAACGTGGTCCTGATGCTGCTGGCCTATCCGCTGGTCAAGGCGTTTCACGAACTCGGCCACGCCTATGCCACCAAGGTCTGGGGCGGCCATGTCCACGAAATCGGCGTCATGCTGCTGATCTTCGTGCCGGTGCCCTATGTCGATGCGTCGGCCTCGGCGGCGTTCCGCAATAAATGGAACCGGGCCGTCGTCGGCGCAGCCGGCATCATGGTGGAGGCAGCACTGGCGTCGATCGCACTGTTCGTGTGGATCTCCGCCGAACCCGGACTGGTGCGCGCCTTCGCGTTCAATGTGATTCTGATCGGTGGCGTATCGACCTTATTGTTTAACGGCAATCCGCTGCTGAAATTCGACGGCTATTATGTGCTGTCCGATATCCTGGAAATCCCCAATCTCGCCGCGCGCGCCAATAAATATGTGATCTATCTGGTGCAGCGTTATGCCTTCGGCATCGGCGGCATCTCGTCGCCCGCGACCGCCCCTGGCGAAGGGCGCTGGTTTACCGTCTATGCGCTCTCGGCAGCGGCCTATCGTCTGTCGATCCTGCTGACGATCGCGCTCTATGTGGCGAGCAAATTATTCTTTGTCGGCATTGCGCTCGCGGTCGCCTCCGTCGCGAGCACCACGGTGTGGCCCGTCATCAAAGCGATCAAATTCGTCGCCCAGAGCCCGTTATTGTTTCGCCAACGCCGCCGCGCGATTATCGTCTCCTCGGTGACGGTTACGGCAGGACTTCTGCTGTTGCTGGCGATCCCGCTGCCGTTCAACACCATTGCCCAAGGCGTGGTCTGGGTCGGCGATCAGGCCGCAGTGCGGGCGCAAACGGATGGGTTTGTCGCTTCGGTGCCGGTCGCGAGCGGAAGCTTTGTCGATTCCGGCACGACACTGGTCGCGGGCGAGGATGGCGTGCTGGTGCAAAGCACCGCCGTGATCGAAAAGCATCTCAACGAGTTGCACTTCCGGCTCGAGGCCGCCATTCCGCATGACATCGTGCAAGCCAATGTGCTGCGTGAACAGGTCCGATTGACCGAAGGACAGCTTGAACTCAGCCGGCGTCATCTCGCCGATCTCGATCTGAAAGCATCCAAGGCCGGGCAATTCCTGGTCACCGATGAGGCCGACCTGCCCGGCCGCTATCTCCACAAGGGCGACATCATTGGTTATGTCATCGGCGACGACGATCCCATCGTGCGCGTCGTGGTTCCGCAAACCGACATCGATCCGGTACGCCGCAACGTCGTGAAAATCGACATTCGCGCCGCCGACGATCTCGGCCACGCGCTGCCAGCCACCATCCTGCGCGAGGTCCCCTCGGCCACGGCAGAAATCCCGCATATGGCGCTGAGCACGGTCGGCGGCGGTCCGGTGCTGATGGACCCGTCGAAGACCGAGCATCCGAAGCCGCTTGAAACCCTGTTCCAGTTCGACCTTCGCGTGCCCGGCGGCATCGACAGATCGCGGCTCGGCGGACGCGTCTATGTCCGGTTTCAGCACGCGCCGGAGCCAATTTTCTTCCGGATCGGCCGCGCGGTGCGTCAATTGTTCCTGAGGCAGCTCAATGTCTGACGCCTCGATCTCGGGCACATCGGGAATCCCACAAGCGCCATTGCCGCGCGCGATCTTCTTCGCGGAGCGCACCCCGCCGCGGGAAAAGGCTATCGACCGGATCATGGTCGATTTACAAGCGCGGCTGCTGACACCATTCGCACGGTTGCGCGCGCGCCGATTGGGCCGCATCGCGGTGCAGGTCGGTGCGCACCGCGCCCGTCTCAAAGCACTGGACGACGAAGCATTGCGCACCCTCGCCCGCGAAGTCCGGCTCGACCTGCGCCGCCACGCCAAGCCGCGGACCGCCGATGTTGCGCTGAGCTTTGCTCTCATTCGCGAGGCGGCTGGACGCATCCTCGGCAAGCCCCATTACGATGTTCAGCTGATCGGCGGCTACGCTCTGTTGCGCGGCATGATCGCGGAAATGAACACCGGTGAAGGCAAGACCCTCACTGTAACGCTCGCGGCGATCACCGCGGCGTTTTGTGGGATGCCCGTGCATATCGTCACGGTGAACGATTATCTGGCGCAGCGCGACGCCGAAGAACTCGGTCCGCTCTACGCTTTCTTTGGCGTCACCACCGGATGCGTGGTCGAAGGCATGGAACGCGACGAGCGGCGCGCCGCCTATGCCATGGACGTGACCTATTGCACCAACAAGGAACTGGCGTTCGACTATCTGCGCGACATTCTCGCGCTGGGCCGCCGACGCGGCCATCTGCGCTTCAAGATCGGCGCCTTGACCGGATCACACGACGCGACGTCCGGCGTGGTGCTGCGTGGCTTGCACTTCGCCATTGTCGACGAAGCTGACAGCGTATTGGTCGACGAAGCCCGCACGCCCTTGATATTGTCGCAGGAAGCCACCTCCGAAGGACAGGCCGAACTCTATCGTCAGGCGCTCGAAAACGCCCGCACGCTGGCGCCGGGCCGCGATTACACGATCTGGGGCGACGACCGCAGCATCGCCTTGACGTCGAGCGCGATCCGTCAGTTGAAGGAACTCGCGGATCGTCTCGGCAGCGCCTGGCGCAACCGCGTCCATCGCGAGGAACTCATCGTTCAAGCGTTGACGGCGTTGCACCTGATGCATCGCGACGAGCATTACATCATCCGCGACGGCAAGATTCAGATCGTCGATGAATATACCGGCCGCATCATGGCCGACCGGTTCTGGACCGACGGCCTGCATCAGATGATCGAGTTGAAGGAAGGTTGTGCGATGTCCGGCACCCGCGTGACCTTGGCGCGGATGACCTATCAGCGCTTCTTCCGCCGGTATCGCCGCCTGTCGGGCTTAAGCGGCACCGCCCGGGAAATCGGCGGGGAATTGTGGTGCGTGTATCGATTGGCGATCGCGCAAATTCCACCGAACCGGCCGTCGCGCCGCAACAATGTCCCGGCCATCGTGGCCCGCAATCTCGATTCCAAATGGCCGTTGATGGTGGCGAAAGCGCGCGAATTCTCAAGCCGTGGCGTGCCGGTCCTGATCGGCACGCGCTCCGTGGCGACATCCGAACTGGCCAGCCGGCATCTTGCCGCAGCCGACCTGCCGCATGTCGTGCTCAATGCCGCGCAGGACAAGGCGGAAGCCGAGATTATCGCTGCCGCCGGCCAGCCGGGCCGGATCACGGTCGCGACCAACATGGCCGGACGCGGCACCGATATAAGGCTCTCAGAAGAAGCCGTCGCCAATGGCGGGCTTCACGTCATCATGCTGGAAGCCCACGATGCGCGGCGCGTCGACCGCCAACTGGCGGGACGCTGCTCGCGCCAGGGCGAGCCCGGTACCTTCGTTCCTATTCTGTCCTTGCAGGACGCCCTGCTCAACGAGACGCTGTCGCGATCCGAAAAAAAATGGGTGCGGCTCGGCTATGGTCTGTACGGCCAGAGTTTTGCGCGCTGGATCATGCGCCGCGCCCAACGCAAGGCCGAACGCCTCCATGCGGGGATGCGCCGCGGTCTTTTAAGAAGCGACGAGGTTCTCGACCATGCTTTGGCTTTTTCCGGTAACACCGAATAATCAGATGAAACACGCACTCACCGCCCTCGCCATCGTCATGATCCCTGCGGCAGCCATGGCCGACGGGCCTTCCTTCGACTGTGTGATCGATCCGTCGGAGGTCGTCAAACTCGGCAGCCCGATCACCGGTGTCCTCGCCGAGGTCAAAGTCAAGCGCGGTGACGTCGTGAAGCGCGGACAGCCGGTGGCCGCGCTGGAATCCAGCATCGAGGCCGCGACGGTCCGGCTCAATCAGTTTCGCGCCGAGAGCACCTCCAAGATGAACTCGCAGCAGGAACGCCTGAAGCTGGCGCGCTCGCGGGTCGAGCGTTTCGGCGCCCCGCGTGGACTGGTTGTCACGCAGGATAAATATGAGGAGTTGCAGGCCGAGGCCCGCATCGCGGAACAGGAACTGCTGCGCGAACAGCAGGACCGCCAGCTTTCGCAACTGGAACTGGAGAGGTCGCAGGCCACGCTGGATCAGCGCACGATCCACAGCACGGTTGACGGCATCATCACCGAAAAGAAACTATCGGCCGGCGAGTTCGTCAATCAGGAAGGCTATGTCGTCACGGTATCGCGCCTCGATCCGCTCTATGTCGAGGTGTTCCTGCCGGTGATTTATTACAAGCAGGTTCGCGTCGGCATGGAAGGCAGCGTGCGGCCGGCACCGCCGATCGAGAATACCTATACCGCGAGCATCTCGGTCGTCGACCACGTCTTCGATCCCGCCAGCGGCACCTTCGGCGTACGGCTCACCCTGCCAAACCCCGGCAACACGCTGCCGGGCGGCCAACGCTGCAAGGTGACGTTCGATTTCCCGAACGAGCCGGCGCCCGGCGCTGATCGGTGATCTCAGGGAGATAAAACCTGCGGAAATTTCCTCCCTCGCCCCGCTTGCGGGGAGAGGGTTGGGTGAGGGGGACTCTCATCCACTCAGCTCGTTGAGAGTCCCCCTCACCCGGAGACTTCGCTATCGCTTCGTCTCCGACCTCTCCCCGCAAGCGGGGCGAGGTAAACGCGCCCTCACCCCCGAACCACCAGCCAGTCCGCGGCATCGGCTGCCTGCTTGGCAGCGTTGTCGGCCAAGAGCCAGTCATCGACCTCGTGCCATCCATCGATCCCATCAGCGGCCGGGACGCGATAGGGCGTCGCCAGCCAAGACGACTTGGCAGCTACGACAGGTTTGGCCGCCATGACAGGCTTTCGCATCTGGATCGGATGTGCCGATCCTGTCTGCTGCCGCCGGATCGCGTTCGCCAGCGAACGATCGACCCACAACGCAGCCGGCTCAATCGTCGTTGACGCATCGTCGAGATCGGCTTCGAACTCCTCAGCCTGTCCGGCGTCCGCCTTCGCGTCGCGCTTTTGCACGCCGCCCGCGATGGCGAGCGCGCCGGCGCCGAACATCAGCGCGAGATCCGACTGCGTCATGGCCGAACCGCTTGGCGTATGGAGCGTGATCGCGCGGTTCGTTGGAGCAAGCTCACCATGGCGCTGGTTGGGTGCCGGCGCGTGGTTGGACGGCGCGGCCGGATCGAGCATGGTCGAGGACTGCGGTTTGATCTCGAACGATCCGATGATCTTCGAATTGGTCGTGCTGATAAAGCGCAGGCTCACCAGCGCCGGCGGCGCTTTACCTGCGTAGTTGCGGACCGCCGAGAACCAGAACTCGCCGTTCCGCGCTTCGATCACGCCATTCGAGGTGGTGCCATCGGACCAGACGATGGACACCGTGACGGAGTTCGGAAGACCCTGGAACGCGATGCGCCCATCAAGGGTGTCGACGTCGCCGTCCGCACCCTCGGTGCGGTGGAGCGAGAACCTGTCGACATGCGGCGAGGTGCCTTCGACGACGATGCGGTAGCGGGTGATCGAAGCCAGTTCATTGTGACCATCCGGGCCTTTCTTGAAGGCCTTCACGACCACTTCGTTCTGGCCATTGTCGGTCGATCCGGCCGGCACCAATGCGCCGGTCGCGATTTCGTCGTCGCCGACGATATGCTGGAAGTTATGGGCGACATCGATCGAACCGCTGCCCGGATTGTTCAGCGTCTGGGTGTTGCCATCGCCCCAGTCGATCTGGATTTGCGAGAGGTCGCTTCCGCCAAGCTCCGCCAGATTGAGCGGTAGTTCGATCGGCGATCCCTGCGCGGTCGCGACACGGATGACCCGAAGGCCGCCGCTGGCGACGTCGATCGGGGTAAAGACCGTCGACTGGAACTCGAACGGGCCGACCGCCTGCACGACGGGCGCGCCCAGTGCAGGTAACGGAATGGACGCCCCCAGGAAGCCGGTCCCGTCGGAGTTCGGCAACGCAACGATCTGGACGAAGGTATGTCCGAAGGCAAAACCGGTGTCGTCGTCGAACAACGCGACCTTGATCTGGTCGAAATGGAGCGCTCCAGATCCATCATTGAGATACTGGTGAATCGCCGTGAAGGTGTGGGTCGCCGCGTCATAGGTAACGGTGGAATCGGCAAGACTGGAGAGCCCGGTGCCGTCACCCCAGTTGATCTGGATATCTGCGACCGGGTGCAGTCCGCTGTCGGTGATGACGCCGGTCAGCACCACCTCGTCGCCCCCGATAATCACCCGCGGATTCAGGGTCAGGCTGTCGATCACCGGTTCGATATGCGCGATCGTAATCACGGCATTGACCGTCGTGGTTCCACCATCCTTGTCGGTTGCGGTCATGCTGATCTCGCGGACCGGCATGTAAACACCGCCGGGATTGTCGCGCACATATTCATGTGAGGCGGTGAAGTGCCAAAGCGTCGGATCGGTGGCATCGCGGACCGCCGTGACGATCTGGTTCGGCACACCCGGATCGTTCCAGTTGATGCTCACCGTCTGGGTATCCAGGATGCCCGGATCGCGGAAGCTGCCGACGATCGTGACGACCCCCTCCTCGTTGATGGTGATGGTCGAGGGGATTTGTCCCTTGACCGGCGACGCGGCACCGGTGCCGTTGAGCGTGACGCCCGCAAAGATCGGCGCGACGTTATCGACCTCGACCTGCGCGGCCTCAGTGTTGCTGGCGAGCCCGTAATTGTCGGTGACCGTGGCCTTGATCGTATATTCGGAATCCGGCGTGGTCTTCAGGTTCGGATTGTCGAGATATTCGTGCGTCGCCGTGAACGTACGGTTTAGCGTATTGATCACGATCGTCGTGTTCGGATCAGTGCTGCTCATGACCGTGCCGTCGCCGAAGTCGATGGTCACGGTGTGGGTATCGAGCGTACCGATGTCAGTATAGCTGCCGCTGACGGTCACGAGATGACCGCCCTCGGTGGTCTGCACCGGCGTCACGGTAATCGGCGCTAGCACCGGCGCCACATCGTCGACCTCGAGATTGACCGGAACCGTCGGGCTGACGCCGTTGTCCTTATCGGTCACGAAAGTCGAGATCGTATAGCTGCCCGGGTTGGCGTTGCCCGTCAGATCCGGCGCGAGGTACTGGTGCGAAACGTCGAAGTTCAGCGTGCCCGCCGCGAACTGATAGGTGACGATATCCGGATTGGCTGCCGTGCCATCGCCCCAGTTCACGGTGAGCGTAAAGCTGTCCTTGATGCCGGGATCGACGATCCGGCCGCTGAGATCGGCAAAACCGTTCTCGTTGATCGGCGACGTTACCGTCACACCCTGCAGCACGGGTGGCACATTGAGAACCTGAACCGTGACCGGGTTGTCGTTGTAGGTGTCGCCGTCACCGTCGGTCGCGGTCTCGCTGATCGTGTAGGTGCCATTGTCAGCATAGACATGGGTCGGCGCGATACTGGAATTCGCCACCGCCGGATTGATGCTGTAATGGCTGGTGGTGCCGTCGCCCCAATTGACGTCCCAGGACTCGATCACCTCGGTGGTGATGTTGGGATCGGTTTCCTTCTCCGCCAGGTTCAGCGTGTACGCCGAGCCTTCGTTCGAGGTTGCGGCCCCGCTTGCGGAGAGCGTCGGCGGCACTTTGATAACCGTGATGAGGGTGTTGCCGTCGACGACGAGGCCCTCGGCGTCCATCACCTCGACATCGACCAGTTGCTGGCCGACCTTCAACAGATTGATCCCGGGTATAACGAATGAATTGGAGCTCTGGAAGCCGGTATCGAAAGTCGTCGTGCCGCCCGGGCCGGGAATGAAGAAGCGATATTCCAGGGTCTTGGCCTCGGTTGAGGAAACGGCTGTCGCGCCGTTGATGGTCACGGTGGCGGACTGATCCTGGTTGACCGGCCCGTTGTTGGTGACCGACACGATGGTCGGCGCGGTCGGACCGACCATCAGGTCGACCGGAACCGTCGCAGTCTGCGTATTCGCGTCGCTGAAGTCGGTGTAAATGGCGCTGAAGGACAGCAGATAGGGATTGCCGCTGTTGGCGGTGCTGATGCCGTCCGCTTCAAGCTGCGCCCAGGTCAGCGTCACCGACTGGGTGTGATAAACACCGGTGCCGATATCCCAGGTATAGCCGGTCGGATTGCCGGCGGCGCTGCCGCTCACCGTCAGCGAGTCGCCTTCATTGATTGCGTAGGGTCCGCCCGGATTGGGCGCTGGGGCAACGACATTGAGGTCCAGCGGATTCGACTTGGTTCCCGTGGCATTATCCTTGTCGATCACGATCGCGGAGACGGCGAACGCGCCCGCCGCGGTGCCGGTGGTGAGGTAGGTGTGGGTCGCGCTTGATGTCGTGGAGCCGAACACCTGGGTCGTGCCGTCACCCCAATTGATGATCCATTCCAGCGGCCGTTCGACCGGCGCCGGCCAGATCGCCGAGAAATCGACGGTGAAGGGCGTACCGACGGTCGCAACGTTGGAGCCGTTGTCGGATGTGAGGGTCACGGTCGGCGCCGTGTAGATGACATTGACATTGGCGGTCGCGGTCGCCGACAGGCCATCGCCATTCGTCGCCTTGACGGCGATGTGGTAGGTGCCGACGTCGCTGAGCCCGAGGTCGAGCAATTGGCTCCAGGGAATCGTGACCGACGCGGTGAATGCGCCGGTGACGGGGTTCACAATCGCCACAGCGGTGATGTCGCCGAAATTGCCATTGCCTTCGATGTCGAACAGCAACGGCCCGGAAAGCGTCTCGGCCGAGCCGTTTGCGGTCCCCGTTACTGACAACGTCAATGACTGACCTTCGTTGACGCTGTAGGTCGGCGAACTGAAGGTGACGAGCGGCGACGTCAGCACTTCCTGCTTTTCGAAGTGCTTGAAGGCCACGATTCCCTTGCCGGTCAGCCCGGTCGTGCCTCCGGTTTCAAGGTCACCGGTGATGACAGGGTTGATGCTCGGATCCTGCGGGTCCAGCACGAGCGTGTCGCCCGGCAAAATCGTCGGATCCGAACCGTCCAGATCGGTCGTAGCACTTGCCGACAGGTTGGCGAGTTGGACACGCACGGTATCCGCAAGCTCGCTGCCGACAATCGTCGTCACGGCGTTGGCGCCGGCTTCCTCGATCAGGATGGAATCGCCGGCCGTGGCATTCTGGTTGCCCTGGAACGTGGTGTGTGCGCCGGTGCCGGTGCTTGCGATATCGATCGTATCGGCGCCGGTGCCGCCATTGATGGTGAGCGTGTTGCCGGTGCCGGTCATGTCGGCGGTCACCCGCACATCTACGGTGTCGGGGCCGCTACCGAGATCGATCGCGGTGATGCCGCCGTAATTATTGACGACCACCTGATCCTGGCCGCTGCCGGTCATGATCGTGGTGCTCTTCACCGAGGACGGCGGCGGGTTGTTGAGCGTGATGTTGTCGTCGCCGTTGCCGACCTGCAGCGTCACGGCGCTCATGTTGGAATATTCGGTCACCTGCGTGGCCGGCGGCGTTTGCGGGCTGAGATCGATGAAGAACAGGCCAAGACCGCCGAGATCGGTGGGTGCGCCGACGCTGCTGATCCACAGATTTTCCTGCGGCTGCCCCGTCGTCGAATTGGTGTATTTCGGTCCCAGCACCATCGAGGTCGGCGCATTGAGCCCGAGAACGCCGCCGACATCTTCGTGCACTTCCTGGCCAAACAGGAGATCACCGGCCACGATATTCTTGCTAGGTTGATTGGCAGTCTGGCGTTGGAACACGGCGATGGAGTCGCCGCTGCCATTGAGCGCGAGCACGTACTGGTCATCCGGCGTAACCGCGAGGCTGACAGTCCCGTTGAGCCCATGGGTGCCGAAGCTGTCGCCGTTCTGCAGCGTCTGGATATTATCAAGCGCATGAGTCGCCGTGTTGCCGCTGCCTGACGTGACAATGCTGAAGATCGCCAGCGTGCCGCCACTCTTGCTCGCGACGTAGAGGTAGAGGCCGTCAGGACTGACTGCGATCGAGGATGCACCTGTTAACCCGTTGCCCCCGGTCGCCGCCACGTTCACGATCTCGGTCGTTCCATTGTTGTTGAATACGGCAGTTAGCGTGTTGGTCGCGGGGTTGACGTAGAAGGTCGCATTGCCCTGCGTGACGCTGGCGGTCTCAGCGCCAACACTGGTCAGCACATGCGCGGTGCCGAGTGTGCCGTTGCTGTTGACCGCGATCGTCTCGACGCCGGCGCTGCCGGCCAGCGTCAGATCGCCGCTCGATGCGTCGTAACTCATGCTGCTCAGGAAGTTGCTGCCGACAACGGTGTGGTCGTAGCTCTTGAGGAAGGTCAGGTCGCCGGTGGTCGAGTTGAGCTGGAACACCGAGATCGAATTGTTGGTTGCGCTGCCGACCAGCACGTAGCCATTGAGCCCGGTCACCACGACGCTGGAGGGTGCGATCAGCCCGGTGACGCCGTTCTGGCCGTTGGAGAACAGCTGCCGCTGCGAGCCATCGGCCGTGTTGACGTTGACCAGCGCATTGAGATTGGTGGAGACGCCGAAGGTCTGCTGCACCGTGGTCGAACCTGCGGCCACCGGCTCGTTCGCGACGGCGTTGAAGCCGTTGAACGCCGCGACGTTCAGCGAGGTACGGTTCAGCGTGATGTAGGCGGCGTGACCATCGGTGATCGTGCCGTTGTTGACGGACGGCGTCGCGGAGGGCGCGATGTCGATGACCGAGCCGGCCGCATTGGTCGCGACCGAGGCGTAGACGTCGGTCTCGCTGGTCGGAATCAGCGTCACCCAGACCTGGCCCGGATTGAGCGAGGTCAAGGTCTGAGCCGCGCCGTTGCCGCGGATCTGCAGCGCTTGTTCGCTGCTGCCTCCGACGCTCAGCATGGGCGTGCTGAGCGAGACGTCGGAGAGGTTCTGGACCACCAGCATGTCATAGCCGGTATAGCTCGAGGCGATACGCGACACCGACAGCAGCGCACCGCTGGGCGCCGAACCGATGGCATTAAGCTCGCTCTTGATCGTGGCGTTCCCGGTCGCAGAGAGATCGATCAGCCCGTAGGCATCCGCGCCGCCCAGGAGACCGGCGATCGTCGGCGTGCTGGGGTCGCCCGAAACATATTGGTTGGCCACCCGCGGACCGATGAAATCCTCAGTCGCCGTCGCAGCACCGGGCGCGCCGACGATGCTCGTGACAACCTCGAAATTCTGGTTGGGATCGCCGTTGGTCGTGTCGTGCGAATTGGTATTGTAGCTCAGGTTGGTGTTGCTGCCGATCAGGAACCGGCCGGCACCGCCACCCGGTGCACCCTGCGCGCCGCTGCCGCCCGCGACGGTGACCTGCGCCGAACCCGCATTGAGATCGGTCGCGACGATCTTGATGGTGCCACCCGCACCACCCGCACCACCCGCGCCGTTCGAACCGGAACCGCCGAGGCCGCCGGTGCCGCCTTCGTTGTTGGTGCCGCCGCCACCCTTGGTGTCGACCGAGCCATCGCGGTTCTGGGAGGTATCGCCGGGAAGGCCGGAAGTTCCGTTCGCGCCGGCGCCGCCTACGGCGCGGAATCCGTCGCCGCTCGGCGTCGTTCCGACCGTGAGTTCACCAGCCGCGATGATCTCAAACGCACCGCCGCCCGCACCGCCTGCACCACCCACGCCGCCCGCGCCGCCCGCCGAACCCGCACCGCCGCCGCCGCCAGCACCGCCGCCGCTACCCGCGGATCCGAACAGACTGCCGGTGCCGCCGCTACCATTGTCGCCACCGCCGCCGCCACCACCGCCGCCTGCGCCGCCGCCACCGCCGCCGCCGCCGCCCGCACCGGCGCCGCCGCCCGAGATCAATCCACTATTGCCGATCGAATTGCTGCTGGAAGTTCCGGTTCTGCCGTTGGCGTATGGCGAATAACCGCCACCTCCATTGCCGCCCCTTCCTCCGTTGGAACTTCCCGCGGAGCCGCCGTAACCACCATAACCCCCACTGACCACCGAGCCCGGCGTACCGCCGCCAGAGGCATTATTCACGCCACCACCGCCGATACCGCCCTGGCCGCCTTGGCCGCCATTGTGGCCGTAGCCGCCATAGCCGCCGGCGCCGCCGGCACCGCCGCTCGTGCCGCCTGAGAAAGCATGGCCGCCATCGCCGCCGCCGCCACCGCCGCCGCCGCCGCCGCCAGGTCCGCCAGAGCCGCTCAGTCCGACGATACCGGTGTCAGCCGTCTCGCCCGGATGGCCGTTGTTATCGCCGCCTCCGCCGCCATGGCCGCCACTTCCGTCGCCCTGGCCGTAACCACCGCCAAGCCCGACCCCATAATTGCCGGTGCCGGCCCGATTTTGATTGTTCGGGAATTGCCCGTATTGACCGCCCTGCGCGTTGTAGCCACCCCTGCCGGCGCTGCCGCTCGCGCCTGCGCCGCCTGCCCCGCCGCCGCCCGCGCCGGCGGTCTGGTTGCTGGCCGAAACGCTGAGCGTCACATCGGCCGCGACCGTGACGTCATTCGCCACATTGAAGGAAAGCGCGTTTCCGCCGCTGGCAGAAACGTTGCTATTGATGTCGAGATCGCCCGCGAAATTGATTGTGAAAATGTCGTTGCTCAGGGTCACCGAGACACCCTGCACGGCCGCACCGTTGATCCGCAGTAGCGAGAGATTGACGGTAGTCCCGTTGTTCTGGATCGTGCCGGAAATCGAGGCGCCGTTGCCGGTTCCCTGCGCACCGGTGTTGATCGTGAGGTTGCTCGCGATCGTGAAGGTCGGCACCGCGGCAGGCGTGACGGTATTGGCGACGTTCGCCAGCGTATCGACCGCAACGATGTTGTCGAAGGAAAGCCCCTTCGACGTGATGTTGCTGAACTTCACGTCCTTCAGGCCAATGAAGTTGTTCGGCAGCGACTCAAGCTGGAAGCCGGCTCCGGCGGTCACCGTCAGCGTGGTGCTGATGCTGCCGCCCGTGATCAAATCGCCGGTGATTGCAACGCTGGCCGTGCCTGTCGCGTCGGTGTCGGCGAGTTCGAGCGAGTAGAGCGTGAATCCATCGCCCGTGACCGCGCCGGTGCTGTTGACGGTTTGCAGGGTGAAGGTATCGCCGGCCACCCCGGTCGACTTCGCCTGCGCGGCGGGACTGATCGAATTGTCGAGCGTGAATCCGGCCGAGTCCGACGTCGAGAAGCCGAAACCGTTGGAGATATAGACCGGGTTTCCGTTCTGCCCGGTGGCGTTGCTGATCGTCTGCGGCTGGGTGCCGTTGGCAAGCCCGTCGAAATTGATCACCGGACCGTAGTTCTGGAACGTGTTGAAATCGGTCGACGGATCCGGCTGGCTGACGACGCTGAGACCCGTGCTCAGCGTAATTGTATTGCCGGAAATCGTGCCGTTGACGTTCGCCGGCGTGGTGGAGTTGATCGTCAGCGTATCGCTGGTGATCGGCGTCGTGCTACCCTCGACATTGGTGAGGGTGGCGCCCGACGTTGAGATCACGTCCACCTGTGAGCCACCGCTCGGCGTCGCGAACAGTTCAGTGTCCTTCAACAGCCACGCAATCGGCGTCGTGGTGTTCGCGGTATCGTTGACGGTCAGGAGCTGCACGCTCTGCTGGATCGAAGTGAACTCGTTATTGAAGGGGATGCCGGGGATATCGACCTGCAGCGTGTTCTGGCCGGCGCCGCCATTGACGATGGTGGTCGCGCTGCTGACGCTCTCGGCCTCGATGAAATCATCGCCGCCATTGCCTTCGACGTCGATCTCCGTCGCGGGCAGGATCGCCGTGCTGGCGTTGATGGTGAAGCGGTCGTTGCCGCTGCCGAGCAGCACATTGACCCGGGGCAGATTGAAGAAGTCGATATCGCCAGCGGTCAGCCCGCTGACGATGCCATGACCGGTACCGTTGGCGGCATCGTCTTCGATGATGCCGCTGGTTAGTGCCGCGGTGGCGGCGGAACGGTCGACGACCAGCAAATCGGTGCCGCCGGTGGTGCCGTTCACCTGCAATGTCCCGGTTCCGGTCCCCTGCACCGTCGCGGTGTCATTGCCGGCGCCGAGATTGATCGTGGTGGCCTGACTGATCGCCTCGACCAGGATCTTGTCGGTGAAACCGTTGGAATTGACCGTGATCGGCGTCGCGCTACCGAGGATGGTGACGTTGTTGGTGGTCCCGGCGGCGAGATTCACCGTGGTGGAATCGACGCCCTGGAATTCGACGGAAACACCCGTCGGCATCACGTCGGCGATGAGCTGGGTGATCGTCGACGAGACCGCATCGAGCGTGAAATTCGAATCGACCGTCGGGCTGACCGATACCTTATCGCCGGTATGGCCGTCGATCATGATGCTGGCCAGGATCTGGCTGAGATCAGGTCCAACGATGATGCTGTCGCCGCCGGCGCCGGTATCGAGCGTGGTCGCGGTCGAGGTGCCCGAGATGGTGATGTTGTCGCCGCTGGCGCCGAGTCTCACCAGCAAGGAAGCGAAGCCCTGATAGGTGATGCCGTCGGCCTGATTCACGGTCGGACCGCTGCCGCCCATGCCAAGACCGAAGATTTGGTTGCTGCCGCCGCCGCCAAGGATACCGGTCTGGGCGATGGTTTCGCCGCTGTCGTCAACCGTCAGCGTGTTGGTGCCGCTGCCGCCGACCAGCATTAGCGGGCCACTGACGTCATTGAGTTGCCCGGTGACACCGGACACACCGGTCTGGCCCGACACGGTGACGGTGTTATTGCCGTTGCCGAGATGGACCGTGGTCGTGGCACCGGTCTGGGTCGACAACACGTTCACGGCATCGTTGCCACGCCCGAGATTGAGCGTCAGCGCACCGAGATCGCTATAGGCGATCGAGCCGGTGATCATGCCGAAGCCGGTCACGGCGGAGTCGGTGATATCGCCGTTCACGACCGCTGCATCGTTGGTGTCGTCGAGCACGACGCTTGAAAGATCGCCGCTGGTCCCGTTGATGGTCAGCAGCGCCTGGATTCCGATCAGGTCGCCGCCGAAGTTCGACGACGTCAGCACCGCGGTGGTGTTGTCGAACGAGGCGGTCGCGTTGCTGCCGACCAGGATCGTGTTCGCCGCGCTGCCGGTTTGGATCGTCATCGGCGAATTGGCCGAGACGCTGCGGATCACGAAGGTGTCGCGGTTGGAGCCGCCGGTCACCGTGACCGCCGCTGCGGTGATGGTGCCCTCGAGATCGATCAACCCCTGCACACTGTCGGACAAGCCCGCGTCGCCGGCAAGCGTGACATCGCCGCTGGCGTGGATGCGCGCGCCCGACGGCATCAGGATATTGTCCGCAGCGGTAATGCTGACTTTGCCATCGGCCGCGTTCACGAATGAATTCGCGCCAAACACCATGTCATGGCCTGTACCCACGCTATCGACATCGGCAATAGTGATGTCGCCGGTCGTCGACGTCACCGTGCCGAAGCCGAGACCGCCGAAAACCTGAAGCAGGTTGATGCCGGTTTGCGCGGAGGCGTTGAGTGCCCCGGCAACCGCACCGGCGTCGATCCGCAATGCGTCGGTGGTCAATCCAATCGAGCCCGCTCCCGCACTCAGCGTGACGTCCGGTCCGCTGACATTGGCCGCCGTGGAGGTCGAGACGCCGTCCAGGATCGAGCCGGTCGCCGCCAGATCGACCAGGCCGCCGGTCGAGCTGATCGCACCAACCTTGAGATCACCGGTCTGGCTGATCCAGATGTCACCGGCCGCATTGGCATTGACGAGTGTCGACTTGGTCGCAATCGGCATCGCCGAGGTGCCGATGAAACCGAGCGGCGCCGACAGATCGAGGACAGTCGATTCGATCCGGCCACTCTTCGAACCGTTGCTCGCCGCCAGGATATTGCCGTCCGCGGTCGAGATCGTGACCATACCAAGCGAATTGAGGATGGCGTCGTTGAGCGTGATATCGGTCGGAGCAACCGTCGTCGTATTGTCGATGGTGATGACAGTGCTGCCGGGATTGGCGACCAACGTGGATACGAAGCGGGTCGTATCGGTAACGTTGACATGGAAGTTGCTGGCGAAGTTCGGATTAGCGGCCACCGGGTTGATCAGCCCGATCTCCAGATTGAAAGTCGAGGCGTTATTGATGGTGACGTGATCGAACGCGGTGAGGAAAGTAATGGTCGGAGTGCCCTGGATCGAGTCCTCGCCCGGCGTCGTGCCGTAGCCGGCGGGATTCGGATCCTGCGACCAGACCGGGATGTTGAAGGTCGCGGTACCGGCCGAGGTCGAGGTGTTGACGATGTCGGGAATGATGATGTTATTCCCCGACTTCGTGATCGGGCCGACGCCGACCGCCTTGGTGATATTGCCCGCGGCATCGATATCCACTTCCGGCGACGGCGGCCCCGACAGGAACACGGTCGAATTGAAGGTGATGGTTCGCGGATAGGAGACTGTCTGGTTCGAATGCGAGCTGCCGGTGTCGATCACCGCACCGTTCGAGGTGGCGTCGCTGAAGCCGACGGGCGACGTGGTGCCATCGGCGTCGACTTCGAGCGCCCGCGCATGGATCGTCGATGCCGCCTCGGTATCGACATTGGTGACAACATCGAAATCGTTGTTGGTCGTGCTGTCGGTCTGGGCACCGAGCCCGTTGGTAGTCGCGGTCGCCACCGCGTTGCTCGTAACTGACTCGTGCGACGCCTTGATGGTGAGGTCGTTGTCGGCCGAAAGGTTCGCGCCGCTGCGCACATCAACATCGGCATCCGACGTTGGCGCACCGGCCGGCCGCGCAATGGTGCCGTTCGCGGTGGAATTGGCGCCGAGCGCGCTCGCGGTCGCGTTGGAATTGACCTCGAGATCGAGCGTGGTGACCCGCGCAAGTACATTGAGATTATTGCCGGAGGTCAGGTTCGCGGATGACTGGATTTCGGTGACCGTGCTGCCGCCATAGGTCAGGTTGCCGTCGGACTCGGTGTTGACGCCGAGGCCTCCCGCCGAAGACGTCGGCGTCGATTTGCCGGTCGACGAGGTACGTGCCTCGACCGACATGTCGCTGCCCGAGGTGAGGCTGGCACCGGTCTCAATGGTGGTATGGGTCTCGTCGGATTCGTTGGTCGTGGTCGACGACTTGATGATCGGCACCACGCCATCGGAACCGGCGTCGCCCGAGGACTCCGCGTCATTGGTCGAGGTCGCCAGTACCGTCACCGTCGTGGCGGCGCTGATCACGGCGTTGGAAGCGATCGTTACGGTATTGACGTTGTCGAGCGTGCTGGTCGCGCCGCCCTCGATGACGATGATGCCACCGTAATTGCCGGCGTTGCCGGTCGCATCCGAGGTCGTATTCGCGGTCGACGTGATGCTGACGGTTCCGAAGGTCGGATCGGTCGCGGTCAAATTGGCGTTCTGGTCGATCAGGATCGCCGTCGTCGGATCGATCTCCATTTCGACGTCGAGCCCCTGGCCGCTCAGGATGCCGCCGCCGGCGGCGACGCCCAGCAGACTGCCGTTCGCGGTATTGTTGGCGGTGACGCTGACGGACGATCCGCGCACCACCGCGCCCTTGCCGACCGTGGTATCGACGGTGGGCTTGAAGGTCGCATGCGCGATCACGAAGCCGACCGCGATGGCGCCGATCGCGCCGCCGTCGATCTCCATATTGGTGGCGGTGATCGTGCTGGTGCCATTGAGGCTGATGGCGCTGGCCGAGTAAATCGCGGCGTCATCGCCGATCGTGGCCGTTACCGTGCCGGTGACGGAGATCAGCGCGGCGCCCGCGGCGACGCCCAGAATGGCGCCGCCACCGATCGCGATGCCCATCGGCAGGCTGTTGCTGTACGGATTGATGTTGACCGTGCGTTCGGCGTCCACCGTGACGGTGCCGGCGAGCGGACTGGCCAGCGTCCCGATCTCTGTGAAGTCCCCGATAATCGCCTGGCCAACACCGGTGACGGTATCCGACACGATCGCGGCACCGAGCCCGGCGACACCCGAGACCGAAAACGCGGCGTCGGACAGGAAGTGGCTGATGGTGGCGTTCGACGCCACATCGACATTGTCGAATCCGTTGATGGTGGTGGCGTCGCTGCTGGCGCCGGCCTGCTGGAACGAATTGTTGGACCCCGGAGTTGCGCCAAGTAGCGCGACCGCCGAACTTGAATCGCTGACAAACGAAATCGCGCCGCCGAGCGAAACGAAACCGCTCACCGCACCGGCAAAAGCGAGCAGGTGAACATTGTCGGTCAGGTTGGCTGTCACAGTGAGATCGCCCGTGGCGCTCCCGCCAAGCAGCACAACCTCCGACCCGATGTACGAGGTCGAAGGCAGATCGATGTGAACGACGCCGACGCCGACGCCGAGCGCCACCGCGCCGACGCCGACGGCGCCCGCCTGCCCGGTGAAATTGAGCTGCGCATTCGACTTCACCGACACCGTCGGCGCGTTGATCGTGGTAAAGGCCCCCTTGCTGTTGGGCGAGGTGCCGCCGTTGATTCCGGCCGTGGTGCCGGCGGCGGGCGCCGTCCCGTTGGTGGCGGCGCCGGCCAATGCGGCCGGCGAATTCGCGGCGGCGGTCTCGCGGCCCGCATCGGCGAGGCCCGTATCGCCGGCGAGCAGCTGATGCGCCGAACCTGACGTGCCCGTGGTGTCGATCGCGATCGCGACGCCGTTCTGCGCGTTTTCGTAGGATGACGCGAGCTGTATGTCGTCGGGATTGTTCGGGTTGACGATCACAAAATAGGTCTGGCCGTTCACCAGATGATCGATCGGCGTGCCGCCGCCGTCCGAATAGACCACGGTGTCGCCGGTTTTGAAGCCGGGATCGGAACCGAGGGCGATGGTGTGCGTGGTGTTGTTGACCGCGCTCGAAGGATTGAAGGTCGGCGTGTTCGTCGCATCGCTGGTTTGCGCCCGACCGGTGAGGGTGCCGACCGTCGAGTCCACGAACGGAATGATCGAAGAACTCTGCCCGCTCAGCGCTGAAGCGCTACCGCCCGTGGTCGAGTTGAAATTGCCGCCGATGGTGTAGACGATGATGCCGCCGCCGACGCCGCCGAGACCCGCGCCGAAGGCGATGGCGTTCGAATTCACGGCCCAATCCGACAATGCGAAAACGTCGTCTTCTTTTTGGCCGCAATCTGCGCACCCGCGCCGACCAGCGCCTGGGTGTTGTTACTGATCAGGCCGACATCGACCGAAGCGCCGATACCGGCGCCGCCCCCGCCGATCGCGCCCGCAATACCGAGGACGTTCACCTGGTTGGTCGCGGCGACGACCACGCTCTGAAGGCTGCTGGCCGTTGCATTGTTCTGATCGATCTGAACGCCGCTGCCGAGCGTCGCGATCGTGCTGGAGCTGATCAGTTCGACCGAGACGGCGCCGGCGATTCCGGCATAAAGCCCGCCGCCGACGCTGCCGGACACCGACGTCACATCCTCCGAGGACGCGGCAAGCACGGCGACGCCGCGGCTGGTCTTGGTATTGAAATTGTTGCCGGTCGCCGTGCCGTCCGGCACGCTCGAAATATCGCCGTCATTGGCCTGCGCATCGACGATCGCCTCATCGCCGATCGTCGCCAGCGTGGTCTTGGTAATTGAAGTGACGTTGACCGCACCGGCACCGCCGGCGGTTGCGAGACCGACGCCGACCGCGCCGCCGATGGCATAACTGGTGGTGTCGTCATTGGCAGACACAACGACATTGCCACCGGCGGACACTCGAACCAGCCCGGAGATCGAGGCAATTGTCGTGGTATTGATGTCGACCACGGCGGCCGAGCCGCCGATGCCGACGTCGCCCGACAGCGCAATACCCGAGCCGATGCTGAGAACGGTTTCCAGCGCGCGCGCTTCAACCGAGACGTTGCCCCGGGCATGGACGAAGGTCGAGTAGCTGCTGCCGCCAGTGCTCGTCGTGCCCTGGATGAAGGCCGTGGTGGTGCCGTCCAGAACAGGCGCGGCGAAACCCGGCGCCGCGGCGAAGGTGCCCGCGCCTGCGATGCCGACGCCGATCGACAGATCATTGTAGCTGCGGCCGGCGGCGACCGTGACATTCTGGTTGACGCCCGCAAGCGTGTCGTTATTCGCCGCCGCGTTGATCTGCGCGCCCTGGTCGATATAGGCGCGGGTCGTGATATCGTTCACCGTCACTGAACCCGCGACCGCGCCCGAACCGGTGCTCGCGATGGCAACGCCGACGCCAGCGCTGGTCATGTCGTTGACGCTCACCGCGACCACGATCAGGCCGTTCTGCACGCTGGTAATCGGCGCGCGTTCGCGCTTTTCGGTCAGTGTCGGATCGCTGAACGCCTGGTTGTTGAGCGAGGGTACGCCGGTATTGTTGATGCTCTGAATGACGTGGGCGCTGGTCGGGCTGAGGCCGTTATCGGTGAGTTGGACCCACTGGGTGGGGTCGCCCGACAACGCCGCCGCCTGGGTGGTGGCCAGCGCAAAATGATTGGCGTCGATGACGGCGACGAAATAATGCTGGCCGGTTTCCAGACCATCGATCGGCAAGGACTCCCCGGTATAGATCACCTCTTCACCAGCGGTGAAACCGTGGTTGGGCACGTCGAAGGTGCTGTTGGCGTAGTTGACCGCGGAGCCCGCGAATTCCTGGGTGACGCCGGTCTGCTGCGCGTTGGTGCCGCCGGCCGGCGCACCGAAATCGCCGGTGTTGGCAGTGATCCCGGCCTTGCCGGTTTCGGCAAGCGCGGTGACCGTCGCGTTCGACGCGATATAGGCTTCGGTGTCCTTGGTCAGCACACCGACAACCGCTGCAATGCCGACCGCGCCGGATCCAGAGCCCGCCAGATTGCCGGAGACCTGATTTTCGGTTGTGTCGTCCTCGGCCGAGACCAGCACGTTGCCGTTTGAGCTGACAATGGCGCCGCTGCCGATATAGGCCAGCGTCGTGAGATCGAGCACGGCGACCCCGGCCGTCACGGTGATGGCCGCCTCGCTGGAAAACGCGCCGGAGGCCGAGACCGAGGTCTGCGTCATGTCGGCGAATGCCGCGACGATGACGTTATCGCCGGCCTGGGCGGACGCGCCCGCGCCGATATAGGCCTCGATATTGCGATCGATATAGCTGACGTCGGCGCCGATACCGACCGCGACATCGCTGGCGCCCGCAAGCGCGCCGGCCACGCCGACCAGCGTGGTGTGGCCCACGGCGGCGATATCGACGTCATGCAGCGAACTGATGCCCTTGCCGGTAGTGGTGGTTGCTTCCTCATAGGCGCTGGCACTGACGTCGATGACCGTCACGGGAGTAGCGCCGGTCCCGGCGCCTTCGTCGGAAAATGCGCCGCCGACCGCGACGATGACGACGTTCTCGGACGAATTCGCCTCGATCGAGAGGCCCTGAAGGCCCGTATGGCCCGCGCCGCCGATCACGTCAGTGAAGGTACTGAGCGCGCCGTTGGCGGAAGCAGTCGCCGCCCCATCGATAAAGGCGTTGGTAGTATCGGTGATGGTGACAATGTTGATGGAGAGGCCCACCCCGGTATCGCCGCCGGCCGCCAGCGCGCCGGCGATGGCGACGATGTTGGCAGTATCCTGGGCGATCACCCGCAGATTGCCCAATGCAAAGACATTCGCGGTTGCGCCGGTGATGGACGAGGTGACGGGATCGGTGATCACATTGACCGAGACCGATGCGCCGACGCTGACATTGTCGCCGCCGGCGGCGCCGACGGTGAGCGCGTTAATGGCGGCGGATTCCTCGCCGTCGATGGTGACATTGCCGTTGGACGAAATGGTCGAGCTATCGACATTGCTGGTGACATCGTTGGCGATGTAGTTGGCGCCGATCGCCGCACCGACCGCGCTGTCTTTGGTGGAAATGGCGGCACCGCCGGTGAGCGCATTGATGGTCGACTGGTCGCTGGCCAGGATGCTGACATTGCCGCCGGCGGTCGTGGTCAGGCTGGAGCTTTTGGTGACCGTGGCTTCGATCGTGTCGTAGGTGCCGTTGACCGACAGGCTACCGCCGACGCTGGTGCCATTGCCCTTTGACCCGCCGATCGCGGCGGCCGCGATCTTGCCCGCGAATGACGGCGAGGTGCTGCCGATCGCCTTGATCGGCCCGTTTTCGGTCGACAGCGCCTGCAGGCTGATGCCGTCGGCACCGGCATGTACCGTCGAATTGTCGATCGAGGCATCGACCACTAGCGCGATCTGGTTCCAGCCGAGTGCTATTCCGTAGGCGTTGCCCTGGGCGCCGACACCGAGCGCGCCGGCCACCGCATAGATCACCGAATTGTCGTCGGCCTCGATGCTGACGCCGGCCGCCGTGATATCGGCGTTTTCAAGCATCGCCAGAATCCCGCTGGAATTGCTGCGGGTGAAGATCGACGTGCTGGTCGAGATCACGTTGATGCCCATCGTGAACGCGACCGCGTTACTGCCAAGGCCGCCGCCGGTGGCAATGCCGAGCGAAATCGCGAACGCCCACAGGGTCTGGCTGTTCATCGCGGTGACCGACAGATCGCCGCCAATATCGACCGCCGCGCGCCGGCCGGTGACGCCGAGCACATCGGCCTCGGTATCGCCGCTGATCTGGTTGTACGCCAGCGAGGCGCCGACGCCCTTGGCGCCGGCCGTGTAGCTCGCGCCGCCGCCGATCGCGATCACCTGCGCTTCATCGAGCGCCTTCATCATCGTATTGCCGGTCGCGAGCAAGGTCGCGCCTTCGATCAGGGTCTTGGTGGTGTCGACGATCCTGTTGACCGAGATCGAGCCCGAGAACGCATTGCCCTGCTCGTTGGTATTGGCGGCGACCGCCGCGGAGAACGTCCCGAGCGTACCGCCACGCGTCGCGGTCATCGACACCTGGTTGGCACCGGCGACTTTCGCAGCGGTACTCTGGACCACCAGGCCGTTGGTGTCGGGCACGCCGCCCGAGGCCGGCAGGAAGTCGGCGATGAAGGCTTCGGTATCGGCCGTGATCTGGTTGAACACGAACGAGCCGCCGATGACACTGCCGCCGCCCAAACCTGTACCGCCGGTGACGGAGACTGCGACGCCGCCGCTGAACAGCACGACAACCGGCGTCAATGAGGCATTGAGCGACAGCGTGCTGGTTTTGACCGTTCCGCGCGCGTCGATATAGGCAAGGTCGTTTTGGTCGAAGATGTTGATGCCGACGCTGCCGGCAAATCCGGTTCCGCTCTTGATGCTGGCCGGATCCGGCCCTTCCTCGAACAACGCCGGCAACGAAATGCCGTCGAGCGGATCGTTCTCGTTCTCGCCGACGTCCTGCGGCGCGCCCTGCGGCCCGCTCAGCGTCGTGGCGGTCGCGACCACACCGATCCAGGTGCCGTCGGTCGTGGCGGACAGCGAGGTAGCGCCGACGTCGAGCGACACGGCACCCATCGCGGTGGCGCCCTCCGGATTCGACGACAGAGGCAGACCGATGAACGCCGCGACATTGGTCGTGACATCGTCAGCAGCGAGATGCCGAGCGCATCGGAGCCCTTGCCGGCGTCGACGATCGCGCCGGCGATATCGAGTTCGAATCCGCCCGATGTCGCATTGATAATGAGGGCGCCGCCGCCGTTCACCGTCGGGCCACCGGTTGCAGTGGTGACGAGGCCGGCCAAAACGGTGCTGCTCTGAATCAGGACGTTGCCGCTGCCGGCGAAACCAAATGACGCCCCGGCGCCGGTCTGACCGCCGGCCGTCGCGATCGCGATCCGGAAGATATTTTCGTTGGCGTTGACCGTGAGCGAGCCGGCTTTGCCGATGGTGACGTCCGCATCGCCCTGGATTTCCGCGATCGCATTGTCACTGATGTAATCCAGCAGCACCGAGCCGCCGACCGATTTCGAGTTGGAGCGGCCGTAGATGTCGATGACGTCACCGCCTTCCCACAATTCGGTGGCGGACTTTTTCTCGAAATATTTCTTGGCGAGCGGCGCATCGCTCAGCGACCACTTGCCGATGCCGGCCATCTCGATCAGTTCGATCCCGATGCTCGCGGTAACCGCGACCGACTGGTCGAGCAGCGCGGTATTTCCCGGGTCCTTGATCGAATTCAAATTCTGGTTGATCTTGGCGCCGGACATCACGGTCGCGTTGGCGTTGTTGGTGTAGACGTTGACCGCAATCGCAAGCGCAACGGCGGCCGCCGGCGAACCCGCCGCCTTGGCGCGTGCCACCACCCAATTGTCGAGGAACAACGTTCCGGCACCCAGCGTGCCGTCCAGCAGGTCGGTCGTGATGAAGCTGGTGCCTTGTGTCGCTATGAGATTGCCGATGCCCTGAAGCGAGGTCAGTTCGGCCGGATCGGTGAGGAACGGATACATCAGCGACGCATTGACTGTGACGGTGCCGCCGGCGTCGATGGTCGAATTGCCGAACACGGTGGCGTTGGCGGTGTTCTGGTACACGCCGATCGCGAAGGCGAGGTCGACCGCCGCGCCACCCGTGGAGGTCTTCGGCTTGGAGACGTCGGACTGCACGAGGGCCTGATCGGTCTGCGTATCCGAGGCCGATACCGTGACGTTGTTCGGCGTGCTCAGGATCGCCTTGCCGGTACCGGCGGCGTTGCCGATGGTGGCGTTGACCTTGTTGTTGGTGACGATGATGCCGACGCCGCCGCCGAGGCTGAGGCTGTCGTTGTGAATGGAATCCTTCACCGGGCTGGGCTTCTCGCCGTTCGGGCCGACCGGGCCCTGCGCCGGTGCCGTGCCCGACTGCGCCTGGGCGCTCCCGAGCAGCGTCGCGAGACCGAGATCGGCCCGCGAGAACCCGTTCTTGAAGCCGGTTTCCGGGTTGAACTTGCTGCCGATCTGCGGCTGCACCTTGACCGTGTTGGCCGAGGTCAGCGTCGCCGTCACGCCGATGCCGTCGGTGAGCGGGCTCTGCGACAACGCGTTCTGGAACTGGGCGCCATTCGCGGTGATCGTGATCGGCGCGTCATTGGCTACGTCGGTCGCGTTATCGACCAGCCGGATCAACTGATCGCCATTGGCGTCGAAGCCCGCGGTCACGACATAATAGGTGGAAGCACTGATCAGGCCGCTGATCGCAACGTCACCGGTGGTGAGATCGCCGAGCGAACCCTGGCCGTTCATGTTGGTGATGGCGTTGGCGCTCGGCGTGCCGGAATCGGTAATCGCCACGACCGTGCCGGTGGTCTTGTCGAAAATCTGGAACGTATTCGTCCCGGTCGACACGATATTATAAAGGCTGGTGCTGGTGAGGCCGCCGATGCCGGATCCGGCCAACGCCTCGTAATTGAGGACTTGCGGCGCGGCCGTGGTGCCGGTGAAGCCGTGATTCTGAACGTGGATAGTATTACCGGTGATGTAGGCCAGATTCACGCTGGCCGAGACGCTGTTGGTGGCATCCGTAAAGGTGTGGGTTCCGATCGCGGTGCCCTGCGAGACGTGCACGACGTTGCCGCCGGCGTCCTTGAGGACGAAGTAGTCCGACGTGGTGAGCGTGGGATCGGCAACGCCGGCCGCGGTGACATCCACTACGGTATAGGTCGCGCCCTGGGTCAGGCCCGTGATCGGCGTGTTGGGATTGCCGCTGCTGTCGGTGCCGGCGTCGTAGGTCACGGTGCCGCCGTTGACCAGCGAATTGCCGGCGATGTAGATCGTATTGTTGGTCGAATTGATCGCGTCCAGTTCGAACGCCGACGCCGCGCTGGCGGCCTGACCCGGCACAAAGCCCGAGGCGGTATAATAATCGTGGGCGGCCACGACGCTGACGCTCGGGCCCGTCGCGTTGCTCAGCGTGACGAGATTCCCCGCGCCGTCATAGAGCTGGAACGTGTTGGCCCCGGTCGCGACCAGATGGTACTCGCCGCCATTGGTCAAATGGCCGACCGTAGAGCCGTTGAGCACGGCATAATTGACGTCGGTCGGCGCGCTGGTCGTGCCTTTGAAACCATGACCGGCGACTTCGATGCTGTTGGTGCTGGTGTCGATCAGGCCGAGCGTGATCGAGACGCTGACGTGATCGGCGGAATCTGTAAACGTCTGGGTGCCCAGCGCGGTGCCTTGCGAGATAACCGCCATCTGGTTGGTGGTGACGTCGAACAGCTGGAACGAATCGGACGTGGACACGCCGCTGACACTCTGCGGATTGACGTCCACGATGCGGTAGGTGTCGGTGGTGTTGAGGCCGGTGATGGCAGTATTGCCGGCGCCGGGATCATACGTCACCAGCGAGCCGTTCGCTAACCCGTTGCTGGGCAGATAGATCGTATTGGCACTGATGGCGTTCAATTCGAACACCAGCGCTTCGGTGGTCTGCACCGTTTGATCGACTTCGTAAATGATCGGCGTGCCGTTCGCCAGACCGCCCGGCAGACCGGCGGCGGCGAGGCTGTTTTTCGGGATGACGATATCGTCGGTCTGGGAGTCAACGCCGCCGCTGACGACGTTACCGCTCGAATCGACCGGCTTGCCGGCGGAATTGATCGTAACCGCGATCGGATTGAAGTTGACGACGTGGGAGATGTACGACAGCGCCTGGGTCGCGGGACCGCCGGGATCGCTGAGTTGCACCACCTTGCCGGTGGTCTCGTCGAACAGCTGGAACGAATTCGCGTCGACCGCTTTCAGGTTGTAGAACGCCTCGTTGGTCAGGCCGCCGATCGAATTGGCGCCGTCGTTCGCCAGCGATTCGTAATTCACTTCGCTGGTGCTGCCGAGCGCGAAGATGCTGCTGATGCCCGCCACGTCGATCGCGTTGGTCGCGGTATTGATATAGGCGAGCGTCACGGTGGCCGCCGGAATCGCGGTATTGGTCAGATCGGTAAACGTCTGCGTGCCGAGCGCGATATTGCCGCTTTGATCGACCTGCGAGATATGGATGACGTTGCCGCTGGAATCTTCAAGCTGGAACGTCTGATCGTCGATGACATTGACGGTATAGATCGCGTTGTTGGTCAGGCCGCTGATCGCGGTGTTGCCGCCGTCGTTATATTGAATCTGGTCGCCGGTCGCAAAGCCGTGGCCGGGGATGATGAGATCGTTACTGGAATCGATGGCATCGGTGCTGAACAGTTCGGTCCCCACCACGTTGAGCGTCTGGTCCGAGGTGATGCTGGTGCCGATGGCGGCAATGTTGAGCGGCGCCACCTTGGTCAATTGAATCGTGTCGGCCCCGGTCACCAGCACCGCATAGGTCGAGCCCGCGGTGAGCCCGCCGATCGCATTGCTCGCGGAACCGTTTTCTACGACCGGCGGAATGATCGTACCGGCGTTGATGTTGATCTGGGGCTGGTAGATGACGAGTTCGCCGGTCGAGAAGCCGTTGTCGGGGATGGTGAGGGTCGTACCGTCAGAACCGATGGAGGCGCCGGTGAAGGTTTGCGCTTCGCTGTTATCGACGCCCACGGAGCCTTCCGGCGCCAGCGTCGTGAGCGTGCCGCTGACATTGGCCGCAACGTTGGCGGTTTCCCAGTCAAGACCGACCGCGACGCCACCGGCGCCATCGACCGGACTGAAGGTTCGCGCATCCGGCTTGGTGGTCTGCGATCCGCTCGCCGTGACGTTGATATTGCCGGCAGTCGAGGTGACCGAGGAATCTTCGCCGATATTAACGACCGCGGTCAGGTTGTTGTAGGCGGCGGCGAGCGCGATCGAGACCGCGTTCGGATTGACGTCGGTGAACAGGTTGCTGTCGGCATAGGCCTGCACGGAGTCCGTGCTCTTGCCGGAGGCCGCGATGGTGACGCTGTTGAGCGCCGTGATGCTGGTCGTGCCCGTGATATTGACTTCGGCATCGGCCATCGCCTGGCCGTAACCGGCGGCGAACGAAACACCGGTCGCCGAAACCACCGCGCCGACGCCCTCGGTGATCGCCGACACCTGGGTGGTGACGGCCGTGGCGGCCTTGATGCTGACCGTGTTGTTGCTGATGATGGTCGCATCGTCGATATTGATGGTCGCGGCGGCGCCGCGCAGGATGACGGAGGCGTCGATGCCGAGAAATGAACTCAGCACTACGCCCGGAAGCTGGTTCAGCAGCGTTTGCAAATTGCCGGTGAAGCCGGTCAGGTTCGAGGGCGCGTCGGTGGTGATGTTGGTGTCTGACGCGGTCGCGGCGATCGTCACCGAACCGCCTTCGATGGTCGAGCCGTCGATATAGATGTTGGCGTTCTTGTTGGTGTAATCTACCGGCGCGCTGATCAGGCGCTGACCGATATCGGAGGTGGCCACCGTGATGGCGCCGGCCTTGTGTCCGGCACTCCCCTCCGCATCGAGGATGACGTTCGCACCAAGCGCGACAAAGGTGCCGCCGGCGACCTGCGCCGCACCGCCGACCGTGACGGTTCCGCTCATGCCGATCGAGATCGCGCCGGCATTGCCGGTGGCATTGACGGTCGAGAGAGTGGCCGAGTCAGCGGCGGTGGCGAGCTTAATGGAGACGGTGTCGTGGCCTGACCCGTCGGGCACGTTGAAGCTGATCGTGTCGCCGGTTTTGTAGCCGGTGCCGGCACTGGTGCTGGTGATATGGGCGGTGGCATTGCCGTTGGCGTCGGTGGTGATGGTCGCGGTCATGCCGCTGCCCGAGCCGCCCGTGGCGGCGACCCCGGTATAGGTCGCGTTATCGGCAAAGCTGCTGCCGCTTTGCGAGGTCGAACCGATGACGGTGCCGATATAGGTATTCTCGGAGATTAAGTTGATCGCACCGCCATGGGTGTTGAGATCGCCGGTGACGTAGATCGAGTTCTGATAGATCGCCGCACCGGGGCCGCTCGACGGCAACAGCCCGGTCTGGAAGGGATCGAACCCTTCATAGAGCAAATTGACGTTGAGGCTGGCGCTGAAGCTCGGCGCCAGCGACATGATGGTGAGCGTGTCGGCGCCGGAGCCGCCGCCATTATTGATGTTGGTGGGATCGGGAACGTTGATCGAGAGATTGCCGGTCGGCGCCGTGAAATAGGTGGTCTCGAAGTCGCCACTGAGGCTTTGCAGCACCATCATGCCGAAATGCGCGTCGCCGACCGTTGAGTTGTAATAGAGCTCGACATTGTCGGTTTGCGGCGTCAGCAGATTGTTGTTGGTGCTGATCTGGTAGTTGACGTTGGCAGCCGTGCCGGAGTTCACCAGCGGCAGCATGCCGGTGTAATTGATGGTGTCGCCGTCAAAGGTCTCGTTGCCGGAATGGGCTCCCGTATAGACCGAGGTAAAGGTGTTGACGTTGCCGGCGCTGATGACCAGGATTCCGTCGCCACCGCCGTCGATATTGCCCGCAAGGCTGCCGGTCGAAGTGACCGTGAAGGTGTTGGTCTGGCCGGTCGCGCCGTCGAGGTTGGCAAAACCGCTGAAAGTGAGCTCGCTGACGGCGCCCGATCCGGCGCCGTTGAGCGTGGCAAAGCCGTTGAAGCTGGGTTGGTCGATCTCGCCTGATCCCGCGCCGTCAATCGTCCAGTTGTTGTCGGTCGCCGCACCGGTCAGCGTATCGGCGCCGCCGCCGATCAGATGTTCGACGCCGGTAAAGGCGATCTGCACCGGACCGGTGGCCTGACCCGCGCCGCCGCCGTCAAGCTTCCAGCTTTCGGCCGCACCCGCATTGATCGAGACCGTGCCATTGCCGCCGGCATTAATACTGCCGGCAAGGCTGCCGCCGGATGTGACGTTGAAAACGTCGTTCTGGCCGGCCGCGCCGACGAGATTGCCGAAACCACCGAATTGCGTTGACCCGACCGAGCCCGCTCCGGCGCCGTTGACGGTCCAACTGGTGTCCGTCGCCGAGCCAGACAGCGTGTCGGCGCCGCCACCGATCAGATGATCGACGCCGGTAAATCCGATCTGCAGCTGGCCATTGATCTGGCCGGCGCCACCGCCGTTGAGTTGCCAGCCGGCGGATTGTGTTGAGTTCTCAATCACGCCGAGCGTGACATTGCCGTTGCCGACGACGTTGAACTGCGGCTGCGTCGCGGCCGGAGGCAGCGAGGACATATCGAAGGTGATGGTGTTGTTGCCGGGGGCGGCAATGACCGTCACATTGCTGCCGGTGGGCACGACCTGCGACGACAGCACGTTGGCGGGATTATTGGCATCGACTGCCTCGACGCGCTCGATATTCGTGGTTTGGTTGCCGGTGGTGACGACGTCGTTGAGTAGCCGGATCACGACATCGTTGGTCGGCTGTACCGGATGCAGCGACTGCAGGTCGATCACGACCGGATCGGCGCTCATCAGCATGCGCGGCTCGAGCTGGTCGAAAATCAGCTTCGGCGGCGGCCCCGATGGGGTGACAAGGTGCGAAACCGAGGATTTGAGCCCCGCCATCCATTGCCGGGCGGTTCTCGACAGTTGTCCGATGGGCTTTCCCTGCCCCGCCACGTCACGCTTACGCATCGCCGTCTCCCCCACCCCGGGATAACGCGGACGAGCGTTAACCCAATATAAACCAATCAGGTTTCGCTAATGGTTTTGTGTCGGATTTGTTGCTGCGGGGATTTCCACACCGGCATCTGGCCCGCGCTGGCGTCGGCACCGGCATGTGGGCACCGCGCGTGAAAGATTCCGCACCGCACTGGCAAAAGCCGAGATGCGAATTACATCAGCAACATCAACAACGACGATCCCGCCGATCGCACCCCCGTGAAGAAATACGTGCTCATTTTTCTGTTTCTGATCATCGCGCCGCTTTTGGTCTCGACCGCTAACTATCTTAGCGGAGATCGTCGCGGAAACTGGCAGACGGCCGATCGCTCGAGCGCCGGGCTCTTGCCGGCCGCGGCGGATCATCCGGAGGCGCTGGTCCGGATTTATGCTGCGCGAACCGTGCGTTGGCGCGGAATCTTTGCTGTTCACACCTGGATTGTGGTCAAGGAGCGCGGCGCTCCCAGCTATAGCCGCTACGATTACACCGCCTGGGGCGAACCTATCCGGGTCGATGGATTTGCCGCCGACGGCCGGTGGTTCGGCGCGACACCCCAACCCGTCGCAAGCGTTGACGGCACGGAGGCTGAAAAGCTCATTCCGGCCATTCGCTCGGTCATCGAGAACTACAAATTCCGTGAATATGGCGATTACAGCGCCTGGCCGGGCCCGAATTCAAACACTTTCGTGCAGGCGGTACTCGATGGGGTGCCCGAACTGAACGCGGTGCTGCCGCCGACCGCGATCGGCAAGGACTTCCCCTATCGTGGCGAATGGGTCGGCCTCACCGCATCGCGCACCGGCGTGTTCGTCTCGCTCGGCGGCTATCTCGGCCTCACCATCGGCTGGATGGAAGGCCTCGAGTTTAATTTCTTCGGCGGCGTCCTCGGCTTCGACATCCGCCGCCCCGCGCTGAAATTTCCCGGAATCGGCCGGCTCGGCGTGCCGCTCAGCCAGTGATGCGCGCAGCCTCGATGGGCCGCGCGCATATTTCACTCAGTAATCCCGCTCGCGGTGCACGTCGTGCACGACGATGCCCATGCCGGCTTCGGGCAGCGCCAGCCATTCCCGCCGCTTCAGGGTCCGACGGGTGTCATCGAGGCCGCTTTGCCAATGCTCGTGCATCGAGGTCGCGGAGAACTCGTGATCCTTGGAATCGCCCTCATAGGTCTTCTGCTGATAGATCATCTGCAGGATCGTGATCTCCGGAAAATGGATCAGGCCGTCGCGCCGGGCGCGCTCCTCCTCGCTGAGCTGATCCTGCGGGATCTTCATCAGCGCCTTATGGAGCTCGGTCTTCAGATTGTTCATCTGCTTGTAAACATCGGTGTTGTGTCTTGTGCGCGACGAATAGACGATGTCCTTGTGCCGGGCCAGCACCTCCTGGATGTCGCGGGGTAGCGCGCCGCGGGCGCTGAACAGATCGACCTGGAACACCAGCGAGTTCATCTTGTCCTGCTGGTCCAGGAGATGCTGCAGCGGCGTATTGGAAACGATGCCGCCGTCCCAGAAATGATCGGTGCCGATGCGCACCATCGGCAATGCCGGCGGCAACGCGCCGCTCGCCATCACATGTTCGGGGCCGATGACTTCCTTATTGTTGTCGAAATACAGAAAGTTTCCGGTCACGACATTGACGGCGCCGACCGCGAAATGGGTCTTGCGGGCGTTGATCAGATCAAAATCAACGAGTTCAAGCAGCGTGTCGCGCAGCGGCGTGGTATCGTAATAGCTGGTCGCGGTCTTGGCGCCGGCCGGGCTGAACCACGGGTTCATCTCGTGCGGCTTGAAGAAGCCCGGCTGGCCCAGGGTCGTCGTCATGAACGAACTCGCGAGATTGCGCGCCTTGCGATAGACGTCGCCATCCGGCGTATAGTGCCAGACCTTGCGAGCCGTGATGCGGTCCCAGAAAATCCGGAGCCTCTCAAGACGACGCTCCGGCGGATTGCCGGCAATGATCGCCGAATTGATGCCGCCGATCGACACACCGCAAACCCAATCCGGCTCCATGCCGGCTTCGTGCAAAGCCTGATAGACGCCGGCCTGATAGGCACCCAGCGCACCGCCGCCTTGCAGGACCAGCGCGACACGGTCGCATCGGTCGGGCCGCCATCCGTGTTCGACCATCGTATCGGAGTCCGGCGTACGCGCGTCCATGATGTTTCCTCTGAATTCCCGCATGAAAAGCTTGCAGCCTAGAATTCAGACGAGCGGTGACACCCTTGTGACAAAGCCGCATGACGGATGACTTCCAGAGCTGGTCTCTGTCCACAGCGTTAAAACAAAACATCCGGCCAAACCTGGATGTCATGAGTTTGAAGAAAATGTCCCCTACCTTGGCTGCGCGCGGCCGATACGAATTCCGCGTGCGGTCGCGCATTCGTGCTTTTGCAGGGATATGTGGGGTCAATCAGAGGTCAAGTACCGTCGCCATGCTGCCCGTCGATGGCGCTGGACGGTTCATTGAAAAAGGGGTTCTTCGATGCGTAAGGCTGACATTCTCAAGCTTCCGTCCATGCCGATGGCAGGCCCCAGCTATCCGGCCGGGCCCTATCGCTTCATCAATCGCGAATTCCTGGTCATCACCTACGAGACCGATCCCGAGTTGATCCGCGCCGGCCTGCCCGAGCCGCTGGAGCCGATCGATCAGCCGATCGTGCATTATGAATGGATCAAGATGCCGGACAGCTCCGGCTTCGGCAGCTACACCGAATCCGGCCTCGTGATCCCGGCCCGCCTCAACGGCGAGGAAGTCAATTTCGTCTCGCAGATGTATCTCGACGATGATCCGCCGATCGCCGCCGGCCGCGAGATCTGGGGCTTCCCGAAGAAATACGCCCACCCCAAGCTCGAGATCGTCAAGGACACGCTGACCGGCACGCTGGAATATGCCAACCAGCTCGTCGCGATGGGCACCATGGGCTACAAGCACGAAGCGATGGCCGGCAACGGCGAGGCCACCCTCAAGACGCTCTCCAAGACGCAGATCAATCTGAAGCTGATCCCCGGCGTCGACGGCCATGCCGAAGTCTGCCAGCTGGTCGCGATCAACCTGACCGACATCACCGTGAAGGGTTCGTGGTTCGGACCCGGCCGTTTGCATCTGGTGCCGCACGTCAACGCCCCGGTGGCCGATTTCCCGGTGCGGCGCGTGATCGGCGCGCATCATTTCCTGGCCGACTTGACGCTGCCCTACGGCCGCGTAGTCTATGACTACAACAAGCAGGGTGACGAGCTGGCCGAGGCTGCTGAATGATCGCTATTTGATGCAGCGACTGATCGAGAATCTTCGCATTGACGACCATGCGATGCGTTACAGCCAGTTTGTGCCGCGGCTGTACAATTATTGCCTGTCGCTGGGTTTTCAACGCGATCGCATGATGCCCTCGCGGGCGTTCTGCTCCGACGAAAGCCAGGGCTATCCGGTCATCCTGATAGCCCAGCATTTCGGGACCTTTCCATTCGATCACGGCCGGGTTGGCGGCAAGGTCGCCACCAACCGGCACGGGCCGCATGCCCATCATGGCGAAGACCTCGTCATCATCCATGCCAGCCATGTCGGTTACGATCCCGACACCAAACGCTACGGCGTCTACCGGCGCAGCCGCACCGCCCATCAGGAATTCGGCGACAATTGCGGCAAACTCTGCGGCGTGCTGCACTGGTACCAGGACGAATATCGCCATGCCTGCGATCACATCCTGTTCGGCCGGCTCGACGGCAAGCCGGCGGTGCTCGTCGACAATCTGTTCCTCGATGAAGAACGTGCCGAAGGCCTGATGCTGAACCTCGATCTCTTGATCGACCGCAGCAAGGGCCCGCTCAAGACCTTGAGCACGTGTAACGTATTTCACGCCGCACCACCGCTGGTGACGCGGCTACCGGCCGAAACCTGGGGTGACACGCCGCAGATCATCGGCCCTCGCCTGACGGCCGATCTGTTTTTCTTTCGCCGCACACCGTCCGAAGGCCCTGAAGGCCACGACATGCTGGAGGCCGCGCTCGGTCCGGCGATGCCGACGCTGGTGACCTCCAAGTATCCGGCGCTGGATGCCGCGCGCCACCACACCCAGATCGAATTCGATCGGACCTATCGCACCATCCGGCGCGAGCCGGTCTATGCCCACAAGAACCTGTTGTTCATTTCCGGGCTCAATATCGACATTTCTCCGCGTGACGGACTGCCCTTCCCGGTCACCAATTTCGTGCCGTGGGCGGCCTATGCCCGCTTGCGCGACGGCCGGCATTTTCATCTCGAACAGGATGCATTGACCGAGACCCTGCGCCGGCAATCCACAGACAATCCCGACCGCCTGTCCTTTGACGCCTCGATTCACGACATGAGCGAAGTCGAAGGCATCATGATCAAATAGTGCCGGGCTCGCGTTACGCTGGCGCTTTCCGACTCAATATTTGCTCAGGATCTCCTGAAAGGCCGCACTGGCGTTTTGCAGGGCCTTCGCCGAATTGGCCGACAGGTTTATCGTAACGATAAACTCGTTCCCGTCGGTGTCGCTGTCAGTGGTGACCGCCTGCAATTCATAGCCCTGTTCGCGAAGGCTCGCGGCTTCGAACTGGTGGCGCACAAACGCAGGCTTGCCGTCGCCGCGGGGAAGGTCGTCGAGATCGGTTATTTTGGCGCCTTTGGCGCGGCTGCGCCAATCCGCGAACTGTTCGGGCATGAAGTCCGAGATCGACTGTTTCTTGCGGTTAAAGACCACCGCGACATAGATTTTCACAGCCGACCTGTCGAAGTCGACGCCTTTGGGCAACAGAAACTGTGAATTGAAATGACGTGTCGCATCCTTGTCTTCGACCCAGCCGTCGGGGATTACGATGGAAGCACGGAAGAACGGACACATCTTGCCGTCGCACAGGTTCATGATCTTTTCGATTGTGGCATTGGCCGGCGTCATCGCGGACATACCCGCAAGCGCCATGACCGCGCAGGCGCGCGTCAGGGAAATGAGCCGCATCGTTCTTTCTCCAGACATCCAGGATCATATCGGCATCGCGACAGGTCGAGTTCCGGCCTGACGCTACACAGCCATCCGTCGCTGGCGCCGCAATACCGGTTCAATCGAATGTCCCGGCGCCCCGTAAAAATTGGCGGAATTACAGCCGCGAAAGCCGGGGAGCGATGCGTCCGCACCCCGGTCAGGCTCTCAGGCCGGGAAATAACGCGGATGGTCGAGATCGGAAATCAGCCCGGGCCGCGTCGGGCGCCATCCCGTTCGTTCCTGTGTCAGCGCGCTTGAAGACGGATTGTCCATTGCCGCGAAGTGCGCGAACCAGCCAAAGTGCTGGGCTGCCTCTTCCGGCGTCTTGTTGACGACAGGAACGTTCAAGCGGCGGCCGATCACGCCGGCAATATCCCGGAACGACACGCCCTGTTCAGCGACCGCATGATACACGGCGCCTGCGGTCCCCTTCTCAAGCACCAACCGATAGAGCTGCGCCGCATCGAGCCGGTGCACCGCGGGCCACCGATTATTACCGTCGCCAACATAAGCCGCAGCACCCTTGTCGCGGGCGAGACCGATCAGGATGGGCACGAAACCGTGATCGCCATCGCCATGAACCGTCGGCGGCAGCCGCATCGCAGACACACGCACGCCCTGCGATACCAGCGAGAGACCCGCCTGTTCTGACACGCGGGGAATTGCCGAGCCTGTTGGACGTACGGTGTCTTCCGTCGCGAGATGCCCCGGCGTTAGCAATCCGGTTCCCGAAGTCACGATCAAGGGACGATTGGAGCCGGCGAGCGCCGCACCGAGTGCCTCGATTGCGCGGCGGTCGATCTCGCAATTCTCGGCGAACTTCGAGAAGTCGTGAATAAAGGCAGTGTGAATTACGGCGTCGGTCGCAGCCGCACCGCTCCGCAGGCTTTCGAGATCCGTGAGATCGCCGCGATGCACCTGCGCGCCTGCAGCAGCAACCGACTTTGTGGATGCATCGGAACGCGCGAGGCCGAGCACCTGGTGTCCCGCCGCAATCAGTTCAGCGACAACAGCCGAGCCGACAAAGCCGCTCGCGCCGGTAACAAAAACACGCATCGAATATTCTCCCGGGTTGGATCGATGCCGTTTTCGGCCTATGGTCTATCCGGGTAAAGTAGTGATCTTATACAGGTATAATGACTAACAGGACGCGCATGCCGGTTGCCCAGACGAATCCAAACGACAATCTGCTTGGAAATTATCTCCGGGATCGCCGCGCGCGGCTCGATCCGGCGACGTTCGGCTTTCCATCGGCGCGGCGGCGAACGCCGGGATTGCGGCGCGAGGAAATCGCCCAGCGCGCCAATGTCAGCGCCACCTGGTACACGTGGCTCGAACAGGGCCGTGGCGGCGCGCCTTCGGCCGATGTGCTGGAGCGGATCGCGCGGGCGCTGGTGCTGACGGAAGTCGAGCGCGAGCACCTGTTTCTGCTGGCGTTGGGCCGCCCGCCCGAGGTGCGTTATCACGCGGCGGAGGGCGTGACGCCACGGCTGCAACGTGTGCTCGACGCGCTCGAGTTCAGCCCTGCCTATGTGAAGACCTCGACCTGGGACATCGTCGGCTGGAACCGTGCCGCTTCGGTGGTGATGACCGATTACGGCGAGATCGCCGCCGGGCAACGCAATATCCTGCGCATGATGTTCAGCGCGCCTCATATTCGCGCCGTGCAAACCAATTGGGAAGGCGTCGCGCGCTTTGCGGTCGCCGCGTTCCGCGCCGACACCGCGCGCGCCGGAGCGACCAGGAATGTTCAGGCACTGGTGGACGAGCTGTGCCGGCTCAGCCCCGAATTCGAAGCAATCTGGCGCGAGAATGATGTGCGCAGCACCTATGGCGATTTCGCGAAATCGTTGCGGCATCCGTTGGCCGGACTCATCACGCTGGAATATTCGGCCTTTGCCGTCGACGGCCGCAGCGATCTCGACATGGTGGTCTACAATCCGGCAACGCCTGAAGATGTGGAGCGGGTGAGATCGCTGATCGAGGCGCGGGAAACGAGCTGACGCTTGTTCACCTCGCCCCGCTTGCGGCAGGGCTGTCCGGGGAAAATTTTGTCGAGTCGTAACAAGTGCTTGCAGCAGTGGGGTCTTTGGAAATTATTGGCACTCTCGACTCGAGACTGCGAACTTGAGTCATTTGAATCACTTGAGTTCGTTCCCTGGACAGCCCTGCCGCAAGCGAGGCGAGAGAGAAGGAAACTCCGCAAGTTCCGACGCGACCTGCTTTCACACCCACCGCGTGATCGTAAAAATGATCAGGCCGACCAGCCCGCCGACCAGCGTGCCGTTGATGCGGATGTACTGGAGATCGCGCCCGACCTGCAATTCCATGCGATTGACCAGCGTCTCGGTATCCCACCGCTCCACCACCTGCGTAATGAACGCACCGATTTCGGCGCGGCGGGGCGCAATCAGGCGCAAGGCCGCGATCCTCAGCCATCGATTGACGGCGTCGTGAATGGTGGGATCGTCGGCCACCCGCTGCCCAAGCGTGATCAAGGCATGCTCAAGGCCGACCGCCAGCTGGTTGATATAGACGGCGGAATTGGTGTCGAGCTGGACCTCGATCTGGGTCCAGAGCTTGTTGACCTGCTGCACCACGACGGGATTGTCGAGAACCTCGGTCTTGAGCTCTTCGCCGCGCGCGTAAAATTCCGGTTTGGTGGCGAGATCGTCGATCAGGCGATCGACCGAAGCGCCTAATTCGGTGCGCCAGGGATGCGCGGGATTGCGCATCTCGTCGAGCAGCTGCGTCAACCCGCTGACGATCTTGTCAGCGACGATCGCGTCCACCCATTTCGGAATGAAGCGCGACGATTTCTGCGTCACCGTCACCTTGACGCGGTCGCGATTGTCGGTGAGCGCCCGCGCCGCCATGTCGATCCCGCGCTCGACCAGCGCCTGGGTCTCGCCTTGCGCCCACAGGATCGAGAGTATCCTCGACGCCAGCGGCGCGGCCGGAACCGCCTCGATGCCGCTGCGGGCCATGCGCGCCAGGAACACGTTGAGTTCGTCACGCGGCATTGCCCGCAACGCCTGCGGCAGCGCACCCGCCGCGCGTTGCGCGACCCGGCGGGCATTGTCGGGATGAAGCAGCCAGCGCGCTGCCCATCCCGCCGGATCGATCTCCCGCATTTTTTCCCGCAGCACTTTTGGCGACAGGAAATTGTTGGAGATGAAGCGGCCGATGGCGCCCCCGATCCGCTCTTTATTGTGCGGCACGATCGCCGTGTGCGGGATCGGAATGCCGAGGGGATGACGAAACAGCGCCACGACCGCGAACCAGTCGGCGCAGGCGCCGATCATGCCCGCCTCGGTGAAGGCCCGCAGATAAGTCAGCCAAGTCCATTGCCAGGGCACGAGATAGGTCGCGATAAAGACCGCCGTCATCAGCCCCAGCAGCGCGGTCGCGAACATCCGCATCCGTTGCAGGTCGCGCAGCCTTTGCTCGGCGTGTGTAACCACGGTTAAACAGGTACCGACGACCGGTTGGCCAATTCGGCATAACGCTGGCGAATATGAGCAGTGCCGTAAGTGCGCTCCAGCCGGCGCAAGGAGAAATGCGCCTGCGCGACGCGCTGAAAATGATCCATGAAGATGACATTGACGGTGGCGCCGCCGACCGCGCCCAGGATCGGCAACGCACCGGCCGCAATCTTGTCGGACACCACAAGGCCGAAGCGCGAGGCGATCTCGCTCACCATGCTCCGGACCACCGGCACGGAAGCATCGATGGCACCGCGCTCCGCGACAAAAGAGACGATATCGCTGGTATATTTACTCAGCAGCGCGCGAGCGGCGTAGTAGCCGATATTGTCGACTTTCTCGTTGCGTTGCTTGGAGCCCAGCGCGAACACTTCGAGGCAGGCGAGCCGGGCCTCGATCCTGGTGAGATCCTCGCCTTCATGCCGCGCGATCGCGGCGATCGCCCGCAGCATGAAAGTGGTGGTCAGCGGCAGTTCGATCGGCAGCGCAGCGAGGCCGACCAATCCGCTGACGCCGCCGGTGACGCCGGCCAGGAACGAGGAGAACCAGGTCGCCGGTGTCGGCGGCGGCTCGTCCTCGAGTGTGTCGATCGCGACATCGAGGCTCTTCATGATCGCCGAGCGCACCATTTCGCTGAGCTGGTTGTTGGCGACCTTGGGCAGGAAACCCAGCACACGATTCACAGGCACGCCGGCATAGTCGGAAAGCCGGGCCGCGAAATTGGGATTTTCGAGGCTCTTCACCGCCTGCGTCAGCGCTGTGTGATCGGTCGGCGATAGAAGCTGCGGGGCGAGTTCCAGGGTCATCTCACTGATAGCGCAGGATGGGACGTATTCCGTTCATGCTCGCCAAAATCGCCGAGCCGTTGCTGATCAACGCCGTCATTTCCGGCGTGATCAATCCGCCCGGCAACGCCAGTCCCAGCGCCAGCGTGTTAAGGCCAGCCACGATCGCATAATTCTGCTTGATGAGGCGAACCGCGCCTTGCGAAATCTCGACCGCCTTGACGAGTTTCCACAGCGAATCTTCCATCAGGATGATGTCGGCCGATTCGTGCGTGACTTCGGCGCCATGTTTCATCGCGACGCCGACATCGGCAAAGCTCAGCGCCGGTGAATCGTTGATGCCGTCGCCGACCATCGCAACGCTCCGGCCCTCGCGCTGCATCTGCTGGATGACTTCGGCCTTGTCGGCCGGCAGCATGTCGGCGAAATGCCGCGTCAGCCCGATCTCGTTGCAGACCGCACGCGCGACCACGCCATTGTCGCCGGTCAGCATCACCGTGTTCTTGACGCCGAGTTCGTGCAGCCGCTGGATCACGGGACGGCTTTCGGGACGGATTTCGTCCGAGAAAGGAACCAGACCGGCCAGCTTGCCGTCGACCGCGATGTAAAGGCACGAATAGCCCTTTTCATCGAGTGCCTGGCGATCGCCGGCGCTGGCATCGACCCGGATGTCGCACTGTTTCATGAAGCGGGAATTGCCGACATGCATGTAATAGCCGTTGACCTGGCCTTCGACGCCAAGACCAATGCGATATTTGGTCTCGTCGCAGGCCGGAACATTGACCGCCAATTGCCGGGCGCGCACGCGCAAGGCTTCAGCGACCGGATGCTGCAGCCGGGTTTCGGCCGCGGCCGCGAGGCCCAGTAGATGTCCCGGCGTGATGTGATCCTGATAGGGAATGACGTCGATCACCGCGGGCGCGCCGCGCGTCAGCGTGCCGGTTTTGTCGAACACCACCGTGTCGATATTGGCGAGCTTTTCCATATGCCCGCCGCTCTTGATGATGATGCCGGCACGGGCCGCATGGGTCATCGACGACAACACCGAGGTGGGCGCCGCAACGCGGATTCCCGTGCCATAGTCGACGATGACCAGCGACAGGAAACGGTTAAAGTCACCGGTTAGCGCCGCGGTGCCGACTGCCAATCCAAGCGTCGGAGTGACCAGCCGGTCGGCAAAGCGCTCGGCATGGTTCTGCATGCGGGTGTCGCCGATCGGCGCGGATTCGATCAAATGCACGATCTGGCCGGCGGTGGTCGCCGCGCCCACTCGCAGCGCCCGCACGGTGATCTGGCCATCGCGAATGACGGTGGCGGCAAAGGCCGCCTCGCCGACGCCCTTGTTGACCGGCAGGCCTTCACCCGTAATCGTCTTCTGGTCGACGGTGGCCTGACCGTCGATAATCTCGCCGTCCACCGAGATCATCTCGCCGGGATAGACCACGACGAGATCGCCGATCGCGAGATCGCCGGCTGGAATCGAGACCACCGCGCCATCGCGCATGACCCAGGCGGATTTCGACTGGAACTCAAGCAATTCGCTGATCGCGCGCTTCGATCCCGCGGCGGTCAGATCCCTGATCCAGTCGCCGAGTTTGATCAGCCAGGTCACGATGCAGCCGGCCATCGGCACGCCCTGCAGCACCGACGAGGTGATCGCCAAGGTGTCGAGCACGTCGATATTGAGCCGGCTTTCGTTGGACCACACCTTCCAGGCGCGCCTGGCGATCGGCCACGCATTGTAAAGCATCAAGGGCATATTGAGGCCCATGACGACCGGATTGGCGCTGAAGGCCATCAGCAGCGATATGGTCGGCAGCGTCAGCGGTGAGCGCTTCGAGACCTCGGGCGGCCGCGGATTGGTATTCGCCGGGGCCGCAGCAGCCTGCACATTCGCCGCCAGCAATTTCAGTTCGGTCAGGCCGATCTCGCGAAAGCGATCCAGCAAGGCGCGCAGCATCGGCTCATGCGCCGGATCATATTCCAGCACCAGGCTGGCGCAGTCGTAGTTGATGCGCGCGCTCTTGATGCCAGACTGGCTGCCGATCCAGTTAAGGAAGGCCTCGGCCAAAGCACGCTTGTGACAAATGGCGGGAACATTGAGCCGGAGACGCCCGGGCATCGAATGACGGACAGAGAATTCCATTCAATCACAATCCAGAATTTCTGGCCCAGAATATCTCACCGGCTCGTTCAAGCCGGGACAAGGGCGCCGTCCTCGTCGTCTTCTTCGTCTTCATCTTCGGCTTTATGCGTGTTCGCTTCGATAAAATGATTGAGGCCGAACATCGCCAGCGTAACCCAGACCGGGGTCGCGGCATTGGCGCCGACTTCGGCGATCGTGAAGCCGGCAATGCCGAACGCGAGCACGATCTTGAGATCGATGGTGTTGTGGCTCGAGGTCTTGATCTGCCCATCGATCTGCTTGAAGAAATCCACGATCACCCGCGCGGTATGGGAATTCTCGGCCAGGAATTCGGCTTCCTGCTGAATCTTGTTGGCGAGCGCGTCGATTTCGTTGGTCGGCGCTACCTGGTGGTGTCCACCGGTATGATGCGTCAGGTGACCATGGAATTGGTCGTGATGATCGGTATCGTAATGAAGCACCAGACTGCCGGTCTCCGGATTGACGATGACCTCTTCGATCCCGGGAATGCCAGCCAAAGTCTGCTTCATCTGCTCCAGCAGCTCAGGATTGCCTTTTCCCGACGGGACCTTCATTCGGACCCGGCCCGGAACCTGATGCGCAATGTGCAATTTGGCGTTGGTGGTCATTATCGATCCCGAATTAAAACGGAAGACAGAGCCGGGCCATTTGCGGCCATAGCTCAGTCCTCAAACGTTCAATCTTCCTGCAAACCCAAGGCGAGAACGACTTGCACGCCGGCTGTTACAAACCGGTATGCAGTCCATCGCACCTCGTAAATTCAGGCAGCCGAGCGCGGCTTGTTGCGCAGGCCGTCGGCATCCTCGGCCTTCACTTCGGCGACGATGTCGCTGACATGTTCCTGGGCTTCGGCAAACGCCTCTTTCGACTTCTGCGCCAGCTTGAAGGTGCCACGAACGGTCGATTTGAAGACCGGACCGAGCGCGCCCGCCAGTTTGGGCAGGTATTTCGGGGCAGCCATCGCCGCCACGCCGAGCACGAGGCCCGGGATCAAGGCCGCTTCAAACAGCGCCGCGCCCGCCGCAACGACGACAACCGTCGCTACTGTTTTGTTGATTCCACCTGTTTCCTGCTCCTGCTCATGGGGCTCATCGAGGGGGGCACTCGCATGCATATCGCCTCGACCATTGTGGATCGCGTCCATCTGAAAATCCCTTTTTCCGCCACTAGAACAACATGGCTGCCCAAGTTTCGCCCGAGCCAGCCCCGCCCCCTCTTCAATAAGGCTCGATTAAAAAGGGTTCGTGACAGACAAGTGACGTAGTTTTCATGCTCGTTCTTAAATCTGCAGCGAAAGCCAAAAAAGCCCCCAGCGTGCGGTTTAAAATGCCGCCGGCGCCCGCTGGCGCTTTCCAAGCAATGTTCGTGCCCGTTCGGAAAAGAATCTGCACAGAATACCGGCAGATCCGTCCGAAGGTGCCCTTTGGCAAGGGACCAGCCACCTTCACCTCGGCCAACCCGCCCCGCGCCGTCTGTGTCACACCGCTGACATTTACATTTGCACATAACGGGGCGCCCGAAATCTTGACCCGGAGAGCCCCGTGACGACAGACCGCGCCAATGGCCACCAATCGGTTCAGGATCGTATGAAGGCGGAAATGATCGACAGCCTCGACGAAGAACTCGAGCTGGAGATCGACGATCATCGTCTGGATGCGCTGACCAACGAGTTCACCGGCGACACGTCAGGGGAAAGCGTCGACCGGCGGGTCTATTTCAAAGAGCTGTTCCGCCTGCAGGGCGAGCTGGTGAAGCTGCAGAGCTGGGTGCAGCACGAAAAGCTCAAAGTGGTGGTGATTTTCGAGGGCCGTGATTCCGCCGGCAAGGGTGGCGTGATCAAGCGCATCACCCAGCGGCTTAATCCCCGGGTTTGCCGCGTCGCGGCCCTGCCCGCGCCGAACGAGCGCGAACGCACCCAGTGGTATTTCCAGCGCTATGTCTCGCACCTGCCGGCCGGCGGCGAGATCGTGCTGTTCGACCGCAGCTGGTACAACCGCGCCGGCGTCGAGCGGGTGATGGGATTCTGCAGCGAGTCCGATGTCGAGGAATTCTTCCGCTCGGTGCCCGAATTCGAGCGCATGCTGGTGCGCTCCGGCATCATCCTGATCAAATACTGGTTCTCGATCACGGACGAAGAGCAGCATCTGCGCTTCACCATGCGGATTCAAGATCCCCTGAAGCAGTGGAAGCTGAGCCCGATGGACGTGCAGGCGCGCGCCCGCTGGGAGCAATATACCAAGGCCAAGGAATCGATGCTGGAACACACCCACATTCCGGAAGCGCCATGGCATGTGGTCGAAGCCGTCGACAAGAAGAAGGCGCGGCTGAACTGTATCTCGCATTTGCTGGAACAGATTCCCTACAGCGACGTGCCGCACCCGCCGGTGATCCTGCCGGACCGCGTTCACAATCCCGACTACCACCGGGGTCCGGTTCCGCCGGAAATGTATGTGCCGGCGAGATACTGAAATCCGAAGATCATTGCTTTTTCGTCATGGCCGGGCGTAGCCAGCCGAAGGACGGCGTCGCTTCCGCTCGCCTATGTCCCGGCCATCCACGTTTTTCTTGATTTAAGTACAACAAGACGTGGATGCCCGGCACAAGGCCGGGCATGACGAGCTTGGTCATAAGCCAGATTCTATCTGGCTAATATTTGAGTCGGACGTCGAGATCGACCCATTCTTTCAGGATCGGTCGATCAGAACTTCGAAGCGTGGGCAATGGCCTCGAACGGTTCGAAGGAATGTTCGAGCAGATCGACATAAAGTTCGGATATCCGTTTCATTTCAACGATGAACGCCTGGTAGGAATTCTGGGCAAACTCAGTCTGCAGGCCCATCGCCTGTTCAGGCGACTGCAGGCTGGTCAGTCTGGTCCAGAAATCCGTCCCGTCCTGAATCGCCTTCCTGGTGTAGTCCACATGTGCCGTTGCGATGGTGTGAATGGTCGCGGCGATGGTGTTGGCGGACGCCAATGCAGCCTCATGCGGTTCCATGGCGTAGCGCGGGAATGGCTCACTATTGTTCATTTGAAATCCAATGCTTTCTTCGGAAAATCGGTTTCGCGCCGCATGAGAAACAATCGCAAGCTAAACCACAGAGGCATTTAAAGCGCAATCGCTGCCTCCCTTGGCCGGTAAATTGAAACCGAAGAAACATCGCGGAAGTTACATTCCGACATACGAAAATTAAATCCGCAATTTTTCTTGCGGATGCCCGTCACATTGCGGCGATAGAACCTGCCGCATTGCGGATGGTGGAACGCCAGCTCAATGAAACAAACTCCACGGAAACCTTGGGCGAACAAGACAGCACTTCTCCTTGGGCGTCACCCTGGCTGCGCTTCTTTTCAAGTCATCCGGCGCATTTCATTTGCTTGTCACATCATCACCACAAGGTCTGGGCCAAGAACGATTTAAAGACCGATCTAAAAACGACCGATCTAAAGAGACCGATCTCAAGCCCAATCCGAAGATCAGCTTACAAGGAGCATCCCATGAGCGACGTTGCGGCGTTACCCGGCTCAATCGAGCCTGCAAAGCATAAGGGTCCCAATCTGGATGGCGGTATGCATCCGCTGACCGGCATCATTTACCTGGCGGTGGTCGCGGCCGCGCTGCTGTTCGTTGCCTACAGCATCTATGACGACGTCGATGCCACCGGCACGCGCGTTACGTCGTTCGCGCCTTACATCCTGCTTTTTGTCGCGCTGTTGATTGCGCTCGGCTTCGAATTCGTCAACGGTTTCCACGATACTGCCAATGCGGTTGCGACCGTGATCTACACCCGCTCGCTCCCCGCCAATATCGCCGTGGTGTGGTCGGGCATGTTCAATTTGTTCGGCGTTCTGATGTCGAGCGGCGCGGTCGCCTTCGGCGTCGTGTCGTTGTTGCCGGTCGAATTGATCCTGCAGGTCGGCAGTGGCGCCGGCTTCGCGATGGTGTTCGCGCTGCTGATCTCGGCCATCATGTGGAACGTCGGCACCTGGTGGTTCGGTCTGCCGGCCTCGAGTTCGCACACTTTGATCGGATCGATCATGGGTGTCGGCATCACCAACGCGCTGCTCCGCGGCCGCGACGGCACCTCCGGCGTCGACTGGTCGCAGGCCGCCAATATCGGCAAGGCGCTGCTGCTCTCCCCGCTGTTCGGCTTCGCGCTCGCCGCTTTGCTGCTGTTCATCCTCAAGAACGTCTTGCAGAAAGTTACGCCGGCGCTGTTCGCTGAACCCAAGGGCGACGAAGCCCCGCCGATGTGGATCCGCGGCATCCTGATCCTGACCTGTACGCTCGTCAGCTTCTTCCACGGCTCCAATGACGGTCAGAAGGGCATGGGTCTGATCATGCTGATCCTGATCGGCACCGTGCCGACGGCATACGCGCTCAACCGCGCGCTGCCGGAAAGCCAGATCGCGCAGTTCAGCGTCAACTCGACCGCGGCCAGCAAGGTGATCGAAAAGAAGGGCGCGGGCTTCAATGTCATCGGCAATCCGCGTCCGGCCGTGACCAATTATGTCGCGCAGCGTCAGATCAACGAAGGTACTTATCCTTCGCTGGCGGTTCTGGTGACTGACATCAGCAAGCAGGTGACCCAGTACGGGTCGCTCGCCAAGTTCCCGTCCGAGACCGTCGGCAACACCCGTAACGACATGTATCTGGTGTCCGAAGCGATCCGCTTCCTGATGAAGGACAAGGAAAGCGAATTGAGCGCCGACGAAGTCAAGACGCTCAACAACTACAAAGGCTCGCTCGACGGCGCGACCAAGTTCATCCCGAGCTGGGTCAAGATCGCGGTGGCGATCGCGCTTGGCCTGGGCACCATGATCGGCTGGAAGCGGATCGTGGTCACGGTCGGCGAAAAAATCGGCAAGACCCATTTGACCTACGCGCAGGGCGCCTGCGCCGAGATCACCGCGGCTGCGACGATCGCAGCGGCGGACGGTTACGGTCTGCCGGTTTCGACCACCCATGTGCTGTCTTCTGGTATTGCCGGCACCATGGCGGCCAGCGGCTCCGGCCTGCAATGGTCCACTATCCGCAATATCGCGCTGGCCTGGATCCTGACCCTGCCGGCCGCGATGATCATCTCGGGCACCCTCTACTTGTTGTTCTCGCGCTTCCTCTAAGCGATCAATCCGATCGAGATCTCCGCCCACCAACGGGCAGAGATTTCCCCGACCCGGCCCGCGCACCACAAAACTGGTGCGCGGGCCTTTCCATGCCCTAAACTGACCGCGCCTGCGCACGGGTATGTTTAGTTCAGTCTTTTCACGGAAACATCCAGGATACTTGCATGTCTTCACTCGCGACCACCGGAGCCTGGCTCGGCGTCTTCGCCTGTATCCTGCAGTCCGGACTGTTCGCCGGCCTCAACCTGGCCGTCTTCAGCCTCAGCCTGTTGCGGCTTCAAGTCGAGGCCGATGGCGGCAACAAGGATGCCGTCCAGGTGCTGGAGTTGCGCAAGGAAGCCAACCAGGTGCTGTCGACCGTGATCTGGGGCAACGTCACCACCAACGTGTTGCTGACGCTGCTGTCGGATTCCGTCCTGACGGGATTAGGCGCTTTTTTCTTCTCGGCCTTCGCGATCACATTGTTGGGCGAAATCATTCCGCAGGCCTATTTCTCGCGCAACGCGCTCCGCATGACCGCGCGATTTCTGCCGTTCCTGACCTTCTATCGTATCATCCTCTATCCGCTCGCCAAACCGACATCGATGCTGCTCGACTGGTGGCTGGGATCGGAGGGCGTCGCCTATTTCAAGGAGCAGGACATCCGGCATTTGATCGCGCGGCACAGCGCCAGCGGCGGCGAGATCAGCCGGCTGGAAGCCACCGGCGCACAGAACTTTCTCGACCTCGACGACGTCTCGGTCTGCGACGAGGGCGAATTCATCGACGAGAAAAGTATCGTCAGCCTGCCGCTGGCCAACAAACGCTGCGTGCTGCCGACCTTCGATCGCGCGCCCAGCGATCCCTTTTTGCGACAGATCGATGCGTCCGGCCGCAAATGGGTTATTGTCACCGACACGAGCGGCGATCCGGTTTTCGTGCTGGACGCTCATCACTTCCTGCGCGACGCGCTGTTCGGCGAACTCGACAGCGACCCGACCGCCTATTGGCACCGGCCGATCGTCGTCCGCGACATGAAAGCGCGGCTCGGCGATGTCATCGGACAGATGAGAGTGCTGCAGGAACGCCCCGAGGATGACGTGATCGAGAATGATCTCATTCTGGTGTGGGGCGTGCGAAAGCGCATCATCACGGGATCTGATTTGCTCGGGCGTTTGTTGCGCGGGATTGCAACGGTGGAGCCGGCGCGGCGGTAAAGTTGTCGCGGCGCCGGTGGCTCTCATGGTTCGAGACGCGCGAAGACGTGCTCCTCACCATGAGGATCAGCTTTTTGCCCCGGCCGGCCCAGCCCTCATCCTGAGGAGCGTTGCGAAGCAGCGCGTCTCGAAGGATGGCTGCAGCCAGTGAGCTCAGCTCAATGCCCTCTCGCCGCATAGATCTGATAAAACGTCACCACGATCTCGAACGCGATCAGCACGACGACAATCAGTTCAAGCCGCAGCGACCGGCGGGTGTCGATAATGTCAGCCAGCGTATTGGCGGTTTCCGCGACCACGGCGAGTTTGCGGTTGAGGGTATCGACGCGCTCTTTCAGTTCGTATTCGTCCTCGAGGCGGGCATACAACCGTTCCAGATCGGGGCGCTCCCATAACGCATCCGGCTTTTCGCCGATCGCGACGCGGCCGGAGACCCGTTGCTGTACCAGCAGCGCGTTGCCGATCAGCTTCAATACGCTTTTGCGGTCTCTTCTGGTTTGACCGTGATCGGCCAATTCCTTGGCAAAGGGCTCGATGATCTCGAACACTTTCGCGACTTCGCGCTCGTCATTGGCCAGCACGACGCTCTTGGCCAGCACGTCGGCGATGACCAGCAGCCGTTCCGGCGACATATCCCGCAGCTGAATAGGCCCGCCCGCCTGCACCTGATCGTCGGCCTCATTGCCGCGCGCGACCAGGGCGGTTTCTTCCTCAAACCGCGCGAGCTTGCCGCCGATCCGGGGCGTCAATCTGGCCAGGAAAGCGGTTTCATCTTCGGACGAAAGCCCGATCAATACGGCCACGCCGTACCGAAACAGCACGGCGATTCCGGTCTTGCCGACTTTAATGGCAAGCGGAACCGCCGACAGCGCTTCGCCTTCAAAACCCCTGGTGTTGATGCTGTCACCGACATGCAGCGCATGCGCGGTCACCCGCGCGCCCACATCAGCCGAAATGAATTCGGGTTTGGTCATCACGCCGTCTCCTGAAGGCAGACCCGATCAAAGGCCTGCCTGTCGAGCCGGCGATGATCTTACGCGACAATCGCAGGGAGTGGCGACGGCGGCGCAACGATATGCCGATATTTCCGTTCCGGCGGCAACACCAAACGATAGGCGCGAAGCTTGGGCGCCTGCCAGGAATCCAGTAACCCACCACAGACACTGCACTCGACCCGGCCCGGGCTCCCCTCCGCTGACATTGATTCGGCCATTTCATAGGCGGAGGCGCAGGACGGGCAAGTCAGGTCTGAGATTTGCATGAGATTTTCTTTTTGAGCTTTTGACCAGGATTTTGAGAATGGGCAGATTGTTCGCAATCAATGTGGCCGAGACAAGGAGGCCAGCATCACCGCCACTCTCGTCTCCCGCATTATCGGAAACAAATCACAAACATCGCGCACAAATTATTTTGAACGCGATCGATTTACCCGAAAGAAAATTGCTAACCGGGCGCCGGCAACAAAATTGCGGGGGCCTCTGTTTCCCCCGTGCGCACGCCGGGCGAACCATAATAATCCCACACCATTTCGTGGCCGAAATAGACGAAGGGGCCGAGGATGAAACCGGAGGCCGATAACGTCAGCGCGGTCGCGAGATCGCCGACCACCACGAAATTGGTGGTGAAATCCATCGTGGTCGCGATGGTACGGAACGTGATCGTCTTGGCCAGCGCCCGGCTGATCGTGAATCCGGGCCGGTCGCCTGAAGATGCCTCGTCCGAAAGTCCCGCCTCGTCCGAAGGCGTTTTGGCGTTGAGCCGCCACGGCAGATAAGCCGTGAGGTCGACGCGTTTATCGGCATCGCCGAACCGGTTCCATGCCGCTTCGTGCGCCAGATAAAACAGCGGGCCGACGACAAGGGCAAAGGCCGACAGGCCCGCCGCCGTCGCGACCTCGCCGATCACAACATAATTGACGGTAAAATCCAGCGTCGTAACGATGATCCGATAGGTGATGGTCTTGGCAATCGCCTGCTTGATCGTGAATTGGACGGGCAGTGGCGCGTTGACGGCCGGCAAGCCTTGCTGAGAAACCTTTGGCAACGAAGCCTTTGACGCGACCGGCGGGCTGAAATCGAGCAGCGGCTTCAGGCGCCGGCGCAACCCGCGCAAGGACAGGGATTTGGTCACGGATTTGGGCAGGAGGCTGGGTGCGAGGACCGCGGCGCCGCCAAGCACGATGCCCGGAATCAGCGCGACTTCGAGCAGCGCAACACCAGCCGCGATTACGCCAACGGTCGCGACCGTGGTGACGACATCCTGTGTCAGGCTGGACCTGTCACCTGTCACCCGATCCACCCGTTGTGCACTGTTATCGTTCGACACGACACGCCCTCATTCTGGCCGCGGCGCCTGAATCGGCCGAGCCATGCGGCAGTTTGAGCGCTAACCTGTGAATATCGCATGACAGCGCCGTTAAAGCGCCCGGCGTGGGCCGTCGTCCCGGGCGAACGTCAGAGGACCGCCGCGACCGGGGCCGCGGCGATATGGGGCACCGCGTCGACCAGTTCGCGGGTGTAGTCCGTCTGCGGATTGTCGAACAGCGCCCGGCTCTCGCCCTGCTCGACAATACGGCCATCGCGCAGCACGATAGTGTGGTCGCACATCATGCGCACCACGTTGAGATCGTGGCTGACAAACAGCAGCGAGAGATTGTCCTCCCGCCGTAATCGATCCAGCAATTGCAGCACCACCGCCTGCACCGACACATCGAGCGCGGCCGTCGGCTCGTCGAGCACCAGCAGACGTGGCCGGCAGGCGATGGCGCGGGCGATGCCGATGCGGGCTTTCTGGCCGCCGGAAAGCTGATGCGGAAAACGCGGCAACAGTTCCAGCGGCAATCCAACCCGCGTTGCGCATTCCTCGACGCGCTGCTTTAGCGCCTCGCCCGGGCGCATGCCGACCAGCCGCCGCAGCGGATGGGCGATGCAATCGAACGCGGTAAAGCGCGGGTTCAAACTGTCATTGGGGTCCTGAAACACGATCTGGATGTCTTTACGCACCGGCGAGCGGTGAAAATCCCGCGCGGCCAGATGCCCGATGGATTCCCCGTCGAACAGAATCTCGCCCTCGCTTGCGTCGATCAGGCGGCAGATCATCCGCGAGGTCGTGGTCTTGCCCGACCCGGATTCGCCGACCAGCCCGACGCTCTCGCCGGCGGCCATGGTCATGGAAAAATCGGCCACGGCCGGCGCGCCCTGATCGTAACGCTTGACGAGATTTTTTACGTCCAACAGCGGCGGCGTGCCGGGCGGCGGCGCCGGGCGAGGTTTGATGGCCGCAAGCATCGCAAGGTAACGGCTGCGCTCCTCCTCCGTGACGAGATCCTGGATATGCGATGTCGCGGTGGGCGACGCCGCAACCAGGCGCTTGGTGTAGGCATGCTGCGGGCTGTGAAACAGCGTCAGCGGCGCGGCTTCCTCGACAAGACGGCCCTGCTCCATCACCACAACACGGCGGCAATACCGCGCCGCCAAACCAAGATCATGCGTGATCAGGATCGTCGCCATGCCCCGCTCGGCCGCAATCGAAGCCAAGAGGTCCATCACCACCTTCTGCGTGGTGACATCGAGGCCGGTGGTCGGCTCGTCCGCGATCAGCAGTTTCGGGTTGCAGGAAATCGCGATCGCGATCATCACCCGCTGGCACATGCCGCCGGACAGTTCATGCGGATAGGCCGACATTCGCTTTTCGGGATCGCGGATCTGCACGGCCTGCAGCAATTTCAGTGCCTCAACCGCGGCTTCCTGCTTTGACATGCGCTTGTGGCTGAGGATCGCATCCGCGATCTGAAGACCGACGGCGCGGATCGGGTTGAGTGCCGCGCGCGGGTTCTGGAAGATCATCGACATCGCTGCGCCATGCAGCACACGAAAATCGCCATCGGATATTTTGGTAATGTCCTGGCCGCGAAACAGAATGCGTCCCGCCGTCACCCGACCGGCCGGATCGAGCAGCCGCGTGGTCGCAAATCCCGTGACGGATTTGCCGGAGCCGCTCTCGCCGACTAATCCGAGCATCTCGCCTTCTTCAAGCGAAAGATTGACCCCGCGCACCGCTTCGACAAGACCGCTTCGGGTCGAAAACGTCACGTGCAGATCTTCGATGCGAAGCAGGCTCTCGGTCATGTCCGCATTCGCGGATCGAGAATGTCCCGCATCCCGTCGCCCAGCAGGTTGAAGCACAGCACCGCGAGCATCAGCGCGAGGCCGGGAAACGCGACCAGCCACCATTTTCCGGTCGAGATGAAGCGCGCGCCTTCCGCGACCAAAATGCCCCATTCCGGCGTCGGCGGTTTGACGCCAAGGCCGATGAATGAAAGCCCGGCAGCGTTGAGGATGGCCCAGCCGAGATTGAGCGACATCTGCACCGCCATCGCCGGCAATACGTTGGGCAACAGGAAGCGCAGCACCACCGAGACATGGCTTTCGCCGGAGGCCCGCGCCGCCTCGACCCAGCCGACATTGCGGCGGACATTGACCTCGGCGCGCGCAAAGCGAATGTAGAACGGCAGATTGATGATCGCGGTCGCGATCACGATGTTCTCGACCCGGTTGCCGAGGGCCGCGACCATCGCCATCGCCAGCACGAACAGCGGAAACGCCATCATCACATCGACAAACCTACCAACAGAACGATCGAGCCGGCCGCCGGCATAGCCGCAAAATGCCCCGATGACAGCGCCCAGCACGAAGGAAATGCCGACCGCCGCGACCGCGATCACCAGATCGAGCCGCGTCGCGACGATGACACGACTGAACGAATCGCGGCCGAGCTGATCGGTGCCGGCCCAATGCGCCATACTCGGCGGCCGCAGCGCCTGCGATACGTTCGAAGCAATGGGATCATAAGGCACGATCGATGGGCCGAAGATCGCGAGCAGAACCAGCAGCACGACACCGGCGGCGGCGACGGCGGTCAATGGGTTGCCGCGCAGGATCCATGCGGTATGCCGTAGCGTCGCGCCGGCCATTAGATCGACACCCGGGGATCGGCGATCCCGTAGAGAACATCGACCAGGAGATTGACCACCACAAACACACTGGCCATCAACAAGACAAAACCCTGTACCGGCGCATAGTCTGATGACAGCAGCGCGTCCAGCGCGTAGGACGCGACACCCGGCCAGGAGTAGACTTTTTCGACCAGCACATTGGCCCCGAGCATGGTCGAGAACACGATGCCGGCAATGGTGATGACTGGCAGTATCGCATTACGTAATGCGTAGGTCACAACGATGTGCCAGCCCGACAACCCGACCGAGCGTGCGGTACGTACGAAATCGCTGCCGAGCGATACCAGCATCGACGCCCGCGTGATCCGCGCCAGCGGCGCGATCACGAACAGCGCCATGGTTGCTGCGGGCAGGATCAATTGCTTGAACGCGGCCCACCAGCCTTCAAAGTCACCGGCCAGCAGGAAGTCGATCAACAGGAAGCCGGTACGCGAGGGCGGCAGCGAGGTGAATACATCGACGCGCCCGGTCGGATCGGGTGCGAGGCCCAGGAGATAGTAGAATACATAAATCAGCAGCAGCCCCGAAACGAAGGTCGGCACGCAGACGCCGAGGGCGCAGAACAGCCGCACACCGTGGTCGATGAAGGAACCAGGTTTCAGCGCAGCAAGCACGCCGAGCGGTACTGCCGAGACCAGCGCTATCAGAAGCGCAGTGAGCGTGAGTTCAAGCGAGGCCGGGAGACGATCATGCAAATCTTTCGTAACCGCCTGCCCGGTCATCAGCGAGCGGCCTAGATTTCCGCGGCCGACATCATAGAGATACAGCAGCAATTGCTCGGGTACGGGCTTATCCAGTCCCATCTGCTTGCGGATGACCTCGATCTCTTCCTTGCCGGCATTGGGTCCGGAGGCAAAGAACACCGCGGGATCGCCGGGCAGCACCCGCATCAGCAGAAACGTAAAGACCAGCACACCGAACAGCGCCGGCAGCGAGGACATAAAGCGCCTCCCTGCCCGCAGCACGGTTGTGCCGAATCCTTTCATGCCGGCTTGCCGGCGTTTGGTGAAATCGGATTGATCTGTAACAGCATCGGCAGTGCGCCCCCTCTCCCCTTGTGGGAGAGGGTTGGGGTGAGGGGTTCAGGTCCGTCGATAGTCCGGAACCCCTCACCCGAATTGCACTGGACGATGCTTCGCATCGCCATGAGCAATTCGACCTCTCCCACAAGGGGAGAGGTGAAGTGAAGCGGTTCGCCAGTCACTTGCCGATCACTTGCGGCTGAGGTCGCGATAATCGACCTGACGGTGGAACTGATAGGTATAGCCCGCGATCGTCGGCGCCATCACCGCGTCCTGCGCCGGCTGCCACAGCGGAATCTGCGGCATGATGGCGAAATGGATCGCATTGAGTTTCAGGCCGTCGGCTTCATATTTCGCCTTGTCGGGCTCAAACCGCGCTTCCTGGGCGATCGCCGTCAATTCCGGGTCCTTGATGCTGCTGTAATTCCAGCGCTGATCGCCGATATAGAAATTGCGATAGAAATAATCGCTCGACGGCAACCAGGCGACGATGCCTTCGGTGAAGAAGGGCAGCTTCTTCTCGTTGATCTGCGTCGACATCTGCGCATCCGGCAATTTCTGGATATCGACCTTGATGCCGATCTTGGCGAGCGATTCCTTGACCAGCGCGGACATCGGCTCGGCGGTCGAGGCCTGACCGACGTTGAAGCTGAAGGTGGTCGAGAAACCGTCAGGCATCCCGGCCGCCTTCAAGAATTCTCTCGCCTTGTCGAGGTCGAGCTTGACCGGCTGCGGGGCCGGATAGTTGCTGGTGGTCGGCTTGCCGTCCGCCCACGTGGCGCCGAACAGCGGCGTGCCGCGGCCAAACAAGGCCGCCTTGAACATGTCGTCATACGGCAGCGCGTAGGCGATGGCGCGGCGCACATTGATATTGTCGAACGGCGGGATCGTGTTGTTCATCGAAACGAACGTCACGGAATTATACTGCGGCGTCGAGATCACCGTCAGCTTTCCCTTGCCTTCGAGCGATTGCACATCGCTGGCTTGCAGATCGATCACGATGTCCGCATCGCCGCGCTCGACCAGATTGGCGCGGGTCGCCGGTTCCGGGATCGACTGAATGATGACCCGCTTGAAGGACGCAGCTTTTTCTGCCGTGCCGCGGTTCCAATCCTCGTTGCGCTTCATGATTACCTGTTCGCCAGGCTTGAAGCTTTCGATGATATAGGCGCCGCTGCCAACGGCATGTTCCTTGAGCCAGGCAATCGCCCAGGGATCTTCAGCCGTCGCATTCGCCTTCGCGACTTTGGAATTGAAGATAATCGGATAGACCGTCGCGAGATTGGGCAGCGCGAGCTTGTCGGGTTTCGGCAACGTCACCTCGAAGGTCAGGGGATCGATCACCTTGAACTGATCGGGACTGGTCAGCGAGCCCGTGAGCAATTGCGCCTTGCCGAGCACCGGCGCGGTCACGGCGCGATCGAGCGACCATTTGACGTCTTCGGCGGTGACAGGCGTGCCGTCCTGAAACTTCGCATCCTTGCGCAGATGAAATGTGATCTTCAATTTGTCGGGGCTGACGTCAAAGGACTCGGCCAGTTCGCCATTGATCTTGTCGAGATCGAACACCCATTTGCCGTTCAATTGCTTGCGGCCGAACGATACCAGCCGATCATAGGTACTCAGACTGACCGCAAAGGATTCGCGGGTCGATCCCGGAACATTCGGATCGAGCGTATTGACCGACGCGCCGGTGACGTAGCGCAGCGTCTCCGCACGGGATTGCGCCCGGCCCGGCTCCGCCGCGAACAAAAGCGCCAGCGCGGCGACCGCACCCACCAATGGCCCATGATATCCAAAACGCATGTTCAATCCCCCGAAATTCAACAAGAAACCCAAGTCAGTAGCCTAGGCAAAAGTGTAAGCAAATAATACGCCAAACGATATCCCCAACAGCGGTCTAACCACCGCGTTGTCAGGGCGCTTTTGGCCTCGGAATGACGGCCTGCGGCACGTCATAGGCCTTGAACGACGCCCAATGACGGTCGAGATCGGCTCGGAACAGCGCGCGGGTCAGGCCATGCACCAGTTTGGGGATCGCCGTGGTCATGGCGTTGATCGACGAGCCGGACGGGCCAAAGCTCATGGTGGACGCAAATGCGAACAGATGAATGCTGGAAATCCAGGGCGTTTGCCCCGGCACGCGCTCCGTGAGCGCGTAATCGTCAGCCAGATAAGGATAGCGGCCGAGGCGCGGGCTTTGTTCGTCCGCCGGCGGCTGATAGCGGTCGGCCCAGGTCGCGATATTGCCGGCAAAATTCTTCAATTCGCGGCGCTCGGCAAAATCGATGTAAGTGCCGGTGCCGCAGATGACGAAATCTGCCAAAATGTTCCCGCGCGGGGTTTGCAACTCGACCGCGTTGCCGATGTCCTTGGCCGCCTCGATCGGCGAGCCCTCATGCAGATGGAAATTGGAAAACCGCGCACAGCGATCCCAGGTCGCCTGCGGAAAGCCTTCGCGCAAATCCATAATCGCGCTCATGAAGCGCCAGCGCTGGGCATCATCAAGATCGCTGAAGTGACGCAGGAAGCCGCTGAAGGTCAGCCAGATATACGGCTGGACCAGCTGGATCTCGGCCCGCCGGCATAATAGATGCACTTCCGCCGCACCGGCCTCCAGCGCCGTCGCCGCATTGTCGAAGGCGGTCGCGCCCGCGCCGATCACGGCGACGTTCTTGCCGCGCAGCGCTTCGAAATCGATCGGGTCTGAGGTACGTGCCACCAGCGTATCTGGCAGATGACGTAACGGCTCGGGGATGGTCCAGTTGCCCATCGCCTCCTGGCCGGTCGCGAGCACCATCTTGCGCGCGTAGAGCGTTTCAACCGCGCCGGCACATTCTATGGTAGCGCCAAGCAAGCCGTTCGCCGCGGGCGCGATCTCAAGCAGCTCGCACCTATTGCGCACGTTGACGCCGACCGTGCGCCGGAACCAGAGCAGATATTCAACCCAGAGAATGCGCGGGATCAGCGTCAGGTTCTGCCAGGCCTCTTTGCCGAAGCGCGCTTCGTGCCACGACTGATAGGTCAGGCTGGGAATATCGAGATCGGGCCCGGTGAAATGTTTCGGACTGCGCAGCGTATGCATGCGGGCATAGGACAGCCACGGGCCTTCATGGCCCTCTTCTTCTTTGTCCAATGTGAGAATGTTGGTGACCTGCGACCGCATCAGGCCGAAGGCAGTGGTAATGCCGGATTGACCGGCGCCGACGATCAGCACGTCCAGCGCCGGCTTGCCATCTGGCCCCATCACCGGCGCAAGCCAGGCCGCATTCGGATGCGAGGTTTTGGCGAGATCGTCGCGGACCTGAGTTTCAAGAGCAGCGAGTGTGTTGCTCATGCTGCGAGCCAGCCACCATCGACCGGCAGCACCGTTCCGGTCGTGAAGGATGAGGCATCGCTGGCCAGATGTAGCGCGGTCTCGGCGATCTCCTCGGCGTGGCCAAACCGCTTCATCGCGTGGCGCTGGCGCGACGCTTCGCGCACCGGCTCCGGATCGGCGTGACGGGCAAAGCTTCGCCGCAGCATCGGCGTGTCGATGGCGCCGGGCGCAATCGCATTGACGCGAATGCCGTCCGTCGCAAAATCCACCGCCATCGTCCGCGTCAGGCTGACGATGGCGCCCTTGGCCGCGATATAGGCGCTGTTGCCTTTACCGCCGGCGATTGCCAATTGCGAAGCCAGCGTGATGATCGATCCCTTGCCCTGCCGCTGCATCTGCGGCACCGCCGCGCGCGCCCATAGCCAGGTTCCGCCCACATTAGTACGAAACACCGCATCCCAATCGGCGGGATCGGTCGTCACGACCGTGCCGCCGCAGGACCAGCCCGCCGCCGTCATCAGCACATCAAGCCGGCCGTGTTGCGAAACGACCGCGTCGACCGTGGCTTGCGCAAAGCCGATCTCGCCGACATCGCCGGAATGTTCCGATCCATGCCCACCGGCGCCGCGAACGGTGGCCAGCGTTTCCTGCATCCCGGCGGGATCGCGATCGACCAGCTCGACAAATGCACCTTCGCGTGCAAACAACACTGCGCTGGCGCGGCCGATGCCGGAACCGGCGCCTGTGACCACCGCGATCCGATCTTTTAATCGCATGTCAGACTCCTTCCCCATGACGCGTCCACCAATCGCTGAGATCGGCCGCGGAATCCGCACAGCCAAACCGGGCGCGCCAGCCGAACTCCTGTTCCATCCGCGACACTGACAGAGGCGCGCGATCAGTGTCGCTGTGCAGATCGACCGTCGGCATTTCGCCGGGCTCTGCCAACCGACAGATAAAACCCGGATGCAGGTCAGCCAAATCCTGCCCCCATTGCAGCGCGGACCATTCGCGCCCGGTCGAGATATTGTAGAGACGATGCTTGGGTTTCGCGGCCTCGATCAGTACCGTCACGGCATCGGCAACATCAGGCGCGTAGATCCAGTCTCTTACGCCGGGACGGGACAAAATCGCCGGGCTTTGCTGCCGCAAAGCTGCGATGATCTGCGCCTGCGCGCTGAGCGTATCGCGCGCACCTGTTGCCCGCTCCCATGGCCCGAACACGCCGCTCAACCGCACACTGACGATCTCAAGCGACCACAACGCGGAGAGCCGCGCGGCGACCCTCTCCGACGCATATTTGGTGATGGAATAGAGCGAGACCGGATCGCAGGCGATTTCTTCGTCGAGTATGGCGTGCCGGTTGGCAGCCGCGCCGTAGGCCGACCCCGACGACAGGTTGATGACCCGCGTCACGCCGCTGCGCCGTGCGGCTTCGAGAATGGGAACCTGCGCCAGCAGATTGACCTGCAGGATCGACAAGGGATCGGCCGCGTCGCGCGCTGGCCCCGCGGTGATCGCAGCCCCGAGAACGATCGCGTCGTAGCCGCCGGCAATTACGCGCTCGGCTGCTGGCGGGTCCGTGACATCGCCCTGCACCACCGTCAGCGCATCCCCATGGCGCGCAAAATCTCGCTGCGCGGCGCGCGGCAACTCTGAGCGATCGAATAGCGTCACTTTGTGGCCGCGCGCCAGCAACGCAGCAGCGATATTCAGCCCGACAAAACCTGCGCCACCGAAGATCAGGACTTTCAATCGTGCAATCCCCGGATCGTTTTTTCGTCATGGCCGGGCTTGTCCCGGCCATCCACGTCTCCCTGGCTTAAAGGCAGTAAGACGTGTATGCCCGGCACAAGGCCGGGCATGACGATCTGCCTTTTGAGGGAGGTCCTCACAGCAATGTCGCTCCAAAATTTCGCGCCGGGTCCATATCCGCCACCAGATGCCCGGTCGGTTTGGCGGCTTCGCCACCGGATCGCGCGAGGAATTGCCCGGAACCCGGCTCGGCCGACCGCTTGCCGTCGGCGACGATGACGCGGCCGCGCGACAGTACCGTCACCGGCCATCCCTGCAGTCTGCGGCCGGCATAGGGCGTATAGCCCGTCAGATCATGCATCATCTCGTCCGACAGCGTGACTTCGTGCTGGGGATCCCAGATCGCGATGTCGGCGTCGGCGCCGATGGCGATCGATCCTTTGCGCGGATGCAGATTGTAGATTTTTGCGGGCGCGGTCGCGGTCAGTTCGACGAACTTTTCCAGACCCAGACGGCCTTTGGAGACCATCGCATCGAACAGCAGCGGCAGGCGTACTTCCAGTCCCGGCAGGCCGTTGGCGATCACCTTGAAATTGGGATTGGATCCGGCGCGCAGTTTGCCGGTCTCGTCGAAACGATATGGCGCGTGGTCCGATGAAATGGTCTGGAGATCGCCAAGCGCGAGCGCCTGCCACAACGCATCCTGATCGGCTTCGGTGCGCGGCGGCGGGCTGCACATCCACTTGGCGCCGTCGACGCCCGGTTTGTCCAGATCCTTCGCCGTGAGAAACAGATATTGCGGACAGGTCTCGGCAAAGACTTTCAGGCCCTCGCCCCGCGCGTCGCGAATGACCTTCGCGCCCTCTGCCGTGGAGACGTGAAAGATCATGATCGGTTGATCGACCAGCGCCGCCATACCGATCAGGCGGTTGAAGGCATCGGCTTCGGAAAACCGGGCATGGCTGATGGCGTGGAATTTTGGATGGGTATAACCACGCGCCAGCAGCCGCTTCACCATCCAGGCGATGATGCCATGGTTCTCGGCATGGGCGCACAGCATCGCGCCGGATTCGCGCGCCGCGACGAGAATATCGAGCAGGGGTTCGTCGTCGATCTTGAGCCGATCGTAAGTCATGAAGATCTTGATCGAACCGTGCCCCTGCTTGATCAGCGCCGGAATATCGTTCTGCAGCGTCTCTTTGGTGGGATCGGCGATGATCATGTGGAAGGCGTAATCGATCACGGCGCCCTTTTTGGCGAGCGAATGATAATCCGCCAGCACTTGCGGCAGGGCCATGCCGACATGCTGGGCGGCAAACGAGATCACCGTGGTGGTACCGCCGAATGCGGCCGATGTCGTGGCGCTCTCGAACGTGTCGGCATTCATCATGCCGGCGGCCGAGAGCTGTTCGATATGGGCGTGGCTGTCGACGCCGCCGGGCAGCACCAGCTTTCCCCGCGCGTCGATCTCGCGCTTGCCGGCCGGCAGGCTGCGGCCGATGGCGGCGATGGTTTCGCCCGATATCGCGACATCGGCCTCGAAGACGTCGCTTGTGGTCGCGACTTGTCCGCCGCGGATCACGATATCGTAAGCGGGTTCGGTCATGACGTACTCCGGAGCGTTAGGCCGCCTTCGGCTAAGGAAAGCCGGCGGCGGATGATAAAGGTCACGAGAAATCGCTGGACGGCGCGAACCTCGCGTTCGAAACTAGGCTAATCATGATAGTTGCAAGCAACTGATCAAGGAAGTGAACAAGGAACTGAACATGTCCCGCCCGCGCATCCTCATCATCAATCCCAATTCCAACAGTGTGGTAACCAAGGGACTGGAAGACGCGCTGAAGCCGCTCGATTTCGCTGACGGACCCGAGATCGTCTGCGCGACCTTGGCCGAGGGCCCCTACGGGATCGAAAGCCAGGCTGATGTGGACAGCGTCGCGATGCCGCTGCGCCGGTTGATCGAAAGCGACAACAGCGCGGCCGCTTTTGTGATCGCCTGTTACAGCGATCCCGGCCTGCATGTCTGCCGCGAGGGAACGGACAGGCCGGTGTTTGGTATTGCCGAATGCGGCGTGATGGCCGCGATGACGCGCGCAGAGACCTTTGGCGTGATCGCGATCGCGCAGCGCTCGATCCGCCGCCATATTCGCTATCTGCGTCAGATGGGACTGATGGACCGGCTGGCCGGCGAGCGCCCGCTCAACATGAGCGTGGCGGAAACCGCGTCGGGCAGCGGAACGCTCGCCAGGATGATCGAGGTCGGGCGTGCGCTGAAGGACGAGGACGGTGCCGGCGCGATCGTGATGGGTTGCGCCGGCATGGCGCGGATGCGCTTGCCGCTGGAGGACGCGCTCGGCATTCCCGTGATCGATCCGACGCAGGCCGCCGCGGCAATGGCGCTGGGCGCGGTGCAGTTCGCGCGGCACTAGGTGTCACCGGGCGATTTGTTGTCGCCTTTGCGTGAACTCCACTGCGAGTGGCTCTCGCGCACCATCGTGAACGGCTCGCGCTGATAGGAATAGAGATTGCCGAACAGGCGACCGATCGGCCGGTAGGCGTCAAAATCGACATACATATTGGCGGTGTCGACCAGACCCGGCCGCGCATGGATGCGCAGGACTTCGCCGACCAGCAACTCACGTCCGGGCCCAAAGGCGAGTGCGACGCTGCGCCGGCATTCCATTGCAAAAGGTGCGGCGCTCAGACGAGGCACCTTCACGTCCACCGACGGCGTGGTCGCCAATCCGATGGCTTCGGGTTCGCTTTCGCCGGAGGGAAAATCGACCGCGCAATCATTCATCGCCGCCGCCAGCGCCTCGTCCACCATATGCACGACGAATTCGCCGTCGCGGTGGATATTGCGCGTCGTGTCCTTTGGCGTGCGGTCGGCCTTGTGCTGCAACCCGAGTACGATCAACGGCGGGTCCTCGGAAAACACATTGAAGAAGCTGAACGGTGCGGCGTTGACCGCGCCGTTGGTGTCGAGCGTCGTCACCAGCGCGATCGGGCGCGGCACCACCACACCGCATAGCAACTTGTAGCGTTCATGCAGGCTGAGATCTTGAAGCGGAATTCCGGACATCGGCTTTGGTGCCTGTTTTTTAAGTTGCTGCGAACGGCGCAAGGAGAAGAATGCGCGCTCAGTCTTCCGGCGGCGCAATCGCCCCGACGCGGCTGGTGATCAGGCCATAATGCTCGATGCGGCGGTGCCGGGCAAAGTCGAAGATGGTCTCCTTGCCGAAGGTGGTCGCGTCGAGATCGCAGGCATGGAACAGCAATTCGTCGCCCTCCGTTGAGGCCTCTGCGACGATCTCGCCATTGGGATCGACGATCAGGCTGCCGCCGATCAGCGGAAAGCCATCCTCAAAACCGGCCTTGGCGACGGCCACGACCCAGGTCGAATTCTGATAGGCGCCCGATTGCACCGACAGGCGATTGTGAAACAGCCGCTTTTCCGGACCTTCATCGCTCTTTTGAGAGTTGACCGAGGGGGTGTTGTAGCCGAGCAGCACCATCTCCACGCCCTGCAGTCCCATGACGCGGTAAGTCTCCGGCCAGCGGCGGTCGTTGCAGATCGCCATCCCGAAAATGCCGCCCATCGAGCGCCACACCTTGAAGCCGGTATCGCCCGGCTCGAAATAGCGCTTCTCGAGATGCTGGAACGCACGCGCGGTGTCGAATTCCGAATGGCCGGGCAGATGCGTCTTGCGATACTTGCCGACGATCTTGCCGGATTTATCGGTCAAGATGCAGGTGTTGAAGTGATGCCCCTCCGGCGTGCGTTCGGCATAGCCGAAACTCATCGCCATCTGATACTCCGCGGCACGCGCAAACAGCGGCAGTGTCGCATCGTTCGGCATGTCGTGCTCGAACCAGGTATCGACTTCGGTCTGATCTTCCATGTACCAGCGCGGGAAAAACGTGGTCAGCGCCAGCTCCGGATAGACGATCAGATCGGCGCCCTTTGCCTTGGCCTCATCCATCAAGGCAAGCATGCGCGGGATGACGGTTTGCCGGCTGTCCGCGCGCTGAATCGGACCCATTTGAGCGGCGGCGACATTGATGACACGCATGAATGAACTTTCTTTTCGCTTTTTCGAGTTGCTTGCATTTCGTGCTGCACTGACCAAAAATGGAGCAATTCGAAAGCATCGCGCGTCCATTCCGGTATCGATTTGGGCATTAGAAATTCCACTTGATCCGAAGTCAATTCGGTTCGGGATTCTTACACACGGTGGTGTGAAAAAGCCGATTGCGGCAACTGCGAACAAATGGTCGCTTGATGCGTCTTCCGCTTCAGTTAAGCTGATGGAACCTAGCGGACGTCACGAAGAGGGGCTCTTGGTGGGATATCGTCGCCGCGCTTCAGGCCGGGAAGTTCACCGGCAGCGGATGATTGCTGTTTTTGCCGGCCAATCCGGCACGGCGCCATGATCGACACGTTATTACTGCTGTCGCTCAACGGCCTGATCTGGGGGCTGATCATTGCCCTGATCGCTCTCGGCCTTTCGGTCATCTTCGGCCTTCTCGACATCATTAATATCGCGCATGGCGACTTCTTCATGGTCGGTACCGTGCTGGCGTGGTTTTCGCTGCAGATAACCGGCAATTACTGGGTCGGCTTCCTGGCTGTGCCACTGATCTGCTTCCTGCTCGGCGCGGTGATACAGCGGCTGGTCATCCAGCCGATCCGCGGCAACCCGGCTCTGTCGATCGTGGCCACCTTCGGACTCTCGCTGATCCTGCAGGAAGTCGTGCGCATGACCTTCGGCGCCACACCGCGCCGTATCCTGCCGCCCATTCAGGGCACGATGTCTCTGTTTGGCATCCAATACGATATCTACCGGCTCTATGCCGCCGGATTTTCCATCGCCGCGCTGGCGGCGTTCTTCCTGTTTCTGAACTACACCAAGCTCGGCACCTGGATGCGGGCGGTACGTCACGATCGCGACACCGCGACCGCGATGGGTGTGCCGGCTCGGTTGGTCTACATCATGACGTTTGCGGTCGGCTTTGCGCTCGCCGGATTTGGCGGCGTGGTCGCCGCGCCGATCACAGCCGTTGATTTCCGTGGCGGCGTCGATCTGCTGCCAGTGTGCTTCATCGCGGTCATCGTCGGCGGTCTTGGAAACCTGCCGGGGACCGCCGCGGCAGCAGTCCTGCTGGCGCTGCTGGAAGGCATCGTCCAGAGTTTTGCCAATCCGACCCTGGCCCGCATCACGTCACTTCTTCTGATGAGCGCGGTCTTGTTGTTGCGGCCGCAAGGCCTGTTCAAGGGCTTTGCGAAGTGAGCGGCCGGGCGCTGATCGAGCGCGGCGTCTTCGTCATCTTTGCGATTTTCCTGCTGACGGTTCCCTGGAGCGTCCCGCTCCTGCTCAATCCGTTCTGGGTCAGCGTGATCGCCGAAATCCTGATCTGGTCGCTGTTCGCGGCCAGCGCCAATCTCCTGTTCGGCTATGTCGGACTGTTGTCGTTCGGACAGGCGCTGTTCTTCGGCTTCGGCATGTACGGCGTCGGCATCGGGATTGATCATTTCGGCCTGTCGTTCTGGCCGGCCTTTGGGCTTGGGATCGTCGCCGCGATGGCGATGGCGTTCGTCTCGGGTATTCTGGCGGTGCGCCTGACCTGGCACTATTTCGCTATTATCACCGTGGTGTTCTCGCTGATCTTCTATTTCATCGCGGTCAGCGCCAAGTCGGTCACCGGCGGCGACGACGGAATCAATTTTGCGCTGCCGCCGACCTTTTCCTTTGGAACGGTGCAATACGGTTTTGCCGATGCCAACTTCCAGTACTTTTTTATTCTGGCTACGGTCGCGGTCTGCTTTCTGCTGATGCATCTGGTCGTCAATAGTCCGCTCGGCAAAGCCTTTCTCGCGGTCCGGGAAAACGACGTGCGGGCGTCGCTGATCGGATTGAACGTCTATCTGGTGCGGCTGATTGCGTTCGTGATGGCGGGCTTTCTGGCCGGCGTCGCCGGCGCACTATTCGCATTCTTCGGCCGCTACGCCTCGGCGTCCTACATGTTCTACACGTTTTCGGGAGAGGCCGTGGTCTGGGCCATTGTCGGCGGCGCCGGCACGTTGTTCGGACCTGTCGTGGGTACCAGTCTCTTTATCATTATCCGAGAAGTCGTCTCGACGCGCTGGGAGCACCATTCCCTGATCGTCGGCGTGATGGCGATTCTGGTGGTGATCCTGGCGCCCAAAGGTATTGTTGGCTTGTGGCGCGACTGGGTCGATACGCCGGCGGACAACGCCGAGATGCCTGCGTCGCCGGAGCTTCGGACCGAGCCATGACCGGATCGATGCTGAAAATCGAGGGACTGACAAAACGCTTCGGCGGGTTGACCGCCGTCGACAATCTCAGCCTCGATTTTCCTGAGGGCAAATTGCACGCGGTGATCGGCCCGAACGGCGCCGGCAAGACCACGCTGTTCAACCTGATCACGGGATTGCTCAAAAGCGACAGCGGACGCGTCCGGTTCCGCGACCACGACATTACGGGCCTGAAACCGCACCAGATCAGCCGCCTCGGCGTCAAGCGCACGATGCAGATCAAGAGCGTGTTCAACCAGCTCACGGTGGCGGAAAACCTCTCGATCACGCGTCAATCGGCGCAGCGCTTCCTGCATCCGCTGCGCCCGGCCTCGCGCGACCGGCAGACGCGCGAGCGCGTCGATGAGGTGCTGGAGCAAATGGACATGACCCGGCTCGCCGGCCAGACCGCGGGCACACTGTCCTATGGCGACATCGCGATGCTCGAGATCGGCATGGCGGTGATCTCGGAACCGCAATTGCTGCTGCTGGACGAGCCGATCTGCGGCATGAGCCCGGCGGAAACCGAACGCGCGGTGGCCAAGATTCGCGAACTGGCGCGCAATATCGGCATCATCATCATCGAGCACGACATGGAAGTCGTGTTCGGCATCGCCGACGACATCACCGTGCTGGCGCAAGGCGCACTCCTCGTGAGCGGCACCCCCAAGGAGATTGCGGACAACGAACAGGTTCGCGAAGCCTATCTCGGCCGCCCCGAAGACGAGGACTATGTCGACGAGGCCGCCCATGCTTGAGCTCAGCGGCGTCCATGTTCACATCGGCAAGCTTCATATCCTGCAGGGCGTGAATTTTGATATCAAACCCGGCGAATCCGCCGCCTTGCTCGGACGCAACGGCGTCGGCAAGACCACGACCCTGCGCGCGATCATGGGCCTCGCGGCCCGCAGCGGCGGCAAGATCACGTTCGACGGAATTGATCTGGCGAGCGTGGCGCCGCACAGGATTCCACGCCTTGGCATCGGCTATGTCCCGCAAGGCCGCGGCATTTTCCCGAACCTGTCGGTGCTGGAAAATCTCAACATCGGCACCCAGGGCAAGCGCGATACCGAGCGGGAAGATTACGTCTTCGATTGCTTTCCCCGGCTGAAAGAACGCCTGAAGCAATCCGGCAATACGTTGTCGGGCGGCGAACAGCAGATGCTGGCGATCGCGCGCTGCCTGATGATGCGACCCAAGCTGATCATTCTGGATGAGCCGACCGAAGGCATCATGCCGCTGTTGGTGTCGCAGATCCGGCGCGAGATCCACCGTATCAACCAGAGCGGCGTATCGATCCTGCTGGTCGAGCAGAATGTTGAGACTGCCTTAAAGCTCTGCCCACGGGTGTTCCTGATGGAAAAAGGCGTGGTCGTCTATTCCGGAACATCCAGCGAATTAAAGACCAATACCGAGATCGTGCACCGCTACCTTGGCCTGTCCCGTAAACCCGCCGCGTAAGGAGAGATATCATGGCAAAGAAATTATCCCGCCGAAGTTTCCTGGAATGCGCGCTGGCCGGAGGCGCCGCCGCTGGCACCGCCAACCTGACCATCATGAAGGACGCATTTGCGCAGGCCTCCGGACCGCTGGTGATCGGCCATCATTGCGACCTCACCGGGATCATCTCGTCCTGGGGCGTGTGGCATGACAAGGTCGCCAAGGCCGCGGTCGAGATCATCAACCAGGGCGGCGGCATCGCCGGCCGCAAGGTCGAGCTATCCACCGAAGACACCGAATCCAATCCCGCCAGCGGCGCGCGCAAGCTGCGCAACCTGATCCAGCGCGCGAACGCGGAATTCGTCGTTGGCTCGGTGCATTCGGGCGTGATGCTCTCGGCACTGCCGATCGCCACCGAATTGAAGACGATCTACTTCTCCCTCGGCGAGGCCACCGAAGTCACCGGCTCAAAAGGCTCGCGCTATTCGTTCCGGACCGGAACCGATGCCTATTCGATCGCGGCGGCCAGCATGCCCTGGGGCGTCGAGAATCTCGGCAAGAACTGGTCGATCATTTACGCCGATTATGCCTTCGGCCAGAGCACTAACCAGGAATCCAAAACATACATCGAAAAGGCCGGCGGCAAGGTCGTGGCCAGCATTGCCGTGCCGCTCGATACCAAGGATTTTGTGCCGTATCTGTCGCAGATACCGGCCGGCACCGACGTCATCCTGCCGGCCTTCATCGGCGCGCTTTCCATCGCGTTCTACACCCAGGCGAAAAGCATGGGGTTGGACCGCAACATGCGAATGATGTCGTCCTCGGCCAGCATCGAAGCGATCGCGCCCGACGACATCCAGGGCGCGGCGGAGGGAATCTATTTCTTCGAAAACTTCCCGCGCATGCTCGACGGCAAGAACGACGCGTTCCACAAGGAATTCAACAAGCAGCTGAAGATCGACGACGTCAACGCCCGCGAGATTGGCGGCACTGCGGTGATGGACAAGAGCCATGCATGGCAGGCCTGGGAAGATATCTTTGCCTTGAAGCAGGCGATCGAGCTTTCCGGCTACAAGACCCGCAAGGACGTCGAAGGCGTAATCCAGGCCCTCGAAGGCATGGAGATGAAGAATTCGATCGGCCATCCGCAGGGCGACAAGATCATCCGCAAGGAAGATCACGTCGGGATCATCGACTGCTACATCAGCCGCGTGAAGGACGGCAAGCTCGTCTCGGAGAAGAAGTTGCCAAAGGAAGAGCTGCTCAAGAACATGCCGGTTCGCGTCGACCTGTCGAAGCTGCCGGCATAGCGAAAGATATCCCGCGCCTCACGCGGCTTCGGTCGGGCCGGGCTTCGTCAGCGTATGCGCGCGGAGCAATCGCGCTTCGGGTGAGTCGGCTCCTCCGAGCAGGAACACCCGGTCGGCCGCGAAGATGCGCGCGATCGCTTTTGCGGTTTGCTTGATGGTTTTGAGGAGATGCTGTTCCAGTCCGACCGACATCCACACCGGCCGCAGGACGCGGATATCCTCCGGCATGATGCGAAACAGCGCCGGACTATCGTCGCCGACGAACGCCGGCAGCACGACAAGCCCTGTCCCCGCCACCGCAGCGCTTCGTTGCGCAATCACGCTGTTGCTGCAGAACGTCACATTCGGCTCCGGCACGATTTCTTCCAGCCATCGCACAGAATTGATCGAGATCATTTCGGGGATGTAGCCGACATAGCGATGCGCGGCGAGTTCGTCGCGCGATTGCGGCAGGCCGTGTTTGAGACGATAAGGCTCCGAGCCATAGAGATAGATCGCGATTTCACCAATTTGCTCGCTGACAAGCCCCGCGATGCCTGGATCGAAAAAGCTCAGAAAAATATCGGTCTCCTTTTTCAGGAGATCCACGATATGGGGATTGCTGAACAGCTCGATCCGCAGCGAGGGATCGCCGAGCGTCATTTCCTCGACCCGGCGGGCCAGATAGCCGCTGGACAGACCCTCCATGGTCGCAACCCGCACGGTTCGGGTGCGGTTTTCGGTGCCGAGCCCGATTGCCTCATGCATCGCGGCCGCGTGGACTTCCATCATCTGGATGTGCTTGAGCAGCTCTTCGGTATCCGGACGCGCCCGGATGCCGCGGCTGGAGCGGTCGAACAGCCGGCGCTCAAGCATCAGTTCGACATGCGCGACGCGGCGGGTCACGGTCGAATGATCGACCTTGAGGACCTTTGCGGCGCCATAAATGCTCCCCTGGCGCGCCACTTCCAGCACGACCCGAAGATCGTCCCATGCCAGTTTCGGCCGCTCCACCATCCCGTTCCTTCCGCCTCATCAGGGTCCAAACACATCCCAGATAAGCGCATCTCAGATAAGCACCTGCCTGTGCAAAAACCCCTGGTGCCGACTATACGAGGCCATACTAGGTTGCCGCAAGGTTTCGCGGTGCGTGCGCCACGCTTGAAAACCCCTGAAGATACGGGCCTTATTCCGTGAACGGGATGATTGATAGATGCGGATCCTGACCACGGATGTCGTGATCGTCGGCGGCGGCGCCGCCGGCTGTTACGCCGCGCTGGAACTGTCAAAAAAACAAATCAAGTCGATCATCGTCTGCAAGGGCCTGGTCGGTAAAAGCGGCGCCTCGATCTTTGCGGGCAATCTCGTGCTCGGCGGCGCCCTGCTCGGCAACACGCCGCAGCAGGCGCGCAATACGGCCGAATATCTCGTCAAATATCACAACCAGTTTCTGATCGATCAGAACTGGGCGCGCCGATGCGGACAGTGGATCGAGAAAGTCTACTACCCCGAACTGGAAGAGGCCGGGCTGTATTTCCGCAGGGACGATGAAGGCAATGTCGTCACCAGTCCCGGCGCGGTGCGCAGCGTCGCCGCCAACGTGCAGGGCAATTCCGGCGTACCCTTCATGGATCTGCGCCGCAAGCAGGTGATGAAGGCCGGCATCCAGCGCATCGAAGAGACGGTCGTCACGCGTCTGTTGCGGCGTGAGGATGGCAGTGTGTGCGGTGTGTTCGCGATCGACTGCATGACCGGCGAGCATATCGCCTTGCTCGGCCGCGCCGTGATCCTCGCGACCGGATACGCCGACCGGCTGCACACCCGCTCGACCGGCACCCGCGAAATGTCCGGCGACGGCCTCGCGATGGCGTGGCGGGCTGGTGCGACCTTGGTCAATCTGGAAATGCAGTGGTGGCACACCAATGACGTCGCGCATCCGCCGAGCTGGCAGCGGATGCAAATCTATCCCAACCCCGTGCTCGGCTCGGAAGCCTCGGCGCGAATGGTGAATGCCGACGGCCATGAATTCTTCAACCAGCAGGTCGACGATCCCCTCGCGTTCGGGCCCTACACCGTGCAGCTCAAGGCGCTGGTGAAACAGGTCCGTGCCGGCAAGGCGCGTTATGATGGCGGCTACTTCGCCGGGTTCGACAACATGGATCCCCGGGAAGTCGACGCCTATACGACCTATGGCAAACCCTTCAACCAGCTCGGCATCGATCCCGACAAGCGTCTGCTGGAAACCGCGGTCTCCGCGCATTACCGGCAGGGCGGCGTTCTCGTCGACAACAATACGATGCGCTCATCGGTGGCCGGACTTTATGTGGCGGGCGGTCTCGGCGGCCACAGCAACGGCCTCATCGCGCTGGCAACTTTTGATGGCAAAACGGTCGCCGAAGGAATTCTGGAGGGCTGGGACAAGCTAAAACCCGGCGAGCTTCCGGAGGATGAAGTTGCAGCCGAGCAAACCCGGGTCGAAGCGCTGCTGGCGATGCGGCAGCCCGGTCCCTCTCCCGCCGACATCAAGACCAAAATCCGCAGCGTGATGTGGGACAAAGTCGGCGTCGAAAAAAGCGCCGCGAGCCTTTCCGGCGCGCTGGAAGATCTGGCCGAAATGCGCACCACGCTGTTGCCGACCATGAGCCTGCGCAGCGGCACCCGGACGGCCAATTATGAATGGCTTGACGCGATCGACGTTCACAACATGATCGATTCCGCCGAGCTGATCATTCACTCGTCGATCGAACGCCGCGAAAGTCGCGGCCCCTTCATGCGGCTGGATTTCCCCGAAACCGATAATGACGATTGGCTCGCCGCCAACATCATGATCAAGACCGATAACGGCTTTCGCTTCGAAAAATCCCGCTACGAAACGCCATTTTTCGAGCCCGGCTTCGCCAAGCGTGACAATTTGTCGGTGGCCTGGTGATGAACAAGCCCGTGGACGCCAGAAGCATCGGCAAGGCGGAGAATTTCGACAGCCTGACCGCGCGCAATCACCGGCTCGCCATTGGCGACCCGGTTCGCCTGCGCATCCGCCGGGCCGGCGGCGATCTCGGCGAAGAAATCCGTTTCGACAGTTTCGAGGTCCCCTACCAGCAATCGATGCGCGTGCTGGATGCATTAATTTACGTCGCGGATAATTTCGCGCCCGATCTTGCCTATCGCTGGTTCTGCGGTTCGAAAATGTGCGGCACCTGCGGCATCCGGATGAATGGCCGCGAAGTGCTGGCCTGCTGGGAAAGCGTCGAGCCGGAGATGACACTGGAGCCACTGCGCAATTTGCCTCTGGTGCGTGACCTCGTCGTCGACCGCGCGCCTTACGAGGCGCGGGTCGCGGCATTCGAGCCGTGGCTGGTGCGCGACCATGACTACGTGGGATTTCCCGAGCCGCTGACGCACAAGGAGATGAAGCACGCGTCCAAGGCGCTCGATTGCATCAGCTGCATGGCGTGCTTCTCGGCCTGTCCGGTCATCGGCCTCGGCAATCTGACGGATTTCGCAGGACCCGCCCCATTGGTTCAACTCGCCCAGACCGCGCTCGATTCCCGCAACGATCCCGACAAAGTCGCGAGCGCGCTGGAGCATGCCGGAATCTTCAACTGCGTCTCCTGCTACAAATGTGAGGAAGTCTGCCCCGCAAAAATCCCGATCGTGTCGCACGTCATCGAGCCGCTGAAGGAGAAGACCGCGGAGTTACGACCGGCCCTGGCAAAACATTCGCTGACCTTCACAGCGATCATCGCGTCGCGGGGGAAGATCGACCCCACCGAGCTGGTGCTGCGCGTTCAGGGCCTGAAAGCCGTCGACAACATGGCGCGGGCGCTGCGGCTATTGATCGCCGGCAAGATCAAGCCGCTGCGAACGCTGTTCAAGAAAAGAACCGGCGCGATCGCCGCCGCGCGGCGTCTGCTTAGCAAGGAAAGCACCGAACAATCATGAAATTCGCCTATTACCCCGGCTGCTCCGCCAAAAGCTCCTGTGCCGAGCTGAACGAGGCGATGCACAATGTCGCCCCGAAGCTCGGTCTGCAGCTTTTTGAAATCGAATCGGCGACCTGCACCGGTGCCCGCGAAATCCGCGCCGTCGATCCCATCGGCTTCCTCGCGCTCAACGTCCGGATCCTCGCTTTGGCCGAGCGCGACGCGCTGCCGCTGATGACGATCTGCAACACCTGCACGCTCAACCTGATCGACGCCAATGCCCGATTTCTGGAAGACGAGGATATCGCGCGTCAGGTCAATGAACGGCTGGCGCCGGAGGGCCTGCACTATAACGGCACCACGCGCGTAACGCACTTCCTGTGGGTGTTGTTCGAAGATGTCGGCATGGACCACCTGCGCACGCTGGTGGTGAACCCGCTCAAGGGATTTTCGGTTGCGGCGTTTTACGGTTGCCACATCACGCGCCCGCCCTGCAAATACGGCTTTGTCGATTCCCGCAACAACCGCTCGCTCGAACAGCTCTCTGAGTTGCTGGGCTGCAAACCGATCGATTATTCCGGCCGCACCGAATGCTGCGGCTTCCATACCGCCGCGCATGACGAGCGGATCGCGATCAAGCTGACCGGACAACATATCGAATCCGCCAAAACCAACGGCGCGCAGGCTTTGGTAACGCCCTGCCCGCTGTGTCACACCGTGCTCGACAGTTTCCAGAAGGAGATCGAGGTCGATATCGGCCGGAAGCTCGATATGCCCGTCCTGCATCTGCCGCAACTGGTCGGCCTTGCCTTGGGAATGTCGCGCAGCGAGTTGCGCCTCGACAAGCATCTGGTCTCGACCGCTTCGATCAGGCAGCACGAGGCGCGCGTATAGGGTTCGCCGATGTCGACTTCCGTCAAAGTCGCGGCCGTCCATGCCGCACCGGTCTTCCTCGATCGCGCCGCCACGACCGTAAAAGCCATCTCAATCATCCGGGAAGCCGCAAAGGCCGGCGCCGGGCTGATCGCATTTCCCGAGACCTACATCCCGGCATTTCCGGTCTGGGCGGCGCTGTGGGCGCCGATCGAGAACCACGACCTGTTCGTGCGGATGGCGGAACAGTCGGTATCAACGCAAGGACCTGAAATCGCGCTGTTGCGCAGCGAAGCCAAATCGCTCGGCGTCACGATTTCCATGGGCATCAGCGAAAGCTCGCCCGCCAGTGTTGGGCTGATCTGGAACAGCAACGTCCTGATCGGCCCCGACGGCGAGATTATCAACCATCACCGCAAGCTAGTGCCGACTTTCTACGAAAAGCTGATCTGGGCCGCGGGCGACGGCGCCGGACTTCGGGTCGTCGATACGCCGGTCGGGCGCGTCGGCAATCTGATTTGTGGCGAGAACACCAACCCGCTGGCGCGCTACGCGCTGATGGCGCAGGCCGAGCAGATCCACATCTCGAGCTGGCCACCGATGTGGCCGACGCGACGGCCTGATGCCGGCGGCAATTTCAACAACGTCGCGGCCAACCGTATTCGCGCCAGCGCACACTGCTTCGAAGCCAAGGCGTTCGGCATCGTCACCGCGGGCTATATGGACAAGGCGATGCGCGACTTTCTGATTGCGCGCGATGCTTCAGTGGCTGATGTGATCGACCGCACCCCACGCGCCGCGAGCTTCTTTGTCGACCCACCGGCGAAACAATCGGCGACGCGCTGCAGAACGAAGAAGGCATCGCCTATGCCGAGTTTGACCTGCAGCGCTGCATCGAGCCGAAGCAGTTTCACGATGTGGTTGGTTATTATAACCGGTTCGATGTGTTTGAACTGACGGTCAATCGGAAGCGTTTGGTGCCGGCGACGTTCGTTGATACAATGGATGCGGTGCCGCAAGGTTCGATTGTCGCTCTGTCCGATGGGCTTTCCTGAGAATTCTGGCTAAGCTCCGTCATGCCCGGGCTTAGCCGTCCGAAGGACGGCGTCGCTTCCGCTCGCCTATGACCGGGGCATCCACGACTTGCTGCACTTAAGCAAGGAAGGACGTGGATGGCCGGGTCAAGCCCGGCCATGACCAGAAACGAACGAGGTCATTGAAGTTATCTTGATACGCCGTCCGGCGCCGGTTTCTTTTTCCCCACAACGATCCCCGCAATCATCCCAATGATTGCACCGGCCGGGCCGAACACAAAAGCCGCGGTCATGCTGGCTTCGACACTGCCGTCGAAGTGGTTGCCGGAGAACAGGCTGATCGCGAAATAGCCGAGCACCGCAAACAAGGGATAACCGATCAGTAATCCCAGCAACGCGGCCGGAAAACGGCGCATGCGAATTCTCCGGTCCTAAACTCTCGTCGTCCCTGCGAACGCAGGGACCCATACGCCGCGGCCTTGCATTTTAGGTGCCGTGGTTGACGAACTTATTTCTTAAAAAACGACGGTGGCTATAGGTCCCTGCGTTCGGAGGGACGACACCTTAGATTTTGCTATCGCAACAACAATATTCGGTTGCCTGGAATCACACCCCATCCAGCATGATCATCACATCCGTCGCCGCACTCTGGCGTAGCGCGATCAGCGGCTGATACTCCAGCGCCTCGTACCAGCGCCGGATCGAGGCCTTGTCGGGAAATTCGACGATCACCACCCGGTTGGGTTTCCAGTCGCCTTCGAGAATCTCGTGGCTGCCGCGCCTGGTCAGATAGCGTCCGCCGAAGCGTTCGATCATCGGCATCACCAAGGCCAGGTATTCTTCAAACACCGCCGCGTTCGTGATCACGTGCTCGCCGATGTAATAGGCCGGCATGGTCACTTTCCTTAAAAGCGCAGCCCAAAAGCAAAAAGGCCCCCGAAGGGGCCTTTTAAACTTAAACCGCGTCTTTGGCTGCCTTGACCGGCCGTGCCCTGACGATCTTGCGGGCCGGCTTGGCCTTGAAGGTCATCGGTTCACCGGTGAACGGATTGGTACCGGCACGGGCCTTGGTGGCGGGCTTTTTGATGACGACGAACTTGGCAAAACCAGGAACGAGGAAGATGCCGGTCTTCTTCAGCTCCTTGTAGCCGACGGTCGCCAGCGTCTCCAACACACCCTTTACGTCCTTCTTTGCGATTTCGTTTTCCGCAGCGATCTTCTCGATCAGTTGCGATTTCGTCATCTGTACTGCCATTTTGCATCCTCTTGGTTTGATTCGCCTCACGCACACTATTGGGAATCAAGCCACCCGCCAATGCGCAAACCCCTATTTTAAACCGCTTTCTGACGATTCCTGTGGTTTTACGGCCGAATTCAGGCCCCTCATTGAGAGTAGAGCATCGTTTATCCCTGCTTGTGCAGGGCGTCATTTTAGAGTCGTTTGATTCGCTGCAGGGATAGAGCGATTGCAAATCGGCAGCAAAGTAGCCAGTTTAGCCACTGATAGAATCTATCTTGTCCGGATACGACGTGGCCAAATCAACGCCTCAACCCAAGACTAAAAAGCCTTCCGCGAGCGCCGCGCCCAAGGCCGCGGTGAAGGCTGCGCTCACGATCTCCCGGCCGGAGATGCTGGTAAACGGCTCGGATCAGGAATTCAGGCGGCTTGTCCACAGCCTGTTCGGCTTCTTTTCCCGCCATCAAACCATTCGCGAAGGCCACGCCGCCGTCATTGGCCTCGCCGGCATTGAATACACGACGCTGATTTCGATCCGGCATCTGGCCGCGCTGGGAGACGTTCACGTCCGCGCGGTCGCCGATCATCTGTATCTGAGCGGGGCGTTCGTCACCGCGGTCACCAACAAGCTGATGGCAAAGGGCCTGATCGAGAAGGCTTCCCATCCCGTCGACCGGCGCCGGCTCAGCCTGACGGTCACCGCGCGGGGCGCCGAATTGCTGGAGCGCCTGGCGCCGACACAAACCATGGTCAATGACGTCCAGTTCGACTGCCTGTCGGCCAAAGAATTTCATCAGTTGCTGGATATGACCCAGCGTCTGGTCGATTCCGGCGACCGCGCCATTGCGCTGCAGCGATACCTGGCAGAGGTGAACGTGACGCCGTTGCGCGAAACGGCCCCGGCAAAGCCGCCCGCCCCCCGCAAGCGCAACAAGACCTGAGACTGGTTTTCGGAGCCACGGCTGGATCGATAACCGTCGGCTGCGCTGGCCCCGGCACATTTCAATTCTCAAAGCGATCTATCGCGGTTTTCAGCCCGGCCGGTCGTCCGAAAAATCGCGTCTAAAAATAGCGTTGTATGAAAGCTGATTTATGATACGATCTTCGCACTGGTCTTGCCGGCGGTTAAAAAGCGGAGGTCGGGAATGTTTCTCTACGATGCCTGGTATGTCGCGGCGTGGAGCAAGGACGTTACCCCAAGGCCGATGGCGCGGACACTCCTGAACGAGCCCGTGGTGTTTTTCCGCACCGAGGCCGGCGTCGTCCATGCGTTGGAGGATCGCTGTTGCCATCGCGGCATGCCGCTCTCCGCCGGCGCGGTCATGGGCGAAAATATAAGATGCGATTATCACGGCATGGTCTTTGACGGCGGGGGCATCTGCGTCGAGATTCCCGGCCAGCCAATCATCCCAAAGAATGCGCGGGTTCGCAGCTTTCCCGTGATCGAAAGCGACGATCTCATCTGGATATGGATGGGCAAGCCTGAACTGGCCGACTCCAATTTGATCGTCCGCTATCCCTGGCATCGGCGGTGGCCGTACAAATCCAAGACCGAGCAGATCGACTGCAATTACCTGCTGCTGTCCGACAATCTGCTGGACCAGACCCACGCCGCCTATGTGCACAAATCGACGCTGGCGAGCAATGTCGATGCCTATGAGCGCGCCGAGATGAAGGTCGAGCCCACAAAAGACGGCGTCAAATTCATCCGCTGGATGCTTAACTGCATGCCGCCGGCCCTCTACAGCAAGGCCGTGAAGTTCGACGGCCGGGTCGATCGCTGGGGCGAGTTCGAATATGTCGCACCCTCCTGCATCCTGCAATTCACCGGCGCCCGCAACGTCGGCGAAGGCGCTTATGAGCGCGATGCCCGCGACGGCGGGTTTGGCCTTCGCATCTTTTACGGGATCACGCCGGAGACCGAACATCGAAGCTGGTTCATGTGGTCGACGGCGAACAGCTACCGGCAGAACGAGCCGGCTGCGACCGAAGAGTTATTCAGCGAAATCGAGCGCGCCTTCAAGGAAGACGAAGACGTGCTGGTGGCGCAATACGCGACGCTGCGCAATCTCGGCGATAGACCAATGATCAACATCGCTTCGGATTCCGCCAGGGTACATGCGCGCGGCGCGCTGGAACGCAAGATCGCTCAGGAGCGCGGCATTCCCCGCGATCAGGTCGTCACACTTCCGTAGAAGCTCTCCGCCGGTAACACACGCAAAGGGAAATCGAGCATGGCCAGACATATCACCCCCTTCGCAGCATTACTGGCATCTAGCCTGCTGCTCGCAACCGGGCCGGCGTCCGCGCAAACCAAAAACGGGCCTGGCGTCAGCGACAGCGAGATCCTGATCGGCCAGACCAATCCCTACAGCGGCCCCCTGTCGGCGTACGGCACCCAGGGGCGCGCCGAATCCGCCTATTACAACATGATCAATGAGGAAGGCGGCGTGAACGGCCGCAAGATCAGGCTGCTATCGCTCGACGACGGTTACTCCCCGCCAAAGACGGTCGAACAACACCGGCGTCTGGTCGAGGGCGATGAGGTACTGGGCGTTGTCGGCACCATGGGCACGCCGACCAATTCGGCGATCGTGAAATACATGAACAGCAAATCGGTCCCGCATATCTTCATCGCGACCGGCGCATCGAAATGGGGCGACTACAAGGATTATCCCTGGACCATGGGCTGGTATCCGACCTATCGCTCGGAGGGCGCGATCTACGGCAAATATGTCCGCGACAATATCAAAGACGCCAAGGTCGCGATCCTGTCGCAGAATGACGATTACGGAAAGGATTTCGTGGCGGGCTTCAAGGCCGGACTCGGCGACATGGCCGACAGGTTGATCGTCAAGGAGCTGACTTACGAGGTTTCCGAACCCACCATCGACTCGCAGATCATCACGCTGAAGGCTTCCGGCGCCAACGTGCTGTTCAGCGCATCGACCGCAAAGGCCGCGGCGCAAACCATCCGCAAGGCCGGCGAGCTGGACTGGCATCCGACGCACTTCCTCGTGCAGAACGCCAATTCGATCTCGACCGTGTTGACGCCGGCAGGTCTCGATAATTCAAAGGGCCTGATCTCGACGGCCTATATCAAGGACCCCGTCGATCCGCAATTTGCCAACGATGACGGTATCAAATGGTATCTCGCCTTCATGAAAAAATATTATCCCGAAGGCGACGTCAACGACCCGCAGAACGAGATCGGCATTTCGATCGCCGCGACCTTCGTTCAGGTACTCAAGCAATGCGGCAACAATCTCAGCCGCGAGAACCTGCTGGCGCAGGCCAATAATATCAAAGACCTGGAATTGCCGCTGCTGTTGCCGGGGATCAAGCTGAACACCGGCACGCAGGATCACTATCCGATCGAACAGTTTCAACTGGTCAAATTCGACGGCAAGACGTGGTCGCGGTTCGGCGACGTGCTGTCGAGCAATTAAGCCAAAGCGTTTTCAAGCGAAGTGGTACCGGTTCGCGTGAAGAAAACGCGTCAGAGTAAAAAAATCACCCTGCTGCTATCAACGCGTCGCTGATCTTCTCGGCGATCATGATGGTCGGGATGTTTGTATTGGCCGTGGGCAGGCGCGGCATGACGGAAGCATCGGCCACATAGAGGTTCTCGCTGCCGATTACCCGGCCAGTGGGATCAACGACCGCCTGGCTGTCCGAATGATCGCCCATCCGGCAGGTGCCGGTCGGGTGCCAGACGCCGAACACGTTACGGCGCACGAAATCCGCCAACTTGCTCTCGTCCGCGGCGACATCGATGAATGCCTTCCCGTTGAGCAGAAAGCGTTTGATCACGAGATGACGCAGCCCTGCCGGCACGTCGAGCAGCGCGCCCAGCACCGATGCCGCGAGACCATTGGCGCGATTGAACTGGCTGAGCTTCTTGATCCGCGGCGAGAACGACGCCGGAAAGAAATCGCCGGCGGCCGCATTGAGCGCGGGATGAACCGCCAGCGCAAACAGTTTTCGCGCTGCCGCCATCATGCGTTCTAGGTCACGCGGATCGTCCAGCAGATTGAGATCGACCGCGGGATAGTCGCGCGGGTCCGGCGAAGTCAGTGACAACCGTCCGGCGGAAAACGGCCGATTGCACCACAGAAAATAGAGCCCGAGCCGCGCGCCGAGCGCGTGCCAGCCGGCGCGGGCCGAGGCGGTGATGTACATATCCGAGCGGTCGCAGCCTTCAATGGCCGATGAATAGCGAATTGCCACGAAACTCGCCCGCCGCTGCGCGATCGGCAGGCGCAGAGGTCGCGGCAGGAACTGGCAAAAGGTCAGTGCGGGATGGTCGCGCAAATTGTTGCCGACACCCGCCCGGTCGATGGCGACATCGATCCCTAACGCACGCAGCGCCGCGGCAGGTCCGATACCGGCCCGCATCAGGATCGCCGGCGTCAGGATCGCACCCGCCGTCACGATGACACGCCCCGCGCGAACGAGGACGCTCTCACCGCCCCTCATGACGCGAACGCCGTCGGCACGGCGGCCGTCCATCACGAGGGCCTCGACCTTTGTGCCGGTCCAAATCGTGAGATTGCCGCGCCGGCGCGTCGCCCGATCCAGATAGGCGGATGCGGCGGAGACGCGGCGATCGTTCCGGTTCGAGAAAGCGGGCGGGAAGATTCCATCCTCGAATTCGGCGTTTTGATCCTGCCGGAACGGAATGCCGCTGGCCGCAAAGGCCTCGCCCACCGCCGCTCCAAATGGCGGCCAGTTCGTTTGGGCCACCCGGCGGATCGGGACTGGTCCATCCTTGCCGTGCAGCGGCCCGCCGAAATCGAGATCGGATTCCAGTTTGCGGAAATACGGCAGCACATCGTTCCAGCCCCAGCCTTTCGCGCCGAGGTCGCGCCACTCGTCATAGTCGCGCGGCAGCCCGCGATTGGCCGACTGCACATTGATGCTGGACCCGCCGCCGAGCACGCGGCCCTGTTCATAGGCGCGCGATAGGGTCTGCCCGTCCCCGGCCCTGCCTGTGGAAGCGGTCAGACCGGGCCAGACATAGCGATCGCCGAAGAACACCGGCATCGGATAGCTGTCGAGGATTTCGGCTGGCTCCGCGCCCGGCGGCGTATCCTGTCCCGCCTCGATCAGCAGCACGCGCCGATGGCCGTCCGCCGACAGGCGATTGGCCATCACGCAACCGGCGGACCCGCCACCGATAATGATGTCGTCAAAGGACGGCGGCGACCGCGTTGTCCCGGCCGCCGCCTCCGCCATCAGCGGAAATCTCCCTTGGTCTCCGGGATCAGCAACGCCCCGATCAGGTAGATCACGAAGATCACGCCGATAAAGATCGACAGTGACATCGGGATCAGTGCCGGAGTGCCGCTCGCCAGTGACACGAAGGTTGGCATCATGCCGCCCAGCGCGAACCCGATATTCCAGGACAGGCCGGTGCCGCTGGCGCGGATTTCGGTCGGAAATCGCTCATTGAGAAAAATCAACACCGGCGCGTAGCCGGCATTGCCGAGAAAGGCGATCGCAAACGCGTACAACGTAACCGTTGTCGTATCCGCAGCCTTCGCCAGACCGAGATAGCAGATCGGCAGCAGAACCAGCATGCAGACACCGACCAGAAGGAAGGTCTTCTTGCGGCCGATCATGTCGCTGAGGCCACCGACCAAGACCGCCGAAATCAGCGCAACCACGCTCGCCCCCATCAGAATCAGCGACGAGATGCTGTTGGGAATGCCGTTCACGACTTTAAGGAACGACGGCAGATAGCCGGAGGTCAGGTAATACCCCGCGCCGCCGCCGAACGTCACCAGCAGATTAAGCAGCAGCACGCCGCGATATTGGCTCGAAAACAGCAGCTTCACGGGCGACTGCGTCGCCGTGATGGTGCCGGCGGCCTTCTGCTTCTGCTGCTCCTTGAAGAACGGCGATTCCTCCAGATTAGTAAAGATGAACCAGCCGAGCAGCGAACTCAGCAGACCCGAGAAGAACATGCAGCGCCATCCCCACACCGCGAAGGCATCGCCGGGAAACAGCGACGACATCACCAGGAAGACGAACGACGCCAGCAAGGCACCGATGCCGGCGCCGCCGCCACCGACCAGACCCGACATCGCGCCGCGACGATTGGGCGCCGCCCATTCGGTGCCGATGGTGTGGGTCGAAGCCACCACGCCGCCAACGAAGATCCCCTGAACCAGACGCAGGACCAGAAACAAGATCGGCGCGAGGACCCCGGCCTGGGCGATCGTCGGCAATAGACCAAAAGCGGCTGTGCTGATGCCGACGCCGACGATGGCGACAAACATCGCGTTCTTGCGGCCATGCACGTCGGCATAGTGCCCGAAGATCGCTGAGCCGACCGGGCGCATCAACAGCGTCACCGCGAACGAGGCGTAGACCGCAGCCAGCGACAGCGTCGGCACGTTGGATGGAAAGAACAGTGCGCCGACGACCGGGGCCACATAGAGTAGAATAAACAAATCGAACAGATCGAGCGACCATCCCAGTACCGACGCGATGATCGCATTTCTCATTTGCTTGCTTGCAACGCCGGGGACCGCCTCGGCTCCCTCCACATTCGCGATGGTCATTTCATTCCTCCCTGTTTGCCCCAAAAATGAATTTTCAACGCCCGATAAATTTTGGTGGACGCTTAGCGTTAAAGGCTTCCACACCTTCCTTGAAGTCTTCCGATTGTCGCAGGCGGCTGTAGCAATGGCCTTCCAGCTCGATCGCGACCGTCAGCGTCGAATCTTCAGTGTCGTTGAGCAGCTTCTTGGCGGTGCGCTGCGCCAGCGGTGCGAAGGTACGCAGTTCGTCGACGAGCTTGTCGGTGACTTTTTCCAGTTCGGCGTCGGGCACGCATTCGGTCGCGATACCCCAATCGAACGCCTGCTTGGCGGGAATGCGCTTCGAGCGCATCACGATGTCCTTGGTCCGGGTAATGCCGATCATCTTCTGCAACCGCGCCGAACCGCCTGATCCCGGAATCTGGCCGAGCTTCTGCTCCGGCAGCGCATACAGCGTCGTCTCCGACGCGATGCGGAAATCGCAAGCCAGTGACAGCTCGAAGCCGACGCCGAAGCAATAGCCGCGGTTGGCGACGATCACCGGCTTCGAACAACGCGTCGGCGAGGCAATGTTCCAGGCCAGTTTGGAGACTTTTTCCGGCGTCGCTTCCATGAAGCCGCCGATATTACCGCCGCTGGAGAAATGTTCGCCGACCGAGCGGACCACGATGATCCGCACCCGATCGTCCTCGTCGAGCGTTTCGAACACCAGCCGCAACTGATCGCGCTGCGGCATCGAGACCACGTTGAAGGGCGGCCGGTTCAGAATGATATCGGCGCGTTCATGCGCTTCGTCGATTTCGACCTGGAAACCGTCAAGCTTGGCAAGGCGCTGATCTATGAAACTGTAGGGAGCGGGCATGTCTGTTCCTTTCTTGTGACGTATGTTTCAGGCCGCGTTGGATGGCGGCGCGTCTTCGCGCTGGTAATCGCCGGCGACAAGCAGGCGGCGCAGCAATTTTCCGACCGGGGATTTCGGCAAGGCATCGACAAACACAAAGCGCCGCGGGCGCTTGAAATTCGCGAGACCCGAAATCCTGCAGAATTGTTCGAGATCCTGTTCGCTGACAGGGCCCTTGCGCTTGACGAAGGCGGTGACGACCTGGCCCCATTTCTCGTCGGCGAGACCGACCACGGCCACTTCGTGCACCGCCGGGTGCAGCGAAAGTGCGCTTTCGATCTCGACCGGCGAGACGTTCTCGCCGCCGGTAATGATCATGTCATCGACGCGGCCGGTCACGAACAGATCGCCGTCGGCGTCGACAAAACCGGTGTCGCCGGTGAAGTACCAGCCGTCCCGCAGCGATTTGGCGTCCGCGTCGGGCCGGCGCCAATAGCCTTCAAAGGACTCGTCGCCCGCCAGAAGTGCGATGATCTCGCCCTCTTCATTTGGAGACGCCACATCCGCCGCCGACCGCGCATTGAGCCAGACCACCCTGATCTGCTGATTGATGCCGGCCTTGCCGGCCGAGCCAGGCTTTGCAGGCGCATTCTGGTCGATCGTGAAAGTGTAGATTTCCGAGCTGCCGTAGTGGTTGACGAACAGTTCGGGCCGGAACGCATCGTTCAGTGTCTTCAGCAATCCGTCGGTCATCGACGCCCCGGCAAAGCCGAGCTTGCGCACGCTTGAGACATCGGTCGATGCAAATTCCTTGTTGTGCACGAGATCATGGTAGAGCGTCGGCACCAGATAAAGGTTGCTGACCTTTTCGCGCGCGATCAATGCCAGCGCCCGGCTGGTGTCATAGCGCGGCAGGCAAACGAAAGTGCCGCCGATCAGCGACATCGCAATCAGCGAACGCACCCCCATGGTGTGATAGAGCGGCATCACGCCCAAGGTGCGTTCGCCGCGCCGGTACAGGTTCTGTGCGACATGCGCGATCCCCGCGGCGCGTTCGGCGCGGTGACGCCGCGGCACGCCTTTCGGCCGCGAGGTGGTGCCGGACGTATAGAGCATGATCGACCAGGCTTCGGCGCTAACCCGTGGGGTCACGTCGGCCGCGAGTTCGGCCACCATGCGGTCGAACAAAAAGGCGTCCCCCGCATCGCCGCTGCCCACATAGATGCGCGGCAACGCGGAAGCCCGTTTGGATTCCGCGACGGCCTGCGCGGAAACATCCTGGTACACGAGCGCAGAGGATTCGGAATCCTCAAGGCAGTAATCGAGATCGTCCGCCTTGGCGCGCCAGTTGACCGGGGTGATCACGATGCCCGCCAGTTGGCAGGCCCAATGCAGCGTCGCTGCCGCCTCGCAATTCTGCAGCATGGTGGCGAGATGATCGCCAGGCTTCAGGCCGATGCGGTCGAACGACGCTACCAGCGAGGAGATCCGCGCGTACCATTGCGCGTAGGTCAGGCGAATGCCGTCATCGACGATTGCCAGCGCGTGAGGATCGCGCGCCACGCTCGCAACAAAGCTTGTTCCAAGGTCAAGCATCTGTCTTCTCTCTGTTTTGGTCCGCTAATTCCGCCGCCGCCTCGAGCGCCGCGCGCACGATCGGCGCATATCCCGTGCATCGGCACAAATGGCCGCTCAACACATCGCGGATTTTTTCCTCGTCCGGCTCCGGGTGTTCGCGCAGAAACGTATCCAGCGACATCAGGATTCCGGCAGTACAAAAGCCGCATTGCAGCGCGTGATTTCGCTTGAAAGCCGCCTGCAACACGCCAAGACGGCCCGCCGCCGGTGCCAGGCCTTCCACGGTGCGGATTTCGCAGCCGTCGATCTGCACCGCGAGCGTGAGGCACGCCCGCGCCGGTTGGCCGTCGATATCGATGGTGCAGGCGCCGCACACGCCGTGCTCGCAGCCGACATGGGTACCGGTCACGCCAATCTTGTGTCGCAGGAAATCCGTCAGCAGCAGGCGCGGTTCGGCCTCGCCGGCGCGGGGCTTGCCGTTCAGCGTAAAGCGGACATCGTGGCGCTGGTTGGCCTGCAATCGGCTCATTGCAGCACCTCCCGCACCAGATCGCGGCCGATCATGCGCACGAGATCGCGGCGATAGCGCGCGGTGGCATGGACATCGTCGCGGGCATCGAGTTCGTAGGCAAAGGCATTCAGCGCATCGTCCAGCGCGCTGCCGTCGAGGCGTGGCAAATCGCGTGTCGCCGGCATGTCCGCCACGCCGCCGACGGCAAGACGAACGCCATTGTCCGTCGCCACCGCCGCACAGGCGACAATGGCGAAATCGCCATGACGGCGCGCGACTTCGCGGAACGCGCAACGCTTTTCAATGACCGGCAGTGATACCGCCTCGATCAACTCGTCATCGGCGCGCGTCGTCGCCATCATGCCTGCAAAAAAATCCTTGGCCGCGACGCGCCGGCGCTTCTTCGCACTACGCAAATGCACCTCGCCGCCGATCGCCCTTAGCATCAGCGGCAACTCGGCGCTGGGATCCGCATGCGCGATCGATCCGCAGACCGTTCCGCGGCTCCGGGTCTGCACATGGCCGGTCCACGGCAGCGCCAGCGCAACCAGCGGCAGGCTCGCGCCGAGATCGGGCCATGCCAGCAGCGCGGCCTGGCGCACGCCGGCGCCGATTGTGACCGTGTTACCCTTGCGTTCGATGTGCGCCAGATCCTTGAGCCGCATGATGTCGATCAGTGTTTTGGGCCGGGCGAGGCGCATATTGAGCATCGCCATCAGCGATTGGCCGCCCGCGATGATGCGCGCGTCGCCACCATCCTTCTTGAGCGCGTCGAGCGCCTCGTCGAGGTGTTCGACCCTGACATAATCGAATGCGGCGGGCTTCATCGCTGCCCCCCGAATAGACCGCGCAGTTTCGCGAGCAACGACGGGCGCGGCCCGGCTGAACCGCCGCCGGCCTGCCGCGCCAAGGCCGCAAAGAATTGCCCGATGATCACCCGCGTGGCGCCGTCGAGCAGGCGGCCGCCGATGCTCGCGACCTTGCCGCCGATTGCGGCCTCATAGACGTAATGGATCTTCGTGCCGCCGTTCTCGGTCGGCGTCAGCGTGATGCGTCCTTCGCCGCCGCCAAATCCGAGCGCGCCCTCGGCGGTTCCGCCGAGCGTGACGGCGTGCGGCGGATCGAGGTCCGACAGTTTGACGTCGGCGCGATAGAGCCCTTTGACCGGACCTATACCAATGGTCACGTCGGCGCGGAAATGCGTATCCGAAACTTTCTGGACGCTGTGGCAACCGGGGATTACGGCCTTCAACGTCTCGGGATCGAGCAGCATCGCCCAGACCTGCTCGGCCGGCGCGCCGACGCTGGCTTCGCCCTCGCCGCGCAGCTTGCGGTCACCGCCCTTTTTCTGGATGTCACCGCCCACGCGGCCGGCGGGCGCAACGCGCTCAGCGCCATGCACGGCGTCAGCGAGCTTGGCCGGCACCAGCGGCAAGGTGATATCTTTCAGCCCGAGCGCGTCGCAGACCGCGTTGGCGATACAAACCGGCGTCGACATGCAATTGCCCTCGCCGACACCCTTTGAGCCCAAGCGGCGTCACCGGTGACGGCGTCTGCATGTGGATGATGAACGGCTCCGGCATCTCGATAACCGTCGGCAGCAGATAGTCGGCGAGCGTGCCGGTCAGAAAACTGCCGTCGGCACCATAGGCATATTCCTCGTACAGCGCAGCGCCGACCGCCTGCGCGAAGCCGCCGCGGATTTGGCCGTCGACCATCGCCGGATGCAGGATGGTGCCGCAGTCGTGCATGGTGACGTAACGGTCGATCCGCGTTTGCAGCGTGGTGCGATCGATCTCGACGCCGCAGAAGTCGAAGATAAAACCGTGGCACAGCGACGAGTTGACATGGTCCCCATCGTCGGGCGCGGTCAGTTCAGGCGGCGTCCAGAACACGGTCTCGCGGATGGTTTGTCCGACACCGTCGGGCAATGCGGCCGGCGACCAGTGGCTCAGCGCCGCGACGCGCGAGAACGATACTTTATTGTCCGGATTGCGTTTCGATCTGACCTGGCCGCCGGCGAAGATGATGTCGTCGGCTTCGGTGTTCAACTGGCTCGCGGCGATGCGCGCCAGCCGGCCCGCGATGCGCTCGGCCGCCAGCTTGGCGGTGCCGGCCACCGCGGGCGCGAAGCGGCTGGCGTAATTGCCCGACGCGATCGACCACGCGTCCTTGGCGGTATCGATCTCGGTATTGACCCTGACATCGCCGGGCGTGAGCCCGAACACGTCCGCCACCACCTGCGACAGCACCGTGCGGTGGCCCTGCCCTTGCGGCACCGAGGCGACATGCACGCTGACGCTGCCGACCGGATCGATCGCGACGGTGGCGGTCGCCTGTGCGCCGTTCTTCGGGCCGGCCTTGCGGCGCTCGGCCGGGGTCAGCACCGTCGTGATGTAGCCCATGTTGGACACGCTGGGCTCGACCACCGCGGTGTAACCGATGCCGTAAAGGCGTCCCTCGGCGCGCGCGGCATCCCGGCGCGCTTTCAGCTCGGCGAGCTTGCCCTCGACGACGCCGCGCCGGATCGCCTCCTGATAGTTTCCGGAATCGAGCAGCGCACCGCTGGCGGTGCGATACGGAAACGCATCGGCTGGAACGAGATTGCGCGTGATCACGTCAAGCGGATCGAGGTTCAATTCGATCGCGATGCGCTGCACCAGCCGCTCCAGCGCGAAGTAGACCTGCGGGCCACCAAAGCCGCGATTCAATCCCGTCGGCGTCTTGTTGGTGACAACGACGCGGTTACGCACGGCCATGTGGCGGATATCGTAGGCGCCGGACAGATTGCCGTGCATGCGATACAGCGTCGCCGGCTCCGGCGCGCGCAGATGCGCGCCGCAATCCTCGACCTGGTCCCAGTCCAGCG
>CAWBPE010000005.1:0-143756 GCA_963790595.1 uncultured Alphaproteobacteria bacterium | reverse complement strand
GAGCCCAGGTCCCTTATGGTGAGGCGCGCGCAAGCGCGTCTCGAACGATGAGGGCTCGTTACCAGCGTTTCGTCATGGCCGGGCTTGTCCCGGCCATCCACGTTTTGCCGCGCTTCCGGGAAGCGGATTTTTGCGATACCGGCGTCATCTCACTATGGTAGATAGTTGCTCCCGCCTTGATTGAAGGGGAGAGCGACAATGTCTCATCACTTCGATACACCGACCGCGCGCGAGGACCCGCGCATCAACGTCTGCGACTTCTATCTTTTTCAGGGGCGCGCGGGGACGACCGTCATGGCGATGACGGTGAATCCGGATGCCGGCGTGTCAGCGCCCGCAACGTTTCGGGAGGAGGCGATTTATGCCTTCCGGTTCGACCTCAACGGCGACCACCGCGAAGACGTGACGTTCAAGGTTCGCTTCGGTGCTGTCGCTCATGCCGATGGCGATGGCCACATCCACGTACAGACCTTCGAGGTTCGCCGTGCGACCGGAACGGCTGCGCTGAACGGCGCAGACGGTGACGTCATCATCGAAGGCAAAACCGGCGAGATCGTGAGCGCCAAGGCTGGCCTGATGGCGTTCGCGGGGCTTGCACCGGATCTTTTTGCGGGGGACGGCGCGGCTCTCGGCGCCTTTCGAAATGCCCTGTTCAAGGACAACAAATTCAGCCCGGAGGCGTTTCTCAATCGGACGAATTTCTTCGAGGGGCGCAATATCAGTGCCATCGTGGTCGAGATTCCCAGCGACATGATCGGGACCGGGTTGGTCCACGGCTGGGCGACATGCTCGCTGTACGGGCACGCCCCCGAGGTACAGGTATCGCGCTGGGGTCTTCCTCTCATCACCAATGCTTTCATGCCCGACATGGACATGCGGGAGGATTTCAACCGCGCCGTTCCAGCCGATGATGTATCGCGCTTTGGCGCGCATATCGGCGGCATCGCCGAGAAATTATCGGGGCTTGCGGGGTCTGCGGCCGATCCCGTCGCCTACGGCAGGCGTGTGGCCGCGCGGCTATTGCCGGCGATCTTGCCCTATGAACTCGGCTCAAAGGCGGCGTTCGATTTTGTCGGCTTCAACGGGCGCGGACTGACCGACGATGCGATGGACGTGATCCTGACACTGGCGACGAACACACCTCTTGGGGACGGCGTTGCTCCGGACCCACGGCGCGTTCGCAAGGACTTTCCATATTTTGGTGAGCCCTACAGAAGCGGCGAGCAGGGTGGCGTCGTGCCGACCAACAAGTAACGCGGCGGCGTACTTCCGCCACCGCTCGCCGGCCTTGCTTTCGGTTCGAGTCTCCTTAACTCTTCCAACTGCAGGGCGGACAACGCCCGCGAGCGGGGGAAATCATCATGCAATCCGTTGTCATTACCGGCGCATCCACCGGCATCGGCTTTGCCGCGGCCAAGCTGTTGCTGGCCCGCGGGTTTCGCGTGTTCGGCAGCGTGCGCAAGCAGGCCGATGCCGATCGGCTCAAAAACGAGTTCGGCGCTAATTTCACCCCGCTGGTGTTCGACGTCACCGACGAAGCCGCGGTGTTCGCGGCCGCGCGTGAGGTTCGCGCGGCGCTTAACGGCGAGACGCTGGCCGGGCTGGTCAACAATGCCGGGATCGCGGTGGCGGGGCCGCTGCTGGAGATTTCGTCCGACCAATTCCGCAGGCAGATGGAAGTCAATGTGATCGGGCCCGTGATCGCGACCCAGGCTTTCGGTCCGCTGCTCGGCTCCGATCCGTCGCTGAAGGGGCGCAAGGGCCGGATCGTGATGATCAGTTCGGTCGCCGGCAAAAGCGGCAACCCGCTGGCCTCGCCCTATTCGGCGTCCAAGCACGCGATCGAGGGATTGTCGGAAAGCCTGCGCCGCGAACTGATGCTGTTCGGCATCGATGTCATTGTGGTTGCGCCCGGTGCGGTGAAAACGCCGATCTGGGGCAAGGCCGACGAATTTTCCGGCAATACCAATTCGCCGTATGCGCCGGCGCTGGAAAAAATCCGCGCCTTCACCCAGCACCTCAGCGAAATCGGATTGCCGGCCGAAAAGATCGCCGAAGTGATCTTTACTGCTTTGACGTCGCCAAACCCCAAGGTGCGCTACCAGATCACGCCAGATCCGATGCGGCATCTGATCCTCAGCCTGCTGCCGAAGCGCACGGTCGACAAACTCATCGCCAAGCGCCTCGGCTTGACGCCGCCGGCGTGAGCTGGGCTAATCAAGGAATGCTCGATGCCGATCCATATCTGCAACACGTGCGGCACTTCCTATCCGGATGCGGCCGAACCGCCCTCCGGCTGCCCGATCTGCGATGATGAGCGGCAGTTTGTGCCGGCAGGCGGACAGGCTTGGACCACCCCAGCGAGACTTGCAGCCGGGCACGCCAACGCCTGGCGGCGTCTGGAAACCGATCTGTTCGAGATTTATACCCAGCCGGGATTCGGGATCGGCCAGCGCGCGCTGCTGGTGCGGACCCCCCAGGGCAATATTCTATGGGACTGCATTGCGCTGCTGGATGATGCGACGGAAACGCTGGTTCGCGCGTTGGGCGGAATAGACGCAATCGCGATCTCGCACCCCCATTACTATACTTGCATGCAGGATTGGGCGCGGGCCTTTGATTGCCCTGTCCATCTGCATGTTGCCGACGCCGACTGGGTGATGCGTGCGGATCCCAAAATTCGTCATTGGGACGGCGAAAAACTGGAGATCATGCAAGGCGTGACATTGCTTCGGCTGGGCGGTCACTTCCCGGGCGGGACGGTGCTGCATTTGGCTGATGGCGCGGACGGACGCGGCGCAATCCTGAGCGGCGACATTGTCCAGGTGGCGATGGACCTCAGCCGGGTCTCGTTTCTCTGGAGCTATCCGAACATGATGCCGCTCCCGGCGGTGACGGTGCGCGGGATCGCCGACACCCTGGCGCCGTGGCCATTCGATCGAATTTACGGTGCCTTCTCCGGACGGCAGGTCATGGCTGGCGGCGCGCGCGCCGTCGAGCGATCGGCCGCGCGCTATATCGAGCTTTTGGAAGGCGGCCGATCATAGTCGTCCGCGCGCACAATTCGAATTCCGGCCGATAAACGCCCGGCCTCGCGGCTTCTGTTGCACCGGGATGACGTTTCCACTACATTTTTATGACACGCCGCAGGCTCCGGCTGCGCCGTCCGTCTTCTGGTCATCGCCAGCCAAGGCTTAAAGGCAGTGCCGGGTGTCGTTGCGTACCCGTCCATGGCGCCCCCGCCAAATTCAGGCCCTCCCGCTGCCGTCGCCGCCACTGGCGTTGTGCCGGTCGGTATCTGGCGTCGGCTGGCGGTCGCGGCTCCCCATCTGGGTGCGCTGGTCATCATGTTTGCGACCGAGACGGATTTTATGGCGCGGGTGGGATTCCTGCTGTCGTGGGGAATCCTGAACTTCTTCTGGATCACGCTGCTGCGGCGTCCGGCGCTGTCGGGCGCGCTGTCGCTGACGCTGGTCGTGGTGCTGGTGCTGCTGTCGCGGCTCAAGCATGACATCGTGCAGATGACCGCGAACTTCGTCGACCTGATGGTGATCGACCGCGACACCGCGGCGTTCCTGTTCACGATCTTTCCGGATCTGCGCTGGTCGGTGATCGCGGCCGCTGTTGTCACCGTGCCCCTGATGTATGCGCTGTGGTGGCTCGATCCGTTCCGGATCCGCCGCCTGCCGGCTTTGGCCGGCATGCTGGCCTGTCTCGCGGCTCTCGTCGGTTATTCCTTTGCCTGGCCGGAAGAGGCCTGGCGTGGCTATTTCGACGACGGCTATCTCTCGAAGTTCTCCCGCTCCGGCGTGACCGCGGTGTCGGATTTCATTCAGTACGGCTTCCTGGAATCGGACGCCACCGCGACCACACGGCTCGCGATCCCGCTGGTGGATTCCTGCCATCCCGCAGGAAGACGCCCGAACATCATCATGATCCATGATGAATCCAGTTTCGATATTCGCGCGGCCGAGGGCATCAAGGTGCCCAAGGGCTACGGTAACCACTTCAACTCGTTCGACGGCAACGCGCACAAGTTTCTGGCCGAGAGCAATGGCGGCCCGAGCTGGTTCACGGAATATAATGTGCTGGCCGGGCTCTCGTCGCGTTCGTTCGGTCGGTTCGCCTATTTCGTGACGCGGATCGCCTCCAATCGGGTCGAGCGTGGACTGCCGCTGGCGCTGCGCCGCTGCGGCTACGAGACGGTTTCGCTGTATCCGGCGTTCGGCGCCTTCATGAGCGCGCGCAGTTTCCAGACCACGACCGGCATTCAGCATTTCTACGACGCGCACGATCTCGGCGCCAAAGACGTCGAGCCCGACAGTTTCTTTTACGACAAGGCGCTGGGCCTGATGTCGCAGGAAACCCAGCGCAAGCCGCTATTCATGTTTGTTTATCTCGCCGCCAATCACTTTCCCTGGGAAACGCGATTCCGTCCCGACCTGCTGCCGTCATGGCGCCCGCCCGGCAACGAGCCGGTGGTCGACGAATATCTGCGCCGGCAGGCGATGAGCGCCGGCGACTATGCGGGCTTCATCGCGGGATTGAAAAAGAAATTTCCGGCACAGCCGTTCCTGATCGTGCGCTACGGCGACCATCAGCCGGAATTCTCGCCGCATGTGCTCGATCCTGACCTCGACGAGGCCGGCGTCGGCAAGAAACTCGATAGTTATGATCCGCGTTATTACGCGACCTATTACGCGATCGACGCGGTCAACTTCGAGCCGGTCAAGAGTCCGACCGTGATGGAGACCATCGACGGGCCGTATCTACCGCTGGTGATCCAGGAAGCCGCCGGTATTCCGCTCGATCCCTCATTCGAGGAGCAGAAAGCGATCATGCTTCGCTGCAACGGAATGTTCTATGCCTGCAAGGACGGCGCCGAGGCCCGCCGCTTCAACCGCCTGTTGATCGATGCCGGCCTGATCCACGGATTGTAGAGGATCGGGTCTGTAGGGTGGACAAAGCGAAGCGTGCCCACCACGGTGTAAAATCAGAAGATGGTGGCACGGCGTGAAGAACGCCTTTACCCACCCTACGAACGGCTAAGCGCCTCCGAGCCGTGCCCGCCATCACTCGCCGAACGCGCCCTGAATATCTCGCATGTCGCCTCCCCAATCAGGAGTAAGCAACCCGCGCCCAACATAGCGATGGTAGCTCCTGTGCGGCCAATCAGCTACGCGCGTGACATGTCCATGTTTCACGGGATTGAAATGAATGTAGTCGATATGCCGCTCAAGATCAGCATCGTCGCGAATGGCATGCTCCCAGTAACGGCGTTGCCAGATGCCCTTTTCACGTTTTGTCATCTGGCTTGCGGATTTGGGCCGGGCTTTGAGGCCTCGGGAAAAACCGCTCTTGATCAAGTTCCATCGGGTAGAAAAATCTGCATCACCCTCCGGCAGTTTCCAAACCGCGTGAATGTGATCAGGCAGGATACAGATTGCGACAGTTTCGAACGGGCGGCGTTGTTGAACGGTTTGATAGCTGCGGCGGAGCAACTCGACCTTCTCGATTAATAAGTCACTCGGCCGTTCCGCTAGAACAACCGTGAAGAAGAAAACGCTCCCCTTCATTTTGGCTCGAATATACTGCGGCATGGTGCATTATATCACGAGGTGTGGTGGGCAGAAGAACGCCACATCCATCCTTACGAAGATTGCATTCGTAGGGTGGGCAAAGGCGCTCTTGCGCCGTGCCCACCGTCTTTCTGATTTCACACCGTGGTGGGCACGCTTCGCTTTGCCCACCCTACAGGTTCATTTCCCCGTCAGAAGCACTGCGTGACGTTTACGTTCTGACTGCCGTTACGTCCGGGAACCGTCACCACCTGCGTGGGGCAGCTCGGCACATATGGATGATCGGAAGGCGTCATGTTCGGCGGAAGCCGATGGGCCCAGTCCCAGGGAACGTCATAGGTCGTCGTGTAGTGCACATCGCCCGAGGGCGGCGCGGTGCCGTCTGCCAGCGGTGTGCCATCCGGTGACGTGTACCCGTAGGAGTCCGTCGCCCACACGAGGCCCGCATTCCTTCGCCGCGAATGCCGCAGCGCGTGGGCGAACGCCGGATGAGAAATCGAATGCGCCGGCGTGAACGCGCGAGACGCAGCTCCAGTCCGAGCAGAGCTCTCGTTCGCGGCAAATACAAGCGCGACTGCGCCAACAGACGCGATAAGCGCCGCATACATTTTTGAGGTCATGACACGCACCCATCGTTGTTACTGAGCAGCATTTTGGCGGACGCTAGGCCGGGGTTTTTGCACCCGCAAACGCATACTTAATTATTAGTTAAAGCGTAACATTAATAGGGAACCCTTCATTCGGCATCAGCACTTTCGCGGCATCATCTGCCGGAAATCAGCGCTGGTTTGAGGACACATCGCCTGCCAACGCACGGCCCCGGATGGTTAACCGGTGATTAATTCTATTCTGCCAGTGATGCTGGTGGCCCATCTCACGCGGCGAATAGACGGAGGTTTCCAATGAGCAGCATCACGAGCATCCTGCAGTCGGCCTACTCGGCATCTTCGCAGAGCCTCATTTCGCCCGGCGACAAATTCACCAAGGTCGATCCGACCAAATATCAGGGGACCTGGACCGGCACGGATTACAAGCATCAGCCGGTTACGGTTTCGATCACCAAGGTCCACGGTTACCGCGCCAATGTGACGTTGCAGACGTCGGCGGGCCTTCAGTATCAGCAGGCGCTCATCACTACCAAGGGCACGTTTCGGATCGGCGATTCGAAGTTCAGCCTTACCGGAACCGGCGCCGCGAAAATCACCACGATCGTGACCGATCCCACCACCGGTAACCAGACCGCGGACACCACGCCTATCAAGCTGCAAACCTGACGCTGCGGCGTAAAGAAGTTCGGCGCGTAACCATCGGCGGTTTGATGTTCGATACGATCATCCTGTTGACCAGCAATCTGGAACGCTCGATTTTTGCGTCGGTGCTGTCGGCGCACAATCCAGGCCTGACGATCCTCACTGTTGAAACGCTGACGGACCTGAGCGCGCTCGATCAGGATACGCTGGCGCGGGCGCGGCTGATTGCCTACGCAACCGATGTCGTTGTGCCTGCGCCTGTGCTGGGTCAGCTTGGCTATGGCGCCTATAATTTTCATCCGGGGCCGCCGGCGTTTCCGGGTTGGGCGCCCGCGCATTTCGCACTTTACGCGCGCGCCACCGAGTTCGGCGCGACCGCGCATGTCATGATCGACAGGGTCGATGCGGGGCCGATTGTCGGCGCCCTGATGTTTTCGATTCCGCCGGGTTCGTCCGTGGCCAGCCTCGAAGGCATGGCCTATGCGCGGATTTCCTATCTGTTCTGGACCATGGCCAATCGGCTTGCCACCGATAGCGAACCGCTGCCGGAACTGCCGCTGCAATGGAGTGGCGCCAAAAGCACGCGCCGCGATTACGCAATGCTGTGTGACGTTCCCCTCGATATTGATCCGGACGAACTTGATCACCGCATCGAGGTGTTCGGTGAAGATCCCAATTTCGGCTCGCGCTGCACCTATGTCGAACCGGTAGCCGCCGGGGCAGCGTAGGGCTTCGCACGCGCGAATGAGTCGTGCGCATATCCTACCGCAGCGGCACCCAGTCGATGCCGCAGGGGCCGTTGCAGCTCACGCAATGCGCCGGCTGGTCGAAGGTGGCGGCCAATTCCCAGGCTTGCGATTTATTGCTCCACTGCGCGGTCGCTTGCGCAATGATGTCGTCGGACTGGCAGGCGGCGCAGACCGGCGTGGACCGCGTCGCGCGCGAGGTTGGCCGGTTGACGGTCTGGGCGGGCTCTCCGGTAGAGGTGAACTGGCTGGAATTGAACGGATTGAGAAGCAAGGCGTGTGTCATGCTATTTCCCGTTGAAGGGGCTGAACCGCAGCCCTCATCACGGCTGGAACCTTAACGCCGGGATCACGCATCTGTCTCCATTATGTCATCTTGCGCTGTGGATTATTTTTCATGGCTGACCGGAGGAGGAGGCTGCCCAGACTTGGGCCTCGAACGGCCCCGCGCCTGCAAAAGAAGCGGTCCCGGCGGGCTCAAAATATCCTTTCGCAGGTGCACACCATGGCTTAAGAGCGGCGCAACTGTTTCCATTGGGCGCCCGTGCACATGATCCGTCTCGACAATGTTTCCAAGCAGATTGGCCACCAGATCCTCTTTATCGAGGCCTCCGCGGCGCTCCAGAAAGGCGAGAAGATCGGCCTGGTCGGCCCCAACGGCTCCGGCAAGACCTCGCTGTTCCGGATGATCACCGGCCAGGAGCTGCCCGATGAGGGCCAGGTCGCAGTCGATCGCGGCGTCACCATCGGCTATTTCAGCCAGGATGTCGGCGAAATGTCCGGCCGCAGCGCGGTCTCCGAGGTGATGGACGGCGCCGGACCCGTGGCTGCGGTCGCGGCCGAGCTCAGGGAGCTCGAGGCCGCGATGGGCGATCCCGACAAGGCCGGTGAGATGGATGAGATCATTGCGCGCTACGGCGAGGTGCAGGCGCGCTTCGAGGAGCTCGACGGCTACGCGCTGGAGGGGCGGGCGCGCGAAGTGCTCGCGGGCTTGAGTTTCAGCCAGGAAATGATGGAGGGCGATGTCGGCGCGCTGTCGGGCGGCTGGAAGATGCGGGTGGCGCTGGCGCGCATTCTGTTGATGCGCCCCGATGCGATGCTGCTGGACGAGCCGAGCAACCATCTCGATCTGGAAAGCCTGATCTGGCTCGAACAGTTCCTCAGAGGTTATGAGGGCGCGTTGCTGATGACGTCGCATGATCGCGAGTTCATGAACCGCATCATCACCAAGGTCGTCGAGATCGACGGCGGCTCGCTGACGACGTATTCCGGCGACTACGAATTCTATGAGCAACAGCGCGCGCTGAACGAGAAGCAGCAGCAGGCCCAGTTCGAACGCCAGCAGGCGATGCTTTCGAAAGAGATCAAGTTCATCGAGCGCTTCAAGGCGCGCGCCTCGCACGCCGCGCAGGTGCAGAGCCGGGTCAAGAAGCTCGAGAAGATCGAGCGGGTCGAGCCGCCCAAACGCCGCCAGACCGTGGAGTTCGATTTTCTGCCGGCGCCGCGCTCCGGCGAGGATGTCGTGAGCCTGAAGAACGTCCAGAAGGGCTACGGCAAGCGGGTGATCTATGACGGGCTCGACTTCATGGTGCGCCGGAAAGAGCGCTGGTGCGTGATGGGCATCAATGGTGCGGGCAAATCCACACTGCTGAAACTGGTGGCGGGCTCGACCGAACCGGACGATGGCACGGTGGCGCTCGGCGGCAGCGTCAAGATGGGCTACTTCGCCCAGCACGCGATGGATCTGCTGGATGGCGAGCGCACGGTGTTCCAGTCGCTGGAGGATTCGTTCCCGCAGGCCGGTCAGGGATCGCTGCGCGCGCTGGCCGGCTGCTTCGGCTTTTCCGGCGACGACGTCGAAAAGCGATGCCGGGTTTTGTCCGGCGGCGAGAAGGCGCGCCTCGTGATGGCGAAGATGCTGTTCGATCCGCCGAACTTTCTGGTGCTGGACGAGCCCACCAACCATCTGGACATGGCCACCAAGGAGATGCTGATCAGCGCGTTGTCGCAATACGAAGGCACCATGCTGTTCGTGTCGCATGACCGGCACTTCCTCGCGGCGTTGTCGAATCGGGTGCTGGAGCTGACACCCGAAGGCATCCACCAATATGGCGGCGGCTATACCGAATACGTCGCGCGCACCGGCCAGGAAGCGCCGGGGCTGCATGCATGAGACGAGGAGTCCGTAGGGTGGGCAAAGGCGCCCTTGCGCCGTGCCCACCGCGGAAGCGTAATGTTGGACGATGGTGGGCACGCTTGCGCTTTGCCCACCCTACAGGATGGCTTCCAACAAAAAGCCCGGCACCAAGGCCGGGCTTTTTAATTCGATGATGGTTCAGGCTCTCGCCTCAGTACTTCGCGACCACCGGCTGGGCCCAGTCGAACTTCCAGTTGAGGCCGACCTTCACGATGCTCTTGTGCTCGCGGATGTTGAAGAGCTGAACGGTGCCGTTATTCACGTTGGTGAAGGTGTTGGTGCGGTTGCCGAAGTCGTAATAGTCGTATTCGACGAACGCCGACAGCGACTTCCAGAACGCATATTCGCCGCCGATGCCGACCGTATAGCCCTGGCGGGTTTCGGAGGCCGTCGAGATCGGGCCGTTCAGTGTTATCGGCGCGGCCGGACCGAAGGAAAGATTATACCGGTCCCGCTCCCACGCGGCGCCGCCCTTCACGTAACCGAGGAAGCGATCCCAGGCATAGCCGACGCGGCCGGTCACCGAACCGACCCCGTCAATCTGCGAATGGTCGATGACCTGCACAAAAGGCTGGGTGAGATCGATATTCGATCCGCTGGCATTGGCCCAGTCGTAGTCGCCCTGAATGCCAAACACCCAGGCGCCGGTCTGATAGTTGCAGCCGCCCTGGATGCCGCCGAGGCCGCCATCGGCATCGTGGCTGCCCATGAACTCGCCGGTGTTTGTCCGGCTCCAGCTTTTGTTGACCCACAGCCCGCCGCCATTGGCGCCGAGGTAACAGCCGGTCCAGTTATAGAGCACCACCGGCGGTGCAGGCGGCACCTTGGTATAGATCGGAAGGTCTGCGGCCAATGCTGAAGCCGCGCTGGCGGCCAAGACGAACAACGAAAGAGCGAGTTTTTTCAAGGCAATCCCCCCAAGGAAAGCTAGGAAGAAAAAAATGCGAAAATGACGCTACGCTCGTAACTAATGGCCTGGATGATAGCGGATTCTCGCTGTGCGAAGCTGTCACCGCAAAGCCACAAGTTGTGAAAATGTAATTGTCACATCCGGGTAAGACCCGGACGTCGCGCGGATGACGACTGCATTATTTTACCGCTTCCCGATCTTTTCCCATAGCCAGCGCGCGACCGCATCGGGGGATGAGGCACCGTCGCCGCCGGCGGCGCGCAAATTGGCTTCGCGCATCGCGGCGATATCGATGTGGCCGAGCAGCGGGGTCACTGCCGCTCGCAGCGCCTGATCGCCGGCGCGTTTGGGCGCGAGCAGCAGGATCGCGTCGTAAGGTGGGATTGCGTGCTTAATATCTTCCAGCACCACCAGATCGTATTTCGCGATCAGCCCGTCGCTGGTGTAGCCCGCGATCACGTCGACCTCGCCGGATGCGACCGCGGCATACATGAAGTCCGGCTGCATCTGCCGCTGCGCGCGAAAATTCAATCCATAGGCCTTCTGCAATCCGGCCCATTCCGGCCGCGAGAAGAATTCGTAATCCGCCGCGATCGACATCGTGGCCGCTCGCGACACGAGATCGGCGACCGAGCGAATGCCAAGCGCCTCGGCGCGCTTTCGCGGCATCACCAGCGCATAGGCGTTTTCAAAGCCGAGTTCGCCGAGCAGCGTGACCTTCTGCTGCGCCAGCGTCGCCTTCAATTCGGCCAGCAACTCGGTGCGCGGCTTGATATCGCTGTGGTGAAACTGGTTGGCCCACAGCGTGCCGGAATAATCGACATAGACGTCGATATCGCCGCTGACCAGCGCATCGAAGATCACATTGGAGCCGAGGCCTTCGCGGGTGCTGGCGGAGAGTCCCGCCGCCTGCAGCCGCTGCGCGATCAGCGCTGAGAGCACATATTGCTCGGCAAAGGTCTTGGCGCCGACAATATAGCTCGACGGCGAACGCGCCAATGACGGCACCAGCGTCGCCACGACCAGCGCCGCGAGGCCGATGCCGCCCGATACCACGCGCCAGCGGCGACGTTGACGTATCCCGATCTCGATCAGCGCCAGCAATTGATCGACGCCCAGCGCCAGCACCGCGGCGGCGAGGCAGCCGAACAGCACGAACACCCAGTTCTGGGTCTGCAGCCCCGCAAAGATGTAATTGCCGAGGCTGGTCTGGCCGATGGGTGTGGATAGTGTTGCGGTGCCGATCACCCACACCGCGGCGGTGCGGATGCCCGCCATCATCACCGGCAGCGCCAGCGGCAATTCCACTGACAGCAGCGACTGGCGCGGCGTCATGCCGACGCCCTGCGCGGCCTCGACGATTGCCGGGTCAACGCCATTAAGGCCGGTGATGGTGTTGCGCAGCACCGGCAGCATCGAATAGAGCGCGAGTGCCAGCACCGCGGGCAGGAATCCGAACGCCGAAAAGCCAAAACCGAACCACGCCAGCGACAGGGACGCGAGCGCCAGCAGCAGCGGATAGAACAACGCCAGCAGCGCCAGTCCCGGCACGGTCTGCACGATGCTCGCCAGCCCGAGCAACAGGCTGCGCGGTATCGGACGATTGCGTGCCGCAATCGCCAGCGGCAGGCTGATCGCGAGACCCAGCGCCAGCGCCGTGACGCTGACCCGCACGTGATTGCCGAGATAGTCCGGCAGATGGCCCAGCGCCTCGCTCCAGCGTGAATCGTTAAAGAGGTTCATGCCGCGCCATCCCGCGGCAACAGAATTTTGAGCCGCTCGGCCTGGCGGCGCGGCGTGCGCAGGAGTTCGCCGACATAGGCGTCGCCGCTGTTGAAGAGTTCTGCCGGCGTGCCCTGTGCCAACAGCTTTCCGCTGCGCATCACCGCGATGCGGTCGGCCAGCAAGATCGCCTCGGTCATGTCGTGGGTGATCATGATAGTGGTCAGGCCGAGTTGCCTGTGCAGCGCGCGGTAGTCGTCGCCGAGCGCGTCGCGGGTGAGGGGATCGAGCGCGCCGAACGGCTCGTCCATCAAGACGATCTTCGGCCGCGCCGCCAGCGCCCGGGCGACGCCGACGCGCTGGCGCTGGCCGCCGGACAGTTCATGCGGCAGGCGATCGCGGTATTGCGCGCGGTCGAGCCGCACCAGATCGAGCAGTTCATCGACCCGCGCGGCGATCTCGTTCGGCGGGGTGCCCAGCAGTTTTGGCGTGATCCCGATATTGCCGGCGACATCGAAGTGCGGAAACAATCCGCCGCTCTGGAACACATAGCCGATGCGGCGGCGCAACGACACCGGATCGGCTGCGCGGACATCCTCGCCTTCGATGATGATGTGGCCGCTATCGGCCTCGATCAGCCGGTTCGCCAGCCGCAGCAGCGTGGTCTTGCCGGACCCGGAGCCGCCGACGATGGCAAGAAATTCCCCCGCGGCGACGTCGAGCGAGACATTGTCCACGGCCTTGACGCGGCCGCCGTCAAAACTCTTGCCGACATGCGCAAAGGCGATCAGGGGCGGGGCGGCGGTCATGTCACCGGACTATCACACCGCCGGTCGCCCACCAAGCTGGCGCGGCGCCGGCCCTCTCCGCAATCGGTTGAATTGTCAGGGCGATCGCGCTAATCCACCTGTCGCAACAAGACAGCATTGGGGAAAACGCGTGCAGGCGGGTGTCACCGCAGGATCAACAGCGGTCGCGCTCGATGACGCGACGGTAGCGTTTCGTCTGGCCGGCAACCGGGTGTACACGGCGGTGCAGCAGGCGCGGCTCAGTGTCGATCATGGTGAGTTTGTCGCCATTGTCGGCCCCACCGGATGCGGAAAGTCGACGCTGCTCAATATCGCCGCCGGACTGCTCAAGCCTGCCGCGGGAAGCGTGCGGATCTTCGATGCGCCGCTGAGCGGCCTCAACAAGGACGCCGGTTATCTGTTTCAGGCCGACGCGCTGTTTCCCTGGAAGACCGCAATCGACAATGTCGCGATCGGGCTCGAGATCTCCGGCACGCCGCGCGCGGAGGCGCTGGAGCGCGCGCAAAGCTGGCTCGCGCAAGTGGGGCTCGGTGCGTTCGGCAATCGCTATCCGCATATGCTCTCGGGCGGGCAACGCAAGCGCATCGGCCTGGCGCAAGTGCTGATCCGCGATCCCAAGATTCTACTGATGGACGAGCCGTTCGGGCCGCTCGATGCCCAGACCCGCCAGATCATGGGCAACCTTCTGCTGCAGCTCTGGAACGCCGATCGCAAGGCGGTGCTGTTCGTGACCCATGATCTTGAAGAGGCGATCGCGCTGGCGGATCGCGTGGTGATCATGTCGGCCGGTCCCGGCGCGCGCATCATCGGCGACTGGCGCGTGCCGCTGGCACGCCCGCGCGACATCATGGAAGTCCGGATGGACAAGGAATTTCACTCACTTCACCGTGAGATATGGAGTGTTCTCAAGGATGAGGTGTTGAAGGGCTACGCACAATCAGCTCAAGCCCCGGCCGCAGCCGGATGAGATCGCCTTGATCTGCGTGTGCTGAAAGCTACACTCCGCTCGCTTTACACCCGTATCGCCAACAATATTAAGAGGAAATAACATGCTTTTACGTGGTTCCCTTCTGGCCGTGACCGTCGCGCTGGCGGGTCTGTGCGGCTCCCACGCTGCCAATGCGCAGGCCGTCTTTACCCTGACGTCGCCGGCCTTCAAGGATGGCGAGCGGCTGGCGACCAAGTTCGCCGGCAACAACAAGTCCAACCCGAACTGCGTCGGCGAGAACATCTCACCGCCGTTGGCCTGGGCCAACCCGCCTGATGGCACCAAGAGCTATGCGCTGTTGATGTTCGATCCGGAGGGCCGTCCGCCCGGTGGCGTCAGCCATTGGGTCGCCTATGGCATTCCGGTCTCGGTGACCGGTTTTGCCGAGGGCGAAGTGTCGAAGCCGAGCGACAAATATGTCGGCGGCGAAAGCCTGATGAAGCTTCCGAGCTATTTCGGACCCTGCACCCCTCCCGGCGCGCCGCATCACTACACCCTGACGCTGATGGCGACCGACCTCGAGCCGACTGCGCTGAAGCCGGGTCTAACCCGTGACGAGGTGATCAAGGCGCTCGACGGCCACGTCAAGGTCGCGACCGGTTTGATCGGCACGTTCTCGAAGCCGTAAGGCGCAAACATTGGTGTCCCCTCTCTCCTTGTCGGGGGAGGGGACACCCCTCATCCGTCGTCCCTGCGCCCCGTGCGCAATTGCGCACTAGGCAGGGACGACGCTGAGATAGAACAACCAAGAGACCAAACGACACGATCGTAGAAAGACAGATTCCCCCCGATGTCGCGTTTGACACTTCTTGCCCTTCAGTTGCTGGTCGCGGTGGTCTGCCTCGGGCTGTGGCAGTTGCTCGCCACTGTGCCGATCTTCGGGCACATGCTGCTGCCGCCGTTCTTCTTCTCCAATCCGGTCAATGTCGGCAGCCAGATCTTCGAGTGGTTCTCGACCGGCGTGATCTGGAAGCATCTGGCGATCACGCTGTGGGAATCCATTCTCGCTTTCGCGATCGGCTCGTTCGGCGGCGTCATGATCGGCTTCTGGTTCGCGCGCCAGCCGCGCGTGGCCGCCGTGTTCGATCCCTATGTGAAGATGGCCAATGCGCTGCCGCGCGTGGTGCTGGCGCCGATCTTCACGCTGTGGCTCGGGCTTGGCATCTGGTCCAAGGTCGCGCTCGGCGTCACCCTGGTGTTCTTCATCGTGTTCTTCAACGTCTATCAGGGCGTCAAGGAAGTCTCCAAGACCGTGCTCGACAATGGCCGCATGCTCGGCATGAGCGAGCAGCAGTTGATGCGTCATGTCTATTGGCCGTCAGCTTTGTCCTGGATGTTCTCATCGCTGCACACGTCAGTCGGCTTTGCCGTGGTCGGCGCCGTCGTCGGCGAATATCTGGGGTCGGCGGCCGGGCTCGGCTACCTGATCCAGCAGGCCGAAGGCGTGTTCGACGTCGCCGGCGTGTTCGCCGGGATGTTCGTGCTGTCGATTTTTGTGATTTTGATCGATATCGCCGTAACGCTCGTGGAGCGCCGGCTGCTGGTCTGGCGGCCGAATGCTGGCGAGGCGCGGGGGTAGATCCTCTCCTTCTGTCATTCCGGGGCGACGCGAAGCATCGAACCCGGAATCTCGAGATTCCCCGATGTGCAATTGCACATCTGAGGTCTGGTCCTTCGGACCATCCCGGAATGACGGAGAAGCAACGCACCTTCTCATCTCTCCTTCACTGCTCTATCCTCCGCCCAAATCGAGGGGAGACGATCATGAGAACATTGGTTGGCCGGCTGGCCGCGACGCTGATAGCGCTGACGCTGAGCTCCGGCCTCGCGGCCGCGGCGACCAAGATAACGATCGCGGTCGGCGGCGGCGCCTGCCTGTGTTATCTGCCGACCGTGCTGGCGCAGCAGCTTGGCGAGTTCGAGAAGGCCGGGCTCGCGGTCGAACTGGTCGACCTCAAGGGCGGCTCGGATGCGCTCAGGGCCGTGATGGGCGGCAGCGCCGATGTGGTGTCGGGCTATTTCGATCACTGCGTCAATATTGCCGCCAAGAAACAGGAGCTGCAATCCTTCGTGGTCTATGACCGCTATCCCGGGCTGGTGCTGGTGGTGTCGCCTGGTCACACCAGTGAAATCAAATCGATCAAGGATCTCGCCGGCAAGAAAGTCGGCGTCAGCGCGCCGGGCTCCTCGACCGATTTCTTTCTCAAATATCTCCTGAAGAAAAACGGCGTCGATCCCGCCAGCGTCGCCGTGATCGGCGTCGGCCTTGGCGCCACCTCCGTCGCGGCGATGGAGCAGGGCCAGATCGATGCGGCCGTGATGCTGGATCCGTCGGTGACGGTCTTGCAAGGCAGCCATCCGGACCTGCGCATTCTCTCCGATACGCGCACCCAGAAAGACACGCTCGATTTGTTCGGTGGCGAATATCCGGGTGGCGCGCTGTATTCGACGACGGCATGGATATCAGGGCATGACAAGGAAGTTCAGGCGCTGACCAATGCGATCCTGAGCACGCTGGCCTGGATTCATTCGCATTCGCCCGAGGATATCATGGCGAAAATGCCGCCGGAAATGGTCGGCAAGAACAAGGAGCTCTATCTGGCCGCGCTCAAGAACACGATTCCGATGTACTCGCAGACCGGCCGGATGGATCCCAAGGGCGCCGACGCGGTGCTGACGATGTTCAGCGAAAGCTCGCCTGAGGTCGCCAAGGCCAATGTCGATGTGCTCAAGACCTACACCAACAAGTTTGTCGAGCAGGCCAAGACGACGGGCATGAATGCCAAGTGATACGTCGCCGGCGGTCATCCATCGCGTCACCACGCTCGACCTGAGTTTTCAAGAGCGGCCTTGGCCGTTCGCCGAGCAGCGGCGCGTGGACATCGATGCGCATTTCGCAAAGCGCCAACGCGACAAGCCGGAAATCTGGAACGGCCGCGTTTTGTTGGGGCGCGATGCGGATATCTCCGGCGATTGTTTTCGCGCCAATTATTTCGAGACTGATTTCGCCAGCCTGCTGGCCTGGCGCGATTGGGGTTTTCCGGACCCGGAAATCTTCAACGGTTTTGGTATGGGTGCGCTGCGCTGCGCCGACGGCGCCTTCGTGATGGGCGAAATGGGTCAGCACACGGCCAACGCCGGACAGATCTACTTTCCCGCCGGCACGCCCGATCTCGACGATCTGCGCGACGGTAAGGTCGATATGGACGACAGCGTCGCCCGCGAACTCGAGGAAGAGACCGGGCTGACGCCTGCGGATTACAAGGCGGGCCCGCATTGGGATTGTGTGGTGGTCGGCGCGACCATTGCGATGATGCGGATCTTGCACGCCGACACATCAGGCGAAGCGATGCGCGCGCGGATCGAGGCCAATCTTGCGGCGCAGGATCATCCGGAATTGAGCCGCATTCATTTGGTGCGCGGGATTTCGGACCTCACGGCGGCGATGCCGCGGTTTATTACGGCGTTTATCGAGGTGCAGTTTGGGGTTTAGTACTCCGTCATTCCGGGATGGTCCGAAGGACCAGACCTCAGATGTGCAATTGCACATCGGGGAATCTCGAGATTCCGGGTTCGATGCTTTCGCATCGCCCCGGAATGACGGAGTGAAACTCTAGCTCTGATCGTTCGCAGCCTGTACCGTTTCCGCTTCGAATTGGAGCTCCCAACCCCATGCCCAAAAAACCCGCCCCCTCTCTCAGCACCGAACTAAAACCCTTCATCGAACCTTTTCGCTTTAACGGTTCGGGGCTCTTTCATCTGCGCACCGTGAAAACCAACGACAAGGGCGGGATCGACAAGGACAAGGGTGAAAAAATCCTCGACGCCAACCGAAAGCGCCTGAGCGATTTTCAGGAAAAGCTCTACGCGCAGGATCGCTGGTCGCTGCTGCTGATCTTTCAGGGCATGGATGCGGCGGGCAAGGACAGCGCGATCAAGAGCGTGTTCGACGGCGTCAATCCGCAGGGCTGCGAGGTCACGTCGTTCAAACAGCCGACCACGCATGAACTCAATCATGACTTCATGTGGCGCAGCACGATTGCGCTGCCGGAGCGCGGGCATATCGGCATCTTCAACCGCTCTTATTACGAAGAGTGCCTGGTGACGCGGGTGCATCCGGGAATCCTCGCCAGGGAGAAGATCCCGCCGTCGCTGGTGACCAAGAACATCTGGCGCGAGCGGTTCGAGGATATTCGCGCTTTCGAGCGCTATTTGGCGCGCAACGGCACCATTGTCCTGAAGTTCTTCCTCAACGTGTCCAAACAGGAACAACGCGAACGGTTTCTCGACCGGCTGGACCAGCCCTCGAAGAACTGGAAATTCTCGATGGCCGATATCACCGAGCGCGCGTTCTGGAACAGGTATCAGGCGGTATATCAGGACATCGTCCGGCACACCTCGACCGCCGCGGCGCCGTGGTATGTGGTCCCGGCCGATCACAAATGGTTCGCGCGGGTGGTGATCGGATCGGCGATCGTCAGCGCGCTCGATGGGCTGAACCTGAAATTCCCGCGTGTCGACAAGGCATCGCTGGCGGAATTCAAGCGCGTGCGCGAGGCGCTGGAGAACGAAGGCAAGGGTGGGAGCAAACGCCCGGCGCGGGTCGCGAAAGCCAAAACCAAGTCCGGCTAAAGTCTAAGCGCTGATAGCGCGTGGACGCCGATATTGCTCGCCGAGCGTGAGGCCAGACCCGCCGAAAAGCCCGACGCGACAGGCTTTTCGCGCCGCAGCGTGGCAGGCGCGGCGGGCGCTCTTGACACTCCCAAAGTGACGTTCAATGGTCGCCCGGCTAACGCTAACTCGAAGAAAATGAGTCAGCGGCTGGTAGCTCGGTGCCGTCACTTGTCGCAGCCCTTGCAGACAGGCGGGAGACAAAGAGCCGCTCAGCCCGCGACATAACCCCTGGGGGAAAAAATGAATCTGAAACAGATCGCCGCGGTGTGGCTTGGCGTAACCGCGTTGCTGCCGGCCAGCGTCGCCTTGGCGGCTACGGTCGATATCTCCACGCACGACATCGGCGGCCAGGTGATCGGCAGCAACGGTCCCGAAGCCGGGGTCTGGGCGATCGCGGAGACCAAAGATCTTCCGACCAAATACGCCAAGGTGGTCGTGACCGACGATCAGGGGCGCTTTGTCATTCCCGATCTTCCGGACGCGAATTACAAGGTCTGGATACGCGGCTACGGCCTGCAGGATACCGCCCAACAAGAATCGCGCCCCGGCAAGGTGCTCGACTTCAAGGCCGTTCCGGCTGCTTCCGCCGCTGCGGCCGCGCAGCTTTATCCCGCGATGTACTGGTATTCGCTGCTCGAGATTCCCGGCGCCAACGAATTCCCGGGTACCGGCGACAAGGGCAACAAGATGCCCGACACCATGAAGTCGCAGGCGCAGTGGGTCGATACCGTCAAAAACATGTGCCAGTCCTGCCACTCGATCGGCTCGCGCGGCATCCGCGAAATCCCCAAGCAGTTCATGGAAGGCGCGGATTCGCACACCGCATGGGCGCTGCGCACCCAGGCCGGTCAGGCCCAGGAATATATGGCGATCGTGCTCGGCAGCATGGGGCCGGAAAAGGTCTATGATCTGTTCTCGAAATGGACCGACAAGATCGCCGAGGGTGCGCTGCCGTTCGACAAGCCGGACCGGCCGAAGGGCATCGAGCGCAACGTGGTTTTCACCATGTGGGATTGGGCCTCGCCGACGCATTACCAGCACGACGCGATCTCGACCGACAAGCGCAACCCGACCGTCAACGCCAACGGCCTGATCTATGGATCGCCGGAGGAAAGCACCGATCTCATTCCGACGCTTGATCCGGTCAAGAATATCGCCTCGACCATCAAGGAGCCGTATCTCGATCCGAAAACCCCGTCTTCGGAGGAAGCCCCGCGCGGGCCGTCGGCCTATTGGGGCGATGACGCGATCTGGGACGGTCACACCAGCATCCACAATGTGATGATGGATGGCGCGGGCAAGGTCTGGTTCACCGCGCGGTTGCGGCCCTCGGCTAACCCCGATTATTGCAAGGAGGGATCAAATCTTGCCTCGGCAAAAGTCTCGCCGCAGGCAACATCGCTGCGCCAATTGTCGACCTATGATCCCGCAACCGGCAAATGGGACCTGATCAACACCTGCTTCACGGCGCATCATCTTTATTTCGCGCATGATGCCAATGAAACGCTGTGGACGAGCGCCGGCGGTCCGGGTCTCGGCGGCGGCATCGTTGGATGGCTCAACACCAAGCAGTTCCGCGAGACCAAGGACGGCGTCGCGTCGCAGGGCTGGACGCCGCTGGTGATCGATACCAATGGCAACGGCAAGCGCGACGCGTTTGTCGGCGCCAAGGATCCGGTCGATCCGACGAAAGACAAGCGCATCATGGCCTCGTTCTACGGCATCATGCCGAGCCCGGTGGATGACTCGATCTGGGGGCAGGCGATGGACCGCGGCTTCTCGCGCGTCGATCAGCCGGGTTACCTCGTGCGCGTGATGCCGGGCGCCGACCCGACCAATACCGCTTTGGTCGAAGCCTACCAGCCGCCGGAAGGAACGTTTGGTCCGCGCGGCATCGATATCGGACTCGATGGCGTGGTCTGGACCGTGCTCTCCAGCGGCCATCTCGCGAGCTTCGATCGCAAGCTGTGCAAGGGACCGCTCAATGGTCCGACGACAGCCGATGGCAAGCAGTGCCCGGAAGGATGGACGCTGTATCGGTTGCCCGGTCCGCAGTTCAAGGGACTGGATCCCAAGGGTAGCGCCAACCACGCCTATTACGTCTGGGTCGATCGCTACAACGTGCTCGGCCTCGGCGCCAACGTGCCGATCGCCGAAACCAATGGCGCCGAATCCCTGACCGCTTTGGTGAAGGGCGAATTCGTCAATCTGCGGATGCCCTATCCGCAGGGCTTCTTTACGAAGAATGTCGACGGTCGTATCGACGATGCCAATGCGGGCTGGAAAGGCCGCGGCATCTGGACCACATCAGGCACCCGCGCCAACTTCCACAGCGAAGGCGGCAAGGAAGCCTATCCGAAAGTCTTCAAGGTGCAGATGCGGCCTGACCCGCTCGCGCACTGATTTTATAAACTCATAACTGCTCTATTGGTCCCGCTTCGCACCCTGGTGCGGAGCGGGATTTTTCGTTGTGGCGGGCCGTGCCGGTTTGCAGCCGGGAATGGCGCGCGCCGAGTTTAGCGCCGCCTCAATGCCGCGCAGCTATCAAAAATAGCCAAGAAACCAACATTTTAGCGCCGGCGCGGGCTGTTCCCTGCATGCGGCCCTGCGTCGCATATTGGCCTGATGGGCCCGGCTGCGGCAGCCTCTAGACGGGGCAGGGTGCGGAATATATATTACTTAGGAGACTAAGTGTTTTCGGGTTGCGCCACGCCGGTGACGCGATCCCGTTTCGCAGGAGGAGACTGAGCATGCTGTCCGCACCAGAAAATGAATTACTGTGCCGCGTCGAAGGTGAAGCGCCGATGGGACGCCTGATGCGGCGGCATTGGGTGCCCGCGATATTGTCGGAGCAGCTTGCGCCCGATGGCGCGCCGGTGCGGGTCCAATTGTTCGGCGAGAAACTGGTGGCGTTCCGCGACAGCAACGGCAAGACCGGCCTGCTCGGCGAATCCTGTCCGCATCGTAAAGCGTCGCTGGCGTTCGGGCGCAATGAAGAATGCGGGCTGCGCTGCCTCTATCACGGCTGGAAGTTCGACACCGACGGCAACGTGATCGACATGCCCTCGGAGCCGAAAGCCAGCGCGCTGCCCGAAAAGGCCAAGCATTTGTCGTATCCGACGCGCGAGTCCGGCGGATTCGTCTGGACCTATATGGGGCCGCCGGAGGCGATGCCGGAATTCGAAGCGCCGCCCTGGGCGCCGCATGACGCGACCCGGATTTCGATCGCGAAGATCGAACTGCCCTGCAACTGGGCGCAGATCATGGAAGGCCAGATCGATTCCGCGCATTCATCGACGCTGCATTCGTCCGACATGCGCCCGGCCAAGGGCGAAGCCACCTCAAAGGGCGAATACTGGGTGCGTCCCTCGACCGACAAGAATCCGCGCATTCAGGTCCAGCTCACCAATTACGGCATGCGCTATGCGGCGATCCGCCGTCCGATCACCAATGCGAGCACGCATGATTACGTGCGCATCACGACATTCGTCGCGCCGTTTTTCGCGCTGATCGCGCCGGTCAATTCCTACAATCTGACCACCGTGATCGTGCCGCGCAGCGACACTTCCAGCTACTTCCACTTCATCGCCTGGGCCGACGCCGACCAGCCCGGCATCGATACCGACGCCTGGCGAAAGTTCTGCTATCTGGTGGTCGGCGTGGATGTCGACGATCAGTTCCGGCCCATCAAGCGCCATGCCCATAATGACTATCTGCAGGACCGTGCGCTGATGGCGGACGGCACCAGCTTCCCCGGTGTCCCCGGCATTCCCAACCAGGACATCATGATGTGGGAATTGATGGGCGCGATCGCGGATCGCACCCAGGAACGCCTCGGCGCCAGCGACATCGCGATCGTGCAGTTCCGCCGGTCGATGCTCGACGCGGTCAGGGTGTTCCAGGAAGAGGGCCGTGTGATCGGCCAGGTCGCGCCGCATATTCCGCAGGTGAAACTGCGTTCCTATCAGGGCGTGGTTGAAAAATCGGTGCCATGGCGCACGCTTGGCGCCTCGGACGAGGAGGTGCAGGTTCTCGCCGGGATCGAGGATGACGAAATGGAGGGCGCGGCGGCATAGCGCGCGCGCCCAAAAAATACTAAACACAATAAAAAGACATAACGAAAAGCCGCCACAAAAAATCTTGGGAGGATAAATGCGCGTCCGTGTCGTTCTTGTAATTGCTGCGCTGCTGCAAGGCGTGACGTTGGCCGGCGCCGCCGACACGCAGGATATCAACGTGATCCTGCCGCTGACGGGCGGCGGCGCGTTCCTCGGCAAGGCCGAGCAGCAGGCGCTGCAGCAATACGAGAAAGTGGTGAACGCCAACGGCGGCATTCACGGCAAGCCGCTGAAATTCGTTTTCAATGACGACCAGAGCAGCCCGCAGGTCGCGGTTCAACTCGCCAACCAGGTCAAGGCCAGCCATCCGCCGGTCATTCTCGGTTCGGGCCTGGTCGCGCTGTGCAACGCGATGGCGCCTTTGATGAAGGAAGGCCCGCTGCTGTATTGTTTCTCGCCCGGCATCACCCTCAACAGCGGCAGCTTCGTCTTCAGTTCGAGCATTTCGACCAAGGAACTGGCGGCGGCGCTGCTGCGATATTTCGGCCGCAAGGGCTGGAAGAAAGTCGCGCTGATCACCTCAACCGATGCCTCCGGACAGGACGCCTACCGGAATTTCAAATCGCTGTTCGCCAGCGACAGCCACAAGGATGTGGAGCTGGTTGCCGAAGCGCAGTTGAACCCGACCGATGTCAGCGCATCCGCGCAGATCCAGCGCTTGAAGGGCGCCAATCCCGACGTGCTGGTGGCGTGGTCGACCGGCGGCCCGGTCGGCACCATATTCAAGGCGATCCACGACGCAGGCCTGGAGTTGCCGGTCGCGACCACCAACGGCAACCAGACCTATGCGCAGATGTCGCAATATGCCGCGTTTCTCCCCAAAGAGCTCTACATTCCGGCGTCGGATTGGCTGAAGTCGTCGCGCCCGGTTGCGGCCAGCGACGCCTCGGCGGCCAAGGATGCTTTCTTCAAGGGATTCGAAGGCACCGACATCAAGCCGGACGGCCCATCGACCTATGCCTGGGATCCCGCCTCGCTGGTTGTCGAAGCGCTGCGCAAGCTCAAGCCGGACGCGACCGCCGAGGATCTGCGGGCTTACTTCCGCGACCTCAAGGGCGTCGCCGGCATCAACGGCTATTATGATTTCCAGGCGGTGCCCAATCGCGGCCTCGACGAGAAGAACGTCGTGGTCACGCGCTGGGATCCGGCAGCCCAGACCTGGATTGTCGTCAGTGATCCGCTCGGTATCCCCCGTGCAGAGTGATCGGACAGGGTAACCGCACGTGCTCGAGTTCCTGCAGATCTGCATCGGCGGGCTGGTGGTCGGCAGCACCTATGCCGTGATCGCGCTCGGCTTCTCGCTGGTCTATCGCGTCACCGGCGCGATCAACCTGTCGCAGGGCGGCTTTGCCATCGTCGCCGCGATGATCGGCTACACGCTGGGCGTGGCGTGGGGCTGGCCATTGTGGGTGGCGATACCCGCCGCCGTCGCGGTGACGGTCGGTATAGGAATGGCGCTCGCGGCGTTTACCTTCGTGCCCGCGCTCGATCGGCTGTCCAATGCCAATGTGCTGATGCTGACGGCCGGCATCCTGACCATGATCGAGGGTTTCGCGCTGGTGGTGTGGGGCAGCCAGCCCTACGCGATGCCGCCATTTTCGGGCGAGGCGCCGCTGGAGTTCGGACCGCTGCGGGTGCCGACGCAGGCGTTCTGGGTGATCGGCGCGACTGGCGTCTGCATCGCGGCGCTGTGGTTTCTGATCGCGAAAACCAAACTCGGCACGGGGCTTCGTGCTTGCGCCGAAAATCCGGGCGCGGCGAGCCTGATGGGCATCGATGTGCCGCGGATGACGCTTTTGAGTTTCGGGCTCGCGACGTTAATCGCCGCGATCGCCGGCGTCACGGTGGCGCCGACCACCTCGCTGCAATTCGACACCGGTCGCTTGTTCACGATTTCGGGCTTCGTGGCGGCGGCAATCGGCGGCATTGCGTCCTTTCCCGGGGCAATCATCGGCGGGCTTTTTTTGGGCCTCGTGACCCAGTTGGCGACGGCCTACATCTCCTCGCTGTTCTCGACCGCGATTTCGCTTCTCATTCTGCTGGCCGTGCTGATCTGGCGTCCATCCGGTTTTGTTCAGGCGCGGGTGGGAAAACGTCAGGACACCCGCGACGAGGCCAAGGCGACCGGACATGTCGCGCGGCTGCCGTCGAATTTGGCGTGGCCCGCCGCCGCCATCGCTGTGACAGCAGCGCTGCTCCTTCCTTTTGTCGTGACCGACAACGGCATCCTCAGCGGGCTTGTGATCGCGGGCATCCTGTTCATGACATTGATGGGCCTCGACGTCCTCATGGGCTATGCCGGGCAGGTCAGCCTGGGGCAGGCCGGCTTCATGGCGATCGGCGGCTACACCTCGGGCTACCTGTCGATCACTTACGAAACCGCGCCGTGGCTGGCGATCCTCGCCGGGATCGGCGTCTCGCTGGCCTGCGGGTTAGTGTTATCAGTCGTGACGCTGCGGCTGCGCGGACTTTATCTGGCACTGGCGACGCTGGCGTTCGGGCTATTGGTCGACTCCTGCGCGGTCGGATTTATCGACATCACCGGCGGTCCCTCAGGGCTGGTGGGTATCCCAGCGTTTTCTTTCGCCGGTGTTGAATTCGCGACGCCGCGCGCGATGTATTACGTGGTGTTCGCGCTGGATCTGATTATTTTTATCGGATTGACCGGCGCGCTGCGCTCAAGCTTCGGCCGCGCGCTCAAGGCGATCCGTTCCGACCAGATGGCGGCCGCCGCGCTCGGCATCAACACGGTGCGTTACAAGCTGGCGGCGTTCATGATCAGCGTGACGCTCGCATCATTGGCCGGCAGCATGTACGCGTTCTTCTTCAGTTTCCTGTCGCCGGAAATGGTCGGCACCGGGCGCTCGCTCGAGCTGGTCGCGATGCTGATCATCGGCGGCGAAAGCACGCTGCTCGGCGGCCTGTTCGGCGCGTCGCTGCTGACGCTGCTGCCGACCATGTTTCAGCCGCTGGCGATCTACAAGACCTTCGCCTCGGGCGCGCTGTTGGTCGCGAGTTTCCTGTATCTGCCGCAGGGGCTTTATGGGGCGGTGGTCCAGATCGCGATCCGGCTCTCGCGGCCGTCGCGCAAAACCACATCTGAAACCCCGGCACGGGTGCTGTGATGAACGCCCAGCCGGACATGTCAGTCGCCGTGAATGCCGTTCTCAGCGTGAACCATCTCACCAAGAGTTTCGGCGGCCTGAAAGCGACCAACGACGTGACGTTCGACGTCGCGCCGCACCAGGTCACCGCGATGATCGGCCCCAACGGTGCTGGCAAGACGACGGTCTTCAACCTGATTACCAATCTGCTGTCCAAGGACCGCGGGCAAGTTCTGTTCCTGGGGCGCGATCTCGCCGGATTGTCGGCGGTGAAGATCGCCGATATGGGGCTGATCCGGACGTTCCAGTCGGCGCGGGTGTTTCCCGGCATGACCGCGATCGAAAACGTGATGGTCGGCGGCCATCGCCTGGCGCTGCATTCCGTCGCCAGCCAGACGCTCTGGCTTTCGTCGGCACGAGGCGAAGAGCGCCGCATGCTGCGCCGCGCTGAAGAGATGCTGGAATTGGTCGGTCTCGCGCCGTTCAGGGATACCCACGCCACTGAATTGCCGATGGGCGCGCAAAAGCTGCTCGAAGTCGTGCGCGCGCTGATGGCGCGGCCGAAGCTGCTTTGTCTGGACGAGCCGGCGGCAGGATTGAACGACACCGAGACGCAGGAACTGGCTAATCTATTGCGCGCGATCCGCACACTCGGCATTCCCGTTTTGATCGTCGAGCACAACATGTCGCTGGTGATGAATGTCGCCGATCAGGTCGTCGTGATCGATTCCGGCGCCATCATCGCCAAGGGAACGCCTGCCGAAATCCAAAGCAACAAGCAGGTGATCGAAGCCTATCTGGGACGCGAGAACCATGCCGCTTCTTGAGCTCAAGGCCGTTTCAGTCGGATATGGTCGCAATCGCGTGCTGCAGAACGTCAATCTGACGCTGGAGCGCGGCGAGATCGTCACGCTGCTCGGCGCCAATGGCGCCGGCAAATCGACCCTGGCGAAATCGATTTCCGGGCTGATTCATGCCGAGGCGGGGACTATTTTGCTCGACGGCGAGCCGATCGAGGCGCTGCCTCCGGCCGAGCGTCTGCGCCGCGGCATCGCGCATGTGCCCGAGGGCCGGCAGATTTTCGCGGGCATGACGGTCGCCGAGAATCTGGCGCTCGGCGCCTACGCTTCGCGGGATGCTGACAAGTCCGAGCGGCTTGAATTCGTCTGGACGCTGTTTCCGATCCTGCGCGATCGCATGCAGGATATCGCCGGCAATTTTTCGGGCGGACAACAGCAGATGCTGGCGATCGCCCGCGGGCTGATGTCGAAGCCGAAGGTCCTGTTGCTCGATGAGCCGTCATTGGGCGTAGCGCCGCTGCTGGTCGCCGAAATATTCCGGCTGATCGTGAGCTTGCGCGCGCAAGGCATCACCATTTTGCTGGCCGAACAGAATGCGCGCCAGGCGCTGTCGATCGCCGATCGCGGCTATGTGTTTGAGAACGGCCGGATCACGCTTTCAGGCGCGTCAAAGGATCTGCTGAATTCGCCCGAAGTCGCCGAGCGATATCTCGGCATGGGCAGCGCCACCGAAGTGTCGGGTGCGGCGAGTGCTGCGCTCGCGGGCAGACTGCGCGATGTCGTGTTTCCCGATGCGGCGTCCGCTGGCAGCGCCTCAACTTAAAACCATTGAGACAGGATAGAACCATGGCCCTCATCCGGATAGAGCCCAAACAAGATTCGCCAGATGGTCTCTATTATCTGGAGATATTTCATCCGGCCGAGGCCGCTCAGCCGTTCGTGACCACCGAGCCGCGCTACAAGACGGCCGCTGCAGCGGAGAATGACCTCATTGCGATCATTGCCTCGCGTGCGAGTAGTTCTGGGACGGGGCGGTAGGCTTTCAATGCGCCAGATTGGGTCGAGCTTTCTAAGCTCGTCATGCCCGGGCTTGACCCGGGCATCCACGTCTTACTGTCTTTAAGTCTAGGACGTGGATGGCCGGGACAAGCCCGGCCATGACGGAAAGAGCTCTCACACCTGATGCCGCAACTCAATTTCGCGCCGGCCTTCCGCCGACGCCAAAATCGCCAGGCAAATTTCCAGCGTCGCCAGGCCCCATTCGCCGGAATGCAGCGGGGGCTTGTTCAGGATCGCGGCGTCATAAAGCTCATCGACGACCTCCGCGCGCGGGATTGTCGGGGCCGCGAGTTCTTCGACATGGCACGCGTCGTCGCCATAGACCATGACCGCCCGGGGCATCGGCCGCAGATCGGCCTTTTCGCAGCTTGCGACCACCAGTCCGAAATGATTGTGCGAAAGTTCGCCGCCGACGCGAAAGGCGTCGCTGCCCGCAAAACCATAGGCGCGGCGGTTTTTCATCTCGATTTCTTCGGCGACGGTCTTCGCCGCCCGCAGCGCCTGCCGGGCGCGGCCGTAGGGTCCGTTGGGGTCGCGTTGTTGGCCGAGTTCACCTGACCATCCGTTGAACTCGTCCGTGTCGAAATGCGCGTACCCGCTATAGGTCAGCGACGCGAAGCAGCCATTGTCGAAATTGATCTGGGCGTTGTAGGCGCCCTCGCTGGGGCGCTTGGGATCCCAGCGTCCGGTGAAAGCGCGCACCGATGTGGCTTTCGCACCGGCCAAAAGCCTGACGATGTCGACCTGATGGGCGGCCTGGCTGAACACCACGCCGCCACCGGCTTTGGTGTCCAGCTCTTCCGGGCGGCGCGGCCGATACATGAAATCCGTGAAATTCAACGCATTGATCATGCAGACCCGTCCATAGTCGCCGCTGCGGATCATTTCGCTGGCGCGCAGATAAGGAAGGTCGAAGCTGTGGCTGTGACCGACCAGGAGCCTGATCCCGGCGGCCCTGGCGGCCGCGATCATTTCGAGGCAATCATCTGACGTCAGCGCCATCGGTTTTTCGACCAGCACATGCTTGCCGTGTGAGGCAGCGAGCTTGACGTGCGCGACATGGAACTGATGCGGCGAGGCGACATACACCGCTTGCACGGCCGGATCGGCGCAGAGGGCCTCGGCATCCGCATAGACGTTGGCGCCGAATTCCGCGGCAAAGCGCTCGCGGGCGTCGGGCCGGGGATCGCTGGCGGCCACCATCTTGATGCGCGGATGCGCCGCGAAGGTTGGCAGCATCAAAGTGAAGGCGCGGCCTAAGCCGATGACGCCTAATCTCAGGGGTTCGTCCATGAGGCTTCTTTCTTAAATATCCAGCGTCAGCGCCGGTGATTTCGAGCGCGACACGCAGATCATGATTTCGCTTTTCTTTTCCTTGTCCGACAGCACGAGATCGCGATGGTCGGGTTCGCCTGAAGTGAAGCGGGTGCGGCAGGTGCCGCAGGTGCCGCTTTCGCAGGAACTTGCCAGCACATGGCCGTTTTTGCGCAGCGTATCCAGAATGGAAACGCCGACGGCTACCTCGAAACGTTGCCCGCTTCGCGCGAGCTCGATCTGAAAGGCCGTGTCGTCCGCATGCGGGGCAGAGGCGCCGACGAAATCCTCGAAATGCACCGCCGAATCCGGCCAGTGACCGGTCATGTCGCGCACGGCGTCCATCAGGCCGCGCGGACCGCAGCAATACAGATGCGCGCCGCGCTGGTCTTCCAGCACCGGCCACAAATCATAGGCCTGATCGGGATCGCCATTGTCGTGATGCAGGATGACTTTTCCGGCAAATTCCGGCGCGCTGAATTCCTCGCGAAACGCCATCATGGCGGGCGTGCGGGTGAAGTAGTAGAGCTTGAAATTGTCTTTGCCGTGATGGAGGCAGTGCAGGATCATCGCCCGGATCGGCGTGATGCCGATGCCGCCGGCGATAAAGATAAAACTCTTCGGCTCCGACGCCGACATCTCGAATTCATTGGCCGGCGGCTCGACGCTGACCTGGTCGCCTTCGCGCACGTCCCGCGTGAAACTCAGCGAGCCGCCCCGGCCCGACGCCTCCCGCTTGACCGCGATGGCATAATGGTCACGCGCGCGGGGATCGTTGCACAGCGAATAGCGGCGCTTCTGGCCGGACGGCGCGGTCACGGTGATATGCGAGCCCGGCGTGAACGCCGGCAGTTCGGCGCCGTCAGGGTGGTGTAATTCGAACAGGAACACGTCGGCAGCGATTTCGCACTTGCGGCGGACCGTCAGCACCATCGCGGGGGCTTCGGCACCGGAATTCATGGCATCCTCATGGTAGCATCCGTTTAATACTTAGTTAGCTAAGTATTAGCACAGTTCGCGCTGCCTGTGAAAGAGGGTGATTTTGCAGAAGCCGCGGTTGCAGCGCGGCGAAACGAGAGCAGGCGGCCGCACCGGTTGAAGCCGTTTGCCTGCCGCGGCCGAATATGCAATCACCGATGTCGTGCGAACCATGAGGGGCGGCATTGACCACCAAAAAGCCAGCGAAATCCCGCAAGGGCCCGCGGCCGGACGCGATCTCCATCGAGGATGTGGATTTTCCGTTTGCCGATAGTGTCGGCTATCAGGTCCGCCGCACCCACCGGGCCCTGCAACGCTTTCTGCAATTGAAGATCGAGCCGCACGGCGTCACATTGGGCATGTGGTATTTCCTCCGCGCGCTGTGGCATGAAGACGGGCTGAACCAGCGCGAACTCTCGCGGCGGGTCGGCACCATGGAGCCGACCACGCTCAGCGCGATCCTGAACATGGAAAAAAAGGGATTTGTCCGGCGGGTGCAGAACAAGGTCGACCGCCGCAAGCTGCATGTCCATCTCACCCCGAAAGGGCGTGCGCTGAAAACCAGGCTGATCCCGCTGGCCCGCGAGGTCGTCGCGACTGCGGTGCAGAGCCTGTCCAAGAAGGAGATCAAGCAGATGCTGGACGGGCTGGTCGAGGTTCAGAAGAACCTGCACGCGACCGTCACGCAGCTCGACGAGATCAATTCCAGGATCGTCGAATAACGCTGCCTGCGGTTTCCTGGCCTTCCAGCTTGAATCGCCTGATCGATCACAGCCCGCCTGTAACATTACTGTCACGCCGCCGCGCCATTCTCCGGATCGTTGCCCGCAAACCCCGGCGTCAGCCCCGATCAGGATCCCCGTGATGATCACCGTGCCGGAACTCGCCGCCGACGCATCGGGCGATTTTCTTGGGCATTACATGCGGCGGCGCTATGGCTCCTCGAATAACCAGCTCGTCGAAATAGTGCCGTCGATCGCGCGTATCGCGCTCGAATGTATCGGTAACAGCGACGCGCTCTGTCACAATGTCGAGCACACCATGCTGGTGACGATGGCGGGGCACGATATTTTGCGCGGCCGCGCGCTGCATAATCACATGCCGGCCGAAGACTATGCCCACATCATCATCGCCTGCCTGACCCACGATATCGGCTATGTCCGCGGGTTGTTTCGCGGCGACAACCAGGATGGCTACGTCGTGGACGCTGATGGCCGCAAGGCGGCGCTGCCGCGCGGCTCCTCCGATGCCGCGATGCTGCCCTATCATGTTGACCGTTCGAAGATGTATGTCATGGAGCGGCTGCACGGTATCGAGATCCTCGATAAGGAGCGCATCGCGCGGGCCATCGAGGGCACGCGATTTCCGGCGAGTCTCCCGAGCGAAGACGAGGAATGCGACGACGAGGCGGCGCTGTTGCGCGCCGCGGACCTGATCGGGCAACTCGGCGACCCCCATTATATCCGCAAGGCCAACGCGCTGTTTCACGAGTTTGAAGAGGCCGGGCTCAACCGTCAGCTCGGCTACAGTTCGCCGGCCGATCTCGTCAATCTCTATCCCCAATTCTACTGGAATCTCGTGGCGCCCCACGTGCAGACCGCCATTCGCTATCTCAATGTGACGTCGAACGGGCGGCAGTGGATCGCCAATCTCTACAGCAATGTTTTCCGCGCCGAGCGCGATATTTACCTTTCCGGGCCGCAGAAGTGATTTTGAGCGTGAATGTTTTTTGTGCGGGATGTGATCGGCGCGTGGTGGATTCGACGCGCGCGTAACTTGCGATAAATACGAGAATCAGGGCTGATTGCTGAATCAAATTCATTCATCGCACTTCACGTAAATCCCGAGGGCCTATGTCATCCACCCGCGTGATCGTTGTGGCCAACGAAAAGGGTGGGTCGGGCAAATCGACCGTCGCGATGCATCTCGCGATTGCCCTGATCAAGTCAGGTGAGCGCGTCGCCACCATTGATCTCGACGCCAGGCAAAAGAGCTTCACCCATTTCATCGAAAGCCGCCGTGCCTGGGCGAGGCAGATCGATCGCGATCTCGAAATCCCCGAACATTTCAGCTTCGGCAAAGTCCATTATCCCTCGGCGCAGGACGAGACCGCCGGATGCAACGCGCTCGCTGATGCCATCGAAGCGCTGGGACGCCGCTGCGGTGTCATCGTCATCGATACGCCCGGTCACGACAATTATTTGATGCGGCGCGCGCATGCGCTGGCGAATATCCTGATCACGCCGCTGAACGACAGCTTTGTCGACCTCGATGTATTGGGCACCGTCGATCCCAAAACTTTCGAGGTCACCGGGACCAGCCACTATGCCCAGATGGTGCAGGCGGCGCGCCGTCAGCGCCATCCCGAGCAGGGATCGCTGGCGTGGATCGTGTTGCGCAACCGGCTTGCGACGCTCAGTTCGCGCAACCACGTTGTCGTCGGCAAAGGCTTGCAGGAGCTTTCGCGCTGGCTTGATTTTCGCTGCGTCGAAGGTCTCGCCGAGCGGATGATTTTCCGCGAGCTTTATCCGCGCGGGCTCACGGCCGTCGACGATATCGACGACATCACGCTCGGAACCCGCCCGACCCTATCGCATGTCACCGCGCGGCTCGAAATGCAGAACCTGCTCGGCTGCATTCTGCTGGGCGATGCACGGTCGAGCGCCGCGTCGGCAACCCACAGCCGGGCGATGGGTTAGGCGGGCCAAATTTTCGTCATGGCCGGGTTTAACCCGGCCATGACGAGCCCAACTAGAAAGACCAGCCGCCCGGTACCGTCGATTTATGTCTCCCACCATTCTCCGGGCCATTCCCAAGCGCCGTTTCCGGGGCTAGGCTCCCGTCCGCAAGCGTCTGATAACGGCGCGGTCGCGGATCACCGCGACGGGACGGCAGGACGTAATCCGCCGTACCCCAACTAAGGGAGCTGCTCGCGATGAACCAACCCTTCAAGCTCAGCGTCAATGGCCAGAGCCATACGGTCGAAGCCGATCCGGACATGCCGTTGCTGTATGCGCTGCGCAACGATCTCGGTCTCAACAATCCCCATTTCGGCTGTGGCCTCGCGCAATGCGGCGCCTGCACCGTGCATGTCGATGGCCAGCCGACGCGCTCCTGCGTGACGCCACTATCCGCCGTCGGCAAGTCCGAAGTCACCACACTGGCCGGTCTCGGCACACCCGAGAAGCCGCACCCGCTGCAGACGGCCTACGTTGAGGAGCAGGTGCTGCAATGCGGTTACTGCATCAACGGCTGGCTGATGACCGCCGCCGCCTTCCTGCGCGACAACAAGAAGCCGACCGAAGCCCAGATCAAGGACGCGCTGTCCGGTCTGAAATGCCGCTGCGGCACCCACATCAGCATTCTCAAGGCGGTCAAGCGTGCCGCCGAAATGATGGGCTAAGGGGGCACGCCATGACAAAATTTGAAAAGCCCACTTCGCTCACCCGCCGTTCGGTCCTCCTTGGCGGCGGCGCGCTTGTCGTGTCGATCGGCGCCGGCGTGACCTTGGAAACCGTATTGTCGATCGGCGAGGCCTTTGCGCAGGGAACCAAGCCGCCGCTGACCCCCGATCAATTATCCTCCTACATCGCCGTCAATGCCGACGGCCGGGTCGCAGCTTATTTCGGCAAGATGGACATGGGCCACGGCCTGCATGTTGCGATCGCGCAGATCGTGGCGGAAGAGCTCGACGTGCCGTTCAAGGCCGTGAAGGTGTTCATGGGCGACACCGCGACGTCGGTGAACCAGGGCGGCGCTTCCGGCTCAACGGGTATTCAGCTCGGCGGCAAGCAGATGCGCGTGGCGGCGGCGGAAGCGCGGCGCGCGCTGGTCGAGATGGCGGCCGGCGCGCTGTCGGTTCCGGCCGACAAGCTCACCGTCAATGACGGCATTGTTAGTTCGCTAGACGACAAGACCAAGAGCGTTTCCTACGCGCAGTTGATCGGCGGGCAATATTTCAACGTCCAGCTCGACTGGAACAAGCAATACGGCAACGCGCTTTATGCGCCCGGCAAGGCGCAACCGAAAAAGCCGAGCGAGCACAAGATCGTCGGCCAGCCGATCAAGCGCGAAGACATCGCGCCAAAGGTGTTTTGCCAGGAGGATTTCGTCACCGACGTCAAAGTGCCCGGCATGATGCATGGTCGCATGATCCGGCCGGCGGTGGCGGGCGCGGTGCCGGTGAAGGTCGACGAGAGTTCGATCAAGGAGTTTCCGGGCGCCAAAGTGGTCTGGAAAAACGGTTTCCTCGGGGTCGTGGCCGACAAGGAATGGGACGCGATCCAGGCGACCGAAAAGCTGAAGGTCGAATGGTCGGCGCAGGAGCCGCCGTTCCCGGCACAGGCTTCGCTGCACGATCACATTCGCAAGGCGCCGGTGCGCAAGCGCATGGTGGAAGTGCAGAATGGCGATGTCGATGCGGCGTTCAAGACCGCGGCCCGGATCATCGAGGCCGAGTATGAATGGCCATTCCAGTCGCATGCCAGCATGGGGCCGGCCTGTTCGCTGGTCGAGATCAAGGACGGCAAGGCCACCTGCTGGAGCGGCACGCAGAAATCCCACTTTGTGCAGGAAGGCATCGCCACGCTGCTGAAGATGCCGGTCGAGGCCGTGCATGTGATCTTCAAGGCCGGGCCGGGCTCCTATGGCCGCAACGATGCGGATGATTGCGCGATGGATGCCGCAATGCTGGCGCAGTCGGTCGGCCGCCCGGTACGGCTGCAATATATGCGCGACCAGGGTACTGGCTGGGATCCGAAGGGGCCAGCCTCGGTCCACAGCGCCAAGTGCGGTCTCAATGCCGCGGGCGAGGTGATCGCCTACGAGTTCACCAGCAAGGCGTTCTCACGCGTAGACGTCGACACCAATGGCGGCAAGCCGCCGGATACGCTGGCCGGGCAGACGCTTGGTGTGGCGCTGAAATCCGGCGATGGGTTCGGCGTGCCGGCGGAATCCTATGCGGTCGCCAACAAGCGGATGGCATGGGAAACCATTCCGCCGCTGCTCGACCGTTCGTCGCCGCTGCGCAGTTCGCATTTGCGCGATCCTGTCGGGCCGCAAATCCACTTCGCCAGCGAATCCTTCATCGACGAGGTCGCCTCTGCCGTGAACGCCGATCCGATCGAGTTTCGGCTGCGCTATGTCAAGGAGCCGCGCGACATCGCGGTGATCAAGGCGGCGGCGGAGAAAGCTAAATGGGAAACGCGGGCATCGCCGCGTCATGATCAAATTGGTCCCAAAGTATCCGGCCGCGGCATCGCCTATGCCCAGCGCAACGGCACCCGCGTCGCCGTGATCGCCGAGGTCGATGTCGACAGATCGACCGGCAAGATCTTCGCGCGCAAGTTCACGGTGGCGCATGATTGCGGGCAGATCATCAATCCCGACGGGCTGGTGAAATGCGTCGAAGGCAATATCGTGCAGGGCGTCAGCCGCGCGCTGTGGGAGGAAGTCACCTTCGACCGCGCCAGCGTGACAAGCGTGGACTGGATCACCTATCCGATCCTCGACATCACGGAGACGCCGGGCCAGGTCGATGTGGTGCTGCTCAACTATCCGGAGATCGCGCCGTCCGGCGCCGGCGAACCCTCGATCCGTCCGGTGGCCGCCGCGATCGCCAACGCGATCTTCGACGCCACCGGCGTGCGGATCCGGCGCGTGCCGTTCTCGCCGGAGCGGGTGAAGGCGGCGTTCTCGTAAAACAAACAGCGCTGGTCCGCGTCGCGTTTGGCGCGGACCATGCGCGACCCTCGGGGGGCATGAACCTTATCGTCGCCGTGGCCGACTTAACTTCCGGTGCCAACCGAAGTGGCTGCGAATTGAATGGGCGATCCCTTAGCGCCTGACTATCTGGACAGACAGGGGAGCTATGGCCTCCTGTCGATCGTCGTTGGCACGGCCCTGGCTTTGGGGGCGCTTTGTGTTCTCTATGTCATGGGCGGTTTTGGTTCGCCTGAGATCAAGAACTTCAGGGATCGATGCCGCCAGCGCGAAGTGCAGGCGGCGGCCCATCTTGCCGCAAGGCTCGACTACGATCAGATTATCCTCAAATGCGAGCATGAATTACGGGAATTCCTCCGGCGCCGGTAAACCATGGTTCCCGGCGCCGGAACCGACGCCAATGCCTAGACCAAAGTCTGAACCCGCGAGCGGCCGCTTGCGAAAGCAGCCGGCGAAACCTTTGTGAAGACCGCGCCGTAACTGGATTCATGACAAGAATTTCATGCCGCTCCACGCGGTCATCCGTATGAATCCGGTGGCGGTTAACGATGTCTGGGCGGTATATCCGCACGCCAGTGTGCCCTTTAAGGCCCCGAAATTTACTCAGAATCGCAACGATGCTTTCTAATCGGCCGGGATGGTGCCACAACTCGAACCTGAGCCGGGTCGGCGGTATCCGGCTTGAATTTCGCGAAACCAGGAATTTCGCAAAAGAGGTTTTACGCGCACGGCGTTGATTATTCTTGGTCTGTGGCTGCTGCTGAACGTGCTGTTTGTCGTGGCCATGACACCGCCGCGCAAGCCGCGAAAGCACGGCTCGCCCGGCGCGCCGGATGGCAAGTTCGCGCCCGCCACGATCGACAAGGAAGCGCATCCGTTCGAAGCCGAGGAGGAAAAAACCTCGCTCGGCCTCATCATCATGTCGGTCGGAATGGGCGTCTTCTTCGTGCTGGCGCCTCCGATCGCCGAGGCCTTCGATGCGCTCAAGCGCTTCTTCAGGAAGAAGCCGCCGGTCGCGTGACCGGCCAGCTCGCACTCGCGCAATTTCTACTTCAATGGGCTCCCATCCTTCGAGACGCCATGCTGCGCATGGCTCCTCAGGATGAGGTCCGAAATCCCTGACAACTCAGATCCTCATGGTGAGGAGCGCGACGGAGTTTATCATCGGGCCGCGCTTTGCGCGGACCGGTTGGCGCGTCTCGAACCATGAAGCCACAGGTTAGTTTTCCGGCGATTTGTGCTGATCGATACTGTGCTTGATGAAGCCCACGATCAGCGTGAGGCACGCGCCCGCGGCTATTCCGGTCAGCGCCTGCAGCATGAAATTCTCAGGGGGACGCAGTTCGTTCAGGCTGCCATTGGCGGTGACCACCGTGGCGGCCAATGATTGCAGAAAATAGCCGCTGAAGGCGCCGGCGATCAGGCCGCAGAGGGTGTGGCCGAAAAATCCGAAACTATGTTCCCTGGCGAGGGTGGCCGCAAAATGCCCGCCGAGAATGCCTGTGACAATCTGGATAATTAGATTGCTCAACGTCCAGGTCATCTCGGCTCCGTTGCCTTTCGATCTATTGGATCAGTCGATCAATGCCCGTCAGGCGTCTGCACGCCGTACCATTTGTCCCGCACCTGATGATAATGCACGCTCGGGTCATAGGCTGAGGCCGCCAGATGCAACACCTGCGGCGACAGCCGTCCCACCGCGCCCAGCACCGCGTAGGAGGCGACCACGCGGTCATGCTGCGCGGTCACCAGCGCGACGCGGGCATTGACCAGCGCCTGCTGGGCATTGAGCACGTCGAGCGTGATGCGTTGCCCGGCCCGGGCCTCGTCGCGCACGCCGTCGAGCGCGATTTCGGACGCGGTCACCTGCGCCTGCGCTGACGCCACCTGCGCCTTGCCCGCCGTCAATTGCCCCCACGCAGTCACGACATTGGCACGGGCCTGATCGCGAACCACATCGAGATTGTAGCGTTGCTGCGCCAATGTTTCCTGCGACTGACGGATCAGCGAATATTCGGCGCCGCCCTGATAGACCGGGACGTTCAGTTGCGCGGTCGCCGCGGCGCCGAAGGTCCGGTAGATCACCAATTGCTGTTCATAGGATTGCTGCACGGCGGCCTGCAGCGTGACGGTCGGCAGCAACGCGCCCTCGGCGATCTTCACTTGAAGATAATTGACGTCAATGCCGAACATCGCCGCCGTCACGTTCGGATTTTGCGCGAGGCCAAGCGCGACCGCGGCGGGCAGTGTCGCCGGCAGGAAGCGATCGATCGGCGAGCCCGGTGCGAGCTGCTTCGGCTCTTCGCCGATGATGCGGCGATAATTCGAGGCCGTCGTCGTCAGATTGGCTTCGGCGGTCAATTGTTGCGTCTTGCCGGCCGCAAGCTGCGCCTCGGCCTCGGCCACGTCAGTGCGTGTCAACTCGCCGAATTGATAGCGGCCGCGGGTCGTGACCAGCGTCTCCTCGAGAACCTTGGTGTTGTTGCGCTGAACCTCGACGATCGCGGCATCGCGCAGATAATCCATGTAGATGGTGGCGGCCGCGAGCAGCACCGTCTGCTCGAGCAGCCGCAGCGCCTCGCGCGCGCCGGAGACCTGGCTTTCGGCGGCGCGGGTCTTGTTGGCGGTCTGACCGCCATTATAGAGCGTCTGCGTAACCGTGACGCCGGCGCTGCGTGGTGGATCGACGCCATGGAATTCGCCACCGAAAAACGGCGAGGCGCCGAACGAGTCGGTGTATTGAACTCCGGCGCTGGCGGTGAGCGCGGCCTGGGGTCGGTAGCCCGCCAGCGCCTGCGGCACGTTTTCGTCGATCGAGCGAACCTGGGCGCGCTGCGCGTTGAGCTGCGGATTGCCCTGATAGGCGCGCACCAATGCGGCTTCGATGGTCTCGGCCATGGCGGGCGCCGGGCCTGCGAAAGCCATCAGCAGAACCGTCGCCGCAACCCCATGAAAACGTTTCACACCCATGAACGCGCCATCTATTTGCACCGGTTAGCGGCGGTGCACCTGTCAGGTAAAGCCCGAAGTATAGTCCCGAGAAGACGCTATCCGTGCTCTCCGCCTAAATCAACGGGATCACCAACCCCGGCAAGGGGTTGCATGGCGGGAACAAATCAAAAGCCGGGGCATTGTCTGACCATCGATTGATCAAATGGAGGTTACCATGTCTTTCGGAAAAGGCGTGTTGCTGTGGCTAATTGGAATCCCGCTGCCGCTCATTCTGCTGCTCGCCGTGTTTATGCACCATTGAGGAGGAATCCATGGTGCTTCGCGACGATGTGGATGTTTCCAGGGTCAACTGGGCCAATCAGGCGCGGCTGACGCGTCGTTATGCCGAGACCCTGCCGCACGGATGGCGGCGGAATGCCGAGATAGACCGCGCGCTGGCCTGCGAAGCGATCGCCCACAGCCGCGATTTGTTGCTGCATGTTGCTGGGAGCGGAGCGGTTTGATTGTAAATTTGTGTTTCAAGTCATTTTGCAAGAAATTTTGATCGGATCGGAATGACATCCAGGAAATTACTTCAGCCTTCCGATCGCGCGTCCGTTCTCTCCACAAGGCAAACCCTCAAAATGGCGCGCTCCGCGCACGCCTTTGTGCGGGGCAGCACCGTTCAATTCTATGAATGGCTGAAAGCGCAAAAGCGCGGGACCCTGCCGGAGGGGCCGCCGGTATGGATTTGCGGAGACTGCCATGCCGGCAATCTCGGCCCTGTCGCCGGTGTCGATGGGCGCGTCGCGGTTCAGATCCGTGATCTCGATCAGACCGTGATCGGAAATCCCGCGCATGACATCATCCGTCTGGCCTTGTCGCTCGCGACCGCCTCCCGCGGCTCTGATCTGCCGGGCGTGACCACGGCCCGCATTCTGGAGCAGGTGATCGAAGGCTACCGGGCGGCGTTGCGCCAGAATGCGGATACGATCGACGACGCGCCCCAGTCGGTTCAGGTCGTCGTTAGAAAATCGATCGCACGCTCGTGGAAGCATCTCGCGAAAGAACGTCTGGAAGACCGCAAGCCGACCATTCCGCTGGGGGCCCGGTTCTGGCCGCTTTCCGGATCCGAGCGGCAAAAGATCGAGCAATTGTTCGAGGGCGCATCGTTGCACCACCTGGCGACCTCGTTGCGTTCACGCGAGGACGATGCGCCGGTTGAGGTTCTGGACGCGGCCTATTGGATGAAAGGCTGCAGCTCGCTTGGGCTGCTGCGCTTCGCGGTGCTGCTGGGAATCGGTGAGGGCAAGAAGCGCGACTTTGCCTTGATGGATGTCAAGGAAGCGGTTCTGGCCGCGGCGCCGCGCTATACTGGCGAGAAGATGCCGAAAGACAATGCCGAGCGCGTGGTCGAAGGCGCCAAACATCTGTCGCCGCAACTCGGAAACCGGATGATGTCAGGCCATCTGGCCAAGCGGCCGGTTTTCATCCGCGAGCTGCTGCCGCAGGATCTCAAAATAGAGATCAGCCGATTGACGACAGAAGAAGCGATGAAGGCCGCGAGTTTCCTGGCCGGTGTCGTCGGCAAGGCCCATGCGCGGCAGATGGACAAATCAACGCGCGCCCGCTGGGCCAAGGAGCTCGAACGCAATCGATCGAAAACACTGGATGCGCCGGACTGGCTCTGGACCAGCGTCGTCAGCCTTATCGGCAAGCACGAAGTAGCTTATCTGGAACATTGCCGAAGATATGCCAGCCAGCCCGAGGCCGCCTGAGCGCCAGGTTCCAGATAGCGGGACCCGCAGTCGGCGAACTGATAGACAGTATAGAGTTTATGAAGCACGGTACCGGACATTGCCCCCAGCAGCAGAGATAGATCGTTGAAAGCGGACTTGCATAGCTCCGAAGAAGTTCGCCTTGCTGCTCTGCGAAGCTATGACATCCTCGACACGCCCCGTGAGGCCGATTTCGATGACGTCGTCAAAGTCGCGTCCGCCATCTGCCAGGCCCCGATTTCGGTCATCAACCTGATCGATCATGGACGCCAATGGTTCAAGGCGGAGGTGGGTCTCGGCGTGCGCGAAACGCCGATCGACAGTTCGATTTGCGCCCACGCCATCTTGCAGCCTGGTCTGTTCATCGTGCCGGATACCACAAAGGACCGGCGCTTCGCCGACAATCCCCTCGTGACGGGCGAACCGAGATTGCGCTTTTATGCTGGTGCGCTGCTGGAAACACCCGAAGGGTTGCCGCTCGGCACGGTCTGTGTGCTCGACTACAAGCCGCGCGAGCTGGATGACAACCAGAAATCGTTTTTGCGCCTGATGGCCAATCAGGTCATGCGATTGATCGAGCTGCGCCGGATCAATGCGGCCGAGCATGCCGCCAGAATCCACGCCGAGCAGCTGGTCAGGGAAAACCAGACCCTGATCCGCGAAGGCGATCATCGCGTGATGAATTCATTGCAGCTTGTGCAGTCCGTGCTGGCTTTGCAGAGCCGCAACGCCGCCACCACGGAAGCCAAGAGCCAGCTCGATATGGCCAGCAAGCGCGTGCTGGCGATCGCGACCGTTCACAAGCAGCTGCATCTGACCGGAAGCCTGGAGGAGATCGATTTCGGCGCCTTTCTGCACCGGCTTTGCGAAAGCCTCAAACACACCGCGCCACCCCAGATCACGGCAATCGATGTCACCGCGGAAAACGCCAAACTCCGTTCAGATCTGGCCAGCGGCATGGGCATGCTGGTGGCCGAACTGGTTACGAACAGTTTCAAGCATGCCTATGTCGGCGACCAGCGCGGCCTCGTCGCGGTGGATTTCAAGCAGAATACCGATGGCTGGTGCCTGGAAGTTTCGGACCAGGGGCGCGGATTGCCCGCCGGGTTCGATGTCGATCAAAGCAAGGGCGTCGGAATGCAGGTGGTGAAAGCATTCGTGCGGCGGCTGAACGCAAAGCTCAGCGTTAGCTCCCGTCCGGGCCACACGGCGTTCAGGATCGACAGCTTCTGACGCTGGCTAGGTTCTAACTTGTGGTCCGCATTCACGCGGGCTTGTTTCGCCATTTTGCGCAGCTTTCGGAACAAGCTTTCCAAGCTGGCATTACCTTGTTGGGTCCGCGGCTTTGGCCGCTCGCAACATGAAAGCACACCAATGTCAAAACCGACGGAAGAGCAGATCAAGGTTCGCGCCCATGAGCTTTGGGAACAGGCCGGCAAGCCTCACGGCCGCGAAGAAGAATTCTGGCATCAGGCAGAAAAAGAGCTGGCGAAGGGCAAGACGTCGGACGAAAAGTCCGGAACCTTCCTTGAATAAAACGACGTTTCTTGAATGAAGTGACGTTTCTAAAATAATTGCAGCCGTCCAGTAGGGGCGGCTCGATTCGAAAGACGGGGCTAAAGCTCGCTATCGCTTCTACTTGACCCGGCGCCCTTTGAAAAATCCGGCATTGGTGGTGTTCTGCTTGATGTTGGCGGTGTCGCCCTGTTCCGCCGAATTTTGAACGTCCTCGTGCCCCCTTGACGTATCCTTGTTGATCTCGGACTTATCGCCGGTCCCTTTAGGGCTGCGATTGGCGGGCGGGACAGGCGGCATTTCATTGTGGCGAGCCATGGATAATCCTCCGTGAGACTGTCCGGCCAACGGGAGTGGGGCAGGTCCAGTTGCCTGGAAGAATCATCGATCCGGGGAGAGATGCCCGCGCCTGGAGCCATGATGTTTTGCGAAAGCATGCGTGATCTCGGCTCCCATCAGCACGATCTGGGATGAGTAATATACCCAGATCAGGAGCACGATGACGGAAGCGGCCGCGCCGTAGGTCGATTCCAGTCCCTGCCTGCCGATATAGAAACCGATCGCCAGTTTTCCGATCTCGAAGAAAATTGTGGTAAGAATCGCGCCGAGCCAGACATCGTACCAATCGATCGGGGTATCCGGCAGCCATTTGAACATCATCGCGAACAAGAGCGTGACGACGCCGAAGGATACGATCAGGTTGGTCAGATGCAGAACGCCCGCGTCGACATATCCGGATGTGTACTTGCCGATCGCGGCAAGCGCGGTCGTCACGAGAAGCGATATCAACAGCAGGAAGCCCAGCGCCAGCACGCCGGCGAAGGAGAGGACGTAGCTTCGCACATAATACCAAGGGCCGCTCCCGGGCGTCGCGGTGACCTCCCAGACGGTATTGAGCGCGTCTTTCAACTGCACGACAACGCCGATAGCCGCAAACAGCAGCGCACCGGTTCCCAGCGCGGTGGCCAGCAGGCCGGCGCGCGGCCTGGAGGCATCGACCAGCATCGCCTGTACGGCCTTGGCGCCGGTTTCACCAAGCAGATCCTTGATGGTCAGGGCGACCTGGCCGCCGACGGCGTCGCGTCCGAACACGAAACCGGCGATGGCTATGGCGATGACGGCCAGGGGACCAATCGAAAACACGGAGTAGTAGGCGAGTGCCGCACCCTGACGGGAATCCTTGTGGGCAGACCAGTTCGCGGCTGCCTCCTTGACCACTTCCCACAACACCGTCAGTTATCCTGATTGATAGAAGGCGCGGGAAGCCGGACCGAATTGTGCCGGCTTCCCGGTTACTCAGAGCGCGTGTTCAGCCTCAACGTTGACGACTGACTTGGCCAGCGTCGTCAAAGCCGCGTCCGTCGCCTTTTCTTCCTTCAGCGTTGCCTCCAGAAGAGCGGCCGCATCTTTCATGCCGAGCTCTTCGGCCCAGGTTCGCAGCGTGCCGTAGCGGGACATCTCGTAATGCTCCACGGCCTGGCCTGCGGCCAGCAGGCCGGCATCGAGCGCGGGCATGCCCTTATAGTCGGTCATGATCTCCGCGCCTTCCTTCGTGATGCCCATGATAGCGTCGCATGTCTTGGCGCGCGCGGGCTTGCCCAGGATCTTGAAGACCTCCTGAAGACGCTTGACGTGTCCACGGGTCTCGCGCTCGTGCTTGACGAACGCGGCCTTCAACTCCTTCGATTGCGCGGCCTTGGCCATTTTCGGCAAGGTTTTGAGAATCCTGTTTTCGGCGAAGTAAACGTCCTTGAGCGTGTCGTGAAACATGTCGCTCAGCATTTTCGGCTTCTTGGCCATAATCGACTCCTTGAATTTGCGATGATCAACCCGAATGGAAGGACCGAAATATCAAGCGCCTGACGCGCAATGTGTTCCTTGCCGCTGCGAAACGATCAGCGACAGATCGTCTCGCAAAAAAATCCCCCGCCAAGGCGGGGGATTTGTTCGACGCTGCTTCAACGCAACAGCAGGATCAGGATGATGAGAGGAATCGGAATTCCAATGAGCCAGAGCAGAATGGGCATGTGATGTTCCCTTCAAGTCATGAGTGTTGACGTGTTAATTCTCAGCTGCGGGATTTGATCCCCCGAGTGCTTGTTCCCCAAGTGCCGTCGCGAAGGCCACCGCCTTCGGTGGCGGCGAGGCTGGCGCAGAAGGCTCCGACCAGCAGCGATGCGGTCAGCCAGAACGCGAGCTGCGCGGTGGCCTTCCGGGTGGCGTCGAGGTCGGCCTTGGCCTGGGTCACCACCTGGTTGACGCGCTTGTCCGCGTCGGCCTGGCTGAGCCCGGTGCGCGCCGCGACAACTTTCGCGACGTATTCGCGATCGGCAGGCTTCAATTCGCCGCCATTGCGGAAGCTCGATGTGAACAGCCGAAGCATTTCGCCGCGCGTCTCGTTGCCGTTCCCCGCGGCCTGCGAGGACGGATTGTCGGAGCGAAGCAGCGTATCGACATAGCCATCCATCGGGCCGCTGCGGCTGGCCGCTGCCGCGCCCTGGGTCACGCCGGAGGCGCCGCCGCTGATCAGGCTGCCGGCCGGCGAGGCCAGCAAGACCGCGCCAAGCACTGATGCCAGCGCCCAGGCAATAAACCCATGCGCGGTGTCGCGGAAATACACTTCATCGCTGTGTACGCCGATCCAACGCGTTCGCAGCCGGCCGGCGAGATAGCCGCCGATCGACGACGAGAGCATCGCGATGACGATCAGATAGAGGCCGGTGCCGATCTTGAAGGTAGATGCGGACACGCCCGAGCCGGCCCATGGCGAAACCACCGAGAGCCCGAGCCCGACGCCGAACGCGAGCAAGACAAACGTCAGCGCACAGGAAACAATGGCGCCCGCGGTGACCGCGGGCCATGAAACGCCGGCAACGGAGGGCTCACCGGTTTCCACCCCCGGCTGAACAATAACGGTATCGATCATGGCGTTCTCCCAGCCGCTTAGCGGCACAAAATGTGTTTTCAGTGCCGCGTTAATAAGCAGGAGAAATGATTGTTCCCGTCCGGAACGCGATTCTTGAATGCACGCGTCGTCGCGTCCGCGCGGCGGTTTCCAGTGTGCATTTGTGTACGGTAACCGACGCGCGGCCCGATGCGGCGGCCCGGAAATTGCGATCGCTACACTGCCTTGATGGCAAACAACAGCAGCGAGCGGCCGGTGACCTGATATTGGCTTCCGAAAGCAAATTCGGTCTGTGCAGCCGCATCGGGCATGTTGGTATCGACCAGCAACGACCAGCCTTCACCGCCCTCGCATTTCGGGAAGGTGAAATCGACCAGCCCTTCGTAACTGTTCATGACGATCAGGACGGTCTTGTCCTCGCTCCGCCGCTTGATCCCGGTCTTCTGGGTGCGGCCGTCCAGCATCATGCCGAAGCATTTCATCGATGCATCTTTCCAGTTTACGTCTTGCATCTCGTCGCCATTGGCGTTGATCCAGGTCACGTCCTTGAGGTCGAGCGCCTCGTCGCGCTGACCGGTCAGGAAGCGGCTGCGGCGCAGCGCGGGATAAGACCGGCGCAGTTCGATCAGGCGTTTTGTGAATGCGAGCAGGTCGTTGGCTTCGTCGTTAAAATTCCAGTCAAACCAGGAGATCTCGCTGTCCTGGCAATAGGCGTTGTTATTGCCCTTTTGGGTGCGGCCGAACTCATCGCCGCCGAGCATCATTGGCGTGCCCTGCGAGAATAACAATGTGGCGAGCATGTTTCGCTTCTGTCGATTTCGTAGCGCAATGATCGCCTTGTCCTCGGTTGGGCCTTCGGCGCCGCAATTCCACGAACGGTTGCTGGAACTGCCGTCGCGATTGCCCTCGCCATTGGCCTCATTGTGCTTGTCGTTGTAGCTGGCCCAATCGTTCAGCGTGAAACCGTCATGCGCGGTGACGAAATTGACGCTGGCCCAGGCGCGGCGGCCGCCATGGCTGAACAGGTCGCTGGAGGCGCATAGCCGCGGCGTCAATTCTGCGACGGTGGCTTCAGCGCGCCAGAAATCCCGAACCGTATCGCGGAATTTATCGTTCCATTCCGCCCAGCCCGGCGGAAAGCCGCCGACCTGGTATCCGCCGGGTCCGCAATCCCAGGGCTCAGCGATCAGTTTGACCTGGGTCAACACAGGATCCTGATCGACCGCTTTGAGGAAGCCGCTCTGTTCGTCGAATCCATAGACCTCGCGCGCCAGAATGGTCCCGAGGTCGAAGCGGAAACCGTCGATATGCATGTGCTCGGACCAGTAGCGCAAACTGTCCGTGACCATCTGGATGACGCGGGGATGCGACAGGTTCACCGTATTGCCGGTGCCGGTGTCGTTGATGTACCGGCGCTTGTCGGCAGGAAGCCGGTAGTAGCTGGCATTGTCGATGCCCTTGAACGACAGCGTCGGGCCGAGTTCGTTGCCCTCCGCGGTGTGGTTGTAGACGACATCGAGGATGACTTCGAGGTTGGCGGCGTGCAGACGGGCCACCATCTCCTTGAACTCGCGCAGGCTGTTTGGAACATCGGAGGCATAGCGCGGGTCCGGCGCGAAGAAACCGATAGTGTTGTAACCCCAATAATTGGTGAGCTTCTTTTCCAGGAGGTTGCTGTCATTGATGAAGGTATGGACCGGCAACAGCTCGATTGAGGTCACGCCGAGCGCGGTGAGGTAGTCGACCATCGGCGGGCTGCCGAAACCGGCATAGGTGCCGCGCAGTTTTTCCGGAACACCCTGGTGCTGTTTGGTAAAACCCTTGACGTGGACCTCATAGACGATGGTCTGGTCCCACGGCACCATTTGCCGGCCGGCTTCGCCCGTCCAGTCGAAGTCCGGATCGACGATCACGCATTTCGGCATGAACGGCGCGCTATCGCGCTCGTCGAAAGTCAGGTCGTCGCCGGTCTCCATTTTGTAGCCGAAAACCGCGGGGTCCCATTTCAGCGACCCCGCATGGGCGCGCGCATAGGGATCGAGCAGCAGCTTGTTCGGATTGAAGCGATGGCCGTTCTTCGGATCATAGGGGCCATGGACCCGGTAGCCATAAAACGTGCCCGGCCCGACATCCGGCAAATAGCCGTGAAAAACCTCGTCGGTATATTCCGGAAGTTCGATGCGGCTGAGTTCGCGTTCGCCGGATTCATCGAACAAGCAGACCTCGACCTTGGTTGCGTTGGCCGAGAACAGCGCGAAGTTGGTGCCTTTGCCGTCCCAGTGAGCACCCAGCGGAAAAGGCAGACCTTCTTCGATTGATTTGACCGGCATAAGCCCCCCCGATGTCCCTTGCGCCCCGATGCGCTGATGATAACGACAATGGAACCGGATTGTTGCACTGCGTTGACGAAATTAACGCGCCGGTAACCCAACTTCAAAAGGGTTCTTCCATCCCGGCCTTGTATCTTTTGCCCCCAGGGAGAGAGACGATGCGGGAGAAGCCTTCCGAAGCGAGTGGCAGCCGCGTGAGCGGCCGCTGGGCGTTGGATTGGCGCAATCCGCTCAACTGGCTGATCCTGGGCGGGTTCATGCTGATCGCATCGATCGTGGCCGGCACCGCGACCGTCGTGCTGGATTTCCGCGAACGCGCGCTCGCCAACAGCGGGCGCGAGCTGGAAAATACCGCTCTACTGGTCGCGCGTCACTTCGATCGAGAACTCAGCGATTTTGAGGCCATCCAGAGAAGTCTGGTCCTGCGCATCGCCAGCATGGGCATCATCTCCTCAGAGGAATTCAAGCGCCAGGTCTCGACCGAGGCGTTTCATGCGATGCTGGAGCCGGTGGCCGGCTCGCTGACGGATGTCGCGGGGGTCAATATATTCGACGACAACGGTCAGCTGATCAACTCGTCCAGGTATTGGCCGGTGCCCGACCTCAACATCGCGGATCGCAGCTACTATCGGGATTTCGTCACCAATGACCACTCGCCGCTGGTGCTGCTCACCCCGGTCCGCAGTCATTTGACCGAGCTGTGGACCATCGTCGTCTCCCGCAAAATTGTCGGACCGGACGGACGGTTTTTGGGAGTTCTCACGCGCGGCGTATCGCCTGCCAATCTGGAGAGCTTCTTCGAGTCCATCACACTCGGAACGGGCTCGGCCATTTCGCTGTCGCATCGCGACGGGACCTTGCTGGCGCGGTATCCTCATCTGGAGGATATGATCGGACGGAATTTCAAGACCGCGCCGATCCAGCAGCTTCTGTCTACACAGAATCATGGGACGATACGCTGGATCAGTCCTATCGATGGCGAAGACCGGCTGACGTCGGCGCGTGCGCTGAGTGACTTTCCGCTTTCCATCATCACGACAACGAGTGTCGCAACGGCGCTGGCCGATTGGCGGGCACAAACCCGGTCCCTGATCATCGCGGCCGGGCTCGCAACGCTCGTCATTGCCTTTACGCTGTTCGTCATCGCGCGAAAGCTGCTGCAGCAGCATAACGAATCCAAGCAAAGGCTTGCGCTCGAAAAAGAGCGGCTCGATACCGCCGTCAACAACATGACGCAGGGCCTCTTGCTGTACGACAAGGACGCGCGGATCGTTCTGTGCAACCAGCGCTATCTGGACATGTATAATCTGTCCGCGGATGTGGTGAAGCCCGGCTGGCATTTCCGCGATCTCATCGTGCATCGGAAGCAATCCGGTTCGTTTCGCGGCGATGTCGATGTGTTCTGCTCCGCCGTGCTGCGCAACGTGGCGCAAAAACGAATGACCAACAACATTGTCGAAACCCCGGACGGCCGTTCTATCCAGATCGTGAATCAACCGCTCGCCAGCGGCGGATGGGTGGCCACGCAAGAGGACATCACCGAACGCCGCCACGCCGAGAAGCAAATTGCGCATCTGGCGCATTACGATGCGCTGACCGATCTGCCCAACCGCGTGTTGTTCCGCGAGCAGCTCGAGCGCGAGCTCGAATGGGTCAAGCGGGGCGAGCAGCTCGCCGTGCTCTATATCGACATCGACGAGTTCAAAAGCGTCAACGATTCGCTGGGCCACCCCGCGGGCGATGAACTGCTGAAAGCCGTGGCGTGCCGTTTGCGGGGATGCGTCAGGGAGACGGATTTCGTCGCCCGGCTCGGCGGCGACGAATTCGCCATCGTCCAGACCGGCGTCAAGGAGCCAAGCGATGTGCTGGATCTGGTCAAGCGGTTTTACGAAGCCATTCGCGAACCCTATGAATGTCTCGGGCATCAGGTCAGGACCGACGCCAGCATCGGTATTGCGATGGCGCCGGACGATGGAACCAGTCTGGACCAGCTATTGAAAAGCGCCGATCTGGCGATGTACGGCGCCAAGGCCGACGGACGCCGAACCTATCGTTTCTTCGAGCCGGAGATGGACGCGCGCGTCAAGGCGCGGCGGACGCTCGAACTGGATATCCGTCAGGCCATCGCGGAGGAGGCTTTCGAGCTGCGCTATCAGCCCGTCGTCGATCTCGCCAGCAACGAGATCGTCGGCTGCGAAGCCTTGCTGCGCTGGCACCATCCCGTGCGCGGGATGATTTCTCCCGCCGACTTCATCCCGATCGCCGAGGAAACCGGCCTGATCGTTGAAATCGGCGACTGGGTGCTCACGACAGCCTGTGCGGAGGCCACGCACTGGCCTGCCGGTATCAAGCTTGCGGTCAACGTTTCGCCGGTTCAGTTCAAGAGCCATGCTTTCTCATTGAAGGTCGCCAATGCGCTGGCGGTGTCGGGCCTGCCGGCCAGCCGGCTGGAACTGGAGATTACCGAAGCGGTGCTGATCCGCGACGACGAGGCCGCGCGCGCCATGCTGCAGCACCTGCGCGCCATCGGCGTGCGGATCGCGCTGGACGATTTCGGAACCGGGTATTCCTCGCTGAGCTATCTCAAGCGGTTTCCGTTCGACAAGATCAAGATCGATCGCTCCTTCGTCAACGACCTCGCCGACGCCGACGGTTCATCGGCCATCGTGCAGGCCGTCATCAACATCGCGAAGTCGCGCAACATGACCACGACCGCCGAGGGCGTCGAGACCGAAGCGCAAAAGCAGCTGCTCGCCAGTCTCGGCTGCACGGAAATGCAGGGCTTTTTGTTCAGCCAGGCGCGGCCGGTGGCGGAAATCAGGGCGATGCTGTCCAAGGCCAAGCGCATCGCGGCGGCGTGAGGCGAGGGCGGACGCAATCGCCGCCACAGGCAACTCGTCATCCCCCGCGAAAGCGGGGGATCCAGTACGCCGCGGCCTTACGGCTCGATCACAACTGTCTCTGGAATACTGGATCGCCCGGTCAAGCCGGCGATGACAGCTGGAGGAGAGTTTAAGTGACGTCCGCCGCCCAGCAAGCCGAATGCTGCATCGCGTTTGCCGATCTTGTGCTACCCCATATGACGAACACGCCGTTTTGGAACCATTTTGCGCCAGATCAGTTTGGGTAGCGCGGGAGTACGCATGGCTGGCAGCAAAAAAGACGAGCGAATTCTTTATGAGAGCGAACGTAATTTTCGTCTCCTCGTCGAGGGTATCACCGACTACGCGATCTATATGCTGGACCCCCAGGGCTACGTCGCCAACTGGAACGCCGGCGCCGCGCGCATCAAGGGCTACAAGGCCAAGGAAATCGTCGGAGAGCATTTTTCGATTTTCTACACGCCGGAGGATCGGGCCGCCAGCCTTCCGCAAAAGGCACTGGAAATTGCCCGGAAGGAAAAACATTTCCTCGCCGAAGGCTGGCGCGTTCGCAAGGACGGCACCCGTTTTTTCGCGTCGGTTGTCATCGATCCGATCTACGAGAAACGCAAGCTGATCGGCTTTGCCAAGATCACCCGCGACATCACTGAGCGTCAGGACGCGCTGTCCGAGCTGTTGAAAAGCGAAAGCCAGTTCAAGACCCTGGTCGGGGGCGTGACCGATTATGCGCTCTACATGCTGGATCCCGACGGCATCGTTTCCAACTGGAACGTCGGTGGCGAGCGCATCAAGGGCTATGCGGCCTCGGAAATCGTCGGCCAGCATTTCTCGCGTTTCTACACCCCGCTCGACCAGGCCGCGGGCAAACCCGCGCGCGCCTTGAGGATTGCGCTGGAAACCGGACATTACGAGGAAGACGGCTGGCGCGTTCGTAAAGACGGCTCGTTTTTCTGGGCGAGCGTCGTCATCGATCCCATCCGCAACGATTCCGGCGAACTGATCGGCTTTGCCAAGATCACCCGCGACATCAGCGAACGGAAAGAAGCCCAGGAAAAACTGATGGCGATGCAGCGCCAGCTCGCCGAATCGCAGAAGTTCGATGCACTCGGCCAGCTGACGGGCGGCATCGCCCACGACTTCAACAATCTCCTGATGATCATTTCGGGCAGCCTACACGCGATCCGCAAGGACATCACCAGCGAAAGAGCCCTGAAAGCCCTGCAGTCGATCGACGGCGCTTCGCAACGCGCGGCATCGCTGACCCGCCAGTTGCTCACCTTTGCCCGGCGGCAAAGCCTGCAGCCGCAGTCCGTCAAACTGTCCGAGCGGCTCAACGTGCTCCGCGATGTCCTCAATAGCGGCCTCGGAAGCACCGTCTCGCTGATGATCGATGTCGCGGACGATGTCTGGAATGTTGTGGTCGATCCCAACGAGTTCGAGACCGCGCTCGTGAATCTCGTCATCAACGCGCGCGATGCGATGCCTGAAGGCGGCTCGGTGGTGATCAGCGCCAGAAACGATCCGGAAAAGGATCAGGTCGCGATATCGGTGGCGGATACCGGTGTCGGAATTCCCGAGGACATCGCCGCGAAAGTGTTCGATCCGTTCTTCACCACCAAGGCGGTCGGCAAAGGCACGGGTCTTGGCCTGTCCCAGGTGCACGGCTTCGCGCATCAGGCCGGAGGCACTGTCGGGCTCACAAGCATCCTGGGTGAGGGCACGACCATTACCATCGGCCTGCCGAAAGCGACCGCGCAACTGTCGCCCGAACAGAAGCAGGTCTCGTTGAAGGGCAGCGGGACTGTTTTACTGGTCGAAGACAATCCCGAGGTGGCCACCGCGAGCACCGGCTTGCTCGAACAGCTCGGCTACCATGTGCGCTGGGCCGCCGACGCGTCCGCAGCGCTGGCGGAGCTGGAACGGGACGGTATCGACATCGTGTTCAGCGACATCGTGATGCCGGGCAAGATGGACGGGATTGGTCTCGCCCAAACCATCCGCGCGCAAAATCCCAAAATTCCGATTCTGCTGGTCACGGGATATAGCTCCTCGACCCCCGAGATCGGCGCGCAGTTTCCGATCCTGCGCAAGCCCTATCAATTACACGAGCTGAGCCGCGAGCTGCAGAAACTGGCTTTGTAGGGCAAGAGCGAGCCAAGGTGAGCCGAGTCTTTCTTACCCTCCCCTGGAGGGGGAGGGTCGGATCGCAGCGTGCGAAGCACGATGCGAGCCGGGGTGGGGTGATCTCTCAACCGCGGCACTGTTCGCGGTGAAACACCTTCACCCCACCCCGTCTCGCATTCGCTGCGCTCATGTGAGCCGACCCTCCCCCTCCAGGGGAGGGTAAACTTCGCTGCGCTTTGGGCGCGATGTCTTGATCCGGAACGGTCCTGATCACTTGCGGCGCAGTCCTGCGGCGCCGGATTTCGCGATCTCGCGGGTTATCTGCATCACGGTCCGGAACGCCAGCGTCGGGTTGGCGTGGCGTGACATCGCCAGCGCGATATGGCGGGTAACGACGGGATCGACCAGTTTTGAGGATTGCAGACGGCAATCCTTCGATGCCGCCGCGATCGCGTAGGGTCCCAGCAAGGCGTAGATGCCGCCTTGAGAGACGATATGCGTTTGCAGGCTGAGCGAATCCGCCTCCAGGGCGACATTCAGCGAAACGCCACGCTCGGTGCCGATCTGTTCGAGATGATCGCGCCAGCTGCTGGGGCGGCAAAAATGCACGAGCGGCAGATTGTGCAGGGTTGAAAAGCGCACCGTCGGCCGCGACGTCAGGGGATCGCCGGCCGCGCTGACGAGATAGGTCGAGGTCTCGACAAGATACGTGTCCGCATTCTTCGGCGCATTGCTGGTTCGATAAAGAATCGCAAGGTCGACACTGCCGTCCTCGAGCCAGGTCTCGAGCTGCGCCCCCTGGCCTTCCCGTATCACCAGCTGAATGAGTGGATACTTTTCTTTCAACCGCCGGTGAAGCGTGCTCACCAGCGGATGCGCGGTTGAGGGGAGGCTGCCGATGCGCACCTTGCCGATCGGCGTGCCCGCCGAGGTGCGCACATCATTGGTCAACTGATCGCTGCTCGCCAGCCACGCCCGCACCTTCGGCGCGATGCGCTGCCCAAGTTCGGTCAGCACCACGCCCCGGCCGGTGCGCTGGAACAGGCGCCCTCCGCATTGCTGCTCGAGTTCGCCGATCCGGCGGCTGATATGCGGCTGGCTTGTGCCATAGGCCACGGCCACCTTGCTCAGGCTCCCGAACTCCGCGGCGTCAATGAACAGTTTCCAGGCGGCGTATTCCACGGCGCACTCCGAGCTATATCAACCCTGATATATCTGAAATGTGTGACCTGTGTCTTCCGATATATGGCCCCGTTCCGTAGGTTTCCTGGCACGCGGTTGGTTGCGGTACGCCACGTCCCGCGAACGATCCCGCCAATATTAACCCATCGGAGGAAATCGATATGGAAGCCCTAGATCTCAGAGGTCTCGTCCCGGCACCGGTTACGCCCTTTACCCGCGACGGCGAGGTCGATCACGCCGCGATCCAGCGCTTAGGTTCCTGGCTCGGCAGCTTTAAGGAAGTCAAAGGCCTGGTCGTTCTCGGTCACGCCGGCGAGGGGACGTTCCTCACGCAGGACGAGCAAGCCGCCGTCATCCGCAGCTTCGTCAAATCGGTTGACGGCAAGATTCCGGTCATCGCCGGCATCACCATGGAAGGCACCAAGGTCGCAGCCCTGGAGGCCAAGCGGGCCGTTCAGGCAGGTGCTGAGGCCGGGCTGGTCTATCCGTCGCACGGCTGGCTGCGGTTCGGCTATCAGAAGGGCGCGCCGCAGGATCGCTATAGTGCGATTTACCAGGAAAGCGGCCTGCCGCTGATCCTGTTCCAGTATCCGGACGCGACCAAGGCCACCTACAATCTCGAGACCCAGCTCGATATCGCGGCGCAGCCGGGTGTTTTCGCGATGAAGAACGGCGTGCGCAACATGCGCCGGTGGGATACCGAAATTCCGGTCATCCGCCGCGAGCGTCCCAATCTGCAGCTCCTGACCTGCCATGACGAATATCTGCTCCACACCATGTTCGACGTGGACGGCGCGCTGGTGGGATATGGCGGTCTCGCGCCCGAACCGCTGATCGAACTGATCGCGGCCGGCAAGGCCAAGGATTATGCCCGGGCCCGCGCGATCCACGACCAACTGCTCCCGGTGACCCGCACCGTCTATCACCGCGGTTCGCACATGGAAGGAACGGTTGCGCTCAAGCACGGCCTCGTGGCGCGGGGAATCCTCGAACACGCCACCATTCGAAGCCCATTGCTGCCGCTCGAACCCGGTGCGGATGTCGAGATCGCGAACGCGCTGCGTTCGGCCGGTCTGGTTGGGCAACCCTCCGTCCGCTCGCGCGACGCGGCGTAGCACTCACGATTGCGGTTAAACGGCGGAGCGGCAAATCCGCTCCGTCGTCACAAAACAAAACGGGAGGAGAAGTGATGTCTGTGCTTGTTGCAGATGGCGCCGTGCTGCGCACGGTGACCGCCGCTCCAATTCATGCCGCGGGGAATGCCGAACTGGTCGCGCGGATCGAGCGGCTTCCGGTCACGCGAAGGCTGCTGCTGCTCCGGGTTATCGTCGGCATCGCTACGTTCTTCGACGCCTACACCGTGCTGGCCATCGCGTTCGCGCTGCCGCAACTCGTTGTGGAGTGGAAGCTCACGCCGGCCGAGGTGGGCATGATCATATCGGCCGGCTATGTCGGCCAGTTGTTCGGCGCAGTTCTGTTCGGATCGTTGGCCGAGAAGATCGGCCGCCTGAAAACCCTCTTCATCACCATCGTGCTGTTCGCGTCCATGGATGCCGCCTGTCTGTTTGCCTGGAGCGGCGTGTCGATGATGGCGTTCCGCTTCCTGCAGGGTGTCGGTACCGGCGGCGAGGTGCCGGTGGCCAGCGCCTATGTCAACGAGTTCATCGGCGCGGAAAAGCGCGGACGTTTCTTTCTGCTCTATGAGGTGATTTTCCCGATCGGCCTGGTGTTCGCCGGCATGGTGGGATTTTTCCTGGTGCCGGTCTATGGCTGGAAGGCGATGTTCGTGCTCGGCCTGATCCCCTCGGTGCTGACCATTCCGCTGCGCTGGTTCATGCCGGAATCGCCGCGATGGCTCGCGTCCAAGGGCCGCATCGCGGAAGCCGATGCCGTCGTGAAACTTCTGGAGAACAGCGCGACGCGACAAGGCGCCGTTCTGCGCGAGCCAGTGGTGCGTCCGGTGGATCCAAGGGCGACCGCACTTTCCGACTGGCGTGAGCTGTTCCGGGGCATCTACCTGAAGCGGACGCTGATGATCTGGGGCTTGTGGATGAGTGTCTACATGATCAACAACGGCTTGGTCACGTGGTTGCCCACGCTCTACAATCAGGTTTTCCACCTGCCGCTGCAGACCAGCCTGGCCTATGGCTGGATCACCTCGGGCGTCGGGGTCGTCGCCTCGATCCTTTGCGCGCTGTTGATCGACAAGGTCGGCCGCAAGCCCTGGTACGCGACGGCGTTCCTGGTCGCCGTCGTGCCGCTGCTGACGCTGTCATGGCTCGGCGCGACCTCGGCGACCGAGGTGCTGATCCTCGCGACCGCCACCTATGCGGTTTTGCAGACCATCGCGTTCTCGCTGTTTCTCTACTCGGTCGAACTCTATCCGACCCGTCTGCGTGCGATCGGAACCGGCTTCGGCAGCGCGTGGCTGCGGGCAGGCTCTTCCATCGGTCCGATCCTGGTCGGCTCGATCATGGCCAATCTCGGTATTCGCTACGTCTTCGCGGCGTTCGCAGCGGTCGCGCTGGCGGGTGGGCTCGTGACATTGCTGTTCGCGATCGAGACCAAGGGAAGGGTGCTTGAGGAGCTGTCGCCTTGAGGTGGGCGCGCCGCGCCGCGAGAGGACGGAGGTGTGTTTGCGCCACCCTATCGTCGTCCCTGCGAACGCAGGGACCCATAACCACAAGACGTTGTGTTACGCGAAAGTCGTCCAACGGCATTCTTCAACGATAGGCCGCGGCGTATGGGTCCCTGCGTTCGCAGGGAAACGACGTGAGAGAGAATGCCGTCATTGCAAGCGAGCGCTGCGATTTCTTACCCACCCCTGGAGGGGGAACTTAAATCGGCTACCGTCTCATTTTGCGGTTTTACTTATCATCCTCGTCTTGGTCTTCATCAGAGTTAGCAGCCCTAATTTCTATGCGCTTTCCGATCCAATAACCGAGAATCAGAGCGAAGACGCCCAAGGGCGCTAACATTACGAGACGATCTGGATGTTCTGTATTTATGGCAAGCAACCAAATTGCCCCTAATGCCATCACGGTATTAACGCCGAACATCAACAGCAAAAATACAAGTACCCAACAAATTGCGCGGGCGATACGTGCAAGCAATGAAGGGCCGCGTATCCATGGCTCGCGTATAGTTTCATGAACGAAGCGGAATTCATATACCGTTGGTTTTGCTGATCGTGCATTAATCTTAGTCATAATGAATGTGGCGAGTGCGGCGATTACCGCACCTATTACGGGGCCAATAATTGTCGCCGTCGGCTGGTCCACTACTAGGCTGCCATCTTTATTTTGCCGATTTGTTTCACCGGCCCAACGAGCTCGGGGATGATAAGTTTCGGCGAAAAAAACATCACCTCTTTACCGACGTATTGGTCGCGTGCGCTATAGCCTACGTTGTAAGTGATGCTTCTAAAGCCGGAATATAATTTCTTGATAGCTGCGACGTTGTCATAAGATACGATCCAATAACGGCTCTTCATTTTTTCGGTGATCAAATTCGCAACGTCGGCGTGATCTTCGGGTTTATAGTAATCGTAGTACAACTCTCTGCCGCGCTCATAGTACGGTGGGTCTAGGTATACCAACGCTTTGTCCTGCCACTTCGGAAGTCCGAATTTCAGGAATGAAATGGCGTCGCTGTGAGTGAGCTTGATCCTCTTTTTCATCTTCGCGATGGATTCAATGCGGAATATGAGTTCGTCCGCATTATAGCGCGCGTCGATTTTCCAAGGGCCGCTCTGATCGCGACCACCTATAATACCACCGTTCAATATACCTGATCTGTTAGTGCGATTTAGAAAGAACGTCGCGAATCCAACTTTGACATAATCGTGGTCATCGGGATTTAAGAAAATCTTCTTCTGTCTGTCCCACGCCGGGACTGAGAGTCGCGTGTTCTTGACGAGTCGGCATAGCTCGTCAGTGTCATTAAGCACGCTTTTCCAGAATGAGTAGACGTGATGGCTCACGTCGTTGATACGAACTTGCTGCACGTATTCTTGAAACAGTAGTTCAAGGGCAATGCCAGCGCCGCCGGCATAAGGCTCGGCATATTCGCTATCGTAAAGCTTGTTCTCTCGAATAATTTCTTTGACATAAGCCGCTAGTTTGGCTTTCCCGCCGGGATACCGCAGCGGTGTGAAATGTATCAAGCGTCGTGGCTTCTCTTTCGATCCGCTCATGGCCAAATTCTCTCGAAGAGCGGTTGCGCATGGTCCCAAGCAGCAGTCAATTCTCCGGGTGATGGGGTGGCAAAACGGTCATGAACGTAGAGATGAAATAGGTCTGTATTCATAGGGCTTGTTGCCACGCCTAGATCGCGGATGATCGCGGCCAGATGCGCTTTAGGAACACCTATCTGTATCATTAGGGCCACGACCTCGGTCAGTTTTTTATCCAGTGTTTTAAACCGCTCGCGGGTTGTACCGGGCGGCGTGAATCTTAGAGGCACATTGTTGGCTTCTAGAAAATGATCGACCGACATTTCCAAGAAAACGCGCATCAAAACCGCAATGCCGTTGCGGGCATCGTCCAATTTCATGGTGCGCAGTTCCTGGTATATCTCGCCGATACGATTATTGGTGACGTTGACAGGACAGTTCTTCGGAACAACTTGTCGTCGCTCCGGCGCGGACGATCTCTTCCGGCCGCCGGCCTTCGTTGTTGATTTCACAAATTCGGTCTTTTGAATTCCCTCAACTGGGCGGCTTCGAACTTTCTTATTGAAATCCGGCCTCTCGGTTTTCCCTAGGGCGCGCACATACTCCAGCATCTTATCGGTCGTGTTGAAACTTCGAGAGTTCCACCGCTTTGTTGGCGATGTCCTGAATCACTTTCTTTAGCGGTTTGATGAGTTCGCTACCGGGAAGGACGCTGCAAAGTTGCCCTTTCTCAACGGTCATTCCCAGCTCTGCACGAACGTCCTTCGATTCCATAAAGCGCCGCAGGGTGGTGAGTGAAAATCCGGTTCGAATTTTTTCAGCGGCATCTTCCGCAAATCCACCATGGTCCATCACCATATCGAATGCTTGAATGGCCGGCTCTTTTTTTCGGTAGCGCGCCGCGACTATTGGTTTCCATGCGACTACACCGCGACCTTGATCTTCCCCGTTATGTCGTAGCTCGATCCAGTAACGGCCTTCTTCGCGAGACTCGACCTCGAAGGCGTCGATTGGTTCTACATTGCTCTTGTCAAAAATCTTGGCGAGCCGTTCAATTGCGCGTTGTATCCCTTCCGGCATATCGAGGCCTGTCATTGCGGCCGGGTTCGTCAATAAGCGGAGCGTCGCAACACGGCGGTTGCCTTCGAGTGCGATATATCTCTTGGGACTGGTACTAACCTGCATCACCATCAGCCGCTCAATGGGACTGAGACCATGTTCAACGATGCTTTCCGCCAATTTCACCAGCTTGGTTTTTTGGTCTCGCACAACCTTCTGCATGGCCTGCTGCTGGCCATCCGAATGCGTGATGCGCGGATTATCGTTATCGAGCACAAGGTGCTCGATTTTTAGCTCGATATTCTGACCCATTGGTACGCCCCCCACCTGAGGGTACCGTATGGGTTCCGCAACCGCCGGTAAAGGCCGGTCGGCCGACCCTATCCGTTGTTAACTATATAGTCTCCGTCCAGGGGAGGGTAAGCGTCGCCTGCGCTGACGGGTGCGAAGGTCCGCACCACTTCGTAGATGCCGGGTTCAAATGTCGCGATCGTCAGCGCCTCCCGAAGAAACGGCAGTGGTGCAGGATCGCCGCGCATCGCCTGATAGGCTTCGAGGCTTTGCCACTGGGCATACATGGTGACCTTGGTGCCATCCGTATTGCGATGCAGGCTGGCGGAAACGAAGCCCGGCGCCTGACGCACCGAAACCTCGGTCGCTTCGATCAGAAGCTCAACCAGCCGCTGCTGGTTCGCCGGCTCAACCGTGAACACATTGATGAGGGTAATCACGTCGTTGGTCGCAGAAATTCGGGTCATGTCGTTTTCTCTTCAATTGGAAGAGAGTGGATATAGGATTGGAAACTGCATATGCGAATCCACACCGCAGCGTGTGATGGGATTTGACCCGACGGGCAAATCAAGTGCGCATCCAACAAATCAAAGTCCAGTCCCTCCTGCAAAAATATTCTGATTTTCCGAAATTGCAAATCAGTCTATATCTTTGCCCATCCCGCCTCGCAAGAGGGGCGCTTCGCGGTCGTCACGAGCGTGAGGCGGGATGCGGTGGACGCGGAGGGCGCTTCTGACGAGAGCGCCTGAAGCGGACGGCGAAGTCGTGTGGTCCTGACGCCTCGACGCTGGCGTCAAGTTTCGCGGGGTTACTCGCGGAGCGACGGTGGCAAAAGAGCCCGATCACCGGGGAGAGCGCGAAGTAAGCCGTAAACCATTGCGCGGGGAATGCCGGGTGTTTTCGGTGTGACCTGACTAACGCGTGTGCTTTCTACTCTCTGCCTTCGCACGCGCGGCGGCGGGCGCACCAGGCGCCCGGCATTCCCTGCGCCCTCTGATTGGAGGGCGGGAATTTGCTAGCAAACCTCGGGCGCTTTGCGTCGCGATCATTCACTCGTCATGCCCGGGCTTGACCCGGGCATCCATCTATTTTCGCGAAATTTCTTTCGAAGAAGATGGATCACCGGGTCAAGCCCGGTGATGACGATCTCAAAATCCGTTTCGCGTCTTGGCTGTTTGAAAATTGAATTCGCCGCCTTCTCCCCTCCCTCCGCGCGCGTGAGCGCGTGGCGGGGTCGAGACGAGCGTAGCTCGCTCTGAGGGGCCGGGGGTGGGGGGTCTATCGGCTCATTCGCTGACAGCGGTGTTCGCTGCGCCACCCCCCACCCTTGATCCCTCCCCGCCGCTTCGCGGGGGGAGGGAAAACAGGAGCGCCGGTTACGGGTCAAAAAGGTCAACCCAGCTGACTATCTTTTGGCATTGCGGCGGGCCGGTTTTCTCGTTTAGAACGGTCGGGAAGGCTGCTCCGGGGCAACCAACCGTCAACGGTTTTGCCCCAAGGTGCGGCTTCAAAGGGTCTGGCAATGCTGATTCGCAGCGAAAAGGTTGGAGTTCGGGGTGGAGCGGCCAGTGCCGTGCGTACCCCCGCGATTCCGGCTGCGTCCGTGCCCACGCTCCTTATTGGCGGGCTTCTGCTTCTTATCGGCCCCTGAGGGCCGTCTGGGCGGTTGCGCCTGGGCACTCAGGGGTTGCGCGAGATCACCAGACCCCTTCAGCGCTCGGAACACAGCGCACTGCTTAAAGGAATTTTCGCAATGACCACCGTGAACAAGTCCGACAAGGACCGCGTCGTTATATTCGACACCACTCTGCGCGACGGCGAGCAATGCCCCGGCGCCACCATGACCTTCGAGGAAAAGCTCGAGGTCGCCGAGATGCTCGACGATATGGGCGTCGATATCATCGAAGCCGGCTTTCCCATCACCTCCGAAGGCGACTTTCAGGCGGTCAGCGAGATCGGCCGGCGTTCCAAGAATGCCGTCATCGCCGGCCTGGCGCGGGCCCATCCGAAAGACATCGACCGTTGCGCGGAAGCCGTGAAATTCGCCAAACGCGGCCGCGTCCACACGGTGATCGCAACCTCGCCGCTGCACATGCGCGTCAAGCTCAACATGACGCCGGAGCAGGTGATCGAGACTTCGGTTACCAGCGTCACCCGCGCGCGCAACCAGATCGACGATGTCGAATGGTCGGCCGAAGACGGCACCCGCAGCGAGATGGAGTTCCTGTGCCGCGTGGTCGAGGCCGTGATCAAGGCCGGCGCGACCACGGTGAACATCCCCGATACCGTCGGCTACACGGTGCCGGAGGAATATACGCATTTCATGCGCACGCTGATCGAGCGGGTGCCGAATTCCGACAAGGCGGTGTTTTCGGTCCATTGCCACAACGATCTCGGCATGGCGGTGGCGAATTCGCTGGCCGGGCTCGCCGGTGGCGCGCGGCAGATCGAATGTACTGTCAACGGCATCGGCGAGCGGGCAGGCAATGCCGCGCTCGAGGAAGTCGTGATGGCGATCAATATCCGCAACGACCGGTTTCCCTACTGGAACAAGATCGACACCACGATGCTGACCCGGGCTTCCAAATTGGTTTCGGCGGCGACGTCGTTCCCGGTGCAGTACAACAAGGCGATCGTCGGCCGGAACGCCTTCGCCCATGAAAGCGGCATCCATCAGGACGGCGTCCTCAAGGATGCCTCGACCTATGAGATCATGCGGCCCGAGATGGTCGGCCTGAAGAAGTCTTCGCTGGTGCTCGGCAAGCACTCCGGGCGTCACGCGTTTATCCATAAGCTGGAGGAGATGGGCTACAAGCTCGGCGCCAACCAGATGCAGGACGCGTTCGACCGGATGAAGGATCTCGCCGACCGCAAGAAGGATATTTACGACGAGGACATCGAGGCGCTGGTGGATCAGGAGATCGCCGCCGCCCATGACCGGATCAAGCTGACCTCGCTGACCGTGATTGCGGGCACCCATGGCCCGCAGCGCGCGACCATGAAGCTCGATGTCGACGGCGTGATCAAGATCGAGGAGGCCGAAGGCAACGGCCCGGTCGATGCGGTGTTCAACTGCATCAAGGCGCTGGTGCCGCATGAGGCCAAGCTGGAACTCTACCAGGTCCATGCCGTCACCGAGGGCACCGACGCGCAGGCCGAAGTGTCGGTCCGGCTCGCCCATGAGGGCCGCTCGATGACTTCCAAGGCCTCCGACCCGGATACCCTGGTGGCCTCGGCCAAGGCCTATCTCGGCGCGCTCAACAAGATCGTCATGAAGCGCCAGCGCGACATCCCGGCCGCGGCCGCGAGCTGATCGCGGGGCGGGGAGGGTCGTCATTGCGAGGCGCGTAAGCGACGAAGCAATCCATTCTTGCTTTACGCGGCAAGATGGATTGCTTCGCTTCGCTCGCAATGACGGTCGATGGATATTTTTGCACTGCAGCAATTTACCAAGACCAGTTCCAAAGACTCATTCCAGTCGCACCCTGCTAACGGGCAATGGCCTTTCGCCGGGCTTCTCTTTATACGTTCGGCTGGCATACAAGGCTTCCGGAGCCGCGCAAGGCGCGCGCGCTCCGCAAAAAGAGCGCGGGAGGGGTTACATGCGTAAACTGATATGGGCAGCGGCATCGGTCGCAGCGTTGGTCTCGGTCGTGGTTTTTGCCGGGCCGGCCTCGGCGCAGGCGCCGATCATCATCAAATTCAGCCACGTGGTGGCGGCGAATACGCCCAAGGGCGCGGCGGCCGAGAAGTTCAAGGAACTCGCCGAGAAATACACCGCCGGCAAGGTCAAGGTCGAAGTCTATCCGAACTCGACGCTCTACAAGGACAAGGAAGAGCTGGAAGCGCTGCAGCTCGGCGCGGTCCAGATGCTGGCGCCCTCGAACTCCAAGTTCGGGCCGATCGGCGTGCGGGAATTCGAAGTGTTCGATCTTCCCTACATCCTCCCCGATCTCGCCACCTTGCGCAAAGTCACGGATGGCGAACTCGGCGCCAAACTCCTGAAGAAGCTCGAGCCCAAAGGCATGATCGGGCTCGCTTACTGGGACAACGGCTTCAAGGAAATGACTGCCAACAAGAAGCTGATCACGCCCGACGATTACAAGGGCGTGAAATTCCGCGTCCAGTCGTCGAAGGTTCTGGAAGCGCAGTTCCGCGCGCTCGGCGCGATCCCGCAGGTGATGGCTTTCAGCGAGGTCTATCAGGCGCTGCAGACCGGCGTGGTCGATGGCCAGGAGAACACCACCTCCAACATCTACTCCCAGAAGATGCACGAGGTGCAGAAGTACATGACCATGACCAACCATGGCTACATCGGCTATGTCGTGGTCGTGAACAAGAAGTTCTGGGACGGTCTGCCCGCCGATATTCGCGGCCAGCTTGAAAAGGCGATGAAGGAAGCCACCGAGTTCGGCAACGGCCAGTCGGCCAAGGAAAACGACGATGCGCTGGCGGAAATCGTCAAATCCGGCAAGACCGAGATCATCAAGCTGACGCCGGAGCAGGACAAGGCAATGCGCGCGGCGATGGAGCCGGTCTACAAGGACGTCGCGAGCCGGGTCGGCCAGCCCCTGATCGATGAATTCATCAAGGAAACCGGTGGGGTCACCCACTAACGAAAGTTACCGGCGAGCTCTCGCGATGAAACGCGAGGGCTCGTTTTTTATAAGCGCGTATTGAATGATGGCGACGCCCCCGACGGGTTGGGGCGCATGTGGGGGTGGGATGCTTCGTATCCTTGATCGGCTCGAGGAAATTCTGATCAGTTCGCTGATGGCGGCGGCGACGATCCTGATTTTTCTGTCCGTCGTGCACCGGTTCGGCACCGGTGTGAAGTTTCTGTATCCCTATCTGATCGGCATCCACATCTCCTGGGCGCAGGAGCTGTGCATCTACATGTTCATCTGGATGGCAAAGTTCGGCGCGGCCTACGGCGTGCGCACCGGCATCCATGTCGGCGTCGACGTCCTGATCAAGCGGCTCAATCCGCGGTGGCAGAAGGGCGTCATCCTGTTCGGCCTGCTCGGCGGCGCGCTGTTCACCGCGACCGTCGGCACCATGGGCGCGAAATTCGTGATCGAATTGATGAGCACCGACCAGGTCTCGCCCGATCTCGAACTACCGAGCTGGATCGTCTACGCCTGCATCCCGCTCGGCTCCTATCTGATGTGCTTCCGCTTCCTGCAGGTGGCCTGGCACTTCCTGAAAACCGGCGATCTGCCGCACCATGACGCGACCAATGTCGATGGCATCGAGGTCAGCCCCAAGGCGCCGGTCGCGCTGGGAGAAGCGTAATGAGCGCCGCGCTTATTTTCGGATTGCTGTTCGCCCTGATGCTGACGGGCATGCCGATCTCGATTTCGCTCGGCCTCACGGTGCTGACCTTCCTGTTCACGATGACGGAAGTGCCGATCGAAAGCGTCGGCCTGAAATTGTTTTCCGGCCTCGACAATTTCGGCATCATGGCGATTCCGTTCTTCATCCTCGCGGGCACCTTCCTGACCCGCGGCGGCGTGGCGCGGCGCATGATCGCCTTTACCACCTCGCTGGTCGGCCATCTGCCCGGTGGCCTCGGGCTCGCCGGGGTCGCGGCCTGCGCGATGTTCGCCGCAATTTCCGGCTCCAGCGTTGCGACCGTGGTCGCGATCGGTTCGATCATGATGCCGGCGATGGTCGAGCATGGTTACCCCAAGCGCTTCGGCGTCGGCGTGATCTCGACCTCCGGCGCGCTCGGCATCCTGGTGCCGCCGTCGATCATTCTGGTGCTTTATGGCGTGTCGACCAATACCTCGATCGGCGCGCTGTTCATGGCCGGCATCGTGCCCGGCATCATGCTGGCGCTGATGCTCGCCGCCGTGACCTGGTTCATCGCCTGGCGCAACGGCTACCCGCGGATGCCGCGCGCGACCCTGATGCAGCAATGGACCGCTTTCCGCGAAAGCGTGTGGGGCCTTTTGCTGATCGCCATCGTGCTCGGCGGCATCTATGGCGGCATCTTCACGCCGACCGAGGCCGCCGCCGTAGCCGCGGTCTACGCCTTCTTCATCACGGTGTTCGTCTACAAGGAACTGAAGCTGCGCGAAGTTGGCAAGGTGTTGCTGCAGGCCGCGAGCATGAGCTCGATGCTTCTGTATATCATCACCAACGCGGTGCTGTTCTCGTTCCTGATGACGCATGAACAGATCCCGCAGGAGATGGCGGCCTGGATCATCGACAAGAATTTCAGCCTGTGGGCGTTCCTGCTGGTGGTCAACGTGCTCCTGCTATTGGCCGGCAATGTGATGGATCCCTCGTCGATCCTCCTGATCATGGCGCCGATTCTTTTTCCGCTGGCGACCAAGATCGGCATCAACCCGGTTCATCTCGGCGTATTGATGATCGTGAACACCGAAGTGGGGCTGTGCCATCCGCCGGTCGGTCTCAATCTCTATATCGCCAGCGGCATCGCCAAGATGGGCATCAGCGAAATCACCGTTGCGGTGCTGCCGTGGCTGTGCGCGATGCTGGTGTTTCTCGGGCTCATCACCTACATCCCGGAAATTTCGCTGTGGCTGCCGCGGCTGCTCGGCATGATCTGAGTTTTATATGACGGGAAACATTTGGAAGCATTTTAACGCATTACATCTTGGTAAGATCAGGCTCTGTTGCCAAACTGTAAGTTGATTGCCGCAGTGGGTATGCTCATCTTCGGCCGTCATCCAAGGGAGGTACCTATGAAGAAGGTTTTTCTGGCCGGCATCGCGGCACTCGCCATCGCCGGTTCGACCGTGGCCTATGCCCAGAACCGTCAGTGGTTTCATGAGCGCATGCATGTGAGCCCCGAGGACCGGGCGGCGTTTGCCGATGCGCGAATCGCGGCGGTTCATGCCGGGCTGAAGCTGACGGCGGATCAGGAAAAGCTGTGGCCGGCGGTTGAGACCGCGGCGCGGGATTTCGCCAAGCTGCGGATCGACCGCGCCAATGCGCGGATGAACGCCAAGCCGGACGACGCGCAGACGCCGGAGGATCCGGTGGCGCGCCTGCGCCTACGCGCCGACAATATGGCGGCCACGGCGGCCGCGATGAAGAAGATCGCGGATGCGGCGGACCCCCTTTACAAGACCCTCGATGAGGGACAGAAGCGCCGGCTCGCCTTCCTGACCCGTCGGGGAGGCCATGAGGGCTGGCGCCAGCGCGGCATGGATCGTGGCGGTGAAGACGGCGATCGCGGCTTTGGTCACGGGGAACGCGGCTTCGGCGGCGGCCGGGACGGGGGCCGGGGCGGACCCGAGCGGCTCTAGGCCCCGCTTTGCTGGCAGGGGCCCGCGTGGCCCCTCAAAAACTCCGCGAAAGCCGCCGGATTCCGGCGGCTTTTTCGATATTTAGGGCCGATTCCGCGGGCCGGGAAAACCCCCTCGGTTTGCTGGACATCGCCAAATCGCTTTGCTAAACGACGCCCTCTTGCGAAGGCTTTTTCCGGGCAAGTTCCCGGGCGCATAGCTCAGTTGGTAGAGCAGATGACTCTTAATCATCGGGTCCCAGGTTCGAGCCCTGGTGCGCCCACCAATCGTCCTTCGTAACTGTTCCGTTCCTGCAAGCCGCCGGATAAGCGCGCAGAAATGGGGGCTTTCTCGTTTCGCGGGGCCTCCGCGCACGTGGTTCGAGCGCCGGCTCGATTTTCATTGAGGTTTTATTCCACCTCTTGCGATTACTTCTCGCCACACGGCCGTTTCGGTCGTGATGCGTTTCTGCAATTCTGAAGAGCCGTCGGCAACGACATTCACGCCAGCAGACCTCAGGCGCTCCTGCGTTTCCGGCTCCGTAAGTACGGCAACGGTTGTGCGTTCGATTTCCTGAATGATCGCGGGCGGCGTGGCTTTCGGCACCAGGAGCGCGAACCAGGCGTTGGTATTGAAACCCGGCAACGCCGCTTCTGCGATGGTTGGAACGTCGGGCAATTCGGGAGAACGCTCGGCCGTCGTGACGGCCAAGGCGCGGAGCTCGCCGGCCCGGATAAGCGGGAGCACCGACGGCAGATTGTCGAACATGATTTGAACGTGGCCGGCGAGCAAATCCTGAACGGCGGGAGCGCTTCCTTTGTACGGCACGTGAAGGATTTCAATCTGCGCGCGCTGCTTGAAGAATTCGCCCGTGACATGCCCATTCGAACCGGTGCCTTGCGAGGCATAAGCCAGCGTTCCCGGCTTTTGCCTGGCGAGCTCAATGAGCGACCTGACGTCCCTGGCGGGCACTGCCGGATTCACGACGAGAACATTCGTGACCGCGCCGGTGCGGGTGATCGGCGCCAGATCGCGGGCAGGGTCGTAATTAAGCTCCGGGTAGAAAAGGGGATTGAGTGTCAGCGCGCTCGACGCCACGGCGAGCAATGTATGGCCGTCCGGCGCAGCGTTGATGACGGCATTGACGCCAATGCCGCCGTTCGCGCCAGGCTTGTTCTCGACAATGACGGGCTTGCCCCAGTGCACTTGTAGCTTTTGCGCCAGCACGCGCGCGATGATGTCGCTGGTGCCGCCCGCCTGGTAGGGCGAGATGATCGTCACGGTTCGGGACGGAAATTCGCCAGCGCGTGCCGCGACGTGCGAGATGAACACCAGAAGCAGCGCTAGGGTGACGCGGCGCATGAGACCCCCTTGCGGACAAATCGTCATGCGCCGCTTCATCAAGATCCACACGGGAATGTTTTGGCGCAGCTTATGGCGTAATCGGCGTTGCCGGCAAATAGCCTGGCGCGTAGATCTGCTCGGCGGTCAATTTCTCGCCGGGTACATCGATGTGACTGTTGATGAAATCGACCGTGGTCTTCATGCGCTCGAGCGTCATGCTGCCGTAGCCGTTCTTCTGCACATCGGGCGTGATAGCGACCCGGCGAAGGATTTCAATCTCCTCGACGATGATCTTGGGGTCGAGGGCCTTCACATACTGAAGCTCGACTTGCGCGGCTTCTTCCGGGTGTTCGAACGTGTATTTCCAGCCGCGCAAGGCGGCGCGCACAAACTTCTTCACGACTTCCGGGTCTTTCTTCAGGAAATCTTCGTGGACGCCAATCGAATTCGCGTAGATTTCAAGTCCGAGGTCGCCCGCGAACAGGCAGACTGGTTTGCCATCGGTGATTGCGCGTTTGATGGAAGGTTCGCTCATCAAAAACAAATCGATGCTCTGTACCTTTCGGGAGGCCAACATCGGCACCCTGGCCGGCGCATCGATGTTGACAATCTTCATCGTTTTTGAATCGATGCCATTCATTTCCATAATGGCTTGCCAGATCTTGGGCATGAACGAGGCCGAACTTGAACCCAGTTCCAATCCTTCCAGTTTTTTCGCGCTATCGATATTGGCGCCATTGTCGATGCTGAAGACGCAATAAGGCGGCTTCTGGTAATTTGCGGCCACGATCTTCACGACTGAGCCCGCGCTGCCGGCCGCGACAAGGCTCGGTATATCGATGAAGCCGAACTCGGCCCCCCCGGTCACGACGGTGCGGATCGCATCGGCCGTGCCTTTCGACGGCATGATCGTGACGTTCAGGCCCTCTTCCTTGAAATAGCCCTTACCGAGCGCGACGTACCAGGGCGCGTGGCGGCCCAGAGAAATGAAATCGAGCACGAACTTGACATCGCGCTCCTGCGCGGCCGCGGCCGATGCCGACAAACCCAGAGCCACAGCAGCCGCCATCAATCGCTTCATCATAGCCGTTCTCCCCTCGCGTCAGCCGGGTGCGGCGTCAGCGCAATTTGACAACAGAAATATCATAAGATATTTCACATAAGATGACAAACAGGAAATTGCCGACGACAGGTCTCGGTTTCCTTTGATGGCGACGCGCCCTCCTCGGACGGCACGTCGGCAATTACATCTCAGCCCGGCTTGCGCGAAAAGGTTAAAAGAGTGGCAAGCATGGCCTTCGGAACGATCAGAAATGTAAGGAAGGTGTTTTCGGCGAGTGAATTGAATCGACGGTCGGCTGAACCGGTCGTTGCCCTCGACGATGCCGATTTCGAATTCAACGAAGGTGAACTCGTTGCACTGCTGGGGCCGAGCGGCTGCGGCAAAACAACTCTTTTGCGTATCGTGGGCGGGCTCATCCAGAAAACTTCTGGTTCGGTCGTCATTGGCGGCCGGGAGGTTACGGAGCCGCTTGGCGATTATGGCTTTGTATTTCAAAGCCCCAGCCTGATGCCGTGGCGAACGGTATTGGACAACGTCCTGTTCACGATGGAAGTGTTACGCCGCAATGATAAGGCTGCGCGGGCGCGCGCGGTGCAATTGTTGGGAATGGTCGGGCTCGGCGATTTTCTCCGCGCCCGGCCGCATCAGCTATCGGGTGGTATGCAGCAACGCGTCGCATTATGCCGTGCGCTTATTCATCAGCCGAAAATGCTCTTGATGGACGAGCCATTCGGCGCGCTTGACGAGCTCACACGTCTTGAGATGAACGACCTCCTGCTGCGGATCCGAAAAGAGATCGGCACCACGGTGCTGTTTGTCACACATTCGATCTCGGAAGCCGTCTACGTTTCGGATCAGATTGTTGTATTTAGCCGGCGCCCGGCCCGGGTTGCGACCAAAATCCCAATTACGCTGCCTTATCCAAGGACGCAATTTACCCGGTTCACGCCGGCGTTTACGACCGCGGAGAGGCTGGCGAGCGAGGCTCTCGGGATACTTTCGTCTGCCGGAACTGAAGAGGCGGCAATATGATCGGCCGCGCAGCAGTTCAAATCCTTTATCCGGTCGTTGGCATCGTGTTTTTAATTGCGCTGTGGTGGTTGCTTTGCGTTGGCCTCCATATTCCGACGGTTGTGCTCCCGACCCCGGACAAAGTGGTAAATGCGTTGGTCGCCCGCGTCGATCTTATCGCAGAAGAGGGGTGGGTTACGCTGAAAGAGACCATCTGCGGCTTCATCCTTGCCGTTATTGTCGGTATTCCGATGGCGGTGCTGGTGGCCAATTCGCGAACGATCAATCTGATCTTTTCCCCGCTTCTGGTTGGATTGCAATCGGTTCCAAAAGTGGCGCTCGCGCCCATTATCCTGGTCTGGCTGGGCACGGGCTTTCAATCGAAGCTTGCGATTGTCTGGCTTGTCGCGTTTTTTCCGATCATCGTCGATACCGTGGCGGGATTGCGCTCGACTCCCCGCGAACTGCTGGAACTGGCGCGCAGCCTGCGTGCCTCGTCCATGCAGATTCTTCTCAAAGTTCAGCTGCCGGCAGCTTTACCTTTCATCTTCACGGGCGCGAAAGTTGCGATAACCTTGTCTGTCATCGGCGCGGTAATCGGTGAATTCGTTGGCTCCAGTGAAGGGCTGGGCTTTCTTCTGCTGACCGCGACATCTCAGCTCGATACGCCGCTGGCATTCGCTGCCCTGATCGCGCTTTCGTTGCTGGGTATTTTACTTTACCTGCTTGTCGAAGGCGCGGAGCGATTGGCTGCGCCCTGGTTGCCGCCGGCGCCGCAATAGGAAGAAGCTATGGCGAAAAAGACAAAAACCGCGAAAGTTGTGGCGCTGAAGAAGGCCGCACCGGCTCGCCCGGCGAAAGTGGGCTCGTTGGCTGACACGGCCTATACAGCGTTGAAGGAGAAGATCCTCAAGCTCTACTTTTTGCCGGGGCAGTACCTGAATGAAGGAGCGCTCTGCGAGCTCCTCGGTGTTGGGCGCACGCCGGTTCACATGGCACTTCAGCGGCTCCAGCATGAGGGATTGGTCGAGGTGATGCCGCGAAAGGGCATCATCGTTCAGCCGGGCAGCATTCCCGAAATTTTGAAGATTCTCGAATCCCGCATGACGATTGAAGCGGATCTGGCGCGTAACGCTGCCAACCGCGCGACGCCAAAGGAGGCCGAAGAGCTGAGGAAGCTGGCGCGGGTCAAGGTCACTGGCGATACGCAATCGCAGCTCGATAATTTTGTCGAGGCCGACCGTGCGTTTCACAGTCGATTTGCCGATCTGGCCGGCAATCAGGTCATGAGCGATATCGCTCGCAAGCTGCATGATCGCTCGATACGATATTGGTACCTTCATCTGTGGCAGACATTCGATGGCCGTTCGAGCGGCAGCGAACATACGGCGATCGCTGACGCCATCGCGCGTGGCGATGGCGAGGCCGCGGCGTCCGCGGTACGGGCTCATATCGAGAGCCTCCGTATACGCCTGATGCGCGCGCAAGATATCAACAGTGGCCGCCCATTTTTGCGGCCGCGCTGAACATATGAGGAGACGAACATGAGCGATGCGTTTTCGGGAATTCCCCTGGGAGGCCTGACAAATCTCGATGAGGTTTTGCTGCAAAGCAAGGATCTGCCGTGGCGCGAGAAGTCCCTCAAGGGCATCTCGGAGAAAATGCTGTGGCGCAACGAGGAAACCGGCGCGTCGGTCGCCCTTATCCGTTTCGCCAAGGGGGCGGGCATTCCTGCGCCGCACAGTCATGCATCCAATCAGATCATGTTCTGCCTGGAAGGAAAATACGAATACACCAAGACGGGCACGGTATTAACCGCGGGGTGTTTTTACTGGAATCCGAAGGGCAACGTGCATGGACCCGCCATCGCGCATGAAGACACCATTGTCGTTGAAGTCTATGACGGTCCGCACTATCCGATTAAGCCGGACTGGTATGCCAACGAAGAGGATGCGCGCTGATGTCGTCGTCAGCCGGCTGCTCTGCCGTCTCCGGTCCTGATCGATGCTGATATACTGACCGCTGTCGTTGCCGACGTGTTCGCCGCGCTCGGCGTCGCGGCGGCGAGCGCGCGATCGTGGCCGAAGATCTGGTGTTGTCGGATTTGGAAGGCGTCGGCTCGCACGGCGTAATGCTCCTGCCGATGTATGTCGAGCGCCTTCAGAAAGGCTCGGTCTCGAAAGGGAGCGCTGGCACGGTTGTCGTCGATAAACGCACTAGCCTCGTTATTGATGCACATGATGCCTTGGGCCAGCTCACCGCGCATCAGGCGGTCGACCTGGTGACGTCGCGCGCGCGCGAGTACGGCATGGCGACGGTTGCTGTGCGCAATGCGTTTCACTTCGGTACCGCCGGTCGTTACGCCCGTCTCATTGCGGAGCAGGGCTGCGTCGGAATCGTGATGTCGAACACGCGGCCCTTGCTGCCGGCGCCCGGCGGCGCGGAAGCGATCACCGGCAACAACCCGATTGCGGTCGCAGTGCCCAGCAGTGGCGCGCAGCCCGTCGAGGTGGACATGGCCCTGAGTGCCACGGCGATGGGCAAGATCCGTCTTGCGGCCGGCGCCGGCAAATCAATTCCGGCGGACTGGGCGATGGCGGCGGACGGAAGCCCGACCACCGATCCGAATGAAGCGATCAAAGGCATGCTGGCGCCGGCGGCCGGGCCAAAAGGCTTCGGCCTTGCTTTCGTCATCGATCTCCTGTGCGGCGGCCTGTCGGAGGGCGCGATCGGCGCCGAGGTGCGGCCTCTTTATGGCGATGCCTCGCTGCCGTATCGCTGCAGTCAAATGTTCATGGCGATAGACGTCAAAGGCTTCACCGACCCGAAAGCTTTCGGCGAGCGCGTCGACGAACAGGCGCAGCGCGTAAGGAATTCAAAACGCGCTCCGGGCGTCGAACGGGTGTACTCACCAGGCGAGCTTTCATACGCCACGCGTGAAAAAAATGCCGGCACGGTGACGCTCAGCCGCCAGGTCTATGACAGCCTGCTGGCCGCAGCGAACAGCGCTGGCGTGCAGGTCGACGCAGTTCTTTAAGCCAACCATAGGGGATAGAGATGAAACAGCAAATTACCTCCAGCAAGCTGCGCAAACCGAACGGTCACTTCTCGCAGGCGACATCGATTGCCGCTCAAGGTAAGCTCGTCTTTATTTCCGGCATGACCGCACGCGTGCCGGATGGTTCGATCGCAGGTCTCGGGAACATTGAAGTGCAGACGCGCCAGGTCTGTGAAAACGTCAAGGCGGCTGTTGAAGAGGCGGGCGGTTCGCTCGACGATATTTGCCGCGTCGATGTCTATGTTCGCAACATGGAGCACTTCGATATTATCCATAAGGTGCGCCGTGAATATTTCACCGGCATCGCGCCGGCCTCGACCATGGTCGAAGTCTGCAAGTTCACCTCGCCGGAATATCTGATTGAGATGAACGCCATCGCCGTATTGCCGAACGGCTGACGCGGATATGAAAGCCGTTTTCGAGGCCAGCGGAGAAGTGATTGTCGTGACCGGCGGCGCCAACGGCATCGGCCGCGCTTTAGCCGTTGCTGCCGCTGGGGCCGGAGCAAAGGTTGTCGTTTGCGACGTCGATCCGGCAGCGCTGCAAGCGGTTGCGGCGGAGCACAAGAACATCGCGATTGAAAAGCTCGATGTCGGCGATCGCGACGCAGTCGTGGCGACGTTCGGCAGGATTGAACGGGATTATGGTCGTATCGACGGGCTTGTTTGCGCCGCTGCGATTCAGCCACGCCATCTCGTGCATGAAACCTCCCCTGAGGAGTGGCGCCGCGTGATGGCGGTCAATCTTGATGGCGTCGTGTGGTGCTATCAGGCCGTTATTAAGGGAATGATTGCTCGCCGCCAGGGCAGTATCGTCGCATTTACGTCGGGACTGGCGAGCCAGGGCTGGCCGCAAGCGTCTGCTTACGCAGCCACGAAAGCAGGCCTGATCGCCTTTACGAAGAGCGCAGCCAAGGAAGTCGCTCAGTACCGCGTAAAGTTCAATCTTATTTCCCCGGGCGTGATCGATACGTTGCAGTATCGTGCCGCGAATGAGGGGGACGATCATCAGCGGTGGTTGGCTTCGACCGGTGTCGGGACGCCGGAGGATGTTGTCGGTCCTTTGCTATTTTTGCTTTCCGATGCGAGCACGATGACGGCATCGCTGCTCTCGCGCGATTTGGCTTATGCGGCGAAGGAGCCAGGTCATGGCTGAGACGGGTAAGCTTACCAAGCCGGTCATCGTCGTTGGCGGAGGTCCAGTGGGCCTCACGACGGCACTCGGTCTTGGCTTCTACGGCGTGCCGTTTCAACTTTTTGAAGAAGACGCGGCACTGTCGAGCGATACCAAGGCCGGCACGATACTTACGCGAACGATCGAGACGTTTCGTCGATACGGCGTTGCTGACCATGTGCTTTCCAAAGCCTTGCGGATTGATGAGATCGGCGACGTTGAACGTGCGACAAACATTGCCCGGCCGTCGGTAAATATAAATCTTTTGGCGGACGAGACGCGTTACCCGTTCGTTATCAACCTCCCGCAACACCACCTCGAGTCTATCCTGCATCAAGCGCTGGACGAGAAATATCCGGGCAGTGTCCACCTCAAGCAAAAACTGAAGAGCTTTCGTCAGAACGACGACGGCGTAACCGTAACCTTCGACACGCCGGATGGCGAGCGGGAGGTTGAAGGCGCGTATCTGCTGGCTTGCGATGGCGGCCGTAGCACGGTCCGTAGCCTGCTCGGCATCGCCGTCGAAGGTGAGTCTCTCGACGTGCTAACGATTCTGGTCGACGTGAAAGTTGATCTCGATGTTCAGAATCCCCGCGATTATCCCTATCTTGCCTATTTTGCCGATCCGTCCGAATGGATGATCCTTGTTCGCCAGCCACACTGCTGGCGGTTTCTTTTTCCGTTGGCTGCCGACCGGGCGGAGCCTACTCACGAAGAGTTTCGCGAGAAGATTTTGCGCTTCATCGGCCCGGTCAGTGACCTTGAGATCATCAATACGGTCGTCTACCGCATCCACCACCGCATCGCGAAGGAATGGCGGGACCACCGCGTCTTTTTGATGGGCGATGCCGCGCATCTGATCACGCCGATGTGGGCGCTCGGCTTGAACACGGGCATACTCGACGCTGCGAATTTGCCATGGCGTCTCGCCTGGCTTATGCGCGGCTGGGCTCACCCATCGTTACTCGACGGTTATGTGCGCGAGCAGCGGCAGGTTGCGGTGCACGGCTCCGGCGAAATGGCGGAAGCTGCCCGCAAATACATGCTGGGCCAGAGCGACGCCATTCGAGCCATGTCGGGAGCGCAATGGGCAAATGCTCTGACGCGAACGATGCTGGGCGTCAGGCTTGATGTCGATCAGACCAATGACTGGTCGATGGTGCGTACTGAAATGGGCCCGCTACGCGTCGGCGAGCGCGTGCCGGATGCGTTGCTTCACGCCGGCAACGGCAAGCCCACGCGGCTGCACGATCTCATCGATGGCACCTTTTTGGCGCTCTATTTCACCGACGTGCGCCGCAGGCCGTCGCTTCCGGCCGACCGGCCGGGCCTGAAGCACCTTGTTGTGTCGCGACGCGATGCGCCGCTCGACTCCGGTCTTCGCGAGCGGTCGCTGTTCGATGTCGGTGACAATTTCCGGCGTCGAGCAGGGTGTGACACCGATACGGTCATGCTGATCCGGCCCGACGATCATATCGCCGCTATCCTGCCGATGCGCGATGGCGTGATCGAGGAAGTCTACACACGGATTACAAGTGGTTAAGGCAGAAAATGAGCGAATCTCCCGAACGCATAGCTCTCGATGTGCATACTCATCTGGTGCCGATCCTGATCGAAGAGTTGGCCGCGATCGAGGGAGTGACGTGGCTGGCTGACAAGAAGACCTTGGTTGTCGATGGCCACGCCGTCGGCATGAAACCGTTGTTCGATCCAGCGGCCCTCATCGCCTGGATGGACCGCAACGCTGTGGAGAAAGCGTGGATTTCGATCCCGCCACCGCTTTACCGCGCGCAGCTCCAGGGTAAAGACGCTTGCGCCTGGGTGGCTTATGCCAACAACGGACTTGCTGGCATCGCCGCCGAATATCCCGATCGTCTCGCGCCGCTGCCCCATCTGCCACTGCAGGCGCCGGACGTTGCTCTCGCAACGGCCGCGGAATGGATCGCGCGCGGGCATCGTCGCTTTAGCGCGCCGTCAGGTGGTCATGGTGATCAGGTCCTCTCGGATAAAATCTACGAACCGCTATGGCAGGTGCTCGATTTGGCTGGCGCATTTATATTCTTTCATCCGGCGAGTGTGCCGATGGCCGATTGACCGCGTTTTATTTATCCAATCTGTTGGGAAATCCCTACGAGACAGCGGTTGCTATCGCGCATCTCGCGTTTGGTTCCGTGTTTGAACGTTTCGAAAAAATTCGCTTCTGTTTCGCCCATTCTGGCGGCGTGCTTCCGATGGTCGCGGGCCGTTTTGAGCGCGGCTTCGAGACCGCACGCCCTACATCGACACCAAGCGGTTATCGCCGAAGACCGTATTCCGCAACGTCTGCGTCGATTGTATCGCGCATGACGCCGCGTCCCTGGCGTTGGCAGAGCAGACATTCGGCGAAGGCAATGTCGTCTTCGGGTCTGACTGGCCGTTCCCGATGGGGCTTATCGAGCCTCACGCGCAAATGGCGTCGCTCGACCAGGCTCGCCGCAGGCGTATTTTCTGTGACAATCCAGACAGGCTCGCAAAGGAGACATCATGAAAGCCCATCACCGCGCGGACCAGAACTTGGTCCGATTGGAGACAAGATATTGTTCGAGAACGAGCGCGTTCGGATTTGGAGCATTAAGCTCGATCCCGATGAACGTCAGGCATGGCATAAACATGATCTTCCTTACGTCATCGTTCCGATGACCGAGGGCAAGAACATCATGTATTTCGAGGATGGTCGCGAAAAGGAGACCAATGAGACAGTGGCGGCGTGCTGTGGCGCGAAGCGGCGCACCGCACGAATTGCTGAATGTCAGCGACTGCAATACCAATATTCTATCGAGATAAAGCAACTTAACCCCAGGATAATCGAGAGAACAGAACGCGTCATGCGACACCGTGCGACGCGCGGATGTCGCTCGGCATGCGACATGTGAAATGAATACGCTATGCCTTGCGGCGGGCGATCATATGAAGCGCATCCGGGCCTTTCAGCAGGAGTTCAAACAATGACCATCGGAGTTGCCGTGGTGGGGCTCGGTATGGCCCACAAACCTCATATCCAGAGCCTGCGCGAACTCAGTGATCGCGTCCGGATCATTGCCTGCCAGACACCGAGTGCCGCCAGGCGTGAAGCGTTTGCGAAGCTTCATCCGGATCTTCCGGTGACCGGAGATCTGGATGGGGTCCTGACCGATCGAGACATCGACGCCGTTATCCTGCTGACGCCACCGATGACCCACCACGATCTGGTGGCACGCTGTGCCGCGGCCGGAAAACACGTGCTGCTTGAAAAGCCCCTCGACGTAACCGCCGAGCGGGCGGGGCAATCCGTTGACGCCATGCAGCGGGCGGATCGTCGTTTCGGCGTGGTGTTGCAGCACCGCTTCAGGGCCGCGTCGCGCCAGCTCGCGGCGATCGTGCAGAGCGGTGAACTGGGTGACCTGGTTTCGGCTTCGGCCTCGATTCGATGGTGGCGACCGCCGGAATATTTTGCGGAGCCGGGCCGCGGCATGAAGGCCCGCGACGGCGGCGGCGTGCTGTTGACCCAGGCCATTCACACCCTCGATCTTTTCCAAAGCCTGACCGGTCCGATCACGCGGGTCGCCGCGTTTGCCAAGACCTCTGCGCTGCGAACGATCGACACCGAGGATATCGTCGCAGCCGCCGTCGGCTTCAGGAACGGAGCCATCGGCACCATCGATGCGACCACGGTGGCGTTTCCGGGGTTTCCCTGAGAAAATCGAACTGGCGTGCGAGAAGGGGACCGCAGTGCTGGAGGCAGAGTTGCTCGCGGTGTTTTATCGCGACGGCCGAATCCTGCGCCATCACGGCGCGGAGTTGAAGAGCGGCGGAGCCGACCCGATGGCGTTCAGCAACGACGCGCACAAGGCCCTGATCGCCGGTTTTCTCGACGCGGTTGAGCAGGGAACGGAGCCGACCGTCAGCGGCCGCGAAGCGCTGAAAGTGCATGTTCTGATCGAGGCGTTGCTGCAATCCTCCGCCACCGGCGCGCCGGTCGCGATCGAGTGATGGGGGGGGGGGGGGGGGGGGGGGGGGGGGGGGGGGGGGGGGACGGCGGAATTACCAGGCCACCCCAATTTCCGGACTCTTGATCGCTCAACCTGCCGCCGCGACAACCGGCTTGAGTTTCGCCGGTGCCTTGTCGGCGTTCTTCGACCAGGACCGGTAGTACGCCAGCGCGGTCATCATCAGGATGCCGCCAATGCTGACCACGATCTGCATCCAGATCGCGCTGGAAACCTCGACCAATACGAAATGTGCGGCAAAGGACAGGAAGATGCCGGCGCAAAAGACTTCGAGCGACTGCTGACCGCATTTGATCGCGGGCCGTAAGATCGGCCATTCCAGCCCCGGCCAATCGCGCGGCAACAGACGAACGACAAAGAAGGCGAACACCACAAAGTGCAGCAAGCGATAAGGCGCGAGGTTGGTTTTGTCGTTCGGATTGAAGGCGCCGTAGATCTCCGGCGGGATCAAGGCGCGCAGTTCGTCAAACCGGGCCGCCATGGTCATCACCAGGGCGAACAGAAGATAGGCTGATCCCAGCACCAGCGCGGTGCGCGATCGAATGAATGGCATCGACTGCGCCGCTCCACCCAGCGCAAACCACGCGCCGAAGGTGAACAGCAATTGCCATGCGAATGGATTGAAATACCACAGGCCACCCGGATAGGCCGGAAGGTTCCAGCCGAAGTGCCTCGCCATCACATAGAGCACCGTCGAAGCGGCCAGGGTTAAATTGGGCCTGCGCAGCATCAGCCACAGCACCGGCGGGAAAACACCCATCAGCACGATATACAGCGGCAGCACATCCATATTCACCGGCTTGAAGCGAAGGATCAGCCCCTCGAACAAATACTGCGCCGGATTTACCAGGAAGCCGCGTATGTTGAATTCGTCGGTGAAGCCCGAATTGCCGTAATGCTGCGCGAGATATCCGATTTCGGCAAGGTAGAGCACGAAAAGGAAGACGTGGGCGACATAGATCTGCCAGACACGCTTGAGAAGCCGCGACGCGCCGATGATGAATCCGCGCTCGAGCATCATCCGCGCAAACACAAAGGCGACCGTGTAGCCGGAAATGAAGATGAAGAGATCCGCCGCGTCGCTGAAGCCGTAGTTCCGCGTCGTCACCCAGTTCACGATGTTGTTGGGGATGTGGTCGAGGAAGATTCCCCAATTGGCGACGCCCCGGAACAGATCGAGCCGGAGATCCCGGCCTTTGACTGGCAGCGTGGCGAGAATCTTCATCGTTGATGCACCGAAGCCGTGACGTGCTGAATATCCTGCACCGACGGCTTGCCTGCGCAACGCAACTGCCTTTTACGGCGTCTGGAAACTGTCCTCAGCATTTCGCCCCGGCACTCGACGTAGCCGCGCTGAGCATGGCTGCCCGATAATGACCCGTATTGTACGATCCTGCGCATTCTGAACTGGGTCTCTTATTCTCTCCTTTCCTTCCGCTCACAGCCACCCCCCAACTCTCTCACCCCCCAACCCTTACTCACGTTTCATTCGGCTGCAGCGGTTAGGCGGGGGCGCCTCAGCGCCCAACGCAGCCTGACGTCGGTCAAATCGGCGGCGTGAGCCCCGTGCGGCCGGTCGGCGAGATCGACAGCCGCAAGGCCGCTCGCTGATGATAACTTTATTTAACAATCAAAAAAGAGCAAATAAATGGGACGAGTTGGCTAAGGGGGAGGTTTGCTTCATCGCCAACGCACGTGATCTCGTCCTATCCTTCCGCCGAATTTTCAACCGACGAAGACTTCCGGCGTGTTCAAAGGATGTCGGGCTCGCCGAGCGTCACAGCGCGGCGCGCACGCTCGTCCGTGATATCTCCGCGACGTCGACTCGGCGCCACTCGAACGAAGCTTCCGAGGTGAGGCGTCGTGATCTCGTCCTATCCTGCCGAGATTGCCCTTCACCGACGAACGACTTGGCGCAGGCGAAAACCAGACCCTTGCGTGATGCGCAGACGATCGCCCGCATCGCCTGCAATCCTAGATCAATTTCATGAAGCCAGGAAAAGGATAGCGCCGAAACCGCCAATATGCGCGGTACTTTATCGCCTCGCTCAAGGCCATCATCGGTGCAGCGCGCCGGTGAGCACCACGTCGCCGGCCGCAGCAGAACTGTGCGCGCGAGCCAAGCCGCCGCGTCAGCGGAGCCAAGGCAGGCCGCTCCCGCCCCCACCGAACGATCACGCCATCACCAGGGTCGCCAACCGCAGGTGAAGAGATCGAAACCCTCAAGCGAGCGCGGGTCGTCGCTCAAAACATAGAACCCGGATAACCCGTTATCGCGACCGTACGGCGAAGGAGACTCAAGTGGCGAGGGCTTCACGTTTCTATCGCCACGACGCATGCACGGTGGCGGCACGTTCGTGAGCAGTAAAGATCTCAAAAGCGATCCGCCCGAAGTGACTAATAAAAGGCGCCAATCAGGCTGATCGCCGCAAGTGCGCTACGCTTCGGAGATCTGAATACTAAAGATCCTACACTCGTAGATGCGAAGCATATGGAGCCGACTCGTTAACTATCTAAATTAATCTCCTAAATACCTAACTTGTACAACATTGTGTCCCGCTATTCCGTTCGCCGCCATCTGCGATGATTTGCTCGTATCGAGCGGACTCCGCCATAGTGCGCCAACAAAGGTCGACGGTCCTTGAAGTCACCCTCGTTGTTAGAAGCCGGGGTGCAGTCCTCGTAGAAGTGCTGATGATCGACATGCTTCTCGCCAGCTGCTCCCAGCGATTCCTTGGCGTGACCTCCATTGTACGGACGCCCTCGGCAAGGCAGCGTTCGATGATGGCGGTAGCATGTTCCGCCTGCATCGAAAGCGTGTGCGTGAAGTTGAATGCCGTGGTGCCTTGCGCGTCCGCCGACGATATGAAAATTCGGAAAGCCGACATCTGGGTGCCGTGAAGGCTGCGCACACCGTGCTGCCATTTCGCCTCTAACGTTTGTCCGCCGCGCCCGACGGCCTGATACCCGCCGACCTTGTGAGGGCCGCGCCAACATCGAAGCCGGTGGCAAGGATGATGCAGTCGACCGTATATTCGATGCCGCCCGCAACGACGCCGGAGCCGGTGATTCGTTCTACCCCGCGGCCGTCGGTATCGACCAATTCCACATTGTCGCGATTGAAGGCCTGCAGGAAGTCGTCGCTGTAGAGCGGCCGCTTGCAGAGATAATTGTACCAGGGCTGCAGCGCCTTGGCGACCTCCGGCCGGTTTACCGTGGCGGCAACGCGCGCCCGCAACTCCTCCATCTTGGAATAGTCGATGCGCTGCATCAATTCTGGTGGAGGCGTGGGATCGCCGGTGCGGTGACGTTCCGCCATCGCGGCGCCGAATCTGGACCAGAAATCCGTCCAGCGGTCGCCGACGACATTTTCATGGACCGGCACCAGCGTAATCACCGACAGGAAGTTGCGCATGCGCTCGCGCTGCCATCCCTTGGGTTGACCGGCGAACCAGTTGCGATCGGTAGGGGCGTTGTTGCGCTCGTCGATCGCGGAGGGCGTCCTCTGGAAGAGGGTGACCGTGCCGCGTCTTCCGCCAGACGCGGGACGATTTGAACCGCCGTCGCACCCGTTCCGATCACCGCGATGCGCTTGCCGGCGAGCTTTGTCATTTTTGAAGTCGCGTCGCCCCCGGTGTAGCCATAGTCCCAGCGGCTGGAATGAAAGATGCGGCCCTTGAAGTCGCGGATGCCGGGAATGTTGGGAAGCTTGACCTTGGCCAGCGGGCCCTGGCCTACCGCGACGAAGCGGGCGCGAATGGTGTCGCCGCGATCGCTTTCGACGTTCCACCGCGCTGCCGTTTCATCCCAGGCGATCCGCGTCACTTTGGTTTGGAACAGGGCGCGCTCGTAAAGGTCGTAGTGGCGGCCGATCGCCTGGCAGTGGGCAAAGATCTCGGCGCCTTGCGCGTAACGTTCGCTGGGCACCGTCCCGACTTCTTCCAGCAGCGGCATATAACAGTAGGATTCGATGTCGCATCGAACCCCCGGGTAGCGGTTCCAGTACCAGGTGCCGCCGAAGTCGCCGGCCTGCTCGATGATACGGAAGGATTCGATGCCCCGCTTCACCAGCTCTGTTGCGGTTAACAGGCCGGCGAAGCCTCCGCCGACAATGACGACGTCGACCGTCTCGTCCCGCGCTTCGCGGTTGAAGCCTGGCTCCACGTAGGGATCGTCGGTGAAATCGGCGAATTCGCCTTCGGCAGCAATATACTGCCGTCCCGCGATGTCATTCGTCCGCTTGTCGCGCTCCGCCAGATATTTGGCACGCAGCGCTTCGGGATCGTGACTTCCTGCGGGTGAAGCTGTCCTCTGCATCGTTTGCCTCCCGTTCGAAAACCCGTTGATCCATCGGCGCCGGCTCACCTCTTCGGGTGGGTTTTCTGGCGCAGGACCGGTATCGAGTAGGGGGAGTATAGCCAGATTAAACTGGCATGCAAGTATGTCAGAAGAAATTATCGGCTTTTCTTTCGGTTTTGGAGAGAACAGCGGCGGCCACCGACGCGATGTGCTCCTCGGCGGCTCGGCGTGCGCCCGAAGGCTCCCGCCGCACGATGGCGTCGATGATGGGCTCGTGCTCCTGCGCGACGCCGGCGCCGAGCGTGTCGAAACCGATCGCGTGATTGATGAAGAAATCCGACATGTTGAAGTTGGCGCTTTGCTTCTCTTCCAGCAGCGCGGAATCCGCCATGGCGGCGATGGTTCGATGGAAATTCCGGTTCAGTTCGGCGTAGTGCGCGCGCAGCGCCTCTTGATCGTCCGCTATTGAAACGATCCGTCGCTGCAGTTCACGCAGCTCGGCCAGTTGTGGCTCGGTGCGGCGCGCAGCCGCCAGCTCGGCCAGCAAGCCCTCCATGCGCTGAAACATCAAAAAGAAGTCGGCGACGGCGTTGCGGTCGGGGTTGATGACCTGGCATCCGACCTGGGGGATGATTCGAACGAAACCGTCCGCGGCAAGCCAATTGAGGGCCGTCATGATCGGCTGGCGGCTGACGCCGAATTCGGTCGCGAGTTCCCTGACCAGAATACGTTCGCCGAACGCGTATCGGGCATCGACAAGCCGTTGCACGAGAAGGTCGTAAATCTCGCTTTGCTTGCTCGGGATGACGGATGACCGCCGGCGGCTCTCAATATGATTGGTGCGCATCGTTCCATCCTAGCAGGTCAAGAACGTCCTGGCAGGGCAGAAATCAGGATCGTCACAGCTTTACAAACCAATCTAACGTGCTAGCATGCCAGAATAGAACAGGGAGGATGACGCCATGTATCTGTGGCCGGAGATCGCAAGCGGGGCGCTGCGCCTGTCCTTTGTGGACGCCGGCGGAATCCGCACGCGCTATGTCGAAGCGGGCAATCCGTCGGCCGACGAGGCGGTGGTGTTCGTGCCGGGGACGGGCGGGCACCTCGAGGCTTTCATCCGTAACCTGCAGTCCCATGGCGAGAAATATCGAACCATCGCGCTCGACATGATCGGGCATGGCTATACCGACAAGCCGGATCACGACTATGAGATACGGCACTATGTCAAACACCTGCTGGACTTCAGCAATGCGCTGGGCCTGAGGCGCATCCATCTGCATGGCGAGTCGCTCGGGGGCTGGATCGCCGCGCAGTTCGCGATCGACCATCCGGAGCGCGTCGCATCGCTGACGCTCAACACCGCGGGCGGGCTCAATACCGATCCGGCGGTGATGCAGCGTGTTATAACGTGACGATGAAAGCGGTGGCGGAGGCAAGTCCCGCAACGGTTCGCGGCGTCTCGAATGGCTGATTAACGATCCGGCCCGCGTCACCGACGACCTCGTCGAACTGCGCCTTGCGATCTACACCCAACCCGGCTTTCTGCGCGCGATGGAGCACATCCTGTGCCTGCAGAAATGGACATCCGGATGCGTAATGTGCTGACCGACAAATCCCTGTCGCGGATCAAGGCCCCCGCTTTGGTGATCTGGACCGACCACGATCCGACCGCGCCGATCGCGATCGGCGAACGCTTCTGCGCAGCCATACCCAACGCCGAGCCGCTGGTCGTGATGGTGGATTGCGCGCACTGGCCGCAATGGGAAAAGGCGGACGATTTCAACCGCCTGCATCTCGCATTCCTGGCCAAGCACACCGCGCGGCCCCGGATCGCCACCGTCGCCTGAAGGAGGAAGCACCATGCAGGTCAAAATGATTTGTGCCTCGCACACGCCGCTGATGGATCACGTCGAAGCCGATCCCGCGGTCGATCGCGAGGTGAGGGCACACTTCGCGGCGCTGGCAGCCGAATGCGCGACTCGAGCCCGAACTCATCATCATCTTCGTCCCGATCACTTCAAAGGCATGTTTTACGACATGATGCCGCCCTTTACGGTCGGCGTGCGCGCAACCGCGATCGGCGACTACGACATCGGCAGCGGCGACTTCGACGTTCCCGAACGGCTGGCGCTCGATTGCGTCTCCGCGGTGCGCTCGGAGGACATCGACGTCGCGCTTCGTACAGGATGCAGGCCGATCACGGCTTTGCGCAGTTGCTGGTGCTGCTTACCGGTCGCGTGGACTCCTATCGGGTCCTGCCGATCCACATCAATTGCTCCGGTCCGCCGCTGCCGTCATTCCGCCGCGTCGAGGCGCTGGGCGCTGCGGTCGGCCGATGGGCGGCCGGCCTCAACAGCCGCGTGCTGATCCTCGGCTCGGGCGGATTGAGCCATGATCCACCGATCCCGCGGATCGATACGGCGCCACCACCGGTGGTGGAAATGCTGATCGCGGGACGGAATCCTCCGATCGAGGCGAGGCGTGCACGCGAACAGGCCAACTTTGAGACCGCGCGCAAATTGGCGCGAGGCGAGGGCAAGGCGACGCCGCTGAACGCCGCGTGGGATCGCGCCTTCATGGCGCAGATGGAAGCCGGCGACCGAACCACCGTGGGAACCATGAGCGAGGCGGATCTGACCAGGATTGCCGGCTGCGGCGGTCACGAAGTCCGAACCTGGGTCGCGGCCTATGCGGCGATGAATGCCGTCGGCCCACATAGAGCGCGCCACATCTATTATCATGACATCCCGCAGTGGAACGCGGGCATGGGGATTGCCGCAGCCGATTTCGCAAGACCGGCGGCTTGAATGGTTGCAAACTTCCAGCCCGCGTTAATGAAACGCGCGGGCACAAGTCGCATTCGCGACTTTCTTCAGCAGCCGAGATCGTATGAGATAGAAACCACAGCATGGGAGGCCAGCGATGCCGAACCTGATCAACTTCGGTTCATTCCAGGTGAATTTTCTACGCAGCAAGCACGACACCAAGGGAGCACTCGATATTTTCGAGCTTATCCTGAGCCCGGAAGGCAAGATGCCGGTGCCGCACTATCACGAATCATGGGAGGAGACGGTCTATGGGTTGGAAGGAACCGTGACCTATACGATCGCCGGGGAACAATACGACATCGTGCCGGGCGGCACGGTCTTCGTGCCCCGCGGTGTGGTGCACGGTTTCTCAAATCGGTCGGGCGCCGTCGCGAAATGCCTGTGCGTCCTGACGCCCGGCGTATTGGGCCCGGAATATTTTGAAGAACTTGCGGCCGAGATCGCGACCGGCAAGCCAAATCCCGCGGTCATGGGCGGCATCATGAAGCGTTATGGACTGATTCCGGCCGCCGTATAGCCGAGAAGATATCGTGCAAGATATCGTGCAAGAGATCATCAAAGCGATTCCTACGGCGTCCGTGACGCGTACGGCCGCCAATGCGCTGATCGAGGCGGCCATGCAGGCCAGTCGCGACATCGGCTTTGACGCTTCAGTCGCCGTCGCCGATGCTACCGGCAATTTGCGTGCATTTCAGCGCGCGGACGGTGCGCCATTTTTCACCGCGGAAGTCGCCGTCAGCAAGGCCTGGACCGCGGCCTCCTGCGGAATAGCGACCCATGTCTGGAACGACTACATCGCCGATCCCAAACTCGCGCCGCTCGCAAACGTCAGGAAATTGATGGCGGTCGGCGGCGGCCTTCCGTTGTTCCACGAGGGCAAACTGATCGGCGGAATTGGCGTTTCCGGAGGCAGTCATGAACAGGACCGTCAGGCTGCCGGGACGGCCCTCGGTCAGTTTGGGATTTGACGTTCCATGACCCGCATTGCTTCGAACCAAAATGCGGCGCCATAACGCGGTGGCGGGCGTCGTGATTGCGAAGTCCAGCGAGAAAAGCATCTCGACCCGAACGACATCAATCGATCGGGCCCAAACGAGTGTTTGGCACATGTTTCCGCATTGCATTCGACCTCGGACTGTTGAATATACGCCGGGTTTTGGGTGCCGATGATTCATGCAATTCAATAGCTACAATTTCATTGCGTTATTTCTGCCGATCGTTCTTGCCGGCTATTTGCTGCTCCGCCGGACCCGGTTCGCGAATGCATTCATGCTGCTGGCGAGCCTGTATTTCTATGCCGCCGGGGCCTTGTGGTACCTCGCGCCGTTTTTCGTCACCGCGCTGATCGATTTCTTTGTCGGCCAGAAAATTCAAGGGAGTGACGACGAGCGCTTCCGCAGGCGAATGCTGATCATCAGCGTCGTTGCAAATTTGGGGCTGCTGTCCGTCTTCAAATATACGGGCTGGCTGACATCAGATATTTCCCCGTTGCTCGCGCATTACGGGATTACGTTCACGCCGATCGCGCTGGCGCTGCCGCCGGCCATTTCATTTTATACGTTTCAGTCGATGAGTTACACGATCGATATCTATCGGCGCGAGTTCAAGCCTTACAAAAACGTCGTCGATTATCTTTCGTTCGTCTCGTTTTTCCCGCATTTGGTTGCGGGCCCGATCATGCGGGCGCGCGACCTGCTGCCGCAGCTGGCGAAGAGACGGGAATTGCCTGACATGGCGACCGTCAACGGCGCGCTGTTCATGATTCTGTTCGGCCTGTTCCAGAAGACCGTGCTCGCCGACAATTTCGGCGCGATCGTCGAAAGCATCCAGCGGATGATCACCAATCAGCAAGGCGTGCTGCCGGCCGGTTTTGGATTGTTGTTCGCTTACGCTTTCGCCTTCCAAATCTATTGCGACTTCGCCGCCTACAGCACCATCGCGCGCGGTGTCGCCAGGCTGTTCGGCGTCAGTCTAATGCGAAATTTCCTGACGCCGTATCTTTCGTCCAACCCGTCGGAGTTTTGGAGCCGCTGGCACATATCTCTTTCAACGTGGCTGCGCGACTATCTCTATATCCCCTTGGGCGGCAACCAGCATGGTTCGCTGATGACCATGCGCAATCTCATGATCACGATGTTCCTCGGCGGCTTGTGGCATGGGGCCGGTTTCTTCTTCATCGTCTGGGGGATTTTCCACGGCCTGCTGCTGGTGCTCTATCGGCTGGTGCCGATCGATGCCTTCCTGATCGGCCGTTTCGGACGCGTCGGCAAAGTCCTTTCGATCGTCCTGTTCTTTCATCTGGTCTGCATCGGCTGGATCTTCTTCCGCGCCACGCCGGAGCAGCTTTCGCCGATTGTGACGTCGATCGTTACGATCCCGCAGGTGTTGTTTGGATCGTTAAGCGGCTCCGTTGCGGAACAATTGTCGTCCGGTTTGACATGGATGACGCCCGTGCGGATTCTCATGGGAACAGTTTCAAAATTCATCGCGGGCAACTGGATGGTTGCTGCGTTCGGCTGGGGACTGTTGCTTTTCATGGTGCCGGTGTGGATCACCGACTATCTGGGCTGGAAGCACGACTGTGAGTTTCCGGATTTATTTGCGAAGATGCCGCTGGCGGTCCGTGTCGCGTTGATCCTGGCCCTGATTTACGGAATGGTGTTCTTCGCGCGGAGAGAGGCGAATGAGTTCATATATTTCGCATTTTAAGGCGTGGATCATTGCGGGGCTGCTGATTGTGGCTTTCGAGGCCGCGATTGGTTTTGCCGCGGCTCCAAGCCCGTTCGACCGGACCAATTTCCTGCCGCACACGTTCGGCCGCCCGGAGCCGATGCAGCGGCTTTATGTTTTTCACAAGTTGCGGGCTTTCATCAATTCGGAACCGACCATCGTTCAGTCGGGCGACAGTTCCGGTTTCTTCGGGATCGAACCGTCGGTCGTGATGAAGCATCTGCCAGAGGGCGTGAGCTATCTCAATCTGAGCTGCTGCGCGAACTTGGGCTACAAAGGCTATTACAATATTCTTGAATTGATGGCGCAGCACAACACATCGATCCGCTACATGGTGCTGCACGTGACGCCCTATACGATGCCGCGACCAGAGATGTGGGATGTCGATGGCGCCAATATTTGGGGCATACCCGGGCTGGAAGTGTTCGGGAATGCAGTTGATCAGGAATTCGTTTCGCCACGCCTTCTCACGCATCCGCCTTCGCTCGGATATCGGCGGCAGGTAGCCGACGCAGCCTATTATCTATCTCCGATGATGAAATCTCTGGGTAAAGTGACAGGGCAGTCGGCGGATCAAATCGTTCTGCCGCCGGGCAGCGAACAGCCGGTGGATTTTCTGCGCACGTTACTGTTAAGCAAACCCTATCTGGAGTTTCTGCGCGACTTGCAGAAATCAAGGGGCTGGGCGCCCGAGATCGACATCCGCGACGGCGTCTACGCCTCGGAATGCGACATTCCCACGCCCGAATTTTTTGATGTTCGAACCCTGTCCCACAAAACCTATCTGAAAGAGGTGCTGGACGAGTTCACGGCGCTGGCCAAGCGCCATGGCGCAACGCTGGTCGTCGTGTTCCAGCCCGTCGCCTGCATCACCGGAACCGGAGCGCTCAACGTGAAAGCGCGAACGATCGTCGACCAATTCAAGCGCGAGCACCCCGAAGTCGAAATTCCGTTCCCGCTGATCGAAACCTGGCCGGTAGATATATTTTCAGTGCCGGCGCATGTGCGGCATGAACACAGCGATCTGATCGGCAACCGGCTTGGCATTGCAATGGCGGACATCATCCGGCGCCGTGGCACGCAAGCGCAGCCGTCTCAATAAGATAGGATTTCGGTAACGATCTCAGTCCCGCGGCCCGTAACGCCGCAGCGCCTCGAGGGTGAGGCCCTTGCCGACCGCGCCAAACGTGTCGCCATCGACGACGCGGGCCGACGGCACCGCCTTGGTAATCGCCTTGCGGACATGGGCTAATCGCACGGAGCCGCCGGTCAGGAACACCGCGTCGATATCGTCAGCGGACAATTGCGCCTGCGTGAGGCAGATCTTGATCCGCGCTGCGATGCGCTCGGCCAATTGTTTGGTGTGGCTCACCAGATCGGGGCGGGCGATCGCGGCGTGGAGGCCCGGCGCGACCCATTCCAGCGGGATCTCAGCCTGGCGCTTGTCGGAGAGCGCAATCTTGGCCTCCTCGACTTCCATTGCCAGTGTGTGGCCGCGCTGCTCGTCGACCACGCGCACCAGCCGGTCCAGCAGATCAGGCTCGCTGGCCTGATGTCGCACCTGGCGGATGTCGGCGATCACGCGCGGCTCATACATGCGGTTGATGCTCGACCAGGTCGCCAGATCGTGGAAATAGCTTGAGGGCACGTCTAACCCTTCGCGCTTCATCGCGCTGCCAAATCCAAACAGCGGCATCACGACGCCGAGGCTGAGCTGCCGGTCAAAATCAGTGCCGCCGATGCGTACGCCGTCATTGGCCAGGATGTCGGCGGTGCGATCTCCTTTGTTGTGGCGCTGCGGCCCCAGACGTACGATCGAAAAATCCGAGGTGCCGCCGCCGATATCGGCGATCAGCGCGACCTCTTCATTCGAGATCTGGCGCTCATAGTCCAGCGCCGCGGCAATCGGCTCGAACTGGAAGGTGACGTCATCGAAGCCGATCTCGCGCGCGATCTGCCGCAGGGTTTGCTCCGCCTTGCGGTCGGCATCCGGCGCGTTGTCGATGAAATGCACCGGACGGCCATGGACGACATCGCGGAGCTCGCGGCCAATGGCCTGTTCGGCGCGCCGTTTCACCGCGCCGAGATAATAGGCGATCACGTCGCGAAAACTGGTGCGCTCGCGCCCGAGCCTCGTGGTCTCCTCGATCAGCGAGGTGCCAAGCACCGATTTGAGGCTGCGCATCAGGCGGCCGGGCGCGCCCTCGACATAAGCCTCGATCGCCTTGCGCCCGATCAGCACCGCGCCGTCCACCTCGTAGAAGATCGCACTCGGAATCGCGGTTTCGCCAACCTCAAGCTCAGCCAGCACCGGCGCATGGCCTTCGATGGTGCCGAGCGTCGTGTTCGACGTTCCGAAATCAAGGCCGCAGATTGACATGGATGCTCCAGGAGGAGCGTCCGTCTACACATTATAGCGCCATCGATCCACCTTTATCTTCGCGCAATCGCGTGAACTACCAAACTCGGCCGGCCAGAGCGTAAATGCGGTCAATCCACAGGACAATTTGTTTGATACGATGGGTTGATGAATCAAGGCGGGATGTTCCATAAGCGGCGTCCCTGCGGTGAGCCCTCCACTCGCCGCGACGGTTTTGGAAGGATTTGGCGTGGCAAGTATCAATCAACGGATTGCGGAAGAACTCGGCGTTCGCGAACAGCAGGTCGAGGCGACGGTGGCGCTGCTGGATGGTGGCGCGACGGTTCCGTTCGTTGCGCGATACCGCAAGGAAGTCACCGGCGCGCTGGACGACGCGCAATTGCGCACGCTGGAAGAGCGCCTGAACTATCTGCGCGAGCTCGAGGAGCGCCGCGTCGCGATTCTCAATTCGGTGCGCGAACAGGGCAAGCTCGATGCGGCGCTGGAAGCGGCAATTCTCGCGGCCGACAGCAAGGGGCGGCTGGAAGACATCTATCTGCCGTTCAAGCCGAAGCGCCGCACCAAGGCCGAGATCGCCAAGGAGGCCGGGCTTGAGCCGTTGTCGGAGAAGTTGCTGACGCAGCCGCAAAACGATCCGCAGGTCGTCGCGTCAGGCTTCGTCGATGCCGAAAAGCAGGTCGCCGATGTGGCCGCAGCGCTTGAGGGCGCGCGCGCCATTCTGGTGGAGCGTTTTGCCGAGGATGCCGATTTGATCGGCACATTGCGCGAACAGATGTGGTCGAACGGATTGATGGCGTCGACGGTGCGCAAGGGCAAGAAGACCGAAGGCGAGAAGTTCAAGGACTATTTCGAGTTCAGCGAGCCGCTGCACAAGCTACCGTCGCACCGCATTCTGGCCATGTTCCGTGGCGAGAAAGAAGAGATACTCGATTTGCAGATGCTGCCCGATGCGCAGCCGGCGGTCGCCAATGTTTCCAATTCCTATGAACTGAAGATCATGCAGCGTTTTGCGATTTCCGATCAGAGTCGTCCCGGCGATCGCTGGCTGGTGGAGACCGCGCGCTGGGCATGGCGCACTAAGATCATGGTGCATCTCAACATCGACTTGCGCATGCGGCTGTGGACCTTGGCCGAAACCGAAGCCGTGCGGGTATTCGCGTCGAATTTGCGCGACCTGTTGCTGGCCGCACCCGCCGGCGCGCGCGTCACCATGGGGCTCGACCCCGGATTTCGTTCCGGCGTCAAGGTGGCGGTCGTCGATGCCACCGGCCGGGTGGTCGCCACCAACACGATCTATCCGCATGAACCGGCGCGGCGCTGGGACGAAGCGCTGGCGACGTTGGGTAAACTCGCGGTACAGCACAAGGTCGATCTGATCGCGATCGGTAACGGCACGGCCTCGCGCGAAACCGACAAGCTCGCGATGGATCTGGTCAAGCTGCTGCCGGACCTGAAAATGTCTAAGATCGTGGTGTCGGAAGCCGGCGCGTCGGTCTATTCGGCCTCGGCCTTCGCGTCCGAGGAGTTGCCGGAACTCGACGTGACCCTGCGCGGCGCGGTTTCGATCGCACGGCGGCTGCAGGATCCGCTGGCCGAACTGGTGAAGATCGACCCGAAGGCCATCGGCGTCGGTCAATACCAGCACGATCTCGGCGAAACCAAGCTGGCGCGCTCGCTCGATGCCGTGGTCGAAGACTGCGTCAACGCGGTCGGCGTCGATGCCAACACCGCCTCCGCGCCGCTATTGGCGCGGGTCTCGGGCATCGGCACTGGATTGGCGCAAAGCATCGTGCAGCATCGCGACGCCAACGGCCCGTTCAAGTCGCGCAAGGAGCTGAAAGAAGTGCCGCGGCTGGGACCGAAGGCGTTCGAGCAATGCGCGGGGTTTTTGCGCATCAATGACGGCTCTGACCCGCTCGACGCCTCCGGCGTGCATCCGGAAGCCTATCCGGTGGTCCGGCGAATTCTTGCGGCGACCAAGAGCGACATCAAGGCGCTGATCGGCAATGCCGAGATCGTGCGTCAGTTGAAGCCGCAGGCTTTCGTCGACGACACGTTCGGTCTTCCGACCGTGACGGACATTTTGCGCGAGCTGGAAAAGCCCGGCCGCGATCCGCGTCCGGCGTTCAAGGCCGCGGTGTTCAAGGAAGGCGTCGAGACACTGAAAGACCTCAAAGCCGGCATGATCCTGGAGGGCACCGTCACCAACGTCGCGGCGTTCGGCGCCTTTGTCGACATCGGCGTGCATCAGGATGGGCTGGTGCACATCTCGGCGATGTCGAAGACTTTCATCAAGGACCCGCGCGAGGTCGTGAAATCGGGCGATATCGTCAAGGTGAAGGTGCTGGAGGTTGAGGTCGCGCGCAAGCGTATCGCGCTGACGCTGCGTCTCGATGACGCGACCGGCAGTAAGGAATCCCGGGCCCAAGCCGCACCGCGCGACATCTCCCGCGCGTCGATGACCTCATCGGCACCGCGCAAAGCGCAGGAGTTTTCCGGCGGCGGCGCGCTCGCCGAAGCCTTGCGCCGCGCCAGCGAGAAAAACGGCAACGGCAAAAGCCGGGCTTGACTGGCGTCTGGGGCCGGTGACCGCGTTTGGATCGCTCAGCGCTCGGCCTGCAGGCGCTGCTCAGCCGTCGCCCAATCTCCTGTCCTCAGTGAATGGGGCGACGCTCCGCCATCCGACCATCGCAGCGGCAGCGCTTGCTTGCGAAAGATCACGCGCCGCGGCTTGAATTGCCACAACCGCTCCGCGCCTTGAAACGCTGTGATCTCCGATGAGTCGAGAATGACCTTGGCGTCGCCGGTGAGTTGCAGTTCGTCGCCGGTTGAAAAGTCGACAAACACGAGTCCCGCCTTCGGATTGACCAGCATATTCCCGAGCGTGTTGAAAAACGAGTTGCCGTTGAAATCCGGAATGGTCAGCGTGCCGTCTTGATCGATCCGCACAAATCCCGGTCTGCCGCCGCGATGGGAGACGTCGACCTGACGCGTGCCGTCCTCGGCATCGACATAGGAGGCGACGAAAAACGTGTCGGCCTGCGCGATCATCGCTCGGGCCTGCACATTGAGCGATGACGATATTTCCGGCGGCGAGTTCGCCGGCGTTCCGGCATCGCGCGTGAAGACGGGATTGCGATTGTGAATATATCGCGGACAGTTACCAAAGCTCTGGACCACCTCGACCGAGAATCCCTTTGCGCCGTTGCGGTGCACCGTGCCATTCAGCCGGTTGCGCCGACGCGTCGAGAGATCGATGCCCAACGCGCCGACGGAATCGCCGTCGTTCATGCCGATATCCGCCGGATCGTCCGGATCGCGGTCGAGATCAAACGACAACGTCTTTGCGTCGGGCGAGCTGAGGAAGCGGGGCCGGCCGGCGCGCAAGGTGGCCCAAGCGTCGCCGGCGGGATCGACCGTGCCCAGGGCGATAAAGGGCAGCAGCGGAAAAAATTCGCGGTGTTGATCGATCAGGAAATTGCGAAGATGCGAATGGCCAACGTGATCCATTCGCTCGGTAACCCCGACACTGCGCTGGATCGCCAGTTCGCCGGAGTGCCACGGTGACTTGATGGTCTGCAACATGGCGTCGTCTCCGCATCGCGGGTAAACGGCGGATGCCGCTGGCCCGGAATGCATCATGAGATTGCTAGGCAGTTACTTTGGGTTTTGAGGCCGGCATCGGCTTGAAGTGCGGAAGCGCCTCGACATTTCCCAGCCATGCGCGCACCGACGGATACGGCGCCAGATCGATGCCGCCTTCCGGCGCGTGCGCCACATAGGCGTAACAGGCGAGATCCGCGATCGTCGGTCCGCCACCTACGAGATAGGTCCGGCCTTTGAGATGTGCGTCCATGAATTCGAGCAGGCGCTTTGAGGTCTGGCCGATCGTGTCGGGATGACCGGGGCGGCCGAACACCGCCATCAACCGCGCCGAGTTCGGTCCGCTGGCCAGTTCGCCGGCCGCGATCGACAACCAGCGCTGGATTTGCGAGGCGGCGATTGGATCGTCCGGAAACCACGACGAGCCGGGCGCATATTTCCTGATCAGGTAGACCATGATCGCAACGCTGTCGGCGATAACAACATCACCGTCCTCCAGGACCGGGATTTGCCGCAGCGGGTTCAGTTTCAGGAACGCTTCCGACGCCCGCTGCTCGGGCGAAAGGGCGATGAACTCATAGGGGATGCCGAGCATCCGCAGCAGCAGCTCGACCCGGTGGCAATGGCCCGAAAGCGGCGATCCGTATAATTTAAGTTGCTTAACTTGCGTCATTTTTCCTCACAGCGCTGAAGTGCACCGTGAGTATATTGTTGCGATTAAAAGATGAAATATCGCATATTGAAAGATACTATTTCTATATACGAAACAATGTGCGTCTGCCTACGCCACCGTCATTCCGGGGCGATGCGCAGCATCGAACTACGATGCGCAATTGCACATCGGAGAATCTCGAGATTCCCCAATGCGCAATTGCGCATCTGAAGTCTGGTGCTAACGCACCATCCCGGAATGACGGTGGGTGTGTTTAGCCCCGCGAGGCTTTTCCGGCGCGAACCGGCGCGCGGCGATTCATCGTCGATGAGCGCGTGATCAGGGAGCCCGGGATCATGCGGGTGGTGGGGCCGGATTTCATGCCGCGGGGTTCTGCCAGATCGAGCACATCGACCGCGGCCTTGGCCATCTCGCGGATCGGCTGGCGGATCGTGGTCAGGCTGTAGCTCGGCAGTGCGGCCATCGGCACATCGTCATAGCCGACAATCGATACATCCTCCGGCACGCTCATGCCGAGTTCGCGCGCGGCGTCCATGCCGCCGACGGCCATGACATCGCAGGCAAAGAACAACGCATCGGGCCGCGACGCGCGGCGCAGCAGCCGCTTGGTCGCGGCATAGCCGGCTTCATAGCTGAAGTCGCCGCCTTCCTCCTGCACGCAGGAATTCATCTTGAGTTGCTTCAGACGCGACACAAACCCGTTGCGCCGGTCGCGATTGGTGGTGGCGTCACGCTCGCCCGAGATAAAGGCCGGGCGCTCATGACCGGTGGCGACGAGAAAATCCGCGACCTGGCGCGCGCCGGCAATGTTATCGCTCGATACCGCGTGGATCTGCAGTCCCGGCACATAGCGGTTGAACGACACCACAGGCGTGTCGCGCGCCACGCAGATGCGGGCCATCGCCGACGAAATCGTTGCAGACGTCAGCACGATCGCGTCGACCTGGTATTGCAGCAGGTTCGGCATGATGTCGTCGACGTCCTGGCCGGGCGACGGCACGAACAGCAGGGTCTGAAAACCGCGCGCCTGAACCTGCTGCACCAGTTCGTCCAGCACCACCGGATAGAACGGGTCGACCAGATTGGCCATCACGATCGCGACCATGTTGGTGCGCCGCGTAATGAGACTGCGCGCGATCACGTTGGGCTGATAGCCGAGCTTGTTGGCGGCCTTGATGACTTTCAGTTTCATCTCGTCGGAGATGCTGGCGGTCATCGAGAACGCGCGCGAGATCGTCGATTGGGAAACCCCCAGCGTCCGCGCCACATCCTCGGCGGTAACGTGGGTTCCGGCCTTGGTGATCGATCTTCTCGCCATTGTGTGTTCGTCTCTGGGAAGGTGCCCGCAAGAAAATTAGAAGAACGCGGTAGAAAATGCAGGGGTTGCTACCTCCATTATAGGGGCATTGCGGGGGGATGCACTGCCTAAACCTTTTGCAGGATGGTTTGCATACGCATGCAATTTGGTCTTGTCTGGCGGCGGCCGCCGTCCCAAGTTCGGGTCGGGGTTAACAGGCGCCGCTGGCCGCCGTCGCAATGTGGTGAAATGATCATGCCGGATACGCCCGGGACAAACCTTGGAACGATCGACGGCAAGCAATTCTGGCAGGCGATCGGCCAGCGCGCGACCGGCAGCACCATCGTCACGGCGCGCTCGGAGAGCGGGCCCGCCGGCCTGCTGGGACTATCGGCGACGCATCTCTGCGCCGACCCGCCGACCATGCTGGTGTCGGTCGATAAGCGCACTTCCGCGCTGGCGACCATCCTCGAGGCCCGGCATTTTGCCATCAATTATCTCCCGTCAGGGCAAAAGGCGCTGGCAGATATTTTCGGCGGCAAATCGGATTTGAAAGGCGCGGATCGTTTCGGGACGGCGTCGTGGATCAAGCTGGCGACCGGTGCGCCTGTTTTGGTGGATGCGGTCGGCGCGATCGATTGCGAGCTGATCGAGACCATCGAGCGCTACAACGTGGTTGTACTCTTGGGACGCGTCGTCGCGACATCAGGCGACCCGCAGGCCGTGCCATTGGTGCATTTCCGCGGCGGGTTTCTGCCGTGATCGATGGCGCGTTGTTCAAACGCGGGATGCGGCGGCTCGCGGCAGGCGTATCGATCATCACCACGATCGAGCATTCGGTTCCACAGGGCTTGGTCGCCACCTCGGTCTGCTCGGTCTGTGTCGAGCCGGAGCCTTCGCTGTTGGTCTGCGTCAATCTCAACTCCAGCTGTCATGACGCGATCAGCCACAGCGGCATCTTTTGCGTCAATCTCCTGAGTGCCGGGGATGTCGAACTGGCGCGGCGGTTCAGCTCGTCCGAATCGCGCGACCGGCGATTTGAGGAAAACCCCTGGGTGCAGCTGGTGACGGGCGCGCCGGCCTTGCCGACCACGCTGGCGAGCTTCGATTGCGAAGTCACGCAAGTAATATCGGTGCATTCGCACACCGTATTCATCGGCGCGGTTCGCGATATCAGACTGTGGCAGCGCGATGTCGATGCGCTCTTGTATGTCGACGGCCAATACGGCGCGCTCGCCTCCAGCGCAGCCTGAGAGCCGGGCTGGACTCAGCTCGACAGATTTTCGCGCAACGTCTTGCCTTCGTAGGACGTGCGGTACCGTCCGCGGCGTTTCAATTCCGGCACCAGCTGATCGAGGATATTGAGCATGATCGCGCGTGGCGCGGCCTGCGAAACCGACAACATGAAGCCGCCGCGGCTGCCGGTGCCCTCGAACATTTCCTCCATCTGGTCCGCCAGTTGAGTGGCGGTTCCCGCGAAGGTGATGTTGTGGCCGGTCGCTGCGCTGAGACCATGCCGGAAGAACTCTTCGCGGGTGATTTCGGCGCTTTCACCGTGCTGCTTGGCCAAGAGATTAACGAAACCGACCGGAGAGGCGTTGGCGGCGACGATGCGTTCCTGCAGCTCTTTCAGGGAAAATTTCGGTGGCAGCAGCGACATATCGTAGCCGGTGTTATGGGATAACCAGGCACCGACTGCCTCAACCGGAACGTCGGCGATCATGCTTTCGCGAAGCGCGTCGGCCTCCGCCTTGGTTTCGCCGACGACGGCCCGGCTCGACCAGAGGATCCCGACTTTCTCCGGGTCCCGGCCCTCCGCGACCAGCGCCTTGTCGAGATCGCTGCGCTGCTGCGCCATCATTGGAACCGTCTTGGTCAAACCAAATACGTGATCGGCGACATGGGCGGCGGCGCGGGTGCCGCGCGGCGAACCGCCGGCCTGCAGGATCACCGGATGCACCTGCGGCGAGGGGATCACGCTGAGCGGGCCCGCGACCTTGAAGAATTTGCCGTTGTGATTGATCGCCTTCACTTTGGCCGGATCGGCGACCATGCCGGTCTTGCGGTCCCAGATGAAGGCATCCGGGGCCACGCTGTCCCAGAGCCGGTGACAGACGTCGACAAATTCCTCCAGGCGATCGTAGCGCTCATTATGGTCGACCAGCTCGTCATAGCCGTAATTGGCGAAATCGGCGCGGCGCTGCGAGGTGATGACATTGAAGGCGATGCGGCCGTTGGTGATGTGATCGAGCGAATTGAGCAGCCGGGCGGTATAAAACGGATGCATGAAGGTCGAGGCATAGGTGAGCCCGAAACCAAGATGGCTGGTGACCCGCGACATCGCGGTGATCCAGGGGCTCATCTCGAAGCGGGGCCAGGCGACGCCGTAACTGACCGCATCTTCGATCGAATCCTTCCAGGTGCTCGGGATTCCCGTGCTGTCGCCGAAGAAGATCATGTCGAGACCGCCGCGTTCCGCTTGCCGGGCGGCTTCCTCAAACAGGCCGATATTGGGGTGATGCACATCGACCCAGGAGCCGGGAAGCCGCCACTGGGTTTCCACCGTGGTCCAGGACATGTCGAAAGCCAGCTGAATTCTCTTTTTCATGCGTTCACTCCGGGCGGCAACATTCGGTCGGGTCGATTGGGCTTCCTTGCACGCTTGATGCCAAGCGCGCGGCGTGTGCTCGTCAGATTGACTTCGAATTCAGAGGCGCATTTGGAAACGTCTCAAAACATTGGCATATCTGCATACGTATGCAAGTATACCCGCGAGATTTCGTGGCGAACGGCGGGATGATACGGCGAAAAGCCGCATATAGACTGCTTAAAACATAGGCCCGTTGCCCTTGCATTCGCATGCAATTTGATCTTGCTGCTTTGGGCGGCACGGCGTTAGCTCTTGCGAAGAGAAGGCGCGCGATGACAGTCGATCAACTCGTTCAGACCACGCTCGGCGGCCTCGCGATCGGGTGCATCTACAGCCTGATTGCGCTCGGCATCTCCATGATTATCCGCGCCACCGACATTCTTCACTTTGCGCAGGGCGAAATGCTGATGATCGGTTCGATGGCGGGTCTCAGTTCCTTCTGGCTGCACGGCATGCCGTTCTGGCTGGTGCTGCTGGCGGGCATTCTCGGCGGCGGGCTGGTTTCCATGCTGGTCGAAATTGTGGTTTACCGCACGCTGCGCCTGCGCCGGGTGTCGGCGATCAACATCATGATTGCGACCCTTGGCGTCTCGATCGTGCTGCAGAATGTTGCGCGGCTGGTCTGGGGTTCCGAGCCGCTGCGCTATCCGACTTTATTTGCATCCAGCGGCGTAAAGTTCGCGGGCTTTACGGTGTCGCCGCAGCTGATCTGGATCGTGCTGCTGAGCGGACTCATCATGGGCGTGCTGATCGTGTTCTTTCGGTTCACGCGGCTTGGCATCGCGATGCAGGCGGCCGCGCAGGATCCGGACGTCGCGCAACTGATGGGCATCAGCGTCGACCGGACGACAACTTATACTTTTGCGATTTCAGGCATGATGGCCGGCGCCGCGGGTGTGCTGCTCGGCTCATTGTTCTTTGCCTCGTTCAATATGGGCTTCCTGACCGGCATCAAGGCGTTCGTCGCGGCGACGCTGGGCGGCCTCGGCAGCATCGCGGGTGCTATGATCGGCGGGCTGATATTCGGGCTGATCGAAACGTTCTCGGGCACATTGATTTCGACCGCCTACAAGGACGCGGTCGGCATGGTGGTGCTGATCGCGATCCTGCTTTTCATGCCGACGGGGCTTCTGACCCGCGGCGGCCGAGAAGTGTGAGCCTATGCGCGCTTCGCTGATAGCCAGATTAGCTGTCGCGTTACTTCTCGCTGCGGTTCCGCTCGTGCAGTCGAATGCCTATTGGGTGCATATCTTTAGTCTCGCGCTGATCGGCGTCATTCTCGCCTTTTCCCAGCAATTGCTGGTGGGCATGGCGGGCATCGTGTCCTTGGGGCAGGGCGCGTTTTACGGCATCGGCGCCTATACGGCGGCGTCGCTCTCGATCTCCTTTCAACTGCCGTTCGTGCTGGCGATCGTGGCCGGCGGATTGCTGGCAGGACTGTCCAGCCTGTTGCTGATTCCGATCGTGCGCCTCAAAGGCTCCAGCCTTGCGGTAGCGACGTTGGGATTTGCGATCATCGTTCACCTCGTGATGCTCAACGAGGACTGGCTGACCGGCGGCAGCATCGGGATGATGGACATTCCGGCGCCGACGCTGTTCGGTGTTTCGCTCGGTGGCGAAAAGGCGCTGTATTATGTCTGTCTGATTATCGCAGCGGGTGTGTTCCTGGCGTTCGACCGGATCGCGTATTCGCGCTTCGGCCGCGCGCTGACCGCGATTTCACAGGACGAGGAAGCCGCCCGCGCCAGTGGCATCAACATCGCCGTCTACAAGAGCAAGTGCTTCCTGGTCGCGGCGATTGCGTCGGGTATCGCCGGTGGCCTTTACGCGTTTCATTCGCGCTATCTCAATCCGAACGATTTCGACTTTCAAAAGTCAATCGACATCCTGATCATGGTGGTGATCGGAGGCATCCGCAGCCTGCCCGGGGCGGCGCTGGGCGCGGCGATTGTGGTCTTGATCCCGGAACTGCTGCGCGCATCCGGCGAATTCCGGCTGCTGCTGTTCGGCGTGATGGTCATCGTGTTCGCGGGCGCCGGCAGCAAGGGCCTGAGCGGCATCCTGGTCGATCTCGCCAGATATGTCGCGCAGCACGGGCAGCGCTGGCTTTTGCAGAAACCCTGGACCGCGAGGCTGTAGATTGAGCACCCTGTTGGACATTAGCGGGTTGTCACGGCGCTTCGGCGGGTTGGTCGCCGTTGGCGATGTCGGCATGGAAGTCGCGGCGGGTTCGGTGCATGGATTGATTGGGCCCAACGGCGCCGGCAAGACCACGATGCTCAATTTGATCTCGGGCCATCTGGCGTCAAGCGCCGGGAAAATTCAGTTCGAAGGCAGTGACATCACGCGCTGGCCGGTCGACCGCCGGGCGCGTTTTGATATCAGGCGGACCTTCCAGAACCTGAAACTGTTCCGCGAAATGACCGTGCTCGAAAACATCATGGTCGGGATGCACGGCCAGACCCATTGCGAAATCTGGCACGCACTTCTGCGCACGCCGCAGCAGCAAGCGGAAGAAACCGCCATTACCGGCCGCGCCCGCGAGGCGCTGGATTTTGTCGGGCTGGCGCATCTCGCCAACATGCAAGCCGGCGCGCTGCCATACGGATCGCAACGCCTGGTCGAGATCGCGCGCGCCATCGTCGCGCGGCCGAAGCTGCTGCTGCTCGATGAGCCTGCCGCGGGCCTTAATGGTGCCGAGAGCCAGCGGATGGTCGATCTGATCAGGACTATCCGCGCCTCCGGCGTGACGATCCTGCTTGTCGAGCATCACATGGATGTCGTGATGCCGTCCTGCGACTGCATCACGGTGCTGAATTACGGAAAGCGCCTGGCCAGCGGCAGTCCTGCCGAAATTCGCGCGCATCCGGAAGTGATCAAGGCCTATCTCGGCGGCCGCCTCAAGCGCCGCGCCAAACCTGCTCAAAGCTCGCAACCGGAAGCCGCCCATGCTTCGCCTTAGCAATGTCAGCGCCGGGTATGGTGCGGTGACGGCCTTGCGCAAGGTCGATATCACGCTGGAGGCCGGCGAGGTGGTGGCACTGATCGGCTCCAATGGCGCGGGCAAATCGACGGCGCTGCGTACGATCTCGGGCCTGATACGCCCGACCGCCGGCGCCATCGAGTTTCAGGGCGAGGTCATCACGAACCTCTCGCCCGAACAGATCGTCGCGCGCGGAATTGTGCATGTGCCTGAAGGACGCCGGGTGTTTCCGCGCCTCTCGGTGCAGCAGAACCTGACGGTCGGCGCCTATTCGCCGCGCGCCCATGGCAAGGAAAAGGCGACACGCGAGCGGGTGTTCGAACTGTTTCCGCGCCTCTACGAGCGACGTAAACAATTGGCGGGATCGCTCAGCGGCGGCGAACAGCAGATGCTGGCGTTCGGACGCGCAATGATGGCGCAGCCGGTGCTGTTGATGCTGGATGAACCTTCGCTTGGCCTGGCGCCAATCGTGGTCGAGGAAATTGCCAATGCGATCGATTATTTCCGCGAAAGCGGCGTCACGATACTTTTGGTTGAACAGAATGCCGAACTGGCGCTGTCGCTGGCGACGCGCGGCTATGTGATCGAAACCGGCTCGATCGTGCTTTCCGATTCCAGCGATCGCCTGCTCGAAAACCCCAAGGTGTGGGCGAGTTATCTGGGTGAACAGGAGTGGGAGTTTGCCGATGGCAATCCCGCGCAAGCCGCGAATACGTGAACAGGTCCCGAACCAAAAGGAGATAAAAATGCGTTTTCGAACTTTGAGCGGCGTCTGTGTCGCCGCCCTGATGATCGCAGCTTCGGTTCAGATCGCAGCCGCAGATACGATCAAGATCGGCGTGTTCGGTCCGATGAGCGGCGACGCCGCCGCGATGGGCTCGGCTGAGAAGGATTTGGTCAATCTGGCGGTTCAGGAAAAGAACGATGCCGGCGGCATTCGCGGCGAGAAGATCGAGCCGGTTTTCGCCGACGATAATGGCAAGCCCGAGGAGGCCGTCAACGTGATCAAACGGCTGATCTCGCGCGACGAGGTCCTGATCAATGTCGGCAGCATCTCCAGCCCGGCGAGTTTGGCGTCCTCGCAGGTGAGCCGCCAGTCCGAGACCCCGCAGATCGTGGTCGCCGGAACCGCGCAGCGCATCACGACGCAAGGCAATAAATGGATATTCCGCTCGCCGGTGCCCGACACCAAGCTGGTCGCCGACCTCGTCGATTTCATCCATGAGAAATTTCCAAAGGTGACCAAATTCGCGTTCCTTTATGTGAACGACGATTTCGGCCGCGGCGGCTTCGAGGCCTTCAAACTGGCGGGCGCAAAATATAACTTCGAGATCGTGGATGAAGAGCGTTACACCCGCGGCGACATCGATTTCACCGCACAGCTCGGCCATATCAAGGCGAGCCCGGCGCAAGCGATGGTCGAGTGGTCGCGCTACACCGAAGGGGCGCTGGTCGCCAAGCAATACGCCCAGAGCGGATTGAACCTGATCAGATTTGGCTCGGACGGCATCGCGACGCCGAAGTTCATCGAACTGGGAGGTGCTGCGACCGACGGCATCTATTTCACCACGCATTTCAGCGTGGCGACGGCGGCGGATATTCCGGCGGCCAAGACCTTCATCGCCAAATTCCAGAAGGCCTATGGCAGGATGCCGGACGCCTATGCGGCCGAAGCCTATGATTCCATCACCATGGCGATCATGGCGGTCGAGGCCGCCGGCAAATCCGATCGCACGGCGGTGCGCGATGCGCTGTCCAAGATCAGCTTCGAGAGCACCCGCGGGCCCTTCAAGTTTGACGACAAGGGCGATCCGCTCTTGACCACGCATGTGGTCAAGATCGTGAACGGCAAGGAGACGAATGCGCGGAATATGCCGGTGCAGAACTAGGATTCCGTCATGGCCGGGCTTGACCCGGCCATCCACGTCTTTCTCCTTAAGTAGGAGTAGGGTAAGACGTGGATGCCCGGGTCAAGCCCGGGCATGACGAGCTTTGGTAGCAGGCGCTACTCCCAGAATCTGTCTCGAAGTCTCTGAAAGGCCAGCGCTCTCATCCCACCTCACGGAATAAAATAAAACGGGTTCGGCACCTTGAAGATGCAGCCGCCGTGGTCGCCGTCGATGTCGCTCTTCTGGTCGCCGATATTGGCGATGATGGTATAGCCCTCGGGCTCTTTTTCGACCGCGATGCGTTCGTCAGTCTTGTACTGCTGCACGGTGGTTCGAGGGTCCCGGTCAGGCCGCGTTCGAAGCTCGGTCCATCCGTCAAACCCGGCATGCTCGAGATTGATGACGGTCGCGTCGCGCTGGCTGTCGGGACGGCCGGTGATGAAAATCACCCCGACGCCGATGAGCTTGGCCGCCTTGAACAGTTTCAGGGCCGGCGGGAGGGCTTCAGCGCTCGACTTGAAAATCCATTGATTGAATCCGCACGGGCCCGCCGGCAGCACGTCGCAGGCACCGCCGGCGACGAAGCCGAAATCGTCGGCCGCCAGATTCGGCCAGTTGGTGAGCGACGTCTCGTCGATATCGAGCACGATCACCGGCCGCTTCGATTGGGCCGCATTCTGCTCCATGTATTTCTGTGCCGAATTGAACACCGCGGCGACATCGTCCATATAGCGGTTCTTGTGATAATCGACCAGCAGGGGCTTGATGGTACCGATATTGAGCGCGCCCGACGGGACGGCGGGAAGGTGATCCGCCACCGGCGCCGGGCAGGCGTCCACCGCACCTGCGGGATTCGACGCAAACGAAAGCGCGGCGACAGCGCAGGTCGCAATCAGCCATTTCCGGTATCGATCAGTGCGCGTCATGTTGTTCTCCGCCCGTGATGCCATGAGAGGCGATGATTTAAAGACCTATAAGTCGTCGCACTCTATCTATCGTCGGAACATGATGGCCGTGCGAACAACACCTAGCCGTGCGATTTGAGATCGCCGGCAATGCTGTCCGCGGTCCGCATCGCCAATGCCGAGAGCGTGAGCGTCGGATTGGCGGTGCCGCCGGTTGGAAACGTCCCGCTTCCGACCAGATACAGATTATTGTGGTCGTGCGTGCGCTGGAACGAATCGACCACCGAGGTCTTGGGATCGTCACCCATCCGGTAGGTGCCCATGATGTGGCCGGCGCCGCCATAGGTGAGCTGGACCGGTTTGCCGTCGATCACTTCGTCGAAGCCGGTGGGATCGCCCGCGGCGCGCACCGTAAAATCCTTTGCGCCCAATTTGTTGAAGATCAAATTCTTCATCTTGAACGCGGCGACGATGCCCTGCTTGGTATAATCCGAAATATCGTAGGCAATCTCCGGACGCGGCAGCCCCAACGCATCGGTGAATTTCGCCGATAGCGTGACCCGGTTGGCTGGATCGGGCGTCTGCTCGACCAGAAAGCCGATCCGGAGCTGGCGCGTGATCAGGTCGTTCAGTTTGTGAGCGAGATCCGGACCGAACAGCGCGCTGTTGCTCCTGATCTGGCTGAAGTCCTGCACATTGAGTCCGCCTGAGTTCATGCCGTTGACGAAATCCACGGTCGTGACGTGAGGATCGGCGCCGTTCGCGCCGCCCGCGATCACATAGTTCCAGCCCTCATTGCCGATATCGACCCGGAAGGCCGCGCGCTTGGCGCGGAACGGGCCGTCGCAGAGGTCGCCGATCCCCGAGGTGATCAGCGGGCCGCGATAGGGGAACACCGGTTTTGAGGTCGGCGGCAGCAGCGCCCAGGCGACATAATAAGGATGGTCCATCAGGTTGCGGCCGACCATGTCGCTGCTGTTGGCCACGCCCTTGGCAGTGCGGCCGTTGTTCTTCGACATCAGCAGCAGTCGCGGCGTTTCGATCGCGTTGGCGGCGATAACAAAGATATTGGCCTTGACGCATCCCTCGCCGGTTTTGGGGCCGGCCTCATTTGCATAGGTGATAAACTTGATCTCGCTGACGCGATCGTTTTCGACGATGATCTCACTGGCGACCGCGTGATCGATCAGCCGCGCCCCCGCGTTGGTCGCTTCGTTGAGGGTGATGGTCGGGTCGTATTTGGCCTGGATCGGACAGATCGGAATGCAATTGGTATTGCCGGCGCAGGCGCGCCGATTCCTGTAGGGTTGGGAATTGCGCGCCGCCGGCAGGCTTCGCACCTTGACCGTGGTGACCGGTTTTCCCATTTCGAGAAACTTGGTCTCGCTGTCATTCAATTGCGTCAGCGCGTCGCCGATCCGCTGATCGAGCAGCGAAGGAGGGATCTTCGGCATCGGGTAGCTGTAGCCCTTGGGAAAATCGATACCGAGAAAGCTTTGCTCCTGCACGTCGGCGGAAACGCCGAGCTCGGCTTCGGCCCTGGCGTAAACCGGGCTCAGGGATTGGGAAGTGATGGCCTTCGGCCAATCCGGGAACGGAAAATTCGACAGATTCTTGCCGTAGCTTGATTTCATGGTGAAATCCGACGGCACGAACCGCAGCGAAGTGCCGAGCCAATGCGACGTGCCACCGGCGAGCCGTTCGTAAGTGCTGGAGAAGGGCTTTGGCCCTGTCTGTACGAGATAGCTTTGCTGGGGCTTCTGCCAGGTGTCCGCGCCGAGGCTCAGCACCGTAGGTCTGCCAGCCGCCACGTTCGCGGGATCGATCAGGTCTGGATCGGTATCTTTCTGCTTCAGCTTGGGAGGAAACGGACTCTCCGGCACCTTGGCGGAAGCATTGTAGAAGGTCTTCATGTAATCGTTGATATTCGGCGGAACGCCGGGGCCGGCTTCCAGAATGACGACGCTGATCCCCTTCTGGCTCAATTCATTGGCCACGATCGCCCCGGCAAAACCGGATCCGACGATCGCAACGTCGCATGTGATGCACTCGGCCATGACTGGCTCCTAAATTGGCTGGCTCGTCAGGGAATTGTTGGCGTGATGATGTCGATGTTGGAACGATCATTCGGATCGTTCGGATCATCCGGTTCGCGGGACCAGTAGCCGAACTGCAAATTGCTGTAGCCCATCGGATGGGCCCGGGCGATTTGCCAAACCAGCCCTTGCGTATAGCCCGTTGCAGAGACGACCTCGGAAGGGAGGAAGGCAGCCGCGCCAGGCTGTGCGGCATTGCCTTGCAACAGCTTCGGATCGTACCAGGAGCCGAGGTACCACATCAAAACAATGCTGCGCGCCATGAATTTGGTGTCGTCGCTGGCGTTCACGCCGGCGATGATGTCCTGCGGCGATTGGGGATGGTTTTTGGCGATCTGCAGCAATTTGCCGAAGGTCGCGGCATCCTTGTTGTTTGCAAACGCGAAGTAGTTGTTCTTGACGTTGATCGGATCGACGCCAGGGTCCGAGTTCAGGAAATTGCTCTTGTCTTGCGTGAATTCCGGCGCCAGCGTCGTCAGGCGAACGCCCGTGAGCGCGGCAGAAAGCGCCAGGAATGCCATCATGTCCGGTCTTGAATTTATGTCCGCGCCTTGAGCGTAGGCCGTGCCCGCGATCGGCCCGACGGCGGCGACCGCTGTCGTCGCGGCGGTCGCGGCTAGCAACGAGCGCCGGGAAACTTCCCCGGCCGGTTCAGGACCCGTCGCGCCTGATGCGGTCGGATGGCGCTCGTGATGCGGTGACGTGCTCATGGCGATCCCTGTTCATTTCGGCTTTTGAATTGCATCTGCTCTTGAACGGCATTGACTGAAACGGCGACGTGAATTTCCCGCTTACTGCGCCTTCTCCAGAATAAAGGTGAAATCCGACTGATTGAGCCGCATTTCACCCGGCTTCAGACTCTCCCCCGGCTTTTGATTGGACGCGCCCTTTTGAAAGCTCACCGCGTTGCCGTGACATGCGATGCAGCTTGAGGAAGCGAGGGGGATATCTCCCTGGCTGTAAGTTTCCAGTGTGGAGTTCGCGAAAAATGTCGGCGCGGGCGAGCAGGTCATGTCCGGCTGCTTGACGAAATCGGTCTTGGGCAGCTTTGCGTTGAAGCCGGTGGAATGCAGCGACGTGCATCCGAAATTGCTCGGCCATTGGGTGCTGAGCAGCATGTAATTTTCCCAGACGGTCCCTTTCAGGATGTCGTGGAAAATATCGTTCATGTGTTTGGCTGCATTCGTCAGCGGCGTCTCGCGAACGATCTGGCTTCTGAATTTGTCCCCGAATGCCAGTTTCAGAGCGAAGTCGGGCTGCCAGAATTTTCGCGGAGGCGTAGCGTTCTCGACCGCGCAATCATCCTTGCAATTGACGCTGAAGAAATTGTACGGGCCATGAAACGTCTTGGCGTTGACCTCAGTCCGGTCGGGCACATTCTGCATGTGTTCGAATGAGGTCCAGATCCATTGTGGACGGCTCGCGGTTTTATGTACCGCATGAAAGCCGATCAATCCCAGGGTTTCCGGCAGGCACGGCGGTTTCGCCTTTGAACCCTGAGGTAACGGCATGGAAACGAGCGCGTCCACCATGTGGAAATTCCGGGCCTTGATCTCTTCAGGCCCGAGGATTTTCCAGGAGACCTTGAGCATGAAGGCGCCGAGATCGCTGGTCGCATTCTGGCCGGGCGGAAAATCGACCGCGAGGCCGGCATTGGCCGGGTCCATCTGTCCGGCCTTGGTATTGAGATGATTCAACATGATGTAGTCGAACATCTGCCGGTTCATCAGGATGTCGAAGATGGCGTAATGTCCCTGCTGGTCGATCAGGGGGCCGGTCTTGAACGGCTCGTTGAAACTCTCCTCGATCATTTTAACGACCATCATGCCGGGTTTGTAAAAAGCGCGGCAGGCGTCGGGCATCAGCCTGACCTTTTCGGCTTCCATCGCGGCTTTGTCGGTCGGCCATTTCGGCGGCTGCAAGCCGGCCGGCAGCATGACGTCCAGGAGCTGCTTGAAATTGTCCATGTCCTCCCATCGGGTCGGCATGTCAGCTTGCGAATGATCGATGGTGGTCTTGCCGTCGGCGGGCGCATTCAGCGCGATGAAAGTGCGCCACGAATAAAAATCGAAACCGCGCTGGAGATTTTCCAGACCTTCTTTCTCCGGTCCACCCGAGGGTAGACCGGTGGACACTCTCTCCTGACACGGAAGATCGGAGTTCAGGATCACGGTCTTGTTCTGGTCGCTGACTGGAATGACTTTCTTCGGATCCGGCAGGTCCCGGAGGGCCAGCGGGCCCTCAAATGGATCGGAAAACGGAATGGCAAAAGGCACTCCATTGCATTTCAGCTTTGGCGCCAGCGGCGTGATTTGAGGAGGGGGCGCTGCAGCCGGCGTCTGGGCCAATGACGGCGCCGGAAAACCTGTGAGCACCGTCAGGCTTGCGGCGGTTGTGAGTCCAAGGGCGAGCAGACGGACATCGCGCATGATCGTCATCCCGTTTAAGGCCAGCGGAATCTGCATCAATTCTGCAGCTCATCAATAAAGGGTTCGGTGAAGCCAGATTGCGATCTGCTTCACAAAACGAACAAAAAATTTTATCTTTGGAATATCCGAGCAGGTATCAAAGCCGCGATTTTAAGTAGAATTAAAACTTGCAACTAGACATTGTCAATCGGAAAGCCCGACAGGGCGCGGGCGGGGCCCCGGAACTGACCGCAATGCGTCATATTGCCTTGGTCTGGGCCGATCCCGGCCAATCGATTTCAATTCCGGACCCGTATCGTCACGGCAAGACGATTTTAGTTGCAATCAAAGCGAGCAGCTTTGGCACTCAAGACGGCTCTGGAGTGGCGATGGGTGTCGAGGCCTGCTGGTCCGGCCTGATCCGCGCGCCATCGGCAAACGCGCGCTGGATTTGCGGACAGTCGCCGCAGCGGTGCGTTGGGCAGTCAAATCCCGCAAGCGTCCGGGATGGGCATTCGTCGAACAGCGACCGGTAATAGCCGGAAAACCTGCCGAGGTTCAGAAAGCCATGCTGCATCGCGACGTCGGCGATCGTGGTCGTCGCCGGATCGCTGCTTCTCAGGGTTGAATGGACAGCGCACAGCCGCCGGCAGCGGAGAAAGGCGACCGGCCCGATGCCAACAGCGTCATAAAAGGCGCGGTGCAGCGTGCGGCGGGACACGTGAACCTCGCTGCACAGTTCGGATATGTGGATCGGCCTCATACCGGCAGCCTCGATGTAGTCCTCGACCTTCCGCACGATCCGTTTTGCCGACAATAGGGGCCCATCGAAATCCGACGGGGAGCCGGCCAAAATCGTCGCGGTGATCGCCTCGATGATCGCGCGCTTCCAGAACTCCGCCGCGTCCGCGTTCCACGTCACGTCGCGATCTGCAAGACGCGTAATAATGTCGCGCAGGCGGCGGGTGACGAACTCTCTGCCATGCAGGTCGGCGTGAAAATGCCGCTTCGGCCACGTGCTGAGATCCCGCAGCCGCGGCTCGGTGCCAAAGGCGGCGTCGATGTCGGTCTGGTCGAGCGAGATGGTGGCGTAGGAAGCGCCGCCGTAATAGCGCGCGTCATGATCGACGCCCAGCGGTATCACCAGGGCGTCGGCGGGATGCATATCGTAGGACCATTGCGTGACGCGATGGGTCGAGCCGGTCAGCATACCGATCGTGACCCGATCGTCGCTCAACACGCCTCGGGCCCGCACGCCAACGGAAAAAGCGCCGGTCGCGACCGGCAAACCGCCGATCGACATATGCGTGATATGTCCGCGCAGGCGTCCGCGCTCAAGCTGCACGGTTTCGATGTGCGCGCCGCGAATCGCGTCGTCGATTTCCTCGAAACTGTCGATGCTGCGCGTCTGCACCGAAATGTATCCGCTCATCGAACAGGCCCCCGTGATGCGGCCACTTCGACAGAGGTGTGAGAGACGGGCGATTGAGCTGCCTTCACAACGGCGTCGAACTGCGGGTATTTTCCAAACGTCTCCTAAAACCTGGTCTTGATTGGCTTGTCTGGCACAGGCGCGCTGCTGGCGTCGATCGCGAGCGGCAGCGACACGGTGAAATAGCTCACGGTTCCCTCCTGGCGATTCACCGCATCGAATTCCTTGAAGACCTTGATGCGCGTCGAGACCGGCAGCTTGCCCGCTTCGAAGGTGTAGCCGATCGACCCGCCGAGCGCGACGACCCGTCCCTCGAAGCCGCCGAGCACGGCGCTGGGTCCGGAGTCGGGCGTGAATTGCTGATAGTAGTAGCCGACCAGACCGATCGTGAATTGCTGGGTGATGTATTTGGTCGCGGCCCATTCGAGGTGGAATTCGTCGCCGGTCGTGTAGTTGGTGGCGGTATTGGTCTGATTGAAGGTGACGCCCATCGCGGCCGAGAGGTCCCACCCGATCCGGGGATCGAGCCAGGTGAAGGTGCTGAACACATCGACCGCGGGCCGGTTCAGTGACGCGTTGGACAATTGACCGGGGACATAGGTGCCGGATGGAATGACCCCGCCGACGCCGACCTGCCAGTGAAAATTGCCGGCATGCCAGCCGATGAATGAATTCAGAAAGAAGTCACTGACGTTGGTCTCATTGTCGCTGGCGCTGACGCCGATCGGCCCGAACCGTGGCGAGTTCACCAATAGACTGGCATTGATGCGGGGCGCACCGAACGGCGTGGTCAGGGAAACGCCGACATCGCCGCCAAACACCTTGGCCGGCGTGATCCAGAGCGTGGTCGGCAGATTAAGCCAGGTCTGTGAGGAGAGGTTTCCGACGAGCAATCCGCCAGTCTCCAGCGTGCGTCCGCCACTGAGCTTGCCGCTATAGAAGTAAGTGTCGTCCTGAAAGTAGAGGCCGGCGGGCGGCGTGATGCCGGCGCCGACGCCGCGCGAACCCAGCAGATAATCGCCGACGCCACCTTCGGCTGCGAGCGCGGGCTTTCCGGGCGACAGAATTATCGCACCCGCGACCAGAGCTGCATACACACCATACCGCATTGACGACATCCCCAAGGGAAGGCGATCAAACGCAAAACTCAAATCCACAGCCCCGCCAGTCTAGGCACAACTTTGACGCGATACCAACGAGTTTTGTCTCCTGCGGCAAAATGCGCGCGAAGGTGTTGCTGCAAAACATCTTTCGATTTCCGGAATCGGTATCGAAGTATTTTCTTCGAATTTTCAAACACAACGGCGCGCATTGGAACGATCTCTCGATCGATTGAAGACATCGTCCATTAAGGCTCGAAAATGTGTCGCAGCAGTTTGGCACAAACTGTACATCACATTCCCGCGGAGTTGGATTACGGTTGCGTTTCGCCGACGTTCGCGCGCCAAGCGTCGGAATTGAAAGATGGCGCGCCACGAAATGCTTGTGTGCCTGAAGCACGCGGCAAATAGGGAAGAGGGGCTGACCAATTGCTGCCGCGGCGCTGAATCAACTGCGCCGTGAAGTCGCATATGAGGAGGGCCTTGTTGTGTGTTTCCTGGGAATGCGCTTGCTGATCCGGTTCGTTCTGCAAAGCGGTTATGCATCATGACGTTGCTGGGGGGCGATACCGAACGCCGCGACCGGCAGGCCGGGGATCGTCAGCCTGACAATATGGTCTGGATTCCCGGCGGCACGTTTCGCATGGGATCGGACCATCATTACCCTGAGGAGGCGCCGGCGCACCGGGTCTCGGTCGACGGCTTCTGGATCGACCGCACGCCGGTGACCAACCGCCAGTTCAAACGGTTTGTGTTCGCGACCGGACACAAGACCTTCGCCGAAATTCCGCCTGACGCAAAAAATTATCCCGGCGCGCTGCCGCACATGCTTTACGCCGGCTCGCTGGTATTCGTGCACCCGCCATCGACCTTCGACCTGCGCGACTGGAGCCAATGGTGGACCTTCATGAAGGGCGCCGACTGGCGGCATCCTTACGGTCAGAAGAGCAACATCAATACATCGGATGATCACCCGGTCGTGCATGTGTCTTATGCCGATGCGCTGGCCTACGCCAAATGGGCGGGCAAGGATTTGCCGACCGAAGCCGAATGGGAATTTGCCGCGCGCGGCGGACTTGACGGCGCGGAGTTCGCCTGGGGCGATGAGTTCACACCCGGCGGCCAGCACATGGCCAATACCTGGCAGGGCGATTTTCCACTGCACAATCTGCATCTCGACGGATACGACCGCACCTCGCCGGTAAAGGCCTTTGCGCCGAACGGCTACGGCGTGCACGACATGATCGGCAACGTCTGGGAATGGACCGCGGATTGGTGGTCCACGAAGCACGAGGCCGACGCGCCGAAGGCGTGCTGCATTCCCGAAAATCCGCGCGGCGGCCGCGAAGACAATAGCTTCGACCCGTGCCTGCCGAACATCCGGATTCCCCGCAAGGTGCTTAAGGGCGGCTCGCATCTGTGTGCGCCGAATTATTGCCGCCGCTACCGTCCCGCGGCGCGCCATGCCGAGCCGATCGATACCTCTACCAGCCATGTCGGATTCCGTTGCGTGATGAGGACGCGAGCGGCGGAATGATCGTCAGTCCCCAGAGCGAAGAAGGAGCCGAAATGCCCGACGACACCAAGGAACAAGACCGACACCAGGCGTCATCGCATGTGACCGAGGACAACACCCATAGCCGCCGCAATATCCTGCTTGGCTCGTCGGCGCTGGTGGCCGCGGTGACGTTGACATCCGGCGCGCTGGCACAGGCGCAAAAGGCCGCTCCGGCTGCGACGACGCCCGCCGTTTCATCGGGACGCAAGCCAAACATTCTCATGATCATGGCCGACGACATCGGCTGGTTCAATGTCAGCGCCTACAATCTCGGCGTGATGGGCTACCGCACCCCCAACATCGACCGCATCGCCAAGGAAGGCGCGTTGTTTACCGACTGGTATGGCGAGCAAAGTTGCACGGCGGGACGGGCAGCCTTCATCACCGGACAATCACCGATCAGGACCGGCCTGACCAAGGTCGGTCTGCCCGGCTCGGATATCGGACTGCACGCCGAAGACATGAGTGTCGCGGAAGCCTTGAAGCCGCTCGGCTACGCCACCGGGCAATTTGGCAAGAACCATCTCGGTGATCGCAACGAATATCTGCCGACCGTGCACGGCTTCGATGAATTCTTCGGCAATCTCTATCATCTCAACGCCGAAGAAGAGCCGCAGAATCCGGATTATCCCAAGGACCCAAGGTTCCGCGCCAGGTTCGGGCCGCGCGGGGTGCTCAAATGCAAGGCCACCGACACCGACGATGCGACCGTCGATCCCGCCTATGGGCGTGTCGGCAAGCAGGTGATCGAAAATACCGGGCCGCTCGATACCAAGCGGATGCAGACCGTGGACGAGGAGTTTATCGGCGCGGCGATCGATTTCATCGATCGCAAGCAGAAAGCAAACACGCCATGGTTCTGCTACTTCAACCCCACCCGCATGCATGTATGGACGCATCTGAAGCCTGCGTCCGAGGGAAAGACCAAGCTCGGGGTCTATCCTGACGGCATGGTGGAACTGGACGGGCTGGTCGGGCAGTTGCTGAAGAAGCTCGACGACCTCGGCATCGCGGACAACACCATCGTGCTGTTCACCAGCGACAATGGCGCCGAGGTGATGTCGTGGCCGGACGGCGGCGCGACGCCGTTCCGTGGCGAGAAGGCGACCAATTGGGAAGGTGGCTATCGCGTGCCGATGGTGATCCGCTGGCCCGGCACGATCAGGCCGGGCACCGTCTACAATGAGATGTTCTCGCATTACGATTTGATCCCGACCTTCGCAGCAGCCGGCGGCGACCCTGACATCGTCGACAAATGCCTGCGGGGCGCGCCGATCGGCAACAAGACATTCAAGGTCCATCTCGACGGCTTCAATCTCATCCCTTTCTTCAAGGAGGAAGCGAAGGAGCCGCCGCGCAAGGAATTCGTCTACTGGAACGATGACGGCCAGCTCGTGGCGATCCGGGTCTTCGACTGGAAGTCTGTGTTCCTCGAGCAGAACAACAAGGGCATCGGCGTATGGTCCGGGCAATTCACCGAATTGCGCATACCGAAGCTGTTCAACCTGCGCGCCGATCCGTTCGAGCGCGGCGATGAGTTCATTCTCTATAATAAATGGATGGCGGAACGTGCCTTTGTGCAGGTGCCGATGCAGGCGCTCGCCACCCAATGGCTGCAGAGCTTCAGGGAGTTCCCGGTGCGGCAGAAGCCCGCGAGCTTCAACCTCGATTCGGTCATAGCGAAGCTGGAAAAAACGGGGTCAAGCGCCGACTGACGCCGCGTCGGATTCCGTTGCGTAAAGAGGACGCGAGCGGCGGAATGATTGTCAGTCCTCGGAGTGATGCATCCCGGCGCGCACGAGAGCTGGGATCGCACTGACAACGCGCCCAATCCCTGGTGAAACTGCCGAGGCATCGGAAATGAACACCCTTATTTGCAACACGCAATCGGTTCATGGCGACGACGCCCAGTCTCGAGAGCCGTCATATCCCGACATGGTTCGGATACCCGGCGGGACATTCCGCATGGGCTCCGACAAGCATTACCCCGAAGAAGCGCCGGTCCATCGGGTGACGGTCGATCCATTCCATATAGACCGTACACCGGTCACCAACCGGCAGTTCAAGAATTTCGTCAACGCGACCGGTCACGTCACATTCGCTGAGATCAAGCCGGATCCAAAAGACTATCCGGGCACGTTGCCAAACATGCTCTTCGCGGGCTCCCTTGTTTTCGTGCCGCCGAAGAGGCCAGTGGATCTGCGCCTTTGGGGCGAGTGGTGGTCGCTTCTCAGGGGTGCCAACTGGCGGCGCCCGTATGGCCCAAAGAGCAACATATACGGCCTCGACGATCATCCGGTTGTACATATCGCCTTCGCTGACGCGCTGGCCTACGCGCAATGGGCCGGCAAGGATCTGCCAACCGAGGCGGAATGGGAGTTTGCCGCACGCGGTGGACTGGAAGATGCCGAATACGCCTGGGGCGATGAATTCACGCCCGGCGGTGCGCACGCGGCCAATACCTGGCAGGGCGAATTTCCCCGGCAGAATCTCAACGAAGACGGCTTTGAGCGTACCTCTCCGGTGACGGCGTTTCCGCCAAACGGCTACGGCATTCACGACATGATCGGCAATGTCTGGGAATGGACCGAGGACTGGTACTCAGCGAAGCACCAGGCCGATGCACCAAAGGCGTGCTGCATTCCGGAAAATCCGCGCGGCGGCCGGGAGGAAGACAGTTATGACGCCTATCTGCCGGACATCAGGATTCCACGCAAGGTGATCAAAGGCGGCTCGCATCTGTGCGCGCCGAACTACTGCTGCCGCTATCGCCCGGCGGCACGCCACGCGCAGCCGATTGATACCTCGACGAGCCATGTCGGGTTTCGCTGTGTCGTGAGGACAGCTTGAAGTCGTCGGAGTTTTAACAGGGAGAGCGAAGGAGAGCGAAAATGAGTAACGAGCAAGTCAAGCAACGTACCGGACAGCAATCCTCGGACGAACAGGCAATCTCGCTGATGAGCCGGCGCAATATGCTTCTGACCGGAACGGCATTGGCCGCGGCGTCGGCGCTGACGTCGACGGCACCCGTCACAACCGCGCAGGCGCAGCAGGCAACGGCACCGGCAAGTGGCGGCAAGCCGAATATCATTCTCATCCTGTCGGATGATTTCGGTTACGGAGACGCCGGCGTTTACCTGGGAGGCGAAGCCCGCGGCATGCCAACTCCCAATATCGATCGTTTGGCGACTGAAGGGATGCAATTCATGTCCTTCTATGCACAGCCGAGCTGCACGCCCGGCCGGGCCGCGGTGCAAACCGGCCGCATTCCGAACCGCAGTGGTATGACCACGGTGGCATTCCAGGGGCAGGGTGGGGGCCTGCCGGCTGCGGAATGGACGCTGGGCTCGGTCTTGAAGACGGGCGGTTACAAAACGTTCTTCGTCGGCAAATGGCATCTCGGCGAAGCCGACTACGCGCTTCCCAATGCGCAGGGCTACGACGAGATGAAATACGCCGGCCTGTATCATCTCAATGCGTACACCTATGCCGATCCGACGTGGTTTCCGGACATGGATCCCGAACTGAGAGCCATGTTCGAGCGCGTAACCAAGGGAGCCATGTCCGGAAACGCCGGGCAGCCTGCGAAGGAGGACTTCAAGGTCAACGGTCAATACGTCAACACGCCCGACAAGGGCGTCGTTGGCATTCCGTTCTTTGACGAGTATGTCGAGAAAGCCTCGCTGGACTACCTCGATCGTAACGCGAAATCGTCAACGCCGTTCTTCATGAGTGTCAACTTCATGAAGGTGCACCAGCCAAACATGCCGGCGCCGGAGTTCGAGCATAAGTCGCTGTCGAAGAGCAAATATGCGGATTCGGTGGTAGAGAATGACACGCGCATCGGCCGCATCATGGACAAGGTCCGGGCGTTGGGGCTCGACAAGAACACATACGTATTTTGGACGACTGATAACGGCGCCTGGCAGGACGTCTATCCCGATGCAGGCTATACGCCATTCCGTGGCACCAAGGGTACCGTCCGCGAGGGCGGCAATCGCGTGCCGTCCATCGCGTGGGGACCCGGAATCAAAGCCGGAACGAGGAATTCCGATATCCTCGGCGGCCTCGATTATATGGCGACCTTCGCAAAACTCGCCGGCATGAAGCTGCCGGAGAACGACCGCGAGGGTAAGCCCATCATCTTCGACAGCTACGACATGTCGCCTGTCCTGTTTGGAACGGGAAAGTCGCAGCGCAAGAACTGGTTCTACTTCACGGAATCCGAACTGACGCCGGGCGCAGCTCGGGTCGGCAATTACAAGGCCGTCTTCAATTTGCGCGGAGACGATGGGATGAAGACCGGCGGTCTTGCAGTGGATAGCAACCTCGGCTGGAAGGGTGCGGAATCCTATGTGGCGACTGTCCCCCAGGTCTTCGATCTCTGGCAGGACCCGCAGGAGCGCTACGACATCTTCATGAACAACTACACGGAGCACACTTGGTCGTTGGTCACCATCAATGCGGCGATAAAGGACCTGATGAAGACATACGTGCAGTACCCACCGCGGAAGCTTCAGAGCGAGACCTACACCGGACCGATCACGATCACCCAGTACGAACGGTTCCAATTCTTCAGGGACGAGCTTGCAAAGAACGGCTTTAGCATCGGTCTCCCGACAGGCAATTAGATCAAGCGCATTGAACGGCTCCGAAAGGCCGGGGCCGTTCAATTTCTTTCTTGGCGGCAGAATGGGACGAAGGGCTCATGAAGGAAACCATGGTTGACCGGCGCGCCATTCTGGCGGGCTTGCTGATTTCGGCTGCGAGCGTCCCCCTCTCCAGTCGTTCTGCACTGGCGCAGGGCGATCCTCTTCCTTCGTGGAACGACAGCGCGGTCAGGAGATCCATCATCGATTTTGTCGCCCGCGTCACGACGCAGGGCGAGGCCTTTGTCCCGATCGAGCAGCGCATTGCGACCTTCGACAATGACGGCACGCTGTGGACCGAGCAGCCGTTCTATTTCCAGTTCGCCTTCGCGCTCGATCGGATCAAGGCGATGGCGCCGCAGCATCCGGAATGGAAACGCAAGCAGCCATTCAAGGCGCTCCTGGAGGGCGACAAACAAGCGCTCGCGGCCTCCGGCAAGGACGGCCTGCTGCAGATCATCGCGGTGACGCATACCGGAATGACCGTCGATGATTTCACCAAATCCGTGATCGAGTGGACCGCGAAGGCACGGCATCCGCGCTTCAACCGGCCCTACATCGAACTGGTTTACCAGCCGATGCTGGAGCTGCTCTCGTATTTGCGCGCCAACGGCTTCAAGACCTTTATCGTGTCCGGCGGCGGTATCGAATTTATGCGGCCGTGGACCGAGCGGGTCTACGGCATTCCGCCCGAACAGGTGGTCGGCTCGTCCGGCGAGGTGAAATTCGGGATCGGCGCGGATGGCAAGCCGGTGCTGCTGAAACTGCCGAAGATCGAATTCGTCGATGACGGCCCCGGCAAGCCGGTCGGCATCAACCGCTTCATCGGCCGTCGGCCGATCTTCGCGTTCGGCAATTCCGACGGCGATTTGCAGATGTTGCAATGGACCATGGCGGGGCAGGGCCTGCGCTTCGCCGGGCTGGTCCATCACACCGATGCCGAGCGTGAATATGCTTACGACCGGGATTCCAAGATCGGCAAGCTCGACAAGGCGCTCGACGAAGCGACCGCGAAGGGCTGGGCGGTGGTGGATATGAAGCGGGACTGGAAAGCGATTTTCCCTGAAGGGACGAAGTAGGCGAGGCGGCGAGCGAAAATCTGATCGGATTTTAACTGGAGATGAAGATGAAAAAGTGGCTTTGCCTGTTCGTTCTGATGTTGCCTGTTTTGTGCGCTTCGCCATCTACGTCAGCCGATAACGCCGTATCGGACAAGGAAGCGCAGGCGATCGCGAAGGACGCCTATGTCTATTCCTACGCGATGATGGAGAGCTACCAGACCTGGCGTTCGCAGGCGGTTGATAAAAATGCTCCCGGCTATGTCGGCGGCTTCAATGTGTTCCGGCATTACTCGGAGCCGTTCACGCCCGACAACAGGGACATCGTGACGCCGAACAACGACACGCCCTATTCCTGGGCGTGGCTCGATCTGCGTGCCGAGCCGATGGTGGTCAGCGTGCCTGCTGTCCCAAAGGACCGCTATTACGTGATGCAATGGATCGATCTGTTCACCCAGAATTTCGCCTATATCGGCGTGCGCTCGACCGGTTTCGGTGCGGGCAGTTACATGATTGCCGGTCCCAACTGGAAGGGCAGCAAGCCCGCCGGCATCAAGGAAGTGTTCAAGGCCGAAACCGAGATCGTCGGAACGTTGACGCGGACCGCGCTGCAGGGACCCGATGACGTTGCCAACGTCAAGGCGATCCAGGCGCAATACAAACTAGAGCCGCTCAGCGCTTTCCTGAAACAGCCCGCGCCGCCGGCCGCGCCAGCGATCAATTTTCCGCCCTACGACAAGGCCAAAGCACGCACGCATGATTTCATCCCCTATCTGAATTTCCTGCTGCAATTTGCCGAGCCGCCGGTGGCCAGCGAAGTCGCAATCCGCAAACGTTTCGAGAAGATCGGGATTATTCCGGGTAAGCCGTGGGATGCCTCGAAGGTCGATCCGGCGACGCTGGCCGCGATCGACGCGGGCGTAAAGGAAGGGCAGGCCGAGATCGATGCGTTGGCGGCCAAGACGTTCAGCACCAACGGCCTGTTCGGCTCGCGGGCACAATTGAAAACCAATTACCTGCAGCGCGATGTCGGCGCGATGAAGGGGCTCTACGGCAATTCGCTGGAGGAAGCCTGGTATGGCGGCTACATCTGCGATGGCAGCAAGCCGGCAGAGGTGCATTTCACCAAGGCCGAGCTGCCGCCCGCAAAATTCTTCTGGTCGATGACGATGTACACGATTCCGGACCGGTTTCTGTATGCCAATCAGCTCAATCGCTACTCGATCGGTGATCGCACCAAGGGTCTCGCATACGGCAAGGACGGTTCGCTTACGATTTATGTAAGCAACACGTCTCCGGGGAAAGACAAAGAAAGCAACTGGCTCCCCGCGCCGGCGGCGAAGTGCAGCCTTGTCGCGCGAGTCTATGGGCCAAGCAAGGCGGCGATGACAGGAGAATGGAAGCTCCCACCGTTGCAATCGGTGGCACAGTCGATGGCGCAGGCACGGCCCAGCACCGACGCTGTCCCTGTCACCGTCGATAATTTCGTCCGCGCCGAATCCGATCTGTATTTCCGGGGTCTGATCAAGGACGGCGGCGGGATCGGAAAATTCGTGCACCGCCGCGAAACGGCGCGGATCGACAATCAGACCGTGATCCGTCTCAACCGCGATACGCTTTATTCCTCGGCGGTATTCGATCTTGGTGCCGGGCCGGTTACGGTCACACTGCCCGACGCCGGAAAGCGCTTCATGTCGATGCAGGTTATCAATGAAGATCATTACGTGCCGGAGGTGATCTACGGCAAGGGCAGCTACACATTGACCAAGGACAAGGTCGGCACACGCTATGTCGCTGTCGCGATCCGCACGTTTGTCGATCCAGCCAATCCCAAAGACGTCGATCAGGTCCACGCGCTGCAGGACGGGATCAAGGTCAGTCAGAAGGATATCGGCAGTTTTGACGCGCCGAACTGGGATCAAGCGAGCCAGAAGAAAGTGCGTGACGCGTTGAATGTGCTGGCTTCGACAATTCCCGATTTCAAGAAAGCATTCGGCACCAGAGAACAGGTCGATCCCGTCAGGCATCTGATCGGAACCGCTGCGGCCTGGGGCGGCAACCCGGACAAGGACGCCACTTATCTCAACATTACCCCGGCAAAGAACGACGGCACCACCGTTTACAAGCTCAACGTCAAGGACGTGCCGGTCGACGCGTTCTGGTCGGTCAGCGTCTACAACGCGGAAGGGTATTATGAAAAGAACGCGTACGACGCCTACACGCTCAACAACGTCACTGCCGAGAAGAGCCGCGATGGCGCCATCGCGATTTAGTTTGGCGGGTGTGACGGCAAGCAGCCCAACTGCCTGCCGATATCAAAAGGCTGGAATTACACGGTGCGGCTCTATCGCCCGCGCGCCGAGATCGTCAGCGGCAAGTGGAAATTCCCGGAGCCGCAGCCGGCGAATTGAGGAATAGACAATGAGCGGTCTCGATATCTTCGCCTGGATCGTGCTCATCATTCTCGTCGCGAGCGCGGTCGCGGTGTTCTGCATCGCAGGCTGGCTGCCCGGGCATATCGCCAAAACCCGCGGGCATCCGTGGGCCGATGCGGTGACGGCGGCCGGTTGGATCACCTTGATCTGCGGCTTTGCGCTATGGCCGGTCGCGCTGATCTGGGCCTATGTCGATGTGCCCGCGCGGCGGCAAGCGGGGACGGCGCCATGATCGTCGTCCTGCTGAATGTTTATCTCGTCATTCTCTTCCTGCTGGTGAAGCTGCATATCATCAGGTTCAACACGTTCTGGAAGGTATCGCCCTTCATCGTGTTCCTGCTGCTGCTTGTCGGTCTGTTCATCCCGATGGGCTGGGGCGCGCCGCAGGGCGCGGCGGTGGTGGTACGCAATTCCGTCGCGATCGTGCCCGATGTCGCGGGCGAAGTGGTCGATGTTCCCGTCACGGCCAATGTGCCGCTGAAGGCGGGCGCTGTTCTTTTCAAGATCGATCCCACGCCCTATGACGCCCAGGTCAAGGCGATCGAGGCGCAATTGAAACTGTCTTCGACGCGCCTCGCACAGATGACACAATTGTTCGAGCGCGATTCCGGCCGCGGCTTCGACGTCGAGCAGCGGCAAGCCGAAGTCGATCAGCTCAAGGCCCAGCTCGAGGGCGCGCAGTGGAATTTTGACAAGACTACGGTGCGCGCGCCCACAGACGGCTATGTCACCAACCTCGCGCTGCGCAAGGGCGCCCGCGTCGCCAATCTGCCGCTGTCGCCGGTGATGGCGTTCATCGATACTTCGAACACGCTGATCGGCGTCGAACTGGCCCAGATCGATGCGCGCTATGTCGCGCCGGGGCAAGAGGTCGAAGTCACTTTCAAGTATCTTCCCGGTAGAGTGTTTAGCGGCAAGGTCGAGACCGTGCTGCAGGCAATCGCGACCGGCCAGGTGCAGACGTCAGGCCTCGCGGTTCAACCAAAGGGCATCGAGGCCGCGCCGTTTGTCGCGCGCATCCGGCTCGACGATGTGGCACTTGCGGATAGCCTGCCGGCCGGCAGTACCGGAACGGCCGCGATTTTCACCGATCGCGTCAAGGCCGCGCATGTCATCCGCAAGGTATTGCTGCGCCAGATCGCGATCACGAATTACGTCAATCCGTTCTGATTGCGAAAATGGCCGATGGGGGACAGTATAGTCGTCATATCAATGAAGGAGCCATAAAGCCGAGGCTTTCGTGCCGATGGCTGACTGTGAAGGAAGGGCGTAACCGGGGGAGCGTTTAGTGCCAACAGGTGTGGAACGTGGGACAACCCAGGCGAAGCCGCCGCCGAGGGTTCGTGGGCCGGTGCCGCAGCGGCCGGCGCTGCAGTTGATCTATGACACCGCGCCGATTGGGCTTGCGGTGTTGTCGCCGGATTGTCGTTACCTCCAGATCAACCAGCGCCTGACCGACATCTGCGGCATCTCGGTGGAAGATCATCTCGGACGCACGGTCCGGGACTGCGTGCCGGGTCTGGCGGATGCGGTCGAAGATATCGTCCGCTCGATCATGCGCACGGGCGATCCGGTCACCGGCATCGAGGTCGCCGGCCAGCGCGCCGATCAGGCCGAGGAGCGCTTTTGGGTCACCTACTGGCATCCGCTGCGCAACGCGGCCGGCGACATTGTCGGCATCAACGTTGCAGCCGAAGAGGTCACCGAGCGCAAGCGCGCCGAGGCCGCCCTTCATGCCAGCGAACAGGCGCTGCGTGTCGCCCGGGATGCGGCCGAAGCGGCGTTGCGCCACATGCAGGAGACCCAGAATTTCCTGATTGAATCGGAAAAGCTCGCCGCCCTTGGCCGGCTGGTCGCGGGTGTCGCGCACGAAATCAACAATCCCGTCGGCACCAGCCTGACCGTGGCGTCGTCGCTGGAGCGCAAGATCGCGTTGATCGCGGCGGATCTGGCGCAGGACAGTCTCAAGCGGTCCACCTTGAAGGAATTCCTTGAAATCAGTGGTGCTGCGTCATCGCAACTGGTCGCCAATCTCCATCACGCGGCCGAGATGATCCAGTCGTTCAAGCAGGTCGCGACCGACCGGAACTACGCCAATCAGCGCGTCTTCGATCTCGGCGAGCTCACCGAACAGGTCATCATGAGTTTGCGGCCGGGTCTTGGTGATCAGCGCGTGGCGCTGCGCCTCGACTGCCAGCCGGGACTGGCGATGAACAGCTATCCCGGTCCCTATGGGCAGGTGCTGACCAATCTTTTCCTCAACGCGGTGACGCATGCGTTTCTCGATGGCAAGGGGGGCATCGTCGATATCGAGGTGCGGGCGTCGGGCAAGGATAATGTCGAAATTGTCTTTTCCGACGACGGCCGCGGCATGAACCTCGATGTCAGGCGCAAGGCGTTCGATCCGTTCTTCACCACGCGCCGGGATCACGGCTGCACCGGTTTGGGCCTCCACATTGTGCACACCGTCGTGACCAATTGCCTGGGCGGCCGGATTCATCTCGAGAGCGAGCCCGGTGAAGGAACGACAATCAGGATCGTTCTGCCGCGGGTGGCGCCTGAAGCGGCTACGGGTTAGGGCAGGGGTGGGCCGGTGCATTTGTGGCTGCATCCATCCTTCGAGACGCATCGCTTCGCGCTGCTCCTCAGGATGAGGTCTGAAAACCCTCATGGTGAGGAGCGCGGTTTCGCGCGTCTCGAACCATGAGAGCCCCCACGCTCCTCGCTGTTGGCCTGCTCGCGGTGACCGCGCTGTGGCCGGATATCGCCACGTCCCAGCAAGCGCCCCCGCAAACCCAGAACGACGATACCGGCAACGACCTGTTCAGGCCGCCGGCGAACCTGTTCCAGATGATGGAGCAATACAAGACCGCGCCGGGCAGCGGCCCCTCGGGCACAATGCGCGAGGTCACCGCCGATACGCTCAATCTGCGCTACGATCATTCGTTCGATCTGGCGCCGATGTGGATCCTGGCGCTGCGCGGCGATCTGCCGCTGTTGTCCAAGAATCCGTTCTCGTCAGACAATCCCGACAGCAACTATCTGCATGGCGTGGGCGATGCCGATGTCCGGGCTATCCTCGTTCACGATATCGATAGTCGCTGGACGGTCGGCTTCGGTGCCATTCTCACAGCACCCACGGGCGGCGATACGCTGGGTTCGGGAAAATGGCAGATTACACCCGGCGCCGGCTTTCGGGTTGCCTTGCCGGAGATCAACTCATCGAGTTATCTCGAGCCGCTGGTTCGATACGCCGTCAGTGTTGCCGGTGATCCGACCAGGAAGAACATCAGCAATCTGCAGTTCGCGCCGACCTTCAACATCGGCCTTCCGGACCGCTGGTTCGTGACGTTTTATCCGAGCGCAGACATCCGCATCAATTACGGCGATCCGATCACCGGCCAGACCGGGCGGCTGTTTCTCCCCTTCGATATCCGCTTCGGCCGCAAACTGTCCGACAACGCCGCGCTCTCGCTCGAAGTCGGCGTGCCCATCATCAAGGATTATCCGGTGTACGATTTCAAGACCGAGGTGAGATTGAACATCACGTTCTAGGATATGGAGAGGTCGGGCCACGCCATCATCGCCGCCGCGGCGAAACCTTCCAACTCGGCTGAAGTGGCGCCGTCGCGCGCCTGGATCGCCATGCCCTGGAAGACGCCGAGATAGAACCGGCTGAGCGCATCGATATCCGTCCCGGCGGGCAGTTCGCCGTCGCTCACGCCGGTTTGCAGCCGCGCGCGCAACCTGTCGAGTACCTGAAGCCGGATACTTCGCGCGACGTCGATGATCGCGGCCGGCCATTCGTCGCCGACCGCCGCCAACATTGCCATGCAGCCTCCGGGTATTGTCCCGACTTCCGGCAAGGTCTCGATCCCCGCACGCAGAACGTTTTCAATGCTGGCGCGCGCGGTTGTCTGGTCCAGAAGCTTGTCCCAGACCGGAGGTCCGAAGGTCAGGACGTAATGCTCCATCGCCTCGAGATAGAGCGCTTCCTTGCTGCCAAAGGCTGCGTAAAGGCTCGGCGAGCGCACGCCCATCGTGTCGCACAGTTCGTTCATCGACGTCGCCGCAAAACCCTTGCGCCAGAACAGCAGCATCGCGGCTTCCAACGCCGCGTCGCGATCGAATTCCCTGGGACGTCCGATAACTGCCATCACAGACCTTTTATAATGATCAACACATAATTCGCTTGATCGCGCCAATCAATAGCTTAAGTACTTGTGTGTCGATCATTACATAAATGGAGTAGAGCTATGATATTAAAAGGAAAACGGGCGCTGGTAACGGGCGCGAGCCGGGGCATTGGCGCCGCGATCGCCAAGGGATTGGCCGCCGAAGGCGCGGATGTCGCGATTACCTATGAAAAGTCCGCGGATCGCGCCGCGGAAGTGGTCCGCGCGATCGAAGCGCTGGGGCGCCGGGCGGTCGCGATCAAGGCCGACAGCGCGGATGCCACTGCCGTTCAGGCTTCGGTCGACAAGGCCGCCGCCGAACTCGGCGGGCTGGATATCCTGGTCAACAATGCCGGCATCTTAAGGGTCGGCGATTTGAAGGATCTCTCGCTCGCGGACATCGATGCGACCCTCGATGTCAATGTGCGCTCGCCGATCGTCGCCAGCAAGGCCGCGCTCGCCCACCTCGGCAAAGGCGGCCGCATCATCTCTATCGGAAGCCTGTTCGCCGAACGCGTGCCCGCTTCTGTTGTCGGCGTGTATGCGGGATCGAAGTCGGCGCTGGTCGCGTTCACAAAAGGCCTGGCGCGCGAACTCGGCCCGAAGGGGATCACGGTCAATCTGTTGCAGCCGGGCTCGATTGACACCGACATGAACCCGGCCAACGGTCCGTTCGCCGGCGTGCTCAAGGAGATCACGGCCGTGGGCAGTTACGGCAAGGTGGAGGACATCGCCAACGGCGTTGCGTTCCTGGCGAGCGACAAAGCACAATACATCACCGGCTCGACCTTGACGATTGATGGTGGTGCGATCGCTTGATCCTACGTAGCGCCTGAGTAGCCCGGATGAGCCAACGGGTCGAGCGAATGCGCGCCCGATGACAGGCTCCGCGACATCCGGGTTTTACACTTCATTTATTCCCCGCATGTCGCTCCGCTCATGCGGGCTACTTACGGCTCGCTGTTAAGGCGCACCGGCCGCGTATAGAAAAAGAAAGTCAGTGCGCCCACCGCCAACGCTGCGGCGACGAACATCAGCACCGCCGCGAGACCATACTTCGCCGCCACCACGCCGGTGGCGGATTGCAGCAAGGCGGTGCCGAGAAACAAAGCGAGGTTGGTTGCGGCGAGAGCTCGTCCGGCCATTTCCGCGCCCATCAGCTGCGTCGTCATGCCGAACAGCAGCGATTGGGTCGAGACCGCAAAGCCCATCGTGACCAGCATGACCAGATCGAACTGCGGCGGCATGACTTGCACGTTGAACAAATGCGGGAGAACGGAATCAGGCCCGCCCAGCGCCATCAGCGCCAGACAGAGCGCCCCCAGCAGGTGACCGCCTGCCAGGATTAGTCGGCGATGACCGAATCTTCGATCGATAATTCCCGAGCACAACGGCGCGATGATCAGCGACAGCGTGAAAATGCCGAGCTGATTGCCGGCCTGGATTCGCGTCAGGCCCTTGACGTCCATCAGCCATGGTCCGGCCCACACCCCTCTCAGGGTCAGCGAGGAAGCCAGCGAAACCAGCGCCAGCGCGATGATGCCGCGCATCGGACGCGACAGGCCCAGACGCAACACCTCGGACATCTGCGCGAGCGGAGAGGGACGTTCCTTCTGTTCGCCCGGCTCTTTCGGCACCAGGAAAAATACCGCCGCGGCAATCACAACGCCGATCACAGCCGAGATCAGGAATCCCGCGCGCCAGCCGTAATGTTCGATCACGTAAGCCAGCGGGCTCGCCGACAGCAGCATGCCGGTATTGCCGAGCGAAAGGATTGCGCCCGACCACAGGCCAAACCGTTCCGGCGGAACATTTTTGGCGGCGAGCGTCATCGGACCCATCAGCATGCCCGAGGTCGAAACGCCGATCAGGAATTGGGCGAACACGAAGCTCGCGGTGCTGGTCGCAAAGCCGCTCGCCAGCGCGCCGACGATGGTTCCGGCAAACAAGGTCAGCGCAACCGGACGCACGCCGAAGCGGTCCATCGCCGTGCCGACCGGGATCTGCAGCAACGCGAACGAGAAATGATAGACCGCGATCAGGCTCGCGAGGGTTTGGGCCGGCGTGGCAAAGTCGCTTGCCATCAGATCGAGGCTGATGCCCGGCAAGGTCCGAAGGCAGGTCGAAAGTGTGTGGCCGCAGGCCAGCGCCAGCAGCGCGAAGAAAAGCGTTCGGGTGCTGGATCGGGCCACGTTCGCCGTGTTTCTCGTTAGTTTTTCCCGGGCAGAAGCCCGCCATGCCCTGGCATGAACCTATGGCTTCTAGACTGAAAAGTTGAGGCGATGCAAACGAAACCACGGCCCGGATTTGCCGCCGCGGTTGCGGTCGCTAGACCGGCTGATCGGCGGGTTTTCGCACGGAAATCAATTTCATCAATTCCGTCCGCACCCGATCCAGCACACTTTCATATTCACGGGTTTCAGTCTGCCGGAACAGCCGCGCGCTCGGGTACCACGGGCTATCGTCGCGATCGAGCAGCCATCGGAAGTCCGGCGTGTAGGGCAGCAAAATCCAGGTCGGGCGCCCGAGCGCGCCGGCGAGATGAGCGGTGCTGGTATCCACTGTGATCACCAGGTCGAGACAGGAAACCAGCGCAGCCGTCTCGGTGAAGTCGGTGAGGTCAGCGGTCAGGTCGACAATATCGCCACGCTCCCGCAGCATCGCCGCATCGTTGGGGCGCGGGTCCTTTTGCAGGCTGACAAAGGTGGCATCGACGTCGAGGATACGTGACAGCGTTCGCAGCGGAATTGATCGATAGTGATCATTGGAGTGGGTTAGACTGCCGGACCAGACCAGGCCGACCCGGAGCCTGGTGTGAGGACCGAGACGATCTTCCCAGGCCTGCACGCGCGCGTTTGCAGGGGAAGGCAGATACGGCGTCGTTGACGGAATCGTATCGAGACGCGTCCCGAAGGCCAGCGGCAGGCTGGACACCGGGCAATGAAATTCAAAGGCCGGCAATGTAAGCATCGCGGACTTCGGAACGCATTGCGTAACACCGCTCAGACCCGACAGCAAACCGCACAGCGGGTCCTGAACGACAAGAAGCACCCGCGCCCCGCGTTCCGCCAGCATCGGCACATAGCGGACGAACTGAATTGTATCGCCCAACCCCTCGTCGGCGGCGATGAGAATTGTCTTGCCTTCGATCTCTTCCTTGCCGAGCCACATCGGCAGAGAAACCTTGGGATATACTGCCGAAGGCAACTCCAGCCGCAATTGGTATCCGGGCCAGCCGGCCTCGAAATTGCCCGTCAAGAGATACGCCTGGGACACATGCCAATCGATCATCGTGTTATTTAATTTGAGGGACTTGATGCGCGCATAGAGCGCGAAAATCTCGTCGAAGCGATTGAGGTAATACAACAGGAGCATTTTGTTGTTGAGGATCTCCACCGCGTTCGGTCTGATGTGGAGCGCCTTGTCGAACCATTTCAGCGCCTCTTCGTCCCGGCCAAGCGCCCGTAAAGCCGCACCGATATCGTTGCAGGTATCGGCGTTGTTCGGATCGAGCCGGTACGCCCGTTTGCCTTCGGCCAGAGCTTCCTCCGGCCTTTTCAGCTTGAAGAGCGTCCGTGCGCGAGCCTGTAGTATCAAGGCCTGGTTCGGCAGCACTTTGTCGCCACGATCGAGATGGGCCATAGCCTCCTCGTATCGCCCGAATTGGTCGAGGATAGCCCCGGTCTTGAACAGAGCGTCCGGATGATCCGGATTGAGCTTGAGCGCGTGCTGATAGCTCAGGAGCGCCTGATCGTAGCGCTCCTGCTGCACCAGAATGTCGCCGATCTGTCTCCATAATTCAGCGTTATCAGGGCTGAGCTGGATGGCCTTGTCGAAGACCTTGAGGGCGTCCTCGTGACGTCCCTGCCGCTGCAACGTGTTTCCGAGGCTCGCCAGATAGTCCGGCCTGGGATCCTGCCGGATCGCGCGGCTGATCCACGCCACCGCGTGGTCGTGTTGTCCAGCCTGCAGAGACAGCAGGCCCATGAGGTGCAGGGTGTCCGCGTGATCGGGATCGAGCTCAAGCGCCTGCTGGCAGCAGAGCTGGGCATCAAGCTGCCGCCCGGCGCGGAAATGATGAAGGCCGGCTTCGCAGAGAGCGGCGGGGGTACCGGGAATTGATGCTTTCCGAGCCGTCTCCAAATTCTTGCCGGAATTCTTGCCAGAGTTCTCGCCAGGATTCTTGGAGGCTGCCCGGCGCTCGCGGCGGTTCATCAATTTGTTTTCAGGTTTGATTTCCAGACCAGTTCAAATAGGTGATTCTCGCTTTAATAGAAAGCGCGCGGTAGCTGCGGCTCAATCCTGTGAGCGACAATCGCTTGAGCCGTCGTCTGTCCCAAGCCTTACGAAATTTCCTTGCGAAATTTCCTTACGAAAATTTCCTTGGGAAAAATTTTGCTCCACCCCGGAACCAAGGACCCGGTGTCGGTGTTTTGAGGCCGGGCAAGGGGCCCAAGGAGACAGGTAAATATGTTGAGAAACGTTCTTTCCGCCGCCGCAATCGGCACCTTGATGGTCGTGACATCCACGTTCAGCGCATCCGCAGCCATCGTCTGCCAGGGCAACACCTGCTGGCATACGCATGAGGCGTATGACTTTCCCCACGAGGCCGGTGTCGTCGTTCATGAAGACAATTGGCATTGGGGACCGCACGAGAAATTCAACTTCAGGGAACACGAAGGCCGCGGCTACTGGCGCGGCGGTAAATGGATGGCGTGGTAACTTTTGGTTACGCTTCGCAATGACCGGAGGCCGCCGTGTGGCGGCCTCTTTTTCGTGTCTGCCCTGCCTGCGGCAAAGTGATGGGTTTCGCAAATGCTCTACCCATCCTACAAATTTGCGACGGTTTCCAAGCGAAAGGACATGCGATGGCCAAGAACACGATTTGTGTTTGGTACCACGGCGAGGCCGAAGCCGCCGCCCGCTTTTATGCCGAGACGTTTCCCGACAGCGCGGTGGTCGCCGTTCGCCGTGCGCCGGGTGATTACCCGTCAGGAAAGCAGGGAGATGTGCTCGTCGTCGAATTCACGGTGGCCGGGGTTTCCTGCATCGGTCTCAACGGCGGTCCCGCGTTCAATCACAGCGAGGCCTTCTCGTTTCAGATCGCGACCGACGATCAGGCCGAGACCGACCGCTACTGGAACGCCATCGTCGGCAATGGCGGCCAGGAGAATATGTGCGGCTGGTGCAAGGACAGATGGGGCATTTCCTGGCAGATCACGCCGCGCGTGCTGACCGAGGCGATGGCGGCCGGCGGCGAGGAAGCCAGGCGCGCGTTTGAAGCGATGATGACCATGAAGAAGATCGACGTCGCAGCGATCAAGTCGGCGCGGCGTGGCTGAATTTTTGCGGCGCGTTGCCGGCATCCGCATCGCGGTCGCGCCCCAGCCGGAAGGCTGAGGCGCCAAAGGCGATCACAAGAGCGATCAATTGCAGACGTAAATGCGACGCGGTCCGAAGTCGGTCCAGATCGTGCGATAGCACGAATATCCATATCCAACCGCGTAGACGCCGCCACGGAAGAAACCACCGTGATGGAAGTGACCATGACCGAAATGGCCGCCGGCGAAATGGCTGTGGCCGCCGAAATGACCACCACCGAAGTGCCCGCCGCCATGACCAGCGAAAGCGGGGGCGGCAGAGAGCGAAGCGACAGCGACGAGAGCAAGAGCGATTTTGCGAAACATTTTAATCTCCGTTTGTGAGGTTCACCGTTCGAATGATCAGACAGTAGAACCCCGCAAACGGAGTGAATGTGATTGAGGTCACGCAGCGATTAAAGGGTTTGAAAATAGGGGCGACCCGCCCGAGACGCCCGCGCCAACTCAACTCATCCTGCGGGCTAAAGATTCATCTTGTAACCAATATGCGATGCTTCAAAGCCTAATCTGTCGTAAAAACGATGCGCTTCCGTTCGGGCCTTGTCGGTCGTCAATTGAACGATCCCGCAGCCCTCGCTTCGGCAGTTGTCCAGGGCCCAGGCGAACATCGCTTCGCCGATCTTCTCGCCACGGCGATCCCCGGCGACGCGAACGGCCTCGATCTGGCCGCGCTTGACGCCGCCGCGCGCCAGTCCGGGAATGAACGTCAGTTGAAGCGTCCCGACGATCATGCTCCCGTCGGCCACCACCAACAGAATTTGATTAGCGTCCGCATCGATGGCGCGAAACGCGTTCAAATAGTGGTTATGGCTTTCCGGCCCGATCATTTCCCGCGATGAGCCCAGCATGTCATCCGCGAGTAACTTGATGATGGCCGGCAGATCTGCTTCGGTCGCCCGGCGGAAAATCAAATCGGCCATCAGCAATTCTCTCTATTTGATCACCCGTATTATAACGACCGGTTGAAATCAAAAACAGCGTCACGAAGATTTCAGTTGCACGCGGGAAAGTGCCAACGCGCACTGATTTGCCCGTCGTGTTAATCTGTCGCAGCCGGCGCCGTTGATCTCACCCCCAAATCAAAGGCAAAATATCTGCATCCCGTCCCACATGAGGGGCGCTCGCGATCGTCACGGACGTTGGAACGGGATGCGATGGACGCAGATGCGCCTTTGACGAATGGCGTGTGAGGCGGACGGAAAAGTCGTGTGGTCCTGACGCCTCGACGCTGGCGTTCAAGTTCGTGCCGAAGAGGGCACGGATGACGGTGACAAAAGAGCCCGATCACCGGGGAGAGCACGAAGGAAACCGTTAACACCATCGCGTGCGGGAATGCCGGGTTCTCCGGTGCAACCGTGGTGACTAACGCGCGTGCTACCTACCACTACACGCGCGGCTGCGGGTGCATCGAGCACCCGGCATTCCCCACGCCCTCTGTTTTCAGGGCGGAAAATACAAGCATGACTCGGGCGGATTGCGCCGCGGGAATGCGGAGGTGCGTGTGGAGCAAGACTTCAGCACGAACACCACTCGTCATGCCCGGGCTTGACCCGGGCATCCATCGATCTGCGAGAGTTTTCTTAGTGATGGATTGCCGGGTCAAGCCCGGCAATGACGAATGAAAAGCTGTTTGAAATTACTTTCTTCAAACCGCCTTCACTTCGCTCCCGCTGCCATCAAGCTGCGGCACGGCAATACCAGGGTCGTGCGGCAGCAAATCCCGTCGCATGTGTGCGTTGGAGTTCCCGTTGAACAGCGTGGCGACAAGCCCGCGGTCGAGATCGCTGGTGCCGAACAAAGCGTCGCAGATCGGGAAGGTGAGGTTGAAGTTGCGCGTCTGCATGAAGCCGAGCACGTGGTGAATGGTGTGCATCCGGCGCACCGTGTTGATGAGCGGAATATATTTCAGATAAGGGTGCCGCGCATCGTCGAGATGCGACAGCGTGTGCAGGCCCTCGTACATCAGATAATAGGCCGCCATCGTGAACACGGTGATGTAGCCGGCATTGGCCGAGATGATCACGCCGAGCAGCAATGCCGGCGGCAGCGCGGCCAGCACGAAACCGAGCGGCGCGAACGGCGGAAACAGCAGCGCGCGCCATTCCTTGTGGCCGTGATAGGTCAGGTCGTGATGGGTGAAGAACTGGTGATGCACCGTGCAGTGGCGCTTGTAGATCATCTCCAGTCCCTTCACCGGGCGATGCAGAATGTAGCGATGCGCGGCCCATTCGATCCAGTTGCCGAACAGCGCGATCGGAACCACCAGCAGCCATTCCAGGCCGGCATGATGGATTCGGGTCCAGCACAGCCACATCGCGACGCCCGTGGTCAACAACGTAAAGCCGAGATGGATCGCGCCGTGATACCAGGGCGGCGTTTCCGCGACGAATTTGTCGCGAAAGATCTGCTGGCGTTCCTGCTCGCGGCGATCGCGGCTCGCGTCCTGAAATACAACGTCCATCGTTCGCTCCCTCAATTATGTGACCGGCGTGGTTTCGCCGTTATGTTTGAGGGACAGCATAGTCCGCGGCGCGCTTACGTGCTTAGCCGCGGCGCGGACGATTTATCATTTCGGATGATTTTTTCGCTGTTCTTTGGGCGCAGGAAAATGATGAAATGGACCGGCCGGTTGGATCGAAAGGGTCAGACATCAATGAACGTTTCCACGGAAGCCCCGCAGGGCAAAATCATTAGCCGCGAAACAGTGGCGGCAAAGGTAAGTTGGTCCGCGCGCCTGGAGCCAGGGCAGACCCTGACGCTGATCGATACCAGGGGTCAGCAGGCGATCGATTTCCTGTGCTATAGTGCCGAACTGCCGCTGGATCGCATCAACCTGCCGAACACCGTCAAGCTGAACAAGTCGCTCTACATCACCAAGGGATCGAAGATCTATTCGGACCATGCGCGGGAGATGATGACCGTCGTCGAGGACACCTGCGGCTATCACGACACGCTGGCCGGATGCTGTAGCTGCGAGATCGACAAGGTGCGCTACGGCGTCATCAAGACCGAAAGCTGCCGGACCAATTTCATCGCGGAACTGGCCAAATGGGCGATGTCGCCTTCGGAGATCGTTTCCAACATCAATTTCTTCATGCGCGTGCCGTTCACCGCCGACGGCGACATCCGGATTGCCGAGGGCATTTCCAAAGCCGGCGATTACGTGGTGCTGCGGGCCGAGATGCCGGTCCTCGTGGTGATCTCGAATTGCCCCCAACAACACAATCCCGCGGCGGGTTTTGAACCGACACCCGTTGAGGTGGTCGTAACCGAGGCACCGGCCGGGAACTAGCGGCGGCCGGTTATCATTCCGGATGATTTTTTGCCGGATGACACATACCGGTCACGAGCAATTCGGCGTATCATCGGCGGGCTGGGCCGGGATCTGGATCACCCTCGGCCGGAGATATCTGTTGTGACCAGGGCTTTGAGCATCCTGCAGGGCCGCTTCGGACGCGTCGCCCTTCTCGACATGGACACCTCGCTGGTGGACCATGCGCATCCGCATTATCATTTGATCTTCAAGGCGAGCGGCCCGGACCAGAATTTCGTCGTCGAGGGGCAGACGGTTCCATTGCGCAGCGACACGCTGGTCGCGGTCAATTCATGGCAGCAGCATGCCTATGAACATAGTCGCAGTGCGGAGCGGACGTTGTTCCTCGCACTCTATATAGAGCCGGGCTGGCTCGCGCAGGCCGATCGCAGTTTTATCAGTTGCGCCGAACCCGGCTTCTTTCCGCAGGCGGGGATTGCCATTACCAGCGAGATCGACCGGCTGCGCGCCGGCGTGGTGCGGCGGATGGCGGATCCCTCGCAAGGACATGATGAGCTGCAGGAACTGATCCTCGATCTCTGTTTGAACGTCGCCTACGGCTTTTCGGACTGGCGCGGGCGAGCCGCAGGACTCCATAGACCGCGCGGCGTGAGCGATTACCGGATCGGCCGGGCGCTGCGGCATATCCGCGAATCCGCCGATGAGGCGCTCGATCTTGATGAGGTTGCCCGGGCGTCCGGCCTGTCCCGGCCGCACTTCAATCATCTGTTTCGTAGCTGCACCGGCGTCAGCCCTCGCGTCTACGTCAACGCGCTGCGGGTCGAAACCGCGGTCGGCCGGCTGCGCCACTACGACAACGAGATCGGCAACATCTCGCAGGATCTCGGCTTCAGCGCCCAGAGCAATTTCACGCGGTTTTTCCAGCAGCACACGGGAACGTCGCCCAATCAGTATCGCCGCGTGATGGCCGAGGTGGGTTAACCAAAGCGTTTTCGAGCGAAGTGGATACCGGTTCGCGTGAAGAAAACGCGTCAAAACAAAAGACTGGAGCTCGGTTCTGATTTAATCAGAACGGAGCTTCAGCCAACCAGTTGCTGCATGGCAGCAGAGCGGAACCCGGCTTGATATCAGGGGATTTCCAGTGCTTTGGTCTTTGGACCAAGCCGACCGGAGGACGTAATGGAAGCAGGCCGGGCCATACCCGCCACTGAGCGCAACTGGCAGCACCCGGATTTACGGAGCTGGCTGCAGCGGCTGGTTGCGACCGATCGGCTTGTGGTCGCCCGCGAGGGCGTCTCGCTGATCGATGAACTGGCGGCGGTGGCCAAGAAGCTCGAGCTGGAAAACGCCGTCCTGTTCCCGAAGCCGGGTGGGCACGCCATTCCCGTGGTCGCCAATCTGTTCGCCGACCGTAGCTGGATCGCGGATTCGCTCGGCGTTCCCGGCAGCGAGTTGCTGTCGAGATTCCAGAATGCGGTGCGCCATCCGCTGCCGTGGGTCGAGGTGACGGCGGCGCCGGCGCATGACGTCGTGCATCGCGAGGTCGACCTCCTCAAGCAACTGCCGATTCCAAAACACAATGAGCACGACAGCGGACCCTACATCACCGCGGCGCTGTTGATTGCCCGCAACCCGGCGACCGGCATCCAGAACGTCTCGATCCATCGCTGCCAGGTCAGCGGCCCCGATCGCATCGGCGTTTTGTTGTTGCCGCGGCATACCAAACATTATTTCCGGATGGCGGAGGAGGCCGGCGCGGCGCTCGAGATCGCGCTTGTCATCGGCGTGCATCCCGCCTGCATTCTGGCGTCGCAGGCGATCGCAGCACTCGACGACGACGAAATGGAAATCGCCGGCGCGCTGCTCGGTCAGCCCATCGAGATGGTCAAATGCAAGACCAATTCGGTGCGCGTGCCCGCGCATGCGGAAATCGTGATCGAGGGCCGTATCCTGCCGAAGGTGCGCGAACCCGAAGGGCCGTTCGGCGAGTTCCCGCAATATTATGGGCCGCGCGCCGATCGCGAAGTCATTCATGTCGATGCGATCACGCATCGCAAGAATGCGATCTTCCACACCATCGTCGGCGGCGGCGTTGAGCATCTGCTGCTCGGCGGCATTCCGCGCGAAGCGACGCTGTTGGAACATCTGCAGCGCAGCTTCCCGTCGGTGCGCGATGTGCGCCTGCCGCGCGGGGGCACCTGCCGCTATCACCTCGCGGTCAAGATCGACAAGGCCAGCCAGGGCGAGCCTAAGAACATCATCATGGGCGCCTTTGGCGGTCACTACGACATCAAGCAGGTCGTCGTGGTCGACATGGATGTCGATATCGACGATCCCAACGAGATCGAGTGGGCGATCGCGACCCGGTTTCAGGCGGATCGTGATCTCGTCGTCGTCTCGGGCGCGCAGGGCTCGAAGCTCGATCCGTCATCGGATGAAGGCATCAGCGCCAAAATGGGCATCGACGCGACCAAGCCGGTTGCAACCGAGCCGATGGAATTCAAGCGTATTCACGTCAAGGGCATTGAAAACGTCGATCTCGTGCGCGACCTTCAGGATGATTCCAAGGCCGCTTTTGCGAAGATCGTCACGGGCTGAGAAGTTCGATCAAAACAACAAACGCTGGCCCAAGCCAGGAAGTCATAAAACGGGGAAATGAGATGGGATAGCCGCGCGGGATGCGCCAGCGCGGTGTCCAAGTCTGGGAGAGATGGTGATGTCGACGGCGTTGCGAATTGCGCACGGGGCGTTTGGCCGGGTTGCGCTCCTCGATATGGACTGGTCGCTGGTGCGCCACGCGCATCCGCATTGCCACGTGCTGTTGAAGGTCGAGGGCGCGGACACCCAGTTTGTCGTCGGCGACAAGGTCTATCCGCTGACCAACCAGATGGCCGTGCTGGTCAATGGCTGGCAGCCGCACTCCTATGTTCATGATCCCGAGCGGCCGCGCACCGTCATTCTCGCGCTGTATATCGAGCCGGAATGGCTGATGGCGTTCCGGCCGGGATGGGCGGCCAGCGGCGCGCCCGGTTTCTTCAACCATCCGACCGGCGATGTGTCGCCACGCATTCGCGGCCTGGCGATGAATCTGGCGGCCGACATGATGGCGCGGCCGGACGCACGCGGAGCGCATGAAGCCCTGCTATCCGATTTGATGATCGCGGTGATCGAGCGCTTCACGCCGTGGCGAAGTTTTCCGGCGTCGATCCGGGAAATGAATATTGCGTCGGGCGACTGGCGCATCCGCAAGGTCGCGGCCTCGATGCGGGCCGAGACCCGCCGCGGCGTCTCGCTCGATACGGTGGCCAGGGAAGCCGGCCTGTCGCGCTCGCATTTGTTTCGGCTGTTTGAATCTTCCATCGGCGTGCCACCAAAAGTTTATCAGAATGTCGTACGCATGGAGCAAGCTGTCGATGCGGTGCTCAATCGTCCGGCCAGCCTGCAGGACATCAGCCAGCAGCTTGGCTTTGTCGAGCCGGCGCATTTCACGCGCTTCTTCCGCAACCATGCCGGCGTCAGTCCGCGCGAGTTCCGGAACATCTCCCGCCTGGCGTGCTGATATTGCAGTGCACGACACGAAAATGAGACGGGATGGTAAGTTTTGAGATCGGTTGATCTGGCCGTCGCGGGCGCCGTCGCCAGATAATTTCCCCTGACGCATCGAAAAATGCGCGGGAGGATTTTCAGGGATGGCGGAAGCCGCCAGCCACGCACTCGCCAGCAAAGACCACGCGGTCGCGAGCAAAGACAAAGCGCCGGGCTCGGCTTCGGCCGGTCCTTGGGTCGGCCAATCGATTCCGCGCGTCGAGGATTCCGCGCTGCTGACCGGCCGCGGCCGCTTCATGGACGATATCGGCGTCCATCCCGGCACGCTTCACGCCGCGATCCTGCGCTCTCCGCACGCGCATGCGGATATCATCTCCATCGACATGTCGGCCGCGAAACGCGCGCAGGGCGTCGTCGCCGTGCTCGACGGCGAGGACATCAAGGCGCTGACGTCGAGCCTCGTGGTCGGCGTCAAGGCGCCGGTCGAGTGCTGGCCGATCGCAGTCGGGCGCGTGCGCTATGTCGGCGAAGCTGTCGCGGTCGTGGTCGCGACCGATCGCTATCTGGCCGAAGACGCTGTTGACTTGATCGAGGTACAGTATGAAGCGCGGCCCGCGGTGATCGATCCGCTGGCGGCTATCAAGGCAGACGCGCCGGTCCTGCATGACGGTTTCAACGGCAACGTCGCCAGCGACCGGGTGTTTCGCTACGGCGATCCCGAGCAGGCCTTTGCCTCGGCGGCGCATTGCATCAGCATCGATATTACGTATCCGCGCAATTCCTGCACGCCGATCGAAACCTATGGCCTGGTCGCCGACTACGACCCCGGCGAAGACGCCTATGATGTGCTCGCCAATTTCCAGGGACCGTTCAGCATCCATGCGGTGCTGTCGCGCGCGCTGAAAGTTCCGGGCAATCGCCTGCGGTTGCGAACGCCGCCGGATTCCGGCGGCAGCTTTGGCGTCAAGCAGGGGATCTTTCCCTATATCGTGCTGATCGCTGCGGCCGCGCGCGCGGCGGGGCGTCCGGTGAAATGGATCGAGGATCGGCTCGAACATCTGACCGCCTCGGTGTCCGCGACCAACCGCGCGACGACATTAAGCGCCGCCGTCGACAAGGATGGCCGCATCCTCGCGCTGGACTGGGACCAGGTCGAGGATTGCGGCGCGCATCTGCGCGCGCCGGAGCCGGCGACGCTGTATCGCATGCACGGCAATCTGTCCGGCGCCTACGATATCCGCCACATGGCCGTGCGTAACCGCGTCGTTGTCACCAACAAGACGCCGACGGGATTGAATCGCGGTTTTGGTGGCCCGCAGGTTTACTTTGCGCTGGAGCGGCTGGTGCAGCGCATCGCGATCGAATTGAACCTCGATCCGCTTGACGTGATCACGCGCAATCTCGTTCCAGCTAATGCGTTTCCGTATCGCACCGCCAGCGGTGCGCTGCTCGATTCCGGAAACTATCAGGAGGCGATCCGGCGCGGTGTCGCCGAGGGCAAGCTCGCCGAGTTGAAAGCGCGCCGGGATGCCGCGCGCGCCGAGGGACGCCTTTACGGCATCGGTTACACCGCGGTGGTCGAGCCCAGCGTGTCCAACATGGGCTACATCACGACGGTGCTGACCCCGGCCGAGCGCCGCAAGGCCGGCCCGAAGAATGGCGCACAGGCGACCGCCACCGTCGCGATCGATCCGGTCGGCAGCGTCAGCGTGCATGTCGCCTCGGTGCCGCAAGGGCAGGGCCACCGCACGGTGCTGTCGCAGGTGGTGGCGGACGTGTTCGGGCTCACGCCGGGCGATGTCAGGGTCAATACCGAGATCGATACCGCCAAGGACGCGTGGTCGATCGCGTCCGGCAATTACGCCAGCCGCTTCGCGCCCGCGGTGGCCGGCACCGCCAAATTGGCGGCCGAACGCATCGCGGGCCGCCTGGCACGCATCGCCGCGAGCCAGTTGAACACCGAAGCCGACGACATCATCTTCGCCGGCGGCCAGGTCAGATCGAAACGCAATCCGGACAATAAAGTATCGTTCTCGCGGGTTGCGGCGCTGAGCCACTGGTCGCCGGCCGCATTGCCCGACGGTGTCGGACAAACCATCCGCGAGACCGTGTTCTGGACGCCGCCTGAACTGACCGCGCCCGACGATGGGGACCATGTCAACTCGTCGCTGTGCCACGGTTTTATCTTCGACTTCTGCGGCGTCGAGATCGATCGCACCACGTTGCAAACGCGGATCGACCGTTACGTCACCATGCACGACTGCGGCACCATCCTGCATCCGGCGATGGTCGACGGCCAAATCCGCGGCGGCTTCGCGCAGGCGGTCGGCGCTGCGCTGTACGAGGAATATGCCTATGGTGCCGACGGCAGTTTTCTGACCGGCACGCTCGCAGACTATCTGCTGCCGACGGTTATCGAGACGCCGGAGCCGTTCATCATCCACATGCAGACGCCGTCACCGGTGACGCCGTTGGGCTCAAAGGGTGTCGGCGAGGGCAATTGCATGTCGACGCCGGTTTGTATCGCCAACGCGGTCTGCGACGCGCTCGGGCTGAAAGATATCACCTTGCCGCTGGTGCCGGCCAAGCTCGCTGACGCCGTGCATGGCGCTGAGCGCGTTGCGCCCGCCGGCCGCGTGGGCGGTGACATCCAGAAAAAGGGCGGTGACCGCAAGCTGCGCGGCGAGGGCGAAGCCAGCGTCGGCGCGCCGGCCGAGCAGGTCTGGGCGATGCTGCTCGATCCCGAGACGTTGAAGGCCGTAATCCCCGGTTGCCACAGCGTCCAGAAAGTTTCGGATACGCATTTCCGCGCCGACGTGACCATTGGTATAGGTCCGGTCAAAGGGCTCTATCGCGCCGACGTCAAACTGTCGGACCTCGATCCGCCGCACGCCGTCACGCTCGGCGGAACCGCCGAGGGCGCGCTCGGATTTGGCGGCGGCGAAGGACGCATCACGCTGACGCCGACCGAGAACGGCGGCACGAAGATCCATTACGTCTATGAGGCCGCAATCGGCGGCAAGGTCGCGAGCATCGGCGGCCGCCTGCTCGACGGCGCCACGCGGGTGATCATCGGGCAATTCTTTGCGGCCTTGGCGCGGCAGGCCGGCGGCGGTTCAGCCGGGCCGCGCCCGTCGTTGCTCGCGAAACTGCGCGGTCTATTCGGGGGGCAGCGATGAAGCCCGCCGCATTCGATTATGTCAGGGTCGAACACCTCGACGAGGCGCTCGACGCGCTCAAGAAGGATGGTGGCGACGCGCGCATCATCGCGGGCGGCCAATCGCTGATGGCGATGCTCAATATGCGCCTCGCCCGGCCCAAAACACTGATCGACATCATGCGGCTCAAGGATCTGGCGCACATCGAACGCAAGGGTAACACGGTGACAATCGGAGCCGGCGTGCGCCAGGCCGCACTGCTGGCATGGCCCGATCTCGGCGCGAGCCTGCCGCTGGTTGCGCTGGCGCTGCCGTGGACCGGTCATGTGCAGACAAGGAGCCGCGGAACGGTCTGCGGATCGATCGCGCATGCGGATCCCAGTGCCGAGTTGCCGCTGATGCTAAGGGCGATCGGCGGCGAGGTGCATTTGCGTAGTGCGAAGAAGCGCCGGCGCGTCGCGGCCAAGGATTTTTTTGCAGGCATGATGGCGACGACGCGCGCCGATGACGAGTTGATCGAGGCGGTATCACTGCCGGTCATTGAAAAGCGTTGCGCGTTCCGCGAAGTCGCGCGCCGTCATGGCGATTTCGCCATTGTCGCCTGTGCGGCGGTGGCGACGGACAATGGCGTTCGTCTTGCCGTCGGCGGCGTGGCGGACATGCCGGCGACACGCGATTTGCCACGCCTCGACGGCAGCGCGCTGGACGATGCGCTGAATGCCTTTGCCTACGAACTCGATGCCCGCGACGATGTCCATGCCACCGCGCGCTATCGCCGCGATCTCGTGCGCATGATCGGCCGCGATCTGGTGCGGGAGGTGCTGCAATGAGCCGATTGCAGGCCAACCAGCGCCACGATGTCCGCTTTACCTTGAACGGCAAGCCCCGCGCCGGCGAGGCCGAACCGCGCCTGCTGCTGACGGATTTCCTGCGACACAAGATTGGCGTGACCGGTACCCATGTCGGCTGCGAGCACGGCGTGTGCGGCGCCTGCACCATCGATATCGACGGCCAACCGGCGCGGGCGTGCCTCACGCTCGCGGTACAGATCGACGGCTGCGAAATCCGCACCGTGGAAGGCCTGGCACCGGTGGAGGGCCGTCTTGGCGTGTTGCAGGCAGCTTTCAAGCGAAATCACGCGCTGCAATGCGGCTTTTGTACTGCCGGAATCCTGATGTCGCTGGATACGTTTCTGCGCGAACACCCGGAGCCGGACGAGGAAAAAATCCGCGATGTGTTGAGCGGCCATTTGTGCCGATGCACGGGATATGCGCCGATCGTGCGCGCGGCGCTCGAGGCGGCGGCGGAATTAGCGGACCAAAACAGAGAGAAGACAGATGCTTGACCTTGGAACAAGCTTTGTTGCGAGCGTGGCGCGCGATCCTCACGCGCTGGCAATCGTCGATGACGGCATTCGCCTGACCTACGCGCAATGGTACGCGCGGATCTCCTCGCTGGTAGTGTCGTTCGACCGCATCGGCCTGAAGCCTGGCGATCATCTCGCCACCATGCTGCAGAATTGCGAGGCGGCAGCGACGCTGCATTGGGCCTGCCAACTGGCGGGCATCGTGATCACCCCGGTCAACTGGCGCGCCAAGGCGGACGATCTCGATTACTGCCTTGAGGATTCCGAATCCTCTGCGCTCGTGTACCAGGATGTTTCCGCGCAGGCCGTCGCGGAATCCAAACGGGCTTCCGCGTTGCCGCGCATCTATGTGGGCAGCGGCGATGCGGGGGACGCCTTTTTGTTCGACCGCATGGTGGCCGAACTCGCGGCCGACGTGACCCCACGGGTTAGCGCCGAAGCCTGGTCGATCATGCTCTATACGTCCGGCACCACCTCGCGGCCGAAAGGCGTGCCCCGGCGTCACCGCGCCGAACGCGCCGCGGGGATCGCGCATGTCGCACAGAACCTGTACCGGCGCGGCGAACGCACCTTGGGCGTGATGCCGCTCTATCACACCATGGGGGTGCGTTCGCTGATTGCGATGTCGCTGATCGGCGGCACTTTCGTTTGCCTGCCGCGCTATGACACCAGCCGGGCGCTGGCATTGATCGCGCGCGAAAAGGTCAGCAACCTTTATCTGGTGCCGACGCTCTACCATGATCTCGTGCACAACAAGGAATTTGCATCGACCGATGTCTCAAGCGTGCGCAAGCTCGGCTTTGCCGGGGCGTCGATGACCGACGGATTGCTGAAGACATTGAACGATGCGTTCCGGCCCGAACTGTTCGTCAACCACTACGGCAGCTCGGAAATCTACACTTTCACGATCGACCAGAATGCGCCTGCAAAGCCTGGCTCGGCCGGCAAGGCCGGCATCAATCAGCAGATCAGGGTGGTCTGGCTCAATGCGCGGTCGGCGGCGGATGTGGCGTCTCCAAATGAAGAGGGCGAGATCATAGCACTTCTGGCGGGCGACGAGTCCTTTGAAGGCTATTGGCGCCGGCACGACGCGGACGCCAAATCGCTGCGGGACGGCTGGTACTTCACCGGCGACACCGGTTTTGTCGACGCCGACGGCGATCTGTTCGTGACCGGCCGCGTCGATGACATGATCATTACCGGCGGCGAGAACGTCTCGCCGGTCGAGATCGAAAGCACACTTTCGTTGCACCCGGCGGTGCACGAAGTGGCCGTGGTCGGTCTCGCCGACGAGAAATGGGGCCAGGTCGTCACCGCCTTCGTCAAGCGCAAGGGCCCTGTCAGCGAACAGGATCTCGAACAATTCTGCAGGATTTCGGGTCTCGCGAATTTCAAGCGCCCGCGGCGCTTTGTGTTTGTCGATGCCTTGCCGAAATCCCCGGTCGGAAAATTGCTGCGCCGCCTGCTTGTCGCCGGCGATTACCAGCGCGAAGACGCGCCGCCATCCAACGCGGCCTGAAACATACGTCACAAGAAAGGAACAGACATGCCCGCTCCCTACAGTTTCATAGATCAGCGCCTTGCCAAGCTTGACGGTTTCCAGGTCGAAATCGACGAAGCGCATGAACGCGCCGATATCATTCTGAACCGGCCGCCCTTCAACGTGGTCTCGATGCCGCAGCGCGATCAGTTGCGGCTGGTGTTCGAAACGCTCGACGAGGACGATCGGGTGCGGATCATCGTGGTCCGCTCGGTCGGCGAACATTTCTCCAGCGGCGGTAATATCGGCGGCTTCATGGAAGCGACGCCG